>JBLWVL010000001.1:0-115118 GCA_048268485.1 Oceanospirillum sp.
CTGAGTTTCGATCCACGCGCCTGCGTGAGGCGCGACACAACCCTGCAGACGCATGGCCGATTATTGTTGAGTTTCGATCCACGCGCCTGCGTGAGGCGCGACGCCATGTGAGTTTTGGACTGGCGAATCTCCATGCCGTTTCGATCCACGCGCCTGCGTGAGGCGCGACCCTGGTAATATCCGCCATCTGGAAACGCATCATTGTTTCGATCCACGCGCCTGCGTGAGGCGCGACCGTTTAAGTGTAACTTGTTAAAGAGCAAGGGAAAATAACTGTGTTTGCGCTAATGGTATTAGCCTGTCTAAAGAAACTGTTTGGAATTTCAAACCCTTTTTAGAAAGTCCTATAATAACAATAGGTTATAGCTGCGCTAACCTTTATGGGATTGTATGGGAGCCAGAGGTTAGCGATTTTCAGATGATTAAAACACTGGTATGAGGATCGGTAACGAGTTTGGCACCGTGATGCTCAACTTTTTCTCTGCCCTTTTTACCGAGGTGGTAGAAACGCAGGCTATCCTGTGTGGGGTCAAAAAGGTCCAGTAGTTTCGCTTTTAGTGTCACATACTGCGCTGGAGTTAGCTCGCATTCAAAAACAGAGTTTTGCACTCGAGTGCCATAATCAAGGCAGGCTTTTGCGATATTTCTTAGACGCTTGGTGCCTGCCGGTGTGATAACACTTACATCATAGGTGATCAGTATTAGCATAGTAACTTCTTTATTTGATAATCCAAGGTGTATAGAAAGCGATGTCTCCACGGATATGTCGGGCCAGCAGTAGAGCCTGGCAATGCGGCAGCAAGCCAATGGGTATCTTCTCTTTCAGATAGGGGTGCAGAAGCTCCTCTCGTTTCTTTTCCTGATAGTGCATCAGGAATGTCTTCCGGCCTTCGTCGCTTAGTCGTACCGCTCCACTGGCTTCCTGTACAAAGTCCTTGGGTTTTAGTTGTTGCCTATTGATGAGTGTTAGTACCAAACGATCGGCCCAACCAGCCCGAAACTCTTCGATCAGGTCTAGAGCTAAACCTGGTCTTCCGGGGCGGTCTTGATGTAGAAAGCCAACATAGGGATCCAGCCCTATACCTTGTAAAGCAGAAACACAATCCTGTGTGATCATGGTATAGGCGAAAGAGAGTAGAGCATTCACTGGGTCGGTGGGAGGTCTTCTGATCCTTCCGTTAAATCGAAAGCCTTTTGCACGTATGCGCGATTGCAGGGTACTGAAATAAGTATTGGCGGCATCGCCTTCCATTCCCATGAGGTTTTCTAAGCCGGTTGCTTGTTTTACGTGACGCAGGCTGCCAGCCAGTTTTGCCACAGCCTGTTTCAGCTCCGGATGTTCGCCGTGATTCCGGATATCCCGTTGTAAGGTCTTGCGGCAGTTGGCAATTTTGGCTGCAATCATCAACCGAGAGATGGCGAGAGGTTTCTCTCTGTCATCGGCCCATCGATACTGGGTGCGGCGTAGCAGTACGTTGCCGTTTTCTGGTCCTTGCACCCTTGCTAGGAATCGACCGTAATCGGTGTAAAAACTCAGCCCAATACCCTGCTCTGATAGGTAACCCATCAAAAAGGGGGATACCGAAACACGACCAAAACAATGAACCGCTTCCAATGCCAGTGAGGGAAATTGCGCTAATTTTTTATTCCCTTGCTTGAGAACTAGGGTTTCCCGCTCTTTATGCAGATAGGTTTCCTGTTTGGTGATATACAGCGTATTGAGGAGCTTTTTCATATGTCGAATAGTTCTTGGATATAGATTTTTGAGTGGTCGTTGCGAAGAATATTAGGTTGACACTCTTCGGCTAGAGAGCACCCACGACAGCGTTTCTTCTGGTCTGTTGGAGCCGGCGTGATGCCTGAGGCAAGAATAGTTTTAGCATTGCTGATAGCTGTCAGTGTTTTACGCCGTAGCGAATCATTAAGGACAACCGCTTCCCTGTGTCGGGTTTCCCAGTACCAGAGCGCGCCTTGTGTGATCGAGGTATTGCGCATCTCTTCCAGGCAGAGTGCTTGAGCGCATAACTGAAGTCTGTCCCAGTCCTGCACCTTGGGTTTGCCGCGTTTGTATTCCACCGGAATCAGTTGTGGCGGTTGTTGGCTGCTGTCGATTTCGAGCAGATCCATTTTTCCGCTCAGGCCCAGCTTCTGGCTATTGATCAATACAGAGCGTTCGTAGCGAATATTGCCGCGCTGTTCGGGTTCACCGCCGTCGACCCGGTGATGCAGCAACAAACCTTCGGCGGTGAAGCGGTTATCGGCCCACGCCTGTTCGAGATGGATCAGGGCGAACTGGCGCGGGCAGTAGGCGTAATGTTGAATCGCCGAGATGGCGAGGGTCTGGTTGTCGTCCATGACACAAACTCCTTTGACTAACCGACGAGTTAGATCAGGGCTTCAACGCTGACGCCATTCGGCACCTTCTCGCTATCCAGCTTGATCTGATAATCCGAAAAGGACTGCGCCGGACTGCCGGATTCTCCATTCACACGTTCAACACTGATGGTCTCAAACAACTTGTGTGCCGGTGCATTGCCCATGGCGTTATCATGCTTGAACACATAGAGCTGGCGAGCACTCATTTCACCACGGGCGGCGGAACGATCGTGTTCAAAGGCGTTAATCAGGGATTGCCACAACAGTTGCAAGTCATCGTCGGAGAAGCCGGTTTTCTCGGCCAGCTTGGCGGAGATATACCCGTGAACCCGATACAAGCCGTAAGGCACGATATGCTTACGGCCCATGGTGCGTTCTTTTTCGAGGTCTTTTTCGTTGGTTACGGCCATGCGGGTGATAGAAATTTCCAGCGGTACTATCGGGTCTTCGGATTTGGCGAAGGCGATCTGGATCGGCCCACGCACCTGTCCGGCGTTCACTTCGGTGGTCATCACCGCACCAAAGGCACGGACATCGAAGTAGTTTTTACACATCCACTGGGTCAGTTCCTGCGCCTGCTTCTGCTCTTTTGGCAGCTTTTTGGCCACAGGCTCGATGCCCAATGCTTCATAGGCTTTTTTGTGCTGGTTATTCAGCACGGATTTTTCCTGCATGTAGATGTCGTAACCGGCTTCGTCTTCTTTGGCCAAGGCGACAAAATTACGGATTTTACGTTTCAGGCAGACATCGGTGACCAGGCCCTGATTGGTCTCTGGGTCAAGGCGCGGCATATTGCCTGCGTCCGGGTCGCCATTGGGGTTGCCGTTGGTCACGTCAAAAAAGAATACAAATTCGTAGCGGTTGCTGATGGCGGTCATTAGGCGTCTCCTTCCGTGGTGTTTTCAGTTTCTGTAGGCTTGGACTCTTGGGGCTTATGGTATCTCTGATGGTGATAGCCAATAGCAAATTTGACCTGCTCCTCAAGAGGCAAGCTTTTGGCGATTGTCCCATTAAGCTTGTAAATTATTTCATCCATCTCTGCTTCAAAATAAAAAGCCAAACCACGTTTCGATTCTTGCTTTTTCATTTTGCTTAGATGGTTACTTGAGTTTCGAAGCAGGGACTGAAATACGCTCATGGGAGTAGAAGAGGCACTTCCGTAAAAACGATCCTTAATCGTGCTATTTAAGTCACTATCTGCTGCATTTTTTTGAGCACTTTCCAAAACGCAGAATAGCCGTCCAAGCAAATAACCTGGTGACGTATTCGTCCGATCCAGTCCCATAAATAACTCCTTGTCATATTCATTTGATTTTTTGATTCGTAGATTACGAACCAGCACGGCTTTGCAGAGTGCAACGCGCAGGCCGGAGATATCGCCATCAGCGCGAAAGCGCATAATCAGGTTGGCAAGCAGGCTTTGTGGATAACGCTGACCAGTGAGAATCGCGCGTGCCAGTTCGCCCGCCAGTTGTGGTGAGGCATCATCCTGCTTGGGCTTGGCCCCTTTACGATGCGGCACGGTCTCGTTGATTAAGCGCCAGATGCTGGGTTCGGTTTTCCACGGCAAAGGCTCCATCAGCATATCCTGATAGTGCTGCGCCAGCCGTTTGGCAAATTGATCCAGGGTATTGGTTTCCCAGAAGCGCACGGATAAACGGGCTGCATTGGGAGCAAGACCGAGTACGTAGATTTTGGTATCCGGTTTTAAATCCGTGCCGATTTCTTGCAGCGGACGGCCCTGAGCGATTTGAGCGAAGGCGCTGTTGAGTTTGCTGGTTTCAGCTTTGTCGCTGTCCACTTCAGTTTTCGTGCTGTCTTGCCGGGGTGCAGGCGAACCGGAGAATAATCCGGCAAGCAGATTTTCACTGGCCTGTGCTTGCTCTTCGGTGTCGGCTTCAGCCCAGAAAACGACGGTAGTGTCGCCAATGTTTACTCTCTGACGGTTTTTTTCATCGCGCCGCAGTAAATGATTCAATGCTGTGCCATAGGCAAATGCAGCCCGATCAGAGACAGGAGCATTCATCCCCTGTTTTTTACCATGCGACGTAAACGCGTCCAGATTGAAAGAGACCAGAGAAGCACCAGAAGACTGGGCTCCATTAACCCCTTTGATAGATGGATGCAAAGCCACAGGGGGTGCTAACTTACCGGTCACCAGGCACATTTGCTCATCACCACGATTCCCGACTAATTGCTTGGCTCTGATCGCTTTCGCCGCTGCTCGCTCATGAACGAAGCCTTGTTCACCATCCAGGCGAAACACCAGGTTGGTATCCAGCATCTCATCATTAATCAGTGGATTACGAGGGGCTTGCTGTGGATTCCAGTTATCCAGAAATGCCAGCACAGCTTGCAAACCTTTGTCGTCGTTCTCACCGATCCATTCATGGTGATATGCCTTGAAGGCGTCGAAAGTTTTTTCTGTTCTAGCCAGTTCTTTTTCTGTGGTTCCCGTAGTAAGCCCCAGCACATAGCCGGTTTTATCCCACAAAAAGCAGGGTGATATATTCACTGCTCTTTTAGGAGGTTGGGGAACCAGATACATCGACGGTCTTGGTTTTTTAGCGCTGGTATCCCTGAGATCCACCACATCCACCAGCTCACCTTCAGGGCTGATCACCAGTGCGTAACTGATTTTTTCCTGGCTGAAGCCGTAGGGCGAAATATCGGGGTTACCCTGCTCCGTCAGTCGATCGTAGTAATTATTCAGTGCCGTCAGGATCATGCCTTGATCTCCTCGGCCTTGAAGGGTGGCACTTCGATCAGGCCGTTTTTCATCTCGGCGCGGAAGTAATGCGGGGTCACTTCCTTGCCAAAATCAAAATCGTGTAGCATCCAGCCTAGGTCTTTTTCCCCGTGCAGGGCTTCGTCCAGTTCAGGGATCTGGGCGTCATCTTCAACCAGTTCAAAGTTGGCCGGAAACTCGCGAACCCCAAGGCAAGGGGCGTGAAAGAACTGTCCTTTACGCGCGCGGCGATTAAAAATATCCAGGTGTTTACCTTCGCTTTCAGCCTTGTCGGCTCTGGCTGTCAGAGTGAAATGAGCCTCGATCACATAAGCGACATCGCGCAGCACAGTAGCAGCGCGCTGCTGGCGATCCTGATCAACGTAACTGACCAGGCCAGAAGTGTTGCCCGACTTCATGTGTTTTTTTACCGTAGCAGCTGATAGCTTGCCGCCAACCTCATTACGACGAATGGATTCAAAGCGAATCGGTTTAAGCACCTGAATCCTGTCGATATGCCAGCGAATGGCGGGCTTCCAGTGAATCGCCTCCAGAATACCTCTGGCAGCAGACGGGGTGATCACATCATAGCTGACGCGTTCTACTTTCATTTCTGGTCGGGTAAAACAGGCTCGTTCTCCCCAGACCAGCAGCTTGATTCCGTATGCCATTGAACCTCCTGTTTTGAAAACTGAAATAGCCCTCCCAAGGGAGGGCTCAATCACATGTAGTGAGAAGTTTCTATCCACGTGCCTTGAATAACAGTTGGATCAGATCTCCCAAATCCGAATATCCAAATGCACATAGCAAAGCGACGACTGTCGATACAAGTGCAGTCCCTCCCTGTAGCTGCACTCGAGTTGCTTGCGGGCCTCGCCCTATTTTCAATGAAAGTAAAAACCAAGGATCAGGTTTTTCTTGGCGGGACATAGCTATTCCTCTTGCATCGACGATCACAAGATATCTCATTACTAGTTCGTTTTCAACTTCTTCTCACTACATGTTAAAAAACTGTAGATTCAGAATTTATCCAAGCTGGATTTTCCCAGCTCAACCCACACTCCGGATCATAAAGATCCTTGTTCTCTAACCTTAAAAACTGGTCACCAAATTTTTCCGGTTGTATCGCCTGGACGGCTCCATACGCTCTTAATGCTTTGATACCTTGCTCAGGAATCTGTACCAGATAGCGTTGCAGCTTGCGAGCGATGCCACCGACCTGATCGGCATATTCCAGATCATTAAGTAATTGTTCTATCGATCCGCCTTGAATTTCTGATCCACCAACATACGGCACAATCACCGGATGCATATTGCTTTCGATCATCTGGAATTTATTGGCGATTTGCTCAAAGCGAATATCCAGGCCGTTAGGGTCAGTTGCATCCAGTTGTACGCAATCGAGAATGGCTTTGGCGTCGAGTCCATCCTGAGTGCCTGCGGTTTTCTGCCAGTATACTTCCTGAAAGTAATCCCGAATCGCGTCAATGGATAACAAGTTGTTGGCATGCTTGCGGTAGACCGAGCGGAAGGCGTCGGCATATTGCTTGAGTTCAGGCGGCACTGACCATTGTTCATCGGCCTTGAATACGCACACCCGGCTTTCTTTCAGGGGCCGTTTCCCTTCACGATTACAGCGGCCGGCGGCCTGGGCAATCGAATCCAGTCCGGCTTCTGCCCGGTAAACTGCGGGGAAATCGACATCAACACCGGCTTCAATCAGGGAGGTTGAAATCAGCCTGACTGGTTCACCGTCTATCAACCTTTTACGAATCTCTGCCAACTTTTCAGAGCGGTGTGCAGCGCACATCAGCGTGGTGAGGTGGGCTGCACCGTCTGACTCACGAAGTTGCTCAAACAGAGCTCGGGCGTGGCGGCGATTATTCACAATGCACAGCACTTGGGGTTGTTGCAGCAGTTCTGCCACCAGCTCATCATCGGTATATTCACCAATATATTCAACACGCACTCGTTCCAGTTGCTTGTGCAGTTGCTCTGGCTGCGGGGCCAGCTCCTGTGGTTTGTCGAAGCCATGTTCAAAGCCGTCTTCCAGTCTCAACGCAGGCTGGGTAGCGGTACACATCACCAGACTGGTTCGGTAGTTGAGCGCCAGCTCCTTGATCATGGCCACACACGGGCGCAGTAATTGGGTCGGCAGGGTTTGGGCTTCGTCCAGAATCACCACAGATTCAGAGATATTGTGTAGCTTACGACAACGTGAAGAGCGGCTGGCAAACAGGCTTTCGAAAAACTGTACGGCGGTGGTAACGATAATTGGTGGCTCCCAGTTTTCAGCCGCTTCGCGCAGTTTGTCTTTACTGGATGGGTCTTTGCGGTTGACTGTATCTAGGTTAAACGCGCTGTGGTGCTCCAGTAGCGTAGCTTCACCTTCCTTGATCGAGAGTGCCTCACGCCAGACCGCTGCGTTTTGCTCGACGATACTGGTAAAAGGAATCACCAGAATGACTCTGCGCAGATTGTGTTTTTGGGCGTGATCCAGTGCAAATGCCAGCGAAGACAGGGTCTTACCTCCGCCAGTAGGCACGTTGAGTGTGAACAGCCCTGGATCAAATTCAGCCCGTTTACGAACGGTTGTCAGAATCTGCTTACGGGTTTGGTTAATACCTCCTTCTGACTGAAACTTCGGTTGGGCCATGTAGGCATCAAAGCGATTTTTCAGCTCATCTATCGAGGGGTAGTTCAGGTCACGGGCGGGACGATTTTCAATGCGGCGGTAAAACGCATCGGTATCGAGAAAGTCTGCATCGACCAGACAGGAATAAAGCATTCGGCCCAAAACAGAGAGCTGCCACGCAGGATTATCAGAAAACCTGAATGGTATCGATCCGATAGACGGTAGCTCAATCTCGCCTTGCCAATCTGAACTGAGTGTCGGCAATCCTTTAGCCTGAGTATTGAGTCGTTCATCGAGCGCAGATGTTCTCTGGCCATCGGTCGAGAACTTTCGATCTGCCAGGCCTGTGTGGTGGCCTGCAATAGCGTGAGCCAATAACCAGCGGAAAAAAATGGGGATAGTTTCTTGCTTTAGAACTTGCTGCGCGCCGTGCGTCGAATGATCGACTTTGACTTGGGAGCCTTTTAAACGTTGCTGAAACTCTTCAGTGTATTTGCCGAGATCGTGCAGTAATCCGGCGGTACGAGCGAGATCCTGTCCGTTAAAATGTCGGGCTTTGTCTGCGGCCAACTCGCCTACGTCTTTAAGATGAGATTCGAGTGTTTGCCATTTATCTTCAGGCAAATCAGGAGCTGAGTGAGCGTACCAGCGCATTAGAAATGTCCTTATTTTTAAGTTCTTCGAGAAGGTGCGAAGAAATCCTGTATTCTTTAATCGTGAATAAGATGTTGCTTTTATGAAAAACTGTCAACGCTGTATTATGGTTTTGCCGCCGATGATTTATTTGCGGTATTCAGGTTGGTTGTCACTCAATAAACTGTTCCAGCATCTCGTCAGCACCAATCAATGGAATAATGCGAATCAGCACCTGATCCAGTACGCCTTTCTCCGCCTGAGTAATCCGTTTAGCTTGTCGGTCTTTCCACGATAGCGTCTGTATCAGACTGGCTGCGACGACGGAGGGTTGATCCAGGTTGTTAACGGTTACCTCTGTTACGCCTCCACGAATACTGGTACTGATCGGGCAGCAGATCAGTAAACCGGTTTGCTGGTTATAGGCTTTAGAGGACAGCACAAGTGCAGGCCGATATTTGCCAATTTCTTTGCCCTTGGTGGGGTCAAAGTCCAGCCATATAATATCGTTTCGTTCCGGGATATAGGCTGCCGTCATACGTCACCTAATTCGGATACTGAAGGTGTTGCTATTTCGTCAGCATGGGACGTCTTTTCATCCAATCCTTCAAGTAGGGCTGCTTCGGAAAAAGGGAGCTTGAGTTTTTTCCGGGAGTTTTCAGCCGCTTCAATGATAATACGACCTTCTTTAGCTTCAATGTTGATATTGCTGTGTATTGATAACCCTGTGTCGGCGAGAGTGCTGGCCGGTATGCGTACAGCTGCGCTGTTTCCCCATTTATTAATCTGTGTTTTCATAACGTATATCCTTTTATGTATCTACTATGTAGATACGTTAGCATGAGAGTTATGACTGTCAAGTTTATGACTCATGAACAAGCTGTTTCCGTGAACGTTAGGTTTAAGAAGACGTTCTTTATCTCCCCTTCGTTTTCCTTCCCCATGTCCCCAATCTAAAAAAAAGGTCGCATCCCGGACAGAAACTCTTGTGTGCTTCAACAATAATGGAGACAACGCAAAATAGGATGTCTTGAGATGAGTAACGACTTTACCCCATGGCTTGAGTGGATCGATTCACAACATGACACCATGCTGGCCAATACCATTGCCCTTTCTGAAATCAACTCAGGCAGCCTGAATGCCGGCGGTGTAAACCGTGTGGGCAATGAGCTGATCCGCATTTGCGAGCCTTTAGGTGGCGAGGTTGAGCGTATCAAGGTTGCGCCCTTCCAAAGCGTCAACAATAGCGGTGTTGTTGAAGAGTTTCCTTTGGGGGATGCGATCCGTATTCGTAAGCGCCCGGAAGCGCCGCTGCAGATTTTTTTCTGTGGCCATATGGATACCGTATTTGCCATTGATCACCACTTCCAGACCATCACTTGGCTGGATGACGATACGCTGAACGGCCCTGGTGTTGCTGATCTTAAAGGCGGTCTGATGGTGATGTTGACGGCAATTCAGGCCTTGGAGCGCAGTCCGTTTGCTGAACGTATCGGTTGGGAGATCCTGTTTAACTCCGATGAAGAGATCGGCTCCGCCGCGTCTGCCCCTTTGATTGCCGAAGCGGCACAGCGCGTTAATTTAGGTTTGATCTACGAGCCAAGTTTCCCCGATGGCAATTTGGCCGGTGAGCGTAAAGGCAGCGGTAACTTCAGTGTTGTGATTCGTGGCCGTGCGGCCCATGCGGGGCGTGAACATCATTTGGGGCGTAATGCGATTCGTGCTATGTCGGACTTTATCGTCATGCTGGATGACCTGAACGGTCAGCGTGATGGTGTGACGATCAACCCTGGTTTTATCGAGGGTGGCGGTGCGGTCAATATCGTGCCGGATCTGTGTGTGTCCAAATTCAATATCCGACTGGAACAACCAGAGGATGAGCGCTGGTGTCAGAATCGGCTGGCGGAGATTGTTGCTAATATTCATGCCCGTGAAGGTATTCTGATTGAGCTGCACGGTGGCTTTACCCGTAAACCTAAGGTGCTGACGCCTGCTAACGAAAGGCTGTTCCGACTGGCGAAAGATTGCGGGGCTGACCTGGGTATGCAGATCCAGTGGCTGCCTACCGGAGGTTGCTGTGATGGCAACAACCTGGCGGCAGCGGGTATTCCTAATATTGACACCTTGGGGGTTCAGGGTGGCAAGATTCACTCCGCTGATGAGTATGTCAAAGTCTCCAGCTTTACCAAACGGGCTAAGCTGAGTGCGTTGATGCTGATGAAACTGGCCACCTCAGATGATCTGAGCTGGCTGGGTGTTCAGAAGGAGAAAGGTTGATGCTGGTACTGCGTCCTTTAGCGTTTCATGATCTGGCGGGACTTGAACGTCTTGCGGTGATCTCCGGTGGCCGCATGACCACGCTGCCGGATAACCGTGATCATCTGAGTCAGCTGATCAGCAATACCCAGCAATCGTTGCGTAAAGAGGTTGAGCGTCCGGCGGGTGAGAGCTATCACTTTGTGCTGGAAGATACCGAGACCAGTGAAGTCGTCGGCGTTTCCGGTATTGAAGCGGCGGTGGGTATTACCTCGCCCTTCTATAGCTACCGTATCGACGATGTGGTTCATGCCTCCAGTGAGCTACAGATTCATAACCGGGTGCCGGCGCTGCATCTCTGCCAGGATTATACCGGTGCCTCCCGGCTGTATACCCTGTTTATGGATGATCAGCTTTTAGGTAAGGCGTATCGTCAGCCTGAGAATATTCATCTGCTTTCCCGTGCCCGTATGCTGTTTATCGCGGCTCACCCTGAGCGCTTTTCTCCCCGGCTGATTGTCGAATTACAAGGCGTGGCGGATGAGAAAAATCAGTCACCGTTCTGGGAATGTCTGGGCCGTCATTTCTTTAATATGGATTTCAACAAAGCTAATTATCTCACCGGCATTAACTCCAAAGGTTTTATCGCCGATCTGATGCCGCATTATCCGGTGTATGTTCCTATGCTGAGCCCTGATGCTCAGGCAGTTCTGGGGAAAGCCCGTGCGGATATGCGTGATGTGCAGAAGCTGCTGGAAGAAGAGGGGTTCGAGTATCGCCGCTATGTGGATATTTTTGATGCAGGCCCAACGTTAGAAGCCCGAACCGAATATGTTCGCTCTGTTAGCCAAAGTCGCTGTATGCCTGTGGTGGTTGGTGTCGGAGATGGCGATAGCAATCATTCTCTGGCCCTGGTCAGCAACAATCAACTGAATAATTATCGCTGCATTATGGCATCGATTAATCCGGAGCAGCCGATGCTGAGTGAAGCCCAGGCTGAGGCACTCCAGCTGGCGTCCGGGGACAGTGCTCGCTTGCTTTGGCTGTAAAGCAGAGCCTGATCGGTGCGAATTGCAATATATCTGCACCAGACTGAAGGTCACGGAAGCGTTCAGGCAGGAAGCTGAAAATGATAACAAACGTCAGTACTCCATAACTGGCAAACAACCTTTCTGAGATTTTGAGGAGCAATCCGCCATGATGGTGGTTCGTCCAATTCAGGCTGATGACTATACAGCCCTGCGAGAACTTGCTCGCAAAACCGGCCCGGGTTTTACCTCTCTGCAGGATAACGATGGGCAGGTTGCTGGAAAAATTGAGGCTGCACTGGAGGCATTTAAGCCCAGTAGTTTGCCCGATGAAGCGCTCTATCTGTTTGTAATGGAGGAGACAGACACAGGTGATGTGGTGGGCATTTGTGGTATCGAAGCTGCCGTGGGGTTGAACGAGCCCTGGTATAACTATCGCGTGGGAACCCTGGTGCATGCTTCCCGTGAGCTGAATGTTTATAACCAGATTCATACCCTGACCATCTCTAATGATCACACCGGTTATTCAGAGCTGTGCACCCTGTTTCTGAGTCCGGAAGCGCGCCACAGCAAGAACGGTGCTTTACTGTCGAAATCCCGCTTTATGTTTTTGGCGGAGTTTCCCCAGCGCTTTAATGAATACCTGATAGCAGAGATGCGTGGTTACTCCGATGACAAGGGTGTGTCTCCATTTTGGGAAGGTCTGGGTCGTCACTTCTTCTCTCTGGACTTTGCTGAAGCGGACACCCTGTCTTCTATGGATAAGGTGTTTATTGCTGAGCTGATGCCGAAGAACACCATCTACACCAACCTGCTGCCAAAGGATGCCCAGGAAGCGATCGGTAAAACCCATGAAGCGACAACCCCTGCCCGAAAACTGCTGGAAGCAGAAGGTATGCGCTACACCGGTTATGTGGATATTTTTGATGGCGGCCCGACGCTGGTTTCGCGCACCAATGATCTGCGTGCTGTACAGGAAAGCCGCTACGTTAAGGCCCATGTGGTTGATGAGAAAACAGAACATCAGCCGGAAGGCGAACTTTATCTGGTCAGTACCACTGACTTTGCCAGCTTCCGCTGCTGTATGACGGCGGTGGATGTTTTGGGCAACCATGTTGTCGGCCTGCCAAAAGCTGTAGCCGACGCACTTCAGATTACAGAAGGCACCACGGTACGCATCGTACCTATGGCGTCTGGAAGGAGATTCTAAAATGACTGCAAGTACTTCAAGTAGCAATACTGGCCAATGTTTTATCAATGGCGCATGGCAGACGGGTGAAGGCTCTGAATTTACCTCACTGAATCCTGCCACCGGCGAAGTGGTTTGGCAGGGCAGAGAAGCCTCCGCAGCTCAGGTTAATACTGCAATCGAAGCCGCGCGTGCGGCATCTGTCGATTGGGCGATGACATCTTTTGCTGACCGTGAAGCGATTGCGCGTCGCTTTGCTGAGCTGCTGGGGGATAACAAAGAAGAGATGGCGACGATTATCGCCACGGAAACCGGTAAACCGATCTGGGAAACCCGTACTGAAGTAGGCGCCATGATCGGCAAAATCGCGATCTCGGTAAACGCTTATAACGAACGTACCGGTAGCCGTGTGAGTGAGGTAGCTGGTGCCCGTGCTGTTCTGCGTCACAAGCCACACGGTGTAGTTGCAGTATTCGGCCCCTACAACTTCCCCGGTCACCTGCCAAACGGTCATATCGTACCGTCACTGCTGGCGGGTAATACCGTGCTGTTAAAGCCAAGTGAACTGACGCCGCACGTTGCGGAATTTATGGTGCAACTGTGGGAGAAAGCCGGTCTGCCAGCGGGGGTTCTTAACCTGCTGCAGGGGCAGAAAGATACCGGTGTCGCACTGGCGGGTCACAATGATATTGATGGTCTCTTCTTTACCGGTAGCTCCCGCACAGGCCATATCCTGCACGAGCAGTTCGCCGGACATCCGGGCAAGATTCTGGCACTGGAGATGGGTGGTAACAACCCGCTGATCATCGACGAAGTGGCTGATATGAAAGCGGCGGTACACGAGACGATTCAGTCTGCGTACATCACCAGTGGTCAGCGCTGCACTTGTGCCCGTCGCCTGTTTGTACCTGTTGGTGAGTGGGGCGATCAGTTTATTGCTCAGCTGCAGAAAGCGGTTAGCCAGATCAAAGTGGGCGGTCAGTTTGATGAAGACGCGCCTTTCATGGGCAGTCTGATCTCTGAAGCCGCCGCTGATGGTATGGTCGCTGCACAACAGAACCTATTGTCCCTGGGGGCAAGACCTCTGGTGAAACTGGAGAAACTGAAGCCGGGTACCGGTTTTCTTTCACCGGGTCTGATCGATGTGACCGCCTTGGTTGAGGCCGATACGTTACCTGATGAGGAGTACTTTGGCCCGCTGCTACAGGTGATCCGTTTCAGCGATTTTGATGAGGCGATCCGTCAGGCCAATAACACCCAATACGGTTTGTCTGCGGGACTGTTCAGTGACAGTGAAGCGCGCTTTAACTACTTCTACGACCGCATCCGTGCGGGCATCGTGAACTGGAACAAGCAGCTGACGGGTGCGTCCAGTGCCGCTCCGTTTGGTGGTGTGGGTGCCAGTGGTAATCACCGCGCAAGTGCTTACTACGCCGCGGACTACTGCTCTTATCCGGTAGCGGGTATGGAAGCAGACCAGCTGGTATTGCCGGAGACGCTGTCTCCTGGTCTGAACCTTGATGCCTAACAGACGGATGAAGAACTGATATGAAAGCGTTTGAAGCAAATTTTGATGGTCTGGTGGGGCCAACGCACAACTATAGCGGCTTGTCCTTCGGTAACGTCGCATCAGAGAACAATGGTGCTAATGCCTCTAATCCGAAACTGGCAGCGCTGCAGGGCTTAGCCAAAATGAAAGCCCTGCACGATATGGGCATGGTTCAGGGGGTGCTGGCGCCCCAGGAGCGTCCTGATTTGTTTACCCTGCGCCGTCTGGGCTTTACCGGTTCTGATGCCGACGTGCTGGCGCAGGCCGCAAAAGAAGCGCCACGTATTCTGGCCGCTTGCTGCTCCGCATCCAGCATGTGGACGGCGAATGCCGCTACGGTATCTCCAAGTGCTGATACTGCGGATGGCAAGGTGCATTTCACACCGGCGAACCTGACCAACAAGTTTCACCGTTCGATTGAACATGAAACCACCGGTCGCATTCTGCAGGCGACCTTTGCTGATGAAAACCACTTTGCCCACCATCCGGCGCTGCCGGGTGTGGAGCACTTCGGTGATGAGGGCGCAGCGAACCATACCCGTTTCTGCCACGGGTATGGCGAGCAGGGGGTTGAGTTTTTTGTTTTCGGTCGTAGTGCTTTCGACAGCCGTTATCCAGAACCCAAAAAATACCCGGCGCGTCATACACTGGAAGCCTCTCAGGCGGTGGCCTGCCTGCACGGTCTGAGTGATCGTCATGTGGTTTATGCACAGCAACATCCGGATGTGATTGATGCCGGAGTTTTCCACAACGATGTGATCGCGGTGGGCAACCGGGATACGCTCTTCTGCCATGAACAGGCGTTTCTGGATCAGGCGGCGGTTAAGCAACAACTGACCGATGCCATGGGTGGCCGCTTCCAGGTTGTGGAAGTTCCCGCGAATCGTGTCTCGGTTGACGATGCAGTACAGAGCTATCTGTTTAACAGCCAACTCCTGAGCCTGCCGGATGGCCGCACCCTGCTGGTGATACCGGAGGAGTGTAAAAACAACGAACGGGTTTGGGGTTATCTGTCTGAGCTGGTCAATGGCAACAGCCCGATCGATGAACTCAAAGTGTTCGATCTGAAACAGAGTATGAGCAACGGCGGCGGCCCCGCTTGCTTACGTCTGCGTGTGGCGATGAACGAAGCGGAACTGGCGGCCTTTAATCCGGAAACCCGCATGAGTGATGAGCTGTTCGCTACGCTGAACAACTGGGTCGAGCATCACTACCGTGACCGCATTGTGGACGCCGATCTGGCAGATCCTCAGCTGCTGATCGAATCCCGTACCGCACTGGATGAGCTGACTCAGATCCTGCAGTTAGGTTCTGTGTACCCGTTCCAGCGGGCTTGATTGACCTCTGATTTGCCCTACGAAGATTCATTGCAAACGCTCTTGCCCCGACCTGAAAAGGCCGGGGCTTTTTGTGGTTGCAATAAACAGTTTGCACTACAATTGTCATTACATTGGTAATGCATGAGGATTTGAGATATGGGCAACGTCACGTTCCGTGTTGATGATGAACTTAAAGAGCGCTCCTATCAGGTGCTACAAGAGCTGGGTGTCACCCCTTCAGAATTATTACGGCAAACTTTGGAATATGTCGCGGAAACCGGTCGCTTGCCATTTAAAAAAGCACTGGTCACCGATGAGGATGAGCAGATTCTGAACGAAGTGCGCGAACGCCTGAAGAATCCACAACCTGTGAGGGTCAGTCTGGATGACTTATAACCTCGACTTTGATCGTCGGGCGCTAAAGGAGTGGCACAAGTTAGGTGATAGTGTTCGCCAACAGTTTAAGAAGAAGTTAGCAGAGGTACTCGAAAACCCCCATGTTGCTGCTAACCAGCTTCGGGAGTTGGATCATTGTTATAAAATCAAATGGCGTGCTTCGGGTTATCGCCTTATTTATCAGGTTATCGATGATACGGTGACAGTCTTTGTTGTTGCGATTGGAAAACGGGAAAAAGACGAAGTCTATCAACGAGCCTCGAAGCGGCTTTAGAGTCGTTGCGTCAGTCTCTTCCCGTTTTTCTGCGCATTACTCCCGATTCAGCGCTTCCAGCAGTTCAATCTCAAAAATCAGATTGCTGTTAGGTGGAATCTTGTCACCGAAGCCGCGTTCACCGTAGCCTAATGCTGCGGGGACTTTTAGTTTGCGCTTGCCGCCGACTTTCATACCTTTTAAGCCTTCTACCCAGGCGGCGATCACTTTCTTACGGCTGAGTACCACCTGGAACGGCTGGTCTTTGTCGTAGGAGTTATCAAACTCGGTGCCGTCTTCCAGCCAGCCGCGATAGTGCGCCGTCACCAAGGCTCCGCCTTTTTTTACTTCAGTGCCAGTGCCTTCAATAAGGTCTTCGATCAACAGGTGCTCGGTCATTGGTTGTTCAGGTTCCGTCATGGAGGTTCCCATATATTATCTGTTTTAAAGTGTTCGCAGATTATGTCTCTGCCGGTTTTTAAGCTTACGGGTGACTTTCCTGAAATCAATAGCTAGCAATTTTCATCCATCAGGGCATTCAGTGGATACCCCCGGAAAGGTTTAACCGTTGTTAAGACCACATGGCTGCTGAGGTTCACCATGCCAGGTAATACATCTAACAGCTGATCGTTAATTTCGTTATAACGCATCATATCCGGTGCGATGATGCGTAGAAAAAAATCAAAGCTGCCACTGACGGTATAACACTCCACCACTTCCGGATGGCTTTGGGCTGCGGTCTGAAATGTTCTGAACGCCTCTGTGCTTTGGTCTTTCAGACTGACGGTGACAATGACCTCTACACTCCGGCAGATTTTTGGCAGATTGATGGTGCTCAGATAAGGGCCGATCAGTCCGGCTTCTTCCAGCTTTCTGACTCGGTTGAGGCAGGAGCTGGGTGATAATCCCACGCGCTCGGCCAGTTCCTGGTTGGTAATTCTGGCTTCTTTTTGCAAGGTCGAAAGAATATTTCGGCTTATCTTATCCAGTTGCATTTTATAGATTCTTTTAATGGCTATTACGGTTTTTTTGCTTACCAGCTACATACTTTAAGTCTCGTAAAATCAGCGCTGTAGCGGTGATTGCGTAGTTTGCGTTTCTGCTGCAAACGACGCAAGCATTTTTAATGGTACCGAATTTTATTTTGTGCTCAGGAAGATATTTTGCAATATCTGCACTTTTTCCCCGAAATCAAACAACTCATTTTGTCACTTCGAAACTAAAATTAGGATCATAGAAGCAGCTCTTTTTTATTGAGGTGCCTGCATATAACAATAGATTAAGAAGTACTGTTGCCGGGTCTGCTTTACCGGACAGCAGGCCTGAGAGGGGAAAGGTAGGCTTATGTTAATTATTCGTCCATGCCAAATGACAGATCTTGAAGATCTGATGGCGCTGTCCAAAACTGTAGGACGGGGAATGACCTCTATGCCAGCAGATCGTGAAGCTTGGCTGAAAAAGATTGAAGCCACCGAGCGCGCTTTTTCTGACCAGGGTAAAAAAGACCCGATGAGCACCTACTTTATGGTGCTGGAAGACCCGGAATTTGGTCATGTGATCGGTTCAACGGCTATCTATACCGGTATCGGCCTGGATCGTCCCTTCTATTCTTACAAAATATCCACACTGGTCAGCAGCTGTAATGATCTGTCTGTAACTCGTCAGGCTCGAGTATTGAGCATGGTGAATGACTATACCGGCGCCACTGAAGTGGGTTCACTGTTTGTTTCCCCTGAATATCGTAAGCCGGGTATGGGCCAGTTTTTATCCCGTGCTCGTTTTCTGGCGATGGCTGATTTTCCTGAGCGCTTTAGCGATACAGTTATGGCTGAACTGCGTGGCTGGCTGGATGAAGATGGTAATTCACCTCTGTGGGAGAATCTGGGGCGCCAGTTTTTTGGTATTGATTTTCAGGAAGCGGTCAATACCGTGGCCCTTAAAGGCACCCAGTTTATCTCTGATCTTATGCCAAAATATCCGATCTATATCGACCTGCTGCCTCAGGAGGCCCGTGACGTGATCGGAAAACCTAATGACTCTTCTGCCCCTGCGCTGCATATGCTGAAAAAAGAGGGGTTCCAGTTTGCCGGTTACGTAGATCTGTTTGATGGCGGGCCATCGGTTCAGTGCGCCCGTGATGAGATTCATACTGTGCGTGAAAGCGTTAATGGTGATGTGCGTGTCAGTCATCAGGTTAAAGATGATGATGCACTCTTTATGCTGAGTAATGGCAGCGAGCAGGATTATCGTGTTGTACTGGCTCCGGCACGTTTAGCGGCGGATGGTACTTTGCTGATTCAACGGGCTGCAGCGGATGCGCTGATACTGGATACTGACCATGATTTCAGCACAGCACAAGTACGCTTTATGCCGTTCTCCCAGAAATCGCATACGGCTGCTTATGCTGCGTGACAGTTAAGTAACCTCTAAGGCCGGTGTCCCAAACCCTGTTATCTGTCTTTGTTGTATCTATGGTTGGCTTGTGGCCTGATCCTCTGGTAAATAGTGTGCGTAGTGATTGCTGTTGAATTCGCGTATATCCCCAAGCGAGTGCTTGTGTTCAGGCTGGGGCAAAAGTACCATTGGGCTTTCGCTTTTTTCGCGTTTTTTTCGGAGACAACAGATGATCAAAGGCAGTATTGTTGCATTGGTAACCCCAATGACTACCTCGGGAGCTATCGATTGGGAAGCACTGCATCGTCTGGTTGAGTTCCATCTGGAAAACGGTACCGATGCAATTGTTGCAGCGGGTACCACAGGTGAACCCACCACGATGTCATTTGAAGAGCACTTTGACGTCATCCGAAAGGTGGTTGAGCAGGTTAATGGTCGCATACCTGTTATTGCCGGTACCGGCGCAAATAACACGGCAGAAGCGGTAGAACTGAGTAAATTCGCTAAGAAAGTTGGTGCCGATTATTGCCTGTCCGTTACCCCATACTACAACAAGCCAACTCAGGAAGGTTTGTTCCAGCACTTTAAAGCTGTAGCTGAGGCCAGTGACCTGCCGGTGATTCTTTATAATGTGCCGGGCCGAACCGCTGTTGACCTGCATAATGAAACGGTTATTCGTCTGAGTAAGCTTGAAAATATTGTGGCCCTTAAAGACGCTACCGGTGATGTAGAGCGCGGTAAAGAGTTGATGGATCGTCTTAACGGCTCAGGCTTCCTGTTATTTTCCGGCGATGATCTGACCGCTGCCGATTTTATTCTGCAGGGTGGCGATGGCAATATTTCGGTTACCGCGAACGTTGCGCCGCGTCAGATGTCAGAGCTTTGTGCTGCGGCTTTGAATGGCGATGCTTCTACTGCGCACCAGATCAATACTCGCCTGATGCCACTGCATCGTGCGCTCTTTGTTGAATCAAACCCTATTCCGGTTAAGTGGGCTGTTGCTGAAATGGGAATGATGGAAACCGGTATTCGTCTACCGCTGACTGTTCTTTCCGACCAGTACCATGCAACCGTTCGTGAAGCTCTGCAACACGCCGGAATTATCGGATAACTGATCGGGAAGTCACAATGTCCAGAAAGGACTTGAACAAACTGACAGCCGGTGGCCTTGTGCTAACCGGCTTTCTGTTAGCTGGCTGTAGTTCCTCCGGCTATTACTATGATCGTAAAACAGACTATGCGGACGCAAAAGAGTACCCGGCAGTATCTCTGCCAGATACTGCGGGTGCACGTGAGCTTAAGCAAGCGATGCCTTTGCCGGATATTACGGACCAGGAGCAGCTTGATGACGAGTTTACTGTTCCTCGTCCGGACGCTATGCCTGTTGTCGATGAAGATCTGCCACCGTCTGAACTGAAGGAGTTTACTGCTACAGAAGGCATTGATTCCCGCCTGTGGTTGTCAATCTCTAATCCTCCGGCGGTTGCCTGGCCGATGCTGCAGAGCCAGTTTGAGCAACTTAACTGGAGGGTTGAAACCGCGAATCCATCCACAGGACGTATCACTTTTGTTCCTGATAATCAGCTAAATGCCCAGCCTGTTTTGGCGGTATTACGGCAGGGAATTCGTGGTGGTTTCAGTGATTTGGAACTGTTGAACCGACAGGGTGGTATACGTACAGATAGTGCTGCAAAAGCGCTGCTGAGTCAGATAAATGCCCGGTTTTTCAGTCAGGAGTTAACATCACAGAGTGTCTCGCTATTGGCTCAGAATATCAGTCGTGAAAAGACGGTTGTGCTTCAGGCAGCCGGGGGAGAAGACCCCGTTCTGGTATTAGGGACTGATGCAGACCGTACCTGGATCGGCCTCGAGCTATTACTGATGGAGCAGTTCAGCGAAGATGAGCAAAAACTGCTTAACGCCGATGCTGTTAAACGAGAGTTTACCATTGTCTGGATACCGGAGGAGGAGCGCAGCAGCTTCCTTACCCGCTGGGCGAGTAAGCCCGGCCCTGAATCTCAGTACCAGTTGGTATTGAGCGGGTCATCTCCTGTTTCTATACGTGTTCAGCAGAACGGAAAAGCTGTTAATCCGCGGGAAGCCCGTCAAATTCTGATGAGTGTTCGTAAACTGTTGAACTAGACAGACTGAACCTGATATCAGGTTTAATCTTTTTGCTGTTATACAGCGCCCCGAGCCTTAGGTTACGGGGCGTTTTTGCTTCGGATGATCTTGTGACTGCAATGCGTTTTGCCTCCCTTGGCAGTGGTAGCCGGGGTAATGCAACCCTGATTGAAAAAAAAAGTACCCGTATTTTGATCGATTGTGGTTTCGGTGTGAAAGATACGCGGGGGCGTTTAGAGCGCCTGGGGTTAAGCCTTGATGACCTTGACGGGGTACTGGTCACTCATGAGCATGGCGATCATATCGGGGGAGTGGGCCGTGTCGCTCGTGCTTGCGGTGTGCCTGTATATTGTAGTCATGGCACTTATCTGACCGGGCGTTTAGGTGAGGTGCCAGACCTGCGTTTGATCAGCAGCCACAAAAAGTTCGCGATTGGTGATCTTGAGATTGAACCGGTCCCTGTCCCTCATGATGCGAAAGAACCAATTCAGTATGTGGTAGGGGATGGTGATACCCGACTGGGGGTACTGACAGACCTCGGTAGCATAACCCCGCATATACGCCAGTGTTATTCTCGCTGTGAAGGCCTGATTCTTGAAACCAATCATGATCCTCAGATGCTGCAGCAAGGACCTTATCCGCCAAAGCTGAAGCGCCGGGTTGGCGGTGCTTATGGCCACCTGAGTAATGGGCAGGCTCAGGCTCTGCTACAGGAATTGCAACACGATAAATTACAGCATGTGATAGCGGCGCATATCAGCGACAAAAATAATACAGATTATCTCGCTAAGAAAAGCCTGAGCCGTGTTCTCGGGTGTAGTGCTGAAGATGTGCCTTCAATTGATCAGGAAGAGGGGCTGCACTGGGTCAGTCTGCGCTCTGCATTTTAAGGCAGACCTGAAGTGAGTTGTTGGCCTCTTTTATATCGTCACTTTGTTTTGCGCTTTATACCCTACCTCAATTTCCCAGATCGATAGGCAAAAAAAAGCGTTTATCAACACTGAAAGCAGTGTCGATAAACGCGGATTCAAAAGGCAAACGCCTTGAATAATAAGCTAAGTACTAACAACCAAGTCCTGCGTTGGACACCTCTTATATTGCATTGTGTGTGCCATTATTTTTATAGTCCTTTAATATCAATGAGTTATATGGCATAGGTTCGACTAAAGTATTGATGTCTACTTTTTGGATGATTGAAATAGCCTCAACGCCTATATTTATGCCCTTAAACGGTGCAAACCCCATGCTGCATGTGCACTAATGGGTAGGTTTATTAGGTGGTAAGAGGTGTGGCTATCTGTACCTATAAAAAAATAATTTTTTAGGCCTGACCCTTATTGTTCTTCCTGAGTATGCTGCTGCCATCTGGATAAACTTGAGATGATGTCATGCAGCAAATTCCTGTTAGTCGAGTCCGCTCAGACTCGGAGATGATTGAACGGCCACATAAATTTCATGTACGCCTGACAGAAGGTCGTTTTCAAAATATAAGACGGCTGATCAGTGGGCCGATGATTGCAGCATTCTTTCTTTTAGCCTGGCTGCAATGGAATGGCAGACCGCTCTTGTTGTTTTCTTTTGAGGAGCGCCGGATCTATCTGTTTGGTGGTCAGCTGGCCTGGCACGACTTACCTCTTATGGCTGGGTTAATGATTGCGGGGGCCTGCCTATTGTTCTTTATGGCTGTGGGCTGGGGCCGTGTCTGGTGTGGTTTTGCCTGCCCGCAAAGTATCTGGACCTGGCTGTTTATACGCATTGAACAGCTAACGGAAGGCAAGGCGAGCCAAAGGGCGAGAAATGATGCACAGCCTTTAAGAGGCATGCTGTTACTGCGGCGTTTGGCAAAGCACCTTCTATGGCTGATGTTCTCTTTTTTGACTGCGTTGACATTCACAGGATATTTTCTGCCTGTGCGTGAGCTTTTCTCAGGTTTTATCAGTTTCGAACTGTCTCTGGCGGTTTGGGGGTGGCTAATCTCCATGGCACTTCTGACCTATGTGAATGCAGGTTTGGTTCGGGAAAAGATCTGTTTGCATGCCTGCCCATATTCCCGCTTCCAGGGGGTTATGTTTGATAAAAACACCCGAACGGTCAGTTATGATGCAGCCCGAGGCGAGCCGCGCCGTGTACGTGGAGGAAAACGTCATGCTGAGCGTTTTGCTGTACTTGAACCAGAGGCCCAGGAAGTGGTATCTGGCATGGCTTTGGTGGGTAAAGACCGTTCCGGTGACTGTATAGACTGTACGATTTGCGTGCAGGTATGCCCAACAGGTATTGATATCCGTGACGGGCTGCAGGCGGCCTGTATTGATTGTGGCGCCTGTATTGATGCTTGTGATCAGGTGATGGAGAAAATAGGAAAGCCCAAAGGGCTGATCCGTTTTGCATCTGAGGAGGCGTTATCGGGTACAGTTCAACCGGAAAGCAGATTTCGGCCTAAATTAGTTGGTTATGGCGTGGTTATGTTGCTGACGCTATCTGTCGTGGCGTTTGGTTTTGCACAGACGAAGGATCTGCTTCTGGAGGTGCGTCGTGACCGCGGTGCCCTCTTTACCCGGCTGGGGGATAGCCAGATCTGTAATCACTACCGGATCAAGGTTGAAGGCTACCGGCAAGGTTTTGATCAGGTTAAGATCAGCGCCCAGGGTATGGAAGGGATGATTTTACACGGAGATCAGCAGTTAAGCCTGGATAATAACAATGCGGGCTGGCGCGCCTATCGCGTATGTGCACCTGAGCCTGAAGGGCTAACCCAGGAGATCAGGTTTGTTGTGGAGTCTCAGGCAGAAGGTTTACCTTTGTCGCGAGTTGAGAAAGTGACGACATTTTTGACCGGTGGTCGATAATCAGGCCATTGGTAAATAAGCCTGAGGATATCAAAAGAGACGGATAATGAAGAACAGCTGAAGCTAGGTTGCTTTAGCTGTTCTTGCAATTGGCTTTAGGCTGATTAATTTTCACCTAATGAAAGAGATGAATAGTACGCTCCTGCTTTCGGCTTTGTAGTAGCTGTAGCAACAGAATTAACCCGCAGAAAACCAGAAGAGGCTGGCTTCCTGTCTGAGCAAAAGGAGTTTGCCCTGTCATGCTATAAACTTCACCCCGCACAATAGCCTGCTCAAACTGAGGTGCACTGGCAAGGATATGCCCTTTAGAATCAATAATAGCGGTAATACCGTTATTGGTACTGCGTAGCATATAACGACCATTTTCGGCTGCTCTTGCCTGGGCCATCTGAAGATGTTGCAGTGGGCCTACGGAATGACCAAACCAGCTGTCGTTTGAAATGGTGATCAGCAGGTCACTGCCTTGTGCCTGTTGACGGACAAACTCAGGGTACACAACCTCATAGCAGATAAACGGCGCAATCTTCAGGTTTTTGGCAGTAAGCAGTGGCTGACCTGATGGACCCGCTACAAAGTTTGACATTGGTAAATTGAAGAAGTTTATAGCACCTCTCAGCAGGTGCTCCAAAGGCACATATTCGCCGAAGGGGACTAATTTTTGTTTCTGGTATAAACCTTCTCCGGCTCCTTTAACCATAATGCTGTTATAGAACTGTGCCGGCTGTCCTGAGTCCGGGTTTACTTGCTGAGGAATGCCAGAAATAAGAGCCGTACCTGAAGGCAGATCTGCCAGCACCTGATCAAAGTAGGCACCTGAGTTGCGGTATAGCAAAGGAACTGCGGTTTCGGGCCATATCACCAGGCCGCTGTTTTGAACATCCAGTGTCAGATCGTAATAGAGTTGCAGGAATTTCTGCCGATATTGCCGCTGCCACTTTTCGTTCTGGTCAATATTACCTTGTACCAGGGCGACCTCTACGCTTCCTTTTGTTGAGGGTAAGGTCCACTGAATATTATTGAGCAGGTGGCCTCCGGCAAAGATAAAGATCAACCAGGCAGTAAATGTTCGTAACCGTAGTTTTTTCTGGCTCAGCTGAAAAAGCAGACTGCCAGTCATCACCAGAAGAAAACTTCCGAGATAAACCCCTCCGACAGGCAGCCAGCCTGAGATGCTGGAGTCTACCAGTCCTGTGCCCAGGTATAACCAGGGAAAACCGGTTAGTAGCCAGCTTCTGAGCCACTCAAATAGCACCCAAAGTGCGGGGAAGCTCCAGACCGGTGAAACGTAAGAAAAGAAGCGTTGATACAGGCCGCACTGTAGAGCCGGAAGCAGAGATAAGGCCATAACAAAGATAGTGGTCAGAATCAAAGCTAACGGAACTCCGGTATATCCGTAGTCATGGATACTGATGTAAATCCATGAAACACCGTTACCAAAGAAACCCAGGCCAAAGAACCAGCCCAAGGTAAAGTTGGCTTTGAATTTGCCATTTAACTCTGTCGCCGTTCGGCCTGCTTTCATGGCGGTCAACAGTAGGGCGACGGCCAGAGGAGTAACTAACCAGTAATTATGAGGAGCAAAAGAGAGAGGAAACAGCCAGCCCGCGAGTGTTGCAAGCAGATAGCGGTGAAGCCCCTGCCGGTTCGATAGATTCTTAAATACGCCTGTCAGTGCCATGCTTGCAAAAACCCGTCAATTTTTCGTATGCAGCAGCCTATCAAAAGGCTATCCCGCTGAAAACATGTAGATTTCCTAACCATTAAATCAGCGAAAAAAGCCAAGTCTAAGAGGCAGGTAAAAAAATACCGATGCAATGGGGCATCGGTATTGATCAGATGATAATGTGGCCTTAAGTTCAGCCCGAATGAGTTTTTACCTGTAGCAGGCGGATTCTGCGATTGTCAGCATTCAGGACTTTAAACTCCAGACCTTCAAGCATGGTGGTTTCATTGCGGTTCGGCAGGTGGCCAAAACGCTGCATAACGATACCACCAATAGTGTCAAACTCGTCATCACTGAAGTGGGTACCAAAATTTTCGTTAAAGTCGTCAATAGGAGTGAGAGCTTTAACGATAAACTGGCCATCGCTGATAACCCGGATATCCATGTCGTCTTCTTCGATATCGTGTTCATCCTCAATATCGCCGACGATCTGCTCCAGAACATCTTCGATTGTTACCAGACCTGCAACGCCACCGTATTCGTCAACGACAATTGCCATATGGTTGCGCTTAACACGGAACTCACTTAACAGGCTGTTGAGACGCTTGGACTCCGGGATGAAGGTGGCCGGACGCATAATGTCGCGAATATTGAATGGAGGAGCGTTTTTCTGAAGAATCAGGGGTAGCATGTCTTTTGCTAACAGTATGCCAACCACCTCGTCCGGATTTTCCCCGATGACAGGGAATCGGGAGTGGGCTGATTCGATAATCAGAGAAAGAAAGTCTTCCGGTTGCTGACCGTCTTTAACAGCAACCATCTGCGAACGAGGTATCATGATGTCCCGAACCTGCATCTCATTGATTTGCAGTGCGCCTTCGATAATGTTCATCGCTTCAGCATCAAGCTGCAGACGCTGTTCTGCGTCCCGGATAAACTCCAGAAGCTCACGGCGTGTCTTAGGTTCGCCGGTCAGGGATGTCATAAAATTCTGAAGCCAGGATCGTTGGCCCTGACCGTTGCTCGATCGGTCTTCGCTCATCGGTGTGTTTCCTTTGTGCCCTGTTTTCTGTCCTAAGCGGATGGTTTAGTCCAGATAATAGGGATCTTTTATATTGAGGCTTGCCAGAAGTTCTATCTCAAGAGATTCCATCTCTTCGGCTTCCTCGTCTGCAATATGATCATAGCCTAACAGATGGAGGCATCCATGGATGATCATATGAGCCCAGTGGTCTTGCAGGGCTTTGTGTTGTTCGACCGCTTCCTGTGCGACAACATCGGCACAGACGATCAGATCACCCAGTAAGGGTAATGCAAGATCGGGTGGTGATTCAAAAGGAAAAGATAAGACATTCGTCGGCTTCTCTTTTCCTCTGTATTGGTGGTTGAGCTGCTGACTCTCTTCCGGTGTCACCACGCGAATGGTGACCTCGTTCCCTGTGTCTTCATGAGCATCCAGAACAATCTGAACCCAGCGTGCCAGATCTGTCTCATTGGGCAGGTTATTGTTATCACATGCAATCTGCAGGTCAATCAGTGCCTGAGTCATTGGATCTTCACTACTTATCGGTGGTGCTTGGGGTTTCCGGAGTTTCATGGGCCTCAGACAGCGCTTCTCTTAGCGCTTCTTTACGCGCAACTTCCCGGGCCAGACGAGCTTGTTGTTCTCTGATTTCAGCCTCAGCTTCATGCTTATCATAGGCTTCAACGATGCGCTGAACCATCGGGTGGCGCACCACATCTTTGGAATCAAAACGGGTCACGCCGACTCCGTCAACGCCATCGAGAACATCCAGAACATGTATTAGACCTGATTTCTGACCTTTAGGCAGGTCTACCTGAGTAACGTCACCTGTGATAACGGCTGTGGAGCCAAAGCCGATTCGGGTCAGGAACATTTTCATCTGCTCCCGGGTGGTATTTTGGCTTTCATCCAGAATAATAAATGCGTTGTTCAGGGTGCGACCACGCATATAGGCCAGGGGAGCTACTTCAATAATATTACGTTCAATCAGTTTGGCAACCTGTTCAAAACCGAGCATCTCATAAAGGGCGTCGTACAGAGGACGCAGGTAAGGGTCAACTTTCTGGGATAGATCCCCGGGCAGGAAACCCAGTTTTTCACCGGCTTCTACCGCCGGGCGTACCAGCAGGATACGGCGAACTTCATCATTGGTTAATGCTTCAACGGCGCAGGCTACTGCCAGATAAGTTTTGCCGGTACCTGCAGGGCCAACACCAAAATTAATATCATTGGTCAGAACAGTGCGTACATATTTCTGCTGGTTTGGCCCGCGTGGCTGGATGGTGCCTTTGGGGGTGCGCAGGGTAATCAGCTTATCAGCTGCGCCCTCGCTGTTTTGCTGACTGGAGTTCAGCATCTCACTAATACCAGAGCTTTGCAGGTGAAGATGGATCGACTCTGGGGTTAGTTCTTCCTTTTCTGTGTCCTGATACAGAGTCTCAAGAAGGCTGGCAGCTGCTTTTACCAGTTTCAGTTCACCGGCCAGCTGGAACTGGTTGCTGCGGTTGCGGATGATGATATTCATCCGGCTTTCAATCAAACGCAGATGTTCATCATGCAGGCCACACAGATTGGCCAGTCGCTGGGCGTCATTGGGCTCTAAATCGAGCTTCAGGATATGAGTTTGGCTGTTACTGTTCAAAGCGTTACCTGTTGTTGCCAGCATCTTGTGTTCCCTCAGACTAGTTGTTTTATCAGCTTGCCTGCGGGGTGTGACAAAAAGCTTAAAGCATCGTGAGTTCAGAGTTCAGTATAGCGAATTCGCTTCAGCTGAAGCCTGTATAGCCGGGCCATCGCTGAAGCGGTCAGAATACCGTGTATGGGCTGCCGATCAGTAGCTCAGGTTATCGACCCGCTCTCCCCGAAGGGAGTTGGGGAAGGCCTCTGTCACTTTTACATCGATAAAGCGACCGATTAACTCCATCGGATCTTCGGTACGGAAGTTTACGACACGGTTATTCTCAGTTCGCCCCTGCAGTTCACCGGGGTCTCTCAGAGAGAAACCGGTCACCAGAATACGTTCTATATTGCCGACCATACGGCGGGATATCTGCATGGATTGCTGATTGATCCGATCCTGCAGTATGTTCAGGCGTTGCTTTTTCACTTCTTCCGGCGTGTTGTCTTCCATATCGGAAGCCGGTGTACCCGGACGGGGGCTATAGATAAAACTAAAGGAGTGATCAAAGCCGATCTGAGCGATCAGGTTCATGGTGTCTTCAAAATCCTGATCCGTTTCATTCGGGAAGCCAACAATAAAATCGGATGAGAAACTGATTTCCGGGCGATTCGCGCGGATACGTTCCATCTTGTTGATATATTCGTCACGGGTATGGCCTCGTTTCATTGCTGCCAGAATTGTATCTGAGCCACTCTGCACCGGAAGGTGCAGATGACTGACCAGTTCCGGGATATCTTTGTAAGCTTCGATCAGGCTATCGCTGAACTCTACCGGGTGCGAGGTGGTAAAGCGGATGCGGTCAATACCTTCCACAGCCGCCACAAAGCTGATCAGCTCGGCCAGATCAATCTCTTCACCCTCTTCATTGTGTCCCCGGTAGGCGTTGACATTTTGTCCCAGCAAGTTGATTTCGCGAACACCCTGATCTGCCAGGTGTACGACTTCGGCGATGACATCTTCAAACGGCCGTGAAACCTCTTCCCCTCGGGTATAAGGCACCACACAGAAGGTGCAGTATTTACTACAGCCTTCCATGATGGAAACAAAAGCGGAAGCACCTTCCACTTTTGGTGCTGGCAGGCGATCAAATTTTTCGATCTCAGGGAAGGTGACATCGACCACAGAGATCTTGTTCTTTTTGGAGGCGTCGATCATCTCTGGCACCCGGTGCAGGGTCTGAGGGCCAAAAATAACATCAACGTGGTTGGCTCGCTTACGTATGTTGTCGCCTTCCTGGCTAGCGACACAGCCACCAACGCCAATCACAAGGTCGGGATTTTTGTCTTTCAGTTTTTTCCAGCGCCCCAGCTGATGGAAAACTTTGTCCTGTGCTTTTTCACGAATCGAACAGGTGTTGAGAAGCACAACATCTGCTTCATTTTCGTTATCAGTAAGCTCCAGTTCATGGCTCTCACCCAGAAGATCGGCCATACGGGCGGAGTCATACTCATTCATCTGGCACCCGTGGGTTTTGATGAATAACTTTTTAGCCATGGGAAAACACCTGTTTGTTCTTGGGACGGAAAATTATGTACAGAAACAAAGGACGTGCAGCGGTGTTGTCGCTGCTGATAAAAACGCACCATTATACGAGCCGAAAAGCCAAGCGCATAGCTCTGGTATAGAAAAACTCGTATAACCGCTGGAAGCCTAGGGGTGTTATGTGCCCGGGTGATACTGCTTCTCTGGTTCACTGAGGGCCGTACTGGCTGAAAGCTTTACGTGCTAAACGAAGCCTGTAGGCTTGTTTTCCGAAACGACAGTCATTATTAATAGCCTGTCAATTTGAGGCAGACCTTGTATGATCAAGGCTTTAGATAGTTCATCAGAATCACTCAATAAATGTTGATCTGGGACAGCACTGATTTTTGCGTGAACCCAGTACATGATTGGCATAACAGATCTGAACAGTAGGGTTAGGTATGGATAAAGCATTCTGGCATCAGCGTTGGGAAGAGGGGCGAATTGGTTTTCATCAGGATGATGTGCATCCTGCGTTGCCAGCTTACTGGAATCCGATGCCTGAGAAATTGCGGGCTTCTGATGACCTTTCTGAGACAGCTATTAAAGGGCGTCGCATCGTCTTTGTGCCGCTTTGTGGCAAGAGTAATGATATGGTATGGCTTGCAGATCAGGGGTGGCAGGTTATCGGTGTGGAGCTGAGCGAGCGAGCGGTGAAAGACTTCTTTAGTGCCCAGGGGTTGTCACCGGTACATACTCAGGTTGCTGACCAGCTTTCCAGTTACCAGGCCGGGCCTTATCTGATCTATTGCGGCGATATGTTCCATCTGCACCGTCAACATATGGTATCAGTCACAGCCGTTTATGATCGTGCTTCTTTGGTGGCGTTGCCTGAAGCAAAGCGACACCGCTATGCCTTTCATCTTGCTCAGATGCTCTCTCCTGCTGTTGAAATGCTGTTGGTCAGTCTTGAACACGGTAAGCCTGGAGGGCCTCCGTTTTCAGTGGAGGCCGATGAGGTTGAGTGGCTCTTCGGGGCTAATTTTGAGATTACAGCTCTTGCCCGGCTTGAGGAAGATGAGCGTCAGGTGACGGATGTCGTGTATCGAATGGTACGAAAGGGATTGAAATCGGTTTCCGGTAGGAAACGTAAGAGCACAGGTTTATAGCACTGCTGTGCTGACAGAAGAAGGAAGGGCCCTGCTGGTCGTCAGCAGGGCCTTTTTTTATCAGTCAGTATCTGCCATTGCTGTATTGGCAAGTTCGATCATATCCAGCAGGATACGGCCGCTTTCCACGAGCTCAATATCCTGATTCGGATCTTCTTCCTCGTTCGGAATATCGCTTAGTTTTTCCAGTTGCTTGAGCCCCTTAGCGGCCCGGCGTTTATTTTCCAGAGCTAATTGCTGGGCTTCAATACGCTCACTTTCAGCTTTGCGGGCCTGCTCATTCAGACTGACCTGCTTCACAGATCGCATCTGTTCAAACAACGCCTGTTGGCCGGCAAGATACATCAGATCAGGATCTTTCTCCGCCCGGGCCTGATGGCGATCTTTAAGCTGTGGTAACCAGAGCGAAAGCGGGCTGTACTCTTTGTGACGCACGGCCTGAACCTTATCCCAAGGTAGAGCAAATTCCAGTGCACTTTCACCAACCTGCTCGGTGTCCACAAGGCTTGGGTACTGAATATCAGGAACAACGCCCATATGTTGAGTGCTTTCACCAGAGATCCGGTAGAACTTGGCCCGGGTTAGCTTTAATTGCCCATGATCCAAGGGAGTAACGGACTGAACTGTGCCTTTCCCGAACGTCTGGCTACCAATAACGAGACCGCGCTGATAATCCTGAATGGCTCCGGCAAAGATCTCTGATGCTGATGCGCTGAGGCGATTAACCAGAACTGCCAGCGGGCCGGTGTAGGCGACACTTTTATCCGGGTCTCCCAGAATATCAATGCGACCTTCTGCATTGCGAACCTGAACGGTCGCGCCGCGTTCGATAAACAGACCTACCAGGGAATTGGCCTCCTGTAGGGCACCGCCACCGTTGTTACGCAGATCAATCACCAGGCCATCAATATCTTCAGTCTGCAGTTCATTGATCAGGCGTAAAACATCACGGGTTGTGCTGCGATAGTCTTCTTTGCCTTGTCGCCAGGCATCGAAATCCACATAAAATGCAGGGATATCAATGATGCCGATCTTTTTGTCTTCGCCATTCTCATTCAGCGTGACAATGGATTTTTTAGCGGCCTGATCTTCCAGCTTAACGGTATTACGGACAATGGATATTACCTGAGTTTGGCTGTTGTCGGTGGCGTTGGCAGGAATCACCTGTAAACGAACTGTGCTGGCTTTAGGGCCTCGAATCAGGTCAACGACTTCATCCAGTCGCCAGCCAACAACATCAACAATGTCTTCACCATCCTGTCCGACACCGATTATTTTATCTGCAGGCTTCAGTTCACCGGCTTTTGCCGCAGGGCCCCCGGGAACCAGGCTAACGACTTTGGTGAACTCATCTTCTGTTTGTAATAGAGCTCCAATACCTTCCAGGGAAAGTTTCATCCGAATATTAAAGGTTTCAGAGCTGCGGGGAGACTGATATTGAGTATGAGGATCATACAGCTGCGTATAAGCATTCATATAGATCTGAAAGACGTCTTCACTGCGGGTTTGAGTGATACGTTTCAATTGGTTCTCAAGGCGGCGTTTCAGCGTCTTCTTTGCATCAGGAAGGTCTTTACCGGATAGCTTAAGGCTGAGCAGGCTGTTTTCAAGGCGCTTGCTCCATAGTTGATCTAGTTCTTTCTCATCCGCTGCCCAGGCAAAGTCTTCCCGGTCAATCATCAGGGCATCGTGCCGCTGAAAGGCGTAGTCGTCCGAAAACGTATCCAGTTGTTTTAGCTGGCTTTGAATACGGGACTCAACCTTATTCTGATATAGGTTGTAGATCTCAAAGGCGGCGGTCAGGTTGCCTTCTTTCAGGTCATCATCAAGACGATTCTGGTATTTATTAAAGTTATTGATTTCTGCCTGAGTGAAATAAGCTTTGTTTCCATCCAGCTCTTCCAAAAAGTGCAGGTAGATCTCTTTAGATAGCTGATCGTTAAGCTCCACTTCCCGGTAATGACCATAGTTCAGGCGTTCAACGATATCCTGAGCGGCTTTTTGCTGAGATTCTGTTGGTGCCAGAGTTCCGATTGCATCAGGGACTTCAGCCAGTGCTGTGCCGATTGTAAGACTGCTGGCTAAAAGCAGTGCCAGTAAGCGGCGGGTAACCGTGGTTATCATTCAACTCTCCGGGCCGGAGGCTTACTTCGTAATTGAAGGAAACCTGTTAAGTAATCTTATGAATATTGCTTGAGTTAACTCTATGACTTTGCAAAGAATATGGTTACTGTTTGTCGGGAATCAAGGCAGGCGAGATAAAATCTGCTTCATTTTCCAGAAATGCCGACCTCTTTTCGGGAATGCTAATAAAAAGTCGTGATTTGTTATAATACACCATGCCGTTCGTTTTGGTTCAGTTAAGAACTGAAAAGGCCAGACGGTTTCTTTTTTTCTTGCTTTTTTGTCGCCGGGGTACCCATGACTCAGAATGATTTCAATCAGCAGCTTTTAACCTTTCTTGATGCTTCCCCTACGCCTTTTCATGCAACAGGAAATATAGTGAAGGCGTGCGTTTCGGCGGGGTTTGAGGTGCTGGAGGAGCGTGATAGCTGGGCACTTAAGCCCGGTGGGCGTTATGTGGTAACCCGTAATCAATCTTCTGTTATTGCTTTTACACTGCCACTGAACGGTGATGCAGCAGTATCGGGTTTTCGCATGTCCGGGGCGCATACTGACAGTCCTTGTCTGAAGGTGAAAGCAAACCCTGATCAGAACGGGCAGGGTTTTTTGCGTTTAGGTGTTGAGGTCTATGGCGGTGCTTTGCTAAGTACCTGGTTTGATCGTGATCTTTCTGTTGCCGGCCGGGTTTCATATCGGGATTCTTCTGGTGGTGTCCGGCATGCTCTGATTAACTTTGAACGACCGATAGGAACGGTGCCAAACCTGGCAATTCACCTGAATCGTGAGGCTAACAAGGGGGTTGAGATTAACGCTCAGAACCATCTGCCCATTGTTCTGATGCAACAGGAAGAGGGTGCCCAGAGCTTTGCTGGTCTGCTAAAGGGACAGCTCGAAGCCCAGGGTGTCACCGATGTCTCCGAAATTCTGGAGCATGAGTGTTTTGCTTATGATACTCAAACCGCTGCGGTTATCGGCCTTAAAGATGATTTCATCGCCTCGGCTCGTCTTGATAACCTGCTGAGTTGCTTTATTGGCTTAAAATCTTTGCTGGATGCTCCGCAGGAGATTCCGACACTTCTGGTGTGTAATGATCATGAGGAGGTAGGCAGTATGAGTGCATCCGGGGCTCAGGGGCCTTTCCTGCAGTCGGTCCTGAAACGTATCGCCGGACATGAAGAGCGTTATCAGCAGATGATTGCGGCCTCTATGATGGTGTCCTGTGATAATGCGCACGGTATTCACCCGAACTATGCCAGCTACCATGACAATAATCATGCCCCTCTTTTAAATGCCGGCCCGGTTATCAAACTGAACGCCAACCAGCGTTATGCTTCAAATAGCGAAAGCTCGGCTTGGTTTAAGCTTGCTTGCCAACACGCAGGGGTTGAGGTGCAAAGCTTTATTATGCGCAGTGATCTGGCTTGCGGGAGTACGATAGGGCCGATTACCTCGGCTGAGCTTGGGGTGAGGACAATTGATGTAGGTGTTCCCCAGTTTGCTATGCACTCAGTGCGTGAGCTGGCAGGAAGCCGGGATGCTTATAAGCTCTATCTGGTGCTTAAGTGTTTTAATAGCCTGCCTGATATTTCCTAGGTTTCATTGATATCTTGGTCAGGCTGATTCGGGAGTCTGATCAAGTTTATATCGCTTCAGAGGTGAGGCCCGGGCTTTTTCGGGTTTTGCCTTTAATAGCGAGAGGTCAGGCTAAGGTTTTCTGATAAGTGAAAAGAAAGGCAGAGTTTTAAAAATGGTGCCTTAAGAAGGGAGACGGTGAGGAATTTCAGGCATAAAAAAACCGGCATTTAGCCGGATTGGAAAGTTGGCTCCCCGAGCAGGACTCGAACCTGCGACCAATAGATTAACAGTCTACTGCTCTACCAACTGAGCTATCAGGGAACTGTGCTCAACTTTCGAGACCGCATTATAGAGATCAGAATATTTTGGTCAAGCCTTTTTTTGAAAAAAAGATTATTTTTTAATAGGTTATATTCAAATTTCTGTATTTCACATTGCTTTTTGTTTGAATATCAGCCTCAAGGCTCTCTGGGTTAAGCGCATTAGGTTTACTGTCAAAGTGTAAGCTTTTCGTTATTTTGATGTATGTGTAAAAACACCATCCCAATCTTTACCGGGGGGTTGTTCTCTATACAGATTGATCCGATCCAGGTAAATCTCATAGATCATGCGCTTTTCTTCAGTGAGCAGTTCCGATAACAGCCTTTCCGCATACCCCCAATCCTGATTTCTGAAGTGTTTTAAGGCCTGATGATAACGATCCAGAGTGTTGAGCTCAGCGTCACTCAGTGAGCCTTTTAATGCGACAGGCTCAAAGATCGCGACGGGTTCATGTTTACCTTTTACCTTGACCAAATCGAGCTCCCGATAAAGATAATTATCGGCGGCTGCGGCGGTGGTTTCACTGACCATAAGGTCTACACCGTACTGCTTGGTGAGACCTTCCAGCCGGGAGCCCAGATTAACGGCGTCGCCCAGAACCGTGTAAGCCATCCGGAATTCTGAGCCCATGTTTCCCACGTTCATCGGCCCGGTATTCAGGCCCACACCAATTTTTAGTTCCGGCCAACCTCGTTTTTTGAATTCAGGCCCCAGCTCTTTCATAATTTCAATCATTCGCAGGCCTGCTTCAACACCATGTTTGGCATGCAGTGGGTCTTTGAGTGGTGCCCCCCAGAACGCCATGATGGCATCGCCCATATATTTATCGATAGTTCCGCGGTATTCATGAATAACGCCTGTCATGGGGGTCAGGAAGGCATTCATCAGGCGGGTGAGCTCTTCCGGGTTGAGACCTTCCGAAATGGTTGTGAAGCCCCGCACATCTGAGAAAAGCACTGTCATTTCACGACTTTCACCTTCCAGGGAAATGCTGGCAGGATTCTCGTTCATTTCATCAACTAGCTCAGGTGGGACATATTGACCGAATAGGCGGGTTAACTGGCGCTTACCCCGTGATTCCACAAGGTATCCGTATGCAAGTTGGTAAGCGATAATCAGGGCGCTCAGCAGGACAGGAGTTGCCAGAGGGAAGACCCATTTATAGTCTGTCCAGAGGAGCAGGTTGCCATACCAGATACCGGTAAAAATAAGTACGGACCCGACCAGAATCGGAAGAGGGTTAAGCCTCGGGAGTGTAAAGGTCAGTAAAAGCCCCAAAAAGACCAAGAGCAGTATCTCTCCGCCAATGGTATAGCTGGGTTGGTGTTTAAATGACTGGTGCAGAATACCTGCGATCAGGTTGGCGTGTACCTCTACCCCTGGGTAAACGCTTTGTACCGGAGTCGTTCGCAGATCCAGAAGGCCGGGGGCGCTGGTGCCGAGCAAAACGATAGCTCCCTGGAGTTTTTCTTTGGCAACGGTCTGACGGAAGATATCGATTACTGAGATATATTCAAAGGTTCCACGGCCGCCATAGTAGGGCACGAGGGCACCGGTTTGGTTATCCACAGGAATGCGAAAGCCACCAATATCCAGGGCTTCTAATGTCGGGTTGTTTTTGTCACCACTGATAATAAATTCAACCGGCGGCATTCCCAGGACGCTGCGAACAACTGACAAAGAAAGGGATTGATAATAATCCCCTTTGTATTCCTGGATCATGGGAACACGACGAAAAACACCATCCTGATCCACCAGTGGGTTATCAAAGAAACCGGCTGATAAGGCGTTTGCCTGATGGATAGGTTGGTTACCGGAAAAACGCTGCGCTTTTGGTATAGAGAGTAATTCAGGGGGGATTGGGCTCTTGATCGGTAGGGGTTCAGGCAGTACACCAACGGAGGGTGTTTCTTTTTCTGGCTCCCGGTCAAGGTAAAAGCCTAATACCGCAGGAGTTTGGCTGAGTATGTCTCCCAGTTGTCGGTCACCATCCATTGACTCGATTAACGGTGTGAGGGTTTCAGTCAATTCGGGTTTTTCTGCCAGAAGCCCTTTTAATGCTTCCGTTGCCCCCCTCTGGTCTGCTTCCGGGAATACGATATCGAACCCTAAAGTGCTGATACCGTATTCACCAAAAAGAATGTACAGCAGTTCAGCAATATACTCCCGTGGCCAGGGGAACTGCCCAATTTCTCTGAGGCTGTCTTCATCAATATCGATAATCAGAATCTGAGAATCACCCTCATTAGGCAGTGTCATATTGATACGAACATCGTAAGCGATCTGCTCAAGTTTACTGAATAGCCCAATATTCCAGTAGCCAATGGCGTGCAGTAGAAATACAGCAAGAATAAGCAGACTGCCTAAAGGGCGAATCAGTGGGGCGAGGGCTTTTTTTAACGAATCCATAGAAGAGGGTCTTCATCAGGTGATTGTTTTTTCTGAGCATACTATAGAACTGGATACAGCGAGAGCGCGGGTGTGGATTTTCGTGATAGATATCAGATGTAGAGGGTTGGTTTTTGGGCGGGGAGATACAATTGAGGTCAGCTATAGTGTTGCTGAGTGTAATATGAAGGCAAAAAAAAGCCGCTTCATATGAAGCGGCTTTTCAGAATATGGTGGCTATGGCGGGACTTGAACCTGCGACCCCAGCATTATGAGTGCTGTGCTCTAACCAGCTGAGCTACATAGCCAAAACTGCTTTCCGATTAAACTGAACCGGAAGAAGTTGGCGCAGATTATCTTTGCAATTCGATTTTCTGTCAAGCTATTTTCTTGTAAAACTATAAATAAAACAACAGGATAGAATTATCTGTAAAATAAAAAGCCGCTTCATATGAAGCGGCTTTTTAAAATATGGTGGCTATGGCGGGACTTGAACCTGCGACCCCAGCATTATGAGTGCTGTGCTCTAACCAGCTGAGCTACATAGCCAATTGCGGGAGCAGATTATACTGTAATCTGCTCTTGCTGCAAGTAATTATTTAGCGGTTTCGCTTTTTTTACAGCTAAAGCAAGATCGCTTTAGACATTGAAGCGGAAGTGCACCACATCACCATCTTTCAGAATATAGTCTTTACCTTCCAATCGCCATTTACCGGCTTCTTTTGCGCCCTGTTCACCCTTATATTCAATAAAGTCGTCATAACTGACCACTTCAGCACGAATAAAGCCTCGCTGGAAGTCGGTATGGATAACACCGGCGCCCTCAGGGGCTGTTGCGCCAATTTTAACGGTCCAGGCCCGAACCTCTTTCACACCTGCGGTGAAGTAGGTTTGCAGGCCAAGTAAGCCGTAACCGGCCCGAATAACCCGATCCAGTCCCGCTTCTTCCATGCCCAGATCGGCAAGGAACATATCGCGCTCTTCATCGTCCAGCTCAGCGATCTCTGCTTCCAGCTTATTGCAGACCGGAACAACAATGGCGCCTTCTTCTTCGGCGATGCCTTTAACAATATCCAGATAAGGATTGTCCTCAAAGCCATCTTCGTCAACATTGGCGATGTACATGGTGGGTTTAACGGTCAGGAAATTGTACGAACGAAGCAGTTTTTTCTCATCGTCGTTCAGGCCAAAGCTGCGCAGGGGTTTGCCTTCTGCCAGGTGAGGTTGGATTTTTTCCAGTACTGCTTTTTGTGCCTGGGCCTCTTTATCACCGCCTTTGGCGATCTTGGTCAGGCGATGAATTGCCTTATCCACAGAGTCCATATCAGCCAGAGCCAGCTCCATATTAATAATTTCAATATCCTGGGCGGGATCAACGCGGTTCGCAACATGGATCACATTTTCGTTGTCGAAGCAGCGCACAACATGGGCAATAGCATCCGTTTCACGAATATTAGCCAGGAATTTGTTACCCAGGCCTTCACCTTTGGATGCGCCTTCCACCAGACCGGCAATATCCACAAACTCCATTGTTGTTGGTAGTACGCGCTCAGGGTTTACAATCTCTGCCAGAGCATCCAGGCGTGGGTCGGGCATCGGTACGATACCCGTATTGGGTTCGATGGTGCAGAACGGGAAGTTTTCGGCGTCAATGCCGGATTTGGTCAAAGCGTTGAACAGGGTCGATTTGCCTACGTTAGGCAGTCCGACAATACCGCAGTTAAAACCCATGATGATGATCCTGATATGCGTGGATGAACCGGCGCTTACACCAACCGTTGGGTTGGCAGAATCCGGCAGAAAACATTACCGGTGGGGGAGAAGAGATCAGGCGGACTTAAAGCTGTGCAGGCGATTCATAGCGGCGGCCCATTGGCCGGCTACTGCATCGGGTAGGGCTCTTATGGCTTCATCGATACAGTCAGCCAGAGCTTGTTGCTCTGGTTTAGGCGCCCGACCCAGCACATATCCGGTAACCTTATCACTACTGCCCGGATGGCCGATTCCAAGCCGTAAACGGTTGAAACCTTTTTCGTTACCAAGTTTGCTGATGATATCCCGCAACCCATTATGACCGCCGTGGCCTCCGCCTTGTTTAAAGCGGGCAGTACCCGGAGGTATGTCAAGTTCATCGTGTGCGACCAAAATCGCTTCAGGAGGGATCTTGAAGAAACCAGCAACAGCAATCAATGATTGTCCGCTGCGATTCATAAAAGTGGAGGGGATCAACAGATGAAGGTCTGACCCTTCAAAGCGGGCCTTGGCATAGAGCCCGTGGTACTTCTTTTCGGGACGCAGGCTAACACCGCAGTGTTTTGCCAGCGCCTCGACGAACCAGGCTCCGGCGTTGTGACGGGTTTGCTCATACTCTGCTCCGGGATTCCCCAGACCAACGATTAGCTTAATACCTTCACTCATACCGAAACCCCGTTCAGAAAGTCAGCGCAGGATTACTCCTCGCCAGCTTCCTCTTCTTCAGCTTCATCTGCAGCGCTACCTTTAGGTGTCGTTACAGATACAACGCCATCATTGTGGTCTGCGCCTTTGCTCAGAGCAACAACGTCAACGCCCACTGGCAATGCCAGATCAGACAGGTGGATCGTCTGGCCTTTTTCCAGCTCGGCTACGTCAACATTGATCGCATCCGGAATCTGGTGAGGCAGTGCTGCGATTTCAACTTCAGTCAGCAGGCGCATCAGAATGCCGCCCTGCATTTTAACGCCTTTACACTCTGCTTCATTAACAAAGTGAACCGGTACGTTAACAGAAACTTTAGTAGATTCATCAACACGTTGGAAGTCAGCATGCATGATAACTTCTTTGAACGGGTGACGTTGCAGGTCTTTCAGGATAACTTTTTCGTTATCTGCACCTTCGATGTTCAGTTCCAGCATGTGAGTGTAGAAACCTTCATTTTCCAGTTTCTTGAACAGCTCACGCATCTCAATAGAGATGGCTACAGGCTCTTTGCCTAATCCGTATACGATAGCCGGAGTACCTTTTTCCAGACGACGCAGGCGGCGGCTCGCACCTTTCCCTTTGTCGCTGCGTACTACAGCGTTCAGCGTAAAATCAGTCATGATTACTTCCTCAGGTTTACATAAAGACAGTACAGGTTTCCGCGACCAGAAACCTGTACCCAGTTAAAATCGATTTTGCTATGGCGCTTTAATCAGCGAAACATTGCGCTGATAGATTCCTCGTTGCTGACTCGGCGAACCGCTTCAGCTAACAGACCGGAAAGCGTCAGTTGGCGGATTTTTCCGCATTTCTGAGCTGCGTCAGTCAAAGGAATGGTATCTGTAATGATCAGCTCATCCAAAACGGAATTGCGAACGTTATCAATGGCCGGGCCGGAGAGTACAGGGTGTGTTGCGTAGGCGACAACCCGTTTGGCGCCGTGTGCTTTTAATGCTTCGGCAGCTTTGCACAGGGTACCTGCGGTATCCACCATATCATCAACCAGTACGCAGGTACGATCCTGAACATCACCGATGATGTGCATCACCTGAGCCTCATTTGCCTGCGGGCGGCGTTTGTCGATAATGGCCAGATCTGCATCATTCAACTGCTTGGCAATTGCACGGGCACGAACAACACCACCGACATCCGGTGATACAACAACCAGGTCCGGATAGTTCTGACGTTCAATATCATCGAGAAGAATTGGAGAGCCATATACGTTATCAACAGGGACATCAAAAAATCCCTGGATCTGGTCGGCATGCAGGTCAACGGTCAATACGCGATCGACACCCACCGCGACGATCATGTCAGCAACAACTTTAGCGCTGATAGGAACACGGGCTGAGCGAACACGGCGATCCTGACGCGCATAACCGTAATAAGGTACAACAGCGGTGATTCGCTGTGCTGATGCACGGCGCAGTGCATCGACCATCAGGATTAGCTCCATCAGGTTATCATTAGTAGGTACACAAGTGGACTGAATCACGAATACGTCTTTACCACGCACGTTTTCGTTGATTTCAACAGCCATCTCGCCGTCACTGAATTGGCCAACCGTGGCGTCGCCCAGACGGATGTCTAAACAATCAACAACTTTGCTGGCTAACTGGGGGTTTGCATTCCCCGTGAACACCATTAATTTTGACACGTGTAACTACCTTTGGATTCAGTCTGACGGGAGTAAGTGCGGGCCTGAAGTGCAGTTCATTGCATCAACAGAAAACAGAAGTGGCTGGGGTACCAGGATTCGAACCTGGGGATGCTGGAATCAGAATCCAGTGCCTTACCGCTTGGCGATACCCCAACTATATACCAGCTCAGATTGCCAGTGCTTCATGCAACGGGGATCTGTTTCTCCCCCAGGCAATAAAGCCCTGCCAGTGATCCGGTAACGCCGCTAAAACAGCCTCGGCTGATTTTTGGTCGTTAAAACCTGCAAAAATACAGGCACCGGTTCCGGTCATCTGTGATTTGCCATACTGACTAAGCCAATCGAGTGCCTGAGCAACTTCTTGATAAGTTGTTCTTGCGATCGATTCGCAGTCGTTATGACCGCCCTGATCAAGTGCGCGCGTAATTGTCATGATTTCGGTATCTCTTGTCAATTCAGGATGACAAAAAATTTCCTGAGTTGAGATATGGCATTCAGGACAGATCACCAAATAACAGGCTTCTTTGGGGGTTATGGGGGTTAGTTTTTCGCCCACACCTTCAGCCCATGCGGCAAATCCTCTGACAAAAACCGGCACGTCTGCGCCGAGTGTTAGTCCTATCTCTGCCAGCTCATCGATACTGCAGCCCAGCTGCCAGATATGGTTTAGCCCCAGCAATGCGGTGGCTGCATCTGAACTACCACCGCCAAGCCCTCCGCCCATGGGGATCTTTTTATCCAGTTGGATTGATATATCCGGGAGAGGTTGACCGAGGTCTTGCTTCCTACAAAAAGAGACCAGCTGACGTGCTGCTTTTATAATCAGGTTGTTTTCTTCATCTACTCCGGGAATCTGAGGGTTTAGTTCAATCTTTGGGTGCAGAGAGGCCTGATTACCCTTTCGAAATGTTAGTTGATCACAGAAGTCGAGAAACTGGAATTGAGTTTGCAGCAGGTGATAGCCATCGGGTCGTCGACCAATAATATGCAGCATAAGGTTTAACTTTGCCGGGGCCGGTAGTGTCAGAGCCTTATTGGTGGGGGCTAGTGTCTTATTGGTGGGTGTCGGCATAGCTCGATAATCCGGGTGTTAGGGGCTTATCTGATTCAGAGGGCCCTGAAGCATGAAAAAATAACCCGTGAAGAAGCGGGTGGTCGGATAACCCACTGGATAACCAGGTGGTACTTAATTCTGCAGGTTTAGGACCTACTGCAGAAGCGTCAGCTGATCGGCTGATAGTCGCCATTGATTGATGATCAGTGTCAGCTCCAGTTGGCCTCTGTTAACCTTTATTCGGCCGGGAAGTTCAGTATTTTGAGGCGCTCCGGAGGACACGGGGCGATAGCGGTCATAGCGGATATTCCAGCCGTCCTGCTGCAAAAGGCGGATCTGCTGAGATGGGTTCAGTTCCGATTGATAGACTGAGCCAGGAGCGGGTAGGGTTCGTATCCAATACAGAAGACTGCTGATCGGCAGATCCCAGCCAAAGTGGTTGTACAGCAGTTGCTCAGGACTCTGGTCGATAAAATGGCCTTTGTCCGGTACTGTCAGTACAACCTGGTAAGGGTTGCCTTCCATATGTGCTCCTGTCTGCCCGAAAGGGCCGCTCAGGGTCATGTTGTAACTGTCGCCTTGCTGTTGCCATTGAAGATTGGCGCTGTCTGAACTTTCTTTTGTTTTCAGGCGAATTTTCCCTTCAATCTGAAAGTGGGTCAGCTGAGAAAAATTGCGATTATGCTGATCCATAAAAGGGGTAGAGGCTTGTTTAAGCTGTTCTGTTGTACTGCAGCCTGTCAGTAATATCAGGACAAGCAAAGTAGCTTTTGTAAGTAGATTTCTGGTGCTATTGTTCATTTTTCGGCGTGTCATCGCTATTCAGCAGGACGTGTGTCTGCTGTTTCCTCCGGATTCTCTGTCGGGTACTCAGGTTCCTGATGTTTGGCCTGGGTACTGAGTTCTGGAAAACGTTTTTCTACTGCGTCGAGTAATGAGCTTTCCCGGAAAAGTTGTCTGGCTTCCAGTAGTAGGTCAACGGCTTCATCCTGTTGACCTGAGACCCAGTATACTTCAATCAGGTGGCTGGCAATTTCAGGGTCCTGCAGTTGGTTGTATGCCTGTCGCAGAAAGCGTGTCGCTTCATTGAGTTGTCCCAGCTTAAAATAAACCCAGCCCAGACTATCTGTTATAGCAGGATCACCGGGTTTCAGTGCAGCAGCCTTTCGGATCAACAGCAGGGCTTCCGGATAACGGTCCGTATACTCAGTCAGGGTGTAGCCCAGTGTATTCAGAACCATGGCATTGTTCGGTTCACTATCCAGAATTTCCCGCAGATCCCGCTCCAGTGAGGGGATATCCTGCTCTTTCAGGGAGACCATTGCGCGGCTGTACAGGAGTTCATAGTCAGGGCCTTCCGATAAGATGGCTTCGGTTAGCAACTGATGGGCATCGTCAGACCTGTTCATGGCAAGGAGAAGCTCGCTCTCCAGTAGGTAGAGGCGAATTCTGTACTCAGGCAAAGTCAGGCGTAGTGTTGCCAGATGGGCTCGTGCTTCGTCGTTTTCCCCCTGAGCGATCAGTAGCTGTGCGGCTCTTGCCTGGGCCTGCAGGAAATCTTTTCCACCTTTAACCATTCGGTAGTGATCCGTTGCTGCCTGAACGTTGTTCTCCTGCTCCTCAAGTCGTCCTAAGTAATAGTGAGCAGCATCAATCTCGAAGCCTTTTTCCAGTAATGTGTTTAACTGGTTGCGTGCTTGCTCGGGTAAGCCATTTTCCATCAGAATCAGGGCGAGAGACAGTGTCAGTTGACCGTTCTCGGGATGATTGCTCGCTATTTTGGAAAATACCTGTTGCGCCTGATCGATATCACCATCTTTGACCAATGTACGTGCAAGAGCCAGCTGCAGACGCAGATTATCCGGCTGCTTACGGATCGCCTGCTCAAGAATATGGATACCTGCCCTCAGGTCATATTGAGTAATGGCCAGGTCAGCTTTTAACAGGATGCTACGGATATTCAAAGGCGAGATGCCCAGCGATATATCAATTACCTCGCTGGCTTGTTGATTATGCCCGGAGAAATAGAGCAGCTGAGCTGTGGCTGTCAGAAGGTCCGGGTTATCTGGGTGGTGACTAAGTAAATTATTTATTGCTACCAGAAGTTCATTTCGAGTGTACTCATCTGCTTCCACGCTTTGGGCCGCAAGGTAACTGAAGTGTGTTTCCTCACCCATAGACAGCAGCTCGCTCTGGAAATCAAACGCTCCAAGTAAGTCGCCCTGTTGAATCAGGAGTGTGCTGCTGATTCGTCGGGATTCGGCATTATCCGGGGCAGTTTCACTCCAAAGTGCTGCCGCATCCAGTGTTGTTTGATTATCGCCGGCATATTGCGCGATATAGGTTGCTCTGCGGGCAAGCTCCGGGTTTTGCAGACGTGCGGCCTGCTCCAGATAAAGCTGAAGAGCAAAACCGACCTGGTTGCGCTGACCGGCAATCTCTGCAGCCAGTAACCCCTGAATAGCTTCGCCGTCCAGACCGCTAATGGGTTGCTGTACCTGAGGCGAAGTAATCTGAGCTTCAGAGCGCAGATCATTAGGTGTTAGGGTTTGGGAGGTGGGTTGCACTATCTGCTGTTGGCAGCCGGATAGCAAGAGCAGAGGCAGCAAGAAGCTGACCCTGGTCAGACGTGAAGATGATATAAATGCTGGCATGCCTTGCATGGTGTCACCCTGCCCCTCTATTGCAGACCTTTATACTGATAGCAACAGAGCTTAACCTGTTGCTACTACAGAAAAAACTGTCTTTTTTAATCAGTGTGCTTTTATCGGCTTTCAGTGTGTTGGTTTATGAGGTTTCCGGCGGTGATTGCACGGCAGAAGGAGCAGATATCACAAGTTGGTTTCGACCACTATGTTTTGCCCGGTAGAAGGCGTGATCGGCCTCTTTTAGCCAGAGGTCCAGTGGTTCGCTTTTTCGGGCCGGTCGAATCATGGCTCCAATACTGATGGTGATGTGCAGCGAAAACTGCTGTTGCAATACCGGGTTTTCTGCAACGGCAAGTCTCAGGTCTTGCAGCCGATCTTCTAATTGCCTGGCACAGGAGCCGCAGGTCAGGATAATAAACTCTTCACCGCCAAAGCGTATCAGATGGTCATCCGGCTGATTGAATTGCACCCTCATATGGCGGGCAAGAGCCTGAAGGCAAAGGTCACCGGCATCATGGCCGTAATTATCGTTGATCCGCTTAAAGTGATCGGCATCTATCATAGCAACTGCAACAATTTGCTTATCCTTGTAGCAGCGTGCCATGTAATCTTCAAACGTCTGGCCCAGGTAGTTACGATTCCCCAGCCCTGTCAGCTGATCAGTGACACTTAAGTGGGCCAGTTGCTCATTGGCTTTTTGCAGTTGCTGATTCAGGTTGCCCAGTTTGCGATTCCAGTAAAAAAGTGCCAGAAAAAGCAGACTGAAGGCTGCTGCCAACTGCCAGAGGGTGGTGTAGTCGGTTTTCTGCTCCAGTTTGATGGATAGCCAGTCATTTTCGACCTGGTCCAGTTCAGCGTCGTTAAGGCTGGAGAGCAGCTTGTTCATCAGAGTCAGTAATTGAGGATACTGATGATGCACCGCAATCGAAAAATTACTGTCCACGGGCAGGCGCCCGAGTACCCGAATATCCCCCAGACTTTCCTTTTGCAGCAGATGACTGGTTTCGGCGAGCCCTCCAATAAAACCATAAAGCTTATGTTCTCTGACTTGCTGAATACCGCTTAGGGTGGTGTCAACGGGTATGAGTTTCAGTTGTGGGTAACGTTGCTGGAGTATAGTCAGAATATTGCTGTCATGGCTGATGCCAATGCGTTTACCGCTTAGATCGTTGATGCTGTCTATAAAAGGGCTGCCCAGGGCTCCCAGAATGACATTGGAAGCGTTATACCAGCTATTTGAGAATAATAGGTTTGGTTGCAGCTCCTGGTTGGGAACAACCATTGGTGTCATAACGCAATCCCCATTCTTGATTGCGGTTAAAGTGCGCTGCCAGCTGCCCGTTGGGAGAAACTCAAAGCGTAGATTGTCCTGTTTTTGCTGCAGTATTGTCAGCAGTCTGGCAGACATTCCATCATGCCGGTCCTCGCTATTTTGGCTCTCCAGAGGGTAGTGCCCCGGATGTACACAGTAAGTAATGGTGTAGTTCCAATGATTCAGAAGTTCCTGTTCTTTCTGAGATAAAATGATTTTGGTTTCATCCCCGGAGACTGCTTTGGCGCCTAGCCACCGGTTCTCAATAGCGCGCTTCTCTATCTGGGAGATATCATTTAACGCCTGATCAAGGATTTCTCTGAGAGGCAGAAGCTCAGGCTGCAAACCGAGCCTCAGGTCTTCGCCGATCAGGCCAGGTAACCGAAGTTCACCGGCAATCCAGACATCTGTCATGCCTAGCTCCCTAATCCAGTGGTTACCATTAGGCAGTGCCGCCAAAACAAGGTCGACCTGATTCTCCATCAGGGCTTTAAACATACTGGCTTGCTCTGTGTAGCTGATTACCTGATCCGGAAACAGTTTGCGCACAGCGGCTTCGTAGAAGACGCCATGTCCAACGGCGATACGTAATCCTGACAGATCAGATGCTTTATTCAGGCGGAAATTTGCATTACGGGTGAAGGCCACATTAGGGATGCGATGATAAGGCTGGGTGAAGTGGGTAAAGGCACGTCTTTCCGGTATATCCGATATATTGGCTATCAGGTCGAGTTCACCTCGTTTAAACAGCTGGAAAAGGTTGCTCCATTGGTCGACAACAGGGATAAATTCAACGCCGGTCAGATCCTGTAAGCGATAGAGAATATCAACGCTTAGTCCCTGAATCTTACCATTGTCAGAAAAGCTGAAAGGAGCGTAGTCCCGCATCAGGCCGACTCTGAGTGGAGGCAGGCGACTGAGATAGTTACGTTGTTTTCGGGTGAGTTGCAGAGGTTCCTGACGTAAAGGGGACTGACCATCGTATTGCATCCAGCGCTCATTCAGCTCCTGTAGCCATCCGGCGGGCAGAGACTGGAGGCCTGCCTGTAATTTTTTGAAGAGCTCTGGTCTGTCTTTGAGAGTCCCTAGTCGAAAATCTTCAATCTCCATTCCCTCAAGGGGCGCTAATGTGTTTACTTCCAGCTGGAAGAAACCTTCCCTGCGCGCCATATATTTCAGCGTGATTTCCGGGCCAATGATGGTATCCACCCAGCCAAAGGCCAGTGCCTGAACCAGATTAGGCAGCAGGTCATATTCGATAACATTAATACCCTGCTCAACAAGATAATCCCGGTAATAGATATCACGCATGATGCCAACCCGGTAAGGTTTCAGCTGATGCAGTGTCTTAACGGTAGGGAGAGGTTGTGCGCTATTTTGCATCACAACAGTCTGACGAAGATGGTATGCACTGGTGAAAAGTATATTTTTTGCCCGATCTTCTCGCCAGGATATCTCATCAATAATATCCAGATCACCCCTTAGAAACGCCGCATAAATATCTGGCCAGCTGCCGGCCCGGTAATCAAAGCGAACGCCCAGGGTTTCGCCCAGCTTGTTGAGTATATCAACAGAAAAGCCCTTAACTGTGTGTCCTTCGATGCTGGAGTAGGGCTCATTGTCGGCAACGATACCAACGGTCAGGCTCTCTGGTATTTTGGACTGGGCTGCAGCTTTGGCGGGGGTTGTGGATGCCTGGGCGCTTTGTATCAGCAGTAAAATGGCCCAGAAAAACAACAGAAACATTGTTGGTGCAAAACTGTTCTTTGGAGGGCGGGTTCCGCAAGGCGTTTTTGGATTGCTGGTCATGGTATCCCCGTTACTGAGAAACGGTGCGCTATACTCCAGTGTCAGTTGATGCAGAATGTCTCTGACGTGGCAAAGAGTGCAGGGCACGTTTAACTGGACTGTATCCGGTTTGAAACGTGTCTTGAAGATGACTTTTTAGTTAAAATTCCATAGTGCAATGGGAGCATTCACCTGTTCAAGTGAAGTTTGATAAAAACTGAACTTTTTATGATCTGAATAATAAAAAAACACCTTATCTTCCATGTGGTTGAGTGCCACCTTAAGCTGTGGTGTGCTATGATCCACAGCCTCAAAAATGCTGGAACTGTGACAGAAGCGTTATCTATGAGCCTGCTTGCCTTTGGAATTAATCATAAAACTGCCCCAGTGGAAATCCGCGAACGGGTAGCTTTTACTCCGGAACAGCTGGATGGCGCGTTCCAACAATTACGGCAGCACCCGCAGATCAGTGAAGTAGCGGTGGTATCTACCTGTAACCGTACTGAGCTCTATTGTGTCGTAGATTCTGACTCCCATGGACAGGATACAACGCCTGTACTTGAATGGATGAGCCAGTTTCACAATCTTGATTTGGCCGATCTGGCGCGTTACAGCTATGAATACTCAAATGAAGACGCTGCCCGGCATCTGATGCGTGTATCCTGTGGTCTGGATTCTATGGTTCTGGGTGAACCTCAGATTCTGGGTCAGATTAAAGACGCTTATTTGAATGCACAGGATAAAGGTTTGGTCGGCCGTGAGCTGAACCCGCTGTTCCAGCAGTCTTTTGCTGTCGCAAAACAGGTGCGTACTCAAACTTCTATTGGGGAAAACCCTGTTTCTGTGGCCTATGCCGCCGTTAACATGGCGCAGCGTATTTTCTCTGACCTGAGTAAAAGCCAGGCGCTTTTGATTGGCGCGGGAGAGACCATTGAGCTAGTCGCACGTCACTTGCGTAATGCCGGCGTCAGTAAAATGGTTGTCGCAAATCGTACATTGAGCAGAGCGCAGGCCGTTGCTGAAGAGTTTAGTGGTGAGGCTGTTGTGCTGAGTGATATTCCTCACCAGCTGGAAAAGTCCGATATTGTTATTGCTTCTACTGCCAGCCAGCTGCCTATTCTGGGTAAAGGCGCTGTAGAGCGGGCTCTTAAGGTACGTAAGCACAAACCGATCTTTATGGTGGATATCGCGGTGCCTCGTGATATTGAATCTCAGGTGGGTGAGCTGGATGATGTTTATCTTTACAGTGTTGATGACCTGAAAGAGGTCATTGAGGAAAATATGCGCAGCCGCCAGGAAGCGGCTGAGCAGGCAGAACAACTGGTTCTTGCTGGCGTCGGACATTTTATGCAGTCCCGGCGCGAGCGTGGTGCAGGTCAGGTGATCGGTACTCTGCGTCAGCAGGTAGATAATATCCGTGTGACCGAGTTGGAAAAAGCCTTGCAGCAGTTGCAGAAAGGTCAGAACCCGGAAGAAGTGCTTCGGCGTTTTTCCCAGTCTTTGACTAATAAGGTTTTACACGAGCCCATGGTGCAACTGCGCCAGGCGTCAGCAGATAATCGCAATGACCTGCTTAATGGCGCCAGAACTCTTTTTGCATTGGATTAGCGACGCTTAATCTGCCTTTTAGTCTTGCCTGAGCATTTGTGTCCACACCTCCGGTACTGTCGAAGCCGGGAACCTATCAAATATATCGCTTATAAAAGCCCTGTCGGGAAGAGAAATATGAAACCATCCATCCACGCTAAACTGGATCTGCTTAAAGATCGTTTTGAGGAGCTGCAAGCTCTGTTAAGCGATGCGGAAGTTATCTCTGATCAGAAAAAATTTCGCAGCTACTCACAGGAATACTCCGAACTTGAAGGTGTTGTAGAAACCTTTAACCAGTATGAGCAGGTTCAGGGTGATATGCAGGAAGCTGAAGCTATGCTGCAGGACGGTGATGCTGATCTTCGTGAAATGGCCCGAGAAGAGATTGAAGCCGGTAAAGAAGAGCTTGAGCGATTGGAGCTTGAGTTACAGAAGCAGCTGTTGCCGAAAGATCCGAATGATGAACGTAACGTCTTTCTGGAAGTACGAGCGGGAACCGGTGGTGATGAAGCAGCTATTTTTGCCGGTGATCTGTTCCGTATGTACTCCCGTTTCGCTGAGAAAAAGCGCTGGAAAGTGGAGATTATCAGCCAAAATGAAGGGGAGCATGGCGGTTATAAAGAGATCATTACCCGTATTTCAGGTGACCGTGTTTACTCTCAATTAAAGTTTGAATCCGGGGCGCATCGTGTACAGCGTGTTCCGGCAACGGAATCCCAGGGCCGTATCCACACATCTGCCTGTACTGTTGCTGTAATGGCAGAGGCTGATGAGGTCGGTACTATTGATATCAATCCGGGCGACCTGAAGATAGATACCTTCCGCGCTTCCGGTGCCGGTGGTCAGCACGTTAATACTACAGATTCTGCGATCCGTATTACTCACCTGCCAACCGGTACTGTAGTTGAGTGTCAGGATGAGCGCTCTCAGCATAAAAACAAAGCCAAAGCGATGTCACTGCTCGCCTCACGGATTCAACAGGCTGCCGATGATAAGGCTGCTCAGGAGCAGTCGGATGCCCGACGTAGTCTGGTGGGTAGTGGTGATCGATCTGAGCGTATCCGTACCTATAACTACCCACAGGGCCGGGTGACTGATCACCGTATCAATCTTACCCTGTATAAGCTGGATGAGATTATGGAAGGGGCTTTGTCTGAGGTGCTTGATCCTCTAGTGGCAGAGCATCAGGCTGACCAGCTGGCGGCGCTGAGTGATTAACAGTCCGAGCCGATGAATCAACTGTCTGATGAGTTCGTTATGCTTGAGCAGCCAGATATACAAACTGCCCTTAACTGGGCTGCCTCTGAACTGAACAAGAGTTCAGGGACGGGCCGTCTCGACAGCGAATGTTTGCTGGCAGAGTGTGTCGGACAAAGCCGTACCTGGCTGTTTACCTGGCCGGATAAATTGCTGACGGATGCACAGTGGCAGCGCTTTAAAGCTCTGATCTCCGAACGTGCAGTGGGGCTACCGGTGGCATACTTACTGGGTTACCGCGAGTTCTGGGGGCTGACCTTAAAAGTCAGCCCGGATACTCTGATTCCACGCCCGGATACGGAAGACCTGGTAGCCAAAGTGCTGGAGTTGATGCCCCAGGCAGAAGCGAAGGTTGCTGATCTTGGCACTGGCACTGGAGCCATTGCGCTGGCGCTGGCTTCGGAAAAGCCGGACTGGCAGATCACTGCCTGTGACTTTAATCCCGGTGCTGTAGCTCTTGCGGAAGAGAACCGTAAGGCGCTGGGGTTTGAGCAGGTTACTGTACTGCAATCGGACTGGTGTCAGGCACTGGAGGCGGATACCGTTGCAAACGGTGGCTTTGATCTTATTGCCAGCAACCCACCTTATATCGAAGACGATGATCCTCACTTATCTCAGGGTGATGTGCGGTTTGAACCCTTAAGTGCTTTGACTTCTGGTGCCGATGGCCTGGATGATATTCGCCTGATTACGCTGCAGGCTAAGACCTGCCTTAAGTCTGGAGGCTGGCTGATTTTTGAACACGGATACAATCAGGGGGATGCAGTGTGCGGTATCCTTTCAGCAGCAGGTTATCAGGAAGCGCAAACAGCCCAGGATCTTGCTGGGGTTGATCGTATAAGCTTTGCTCAACTGCCTTAATTCCCTCTCCGGCAGCCTTCATCTTTTGGTATGCCGCTCTCGTTTATAGGCCGGTAATACTCTGGCTTCTGGTTTTTTTTGCAAGAAATCAATTGTTTTATATCCCTGGTCTGGAAGGGGACTTTGCATAATACTCTTTTCAGTGAAGAGAGAAAAATAGCAAGCAGGTTTTCTGCACTAAGGAGAAGGTCTGACTCAATAAATCCGCTCAGCCCTTGAATTTTGCTACCGCTTAGCTATAAGCTCTAATCAGCAATAATTGCTGGAAGACAGATAATAACTAGCAAAACCTTCTGATTATTGAGATTTTATTTCCCCTATGAAAGCTTCTAAACCCCGTGCACTCGACCGTATTGATCTGAAAATTCTTTCCTGTCTGCAGGATAATGCCCGTATATCCTACGTGGATTTGGCGAATCAGGTTGGCCTTTCAACGACACCTTGTCTGGAGCGTGTGAAGCGCCTGGAACGAAACGGGGTTATTAAAGGCTATAAAGCTCACCTGAATCCTAAATATTTGCGGGCTAATCTACTGGTGTTTGTAGAGATCAGTCTGGAAACTCAGTCCTCAGCCGTATTCGATGAGTTCCGTCGCGCTGTTTCCAAGCAGCCTCAGATTCAGGAGTGTCATCTGGTTTCCGGCCAGTTTGACTACATTCTGAAATGCCGGATTCCGGAAATGTCTGCGTATCGTCAGCTGCTGGAAGAAGTGGTTTTGACTTTGCCGGGCGTGAAAGAGTCCAAAAGCTATGTTGTGATGGAAGAGGTCAAAGAAGATACTTCTATCTATGTGCCGGACTTGAATGAGTTTGATGAAAATCAGCTGACCTGATCGTCGCTTTTTTCGTAAAATACCTGATAGGGCTTTTGGCATCTGCCGGAGCCCTATTTTTTTTGTACTTATCCCACCACCGTCAGTGATAGAGAAGGTAAGCATGCAGGACCAGCAATTATTGCGCTACAGCCGTCAGATTATGTTGCCGGAGATTGATATCGCCGGACAGCAGGCCTTACTGGATGCTCGCGTACTGATCATTGGTATGGGTGGGCTGGGTTCTCCGGCGGCTCTTTATTGTGCGGCGGCGGGTATTGGTACCCTGGCGATCAGTGACTTTGATGAGGTGGATCTCTCCAATCTGCAGCGCCAGATTGTCCATCGTCAAAATACTATCGGGCAACCTAAAGTGGATTCTGCCAAGCAAACACTGAATGAGCTGAATCCGGAATGCAGGATTGTCACTCTGCCAGAAAAGCTGGAGGGTGATGCTTTACGAGAGCAGGTCCGCCTGTCAGATGTGGTGCTGGACTGCAGTGACCGTTTCTCCACCCGTTTTGCCATCAATGCTGCTTGCGTGGCAGAGAGGACACCGCTGATTTCCGGGGCGGCGATTCAATTTGGTGGTCAGCTGGCGGTATTTGACTCCCGTCAGCCGGAAAATCCCTGTTATCGCTGTTTGTATGATGATAGTGATGACGAAGCGATGCGCTGCGCCGAGAACGGTGTGATCTCACCATTGGTCGGCGTTATCGGTACCTTGCAGGCCCTCGAAGCTGTGAAATTAATTTCAGGTGCAGGGCAAGCGGCAAGTGGTCGCCTTCTGGTTTTTGATGCACTCAACACTCAATGGCGCAGTATGAGCCTGACCAAAGATCCTGCCTGTCCGGTGTGTCATTTATGAGGCATCTGGGTTTCTGATAGCTCTGTTGTCAAAATACAGATAGCGAAGGTTCCGGCTCCTGCCTCAGTAGTTCTGCCAAAATCTTCAACCCCCGCTCCAGGTGGCTCTGTGACCAGGCGCTGCTGGACGATAACCGGATTGCCTGAGGGGCCCGGTACTGAGCAACGACAAAGTTATTTTCGCCAATCACTTTTACGCCTCGTTGTTCAGCCTGTTGTATAAACTCACTGCTGCGCCAGGGTTCCGGTAGCTCCAGCCATGCGTGCAGGCTGTGTGGGTTAATCCGACAGGCAAATTCACCCAGATACTGTTTAATCAGTTGATTACGCTGATTGAGTTCCTGCTTTTGTTCCCTGAGTAACTGCTCGGCAAGACCGCTATTGATCCAGCGGGCACAGACCTCTGCCAGAAGTGGGCTGGTCATCCAGTTGGAGGCCCGCAAGGCATTGGAGATCTGAGTTCGAACCTCATTAGGTGCCACAATCCAGCCTACACGAATACCTGCAGCAAGAGTTTTGGAGGCACTGTTGATATAAACCACACGATCTGGTGCTATTTCAGCCAGTGGCGGCGGTGCATTTTCCAGCAGGTTGGCGTTGACGGAATCCTCGATAATCCAAACGTGGTAGCGGCGGGCGATCTCTGCCAGAGCTTCCCGGCGGGCTTCAGACATGATGGCATTTGTTGGGTTTTGCAGCGAGGGTGTGCAGTAAAGCACCCTGGGAGAGAACTGTTTGCAGGCATCTTCAAAGGCCGATGGAATCAAACCTTCTCCGTCCATGGCTACCGGTTGAGGCCGCAAACCCTGCTGATGAGTAACCGCCATAAAACCGGGGTAAGTGATCGCCTCTGACAGAATGATATCCCCTGAGCGTGTCAGCGCCATAAGCGTCAGCATGATGGCATTCTGGCCTCCACCGGTAATGATCAGCTGGTCAGCATGGGTATGCAGGCCAGTCAAATTCAGCCATTTTGCTGCAGCTTCTCGGTGTTCAGGCATGCCAACATCCGGTTGGTAACCCAGAATTCGGTTCATTTGAGCTGCGTCCCTGGCTAATTCGGTCAGAGACCGGCTTAAAACATCAGCCCGGTCTTTGGCTACCGGCAGGTTCAGCTGCAGGTCAACACAATCGGGTTCGGACTCGCCCCGAATCATAAAGCGATCACCCTGAGCATGGGGCGTCGAGATAAAAGTGCCTCGTCCAACCCGTGCGGTGACCAGTCCCCGGCGCTCTGCCTCGGCGTAAGCCCTGGTGATTGTGCCTACGGTAACGCCAAGTTTATCGGCAAGGGCTCTGTGAGTCGGCAGCCGGTCACCGTCGCTTAGAAGACCAAGCTTGATAGATTCAGCCATTGCATCTGCAATGGCGATATAACGGGGGCCGGAAAAACGATCCAGTTCAGGGGTCCACATGTTATTGGTTATCTCTGGTTTTAGTATCTGGCTGATCAATTATTGTAATGGTGACAATAAAAGATTTGATTCGATTGTATTGCTCAATTTATAGTGACAATTGAGTCGGTACAAGGGCTTTTAAAAGGAGTTTATGCCATGGATTGTATCGCGACAATAATCATTTTGGGGTGTGTCGAGTGGCAGATGTTCTCTCTGGCCCCCGAATCTCTCCGCTGGGATATATCAAGGATCTACTATGGAGTCGCAGGAATTTTTATTTACGCTGGAAGATTTTTATCTGCCGGTTGCTCTGTTTGTGCTGAGTACTGCAGGAACGCCCGGACCTAATAATATTATTCTGACCGCTACCGGAGCCCAGTTTGGTTACTGGAAGGCTTTGCCTGTGGTTTATGGCATTATTTTTGGAACAGCCAGCCAGATTGTTATGATTGCAGCAGGGCTTGGGGTTCTCTTTCAGCAGTGGCCATTATTGCATACGGTATTGAAATTAGTTGGCGGTGCTTATTTGATCTGGCTGGCCTGGAAGATACTGCGAAGCCCTGTTCAGGATATATCCATGCAGAATAAGCAGGAGCCTGTTGGCTTTATTCAGATGGCGTTATTTCAGTATCTGAACCCAAAGGCCTGGGTAATGAACCTGTCTATGGTATCGGCTTTCTCAGTCGTAGGAGACGCATACTGGCAGTCGATTGCTCTTATCATTATGGTGGCCTTCACGGTAATGAACCTGACGCAGAACGCCTGGGCTGGTTTTGGTAGCGCCATAGGGCGCTTATTGACCTCAGACCAGGTTCGGGTTCGCTTTAATATGATTATGGCAACCCTGACAGCGCTTTCTGTGTACTTTGTTCTGCGATAATCAGAATTTAAAATAAAGGGTGACAATTAAGAATTGTCACCCTTTTTGTTGTTTTGAGATCTACTTCTGGTCAGAGGTAGTTGTCGCCCACGCCCATCGCTATCGTCCGGCTGATGGCGGCAAAGGGGCGGCCGGATTCCTGTCGCCATTGGTTGAAAGCTTCCTGAGCTTCCTGCATCGCTTTTTTACTGGTCGGGCTGGCTGCGCTGACAATCTTGTGGGCCTTGAGGTAAGCCCAGACATCGTTTGAGAAGATAAAGGTATCCACACCCAGCTGGCGCAATGCGTAAGGCCCTGTGTTGCCCCCCAGCCGCTTACCATGCTTCTTCAGATATTGCCAAAGGCCGACGATATCCTCTTCCGGCCAGCTGGCGATAAAGTTCGCAAAGCTCTTATGTTCAAACTGAAGGTCGTAGATCATCTGGGCATTGTGCTTGATGGTCATCACCTTGCTTAGGTTGCGGATGATCTTCGGGTCTTTGGCTTTCTGCTCCCACTGTTCATCGCTGAGTAACAGGAGGGTGTCCGGTTTAAAATTGAAAAAGTGCTCTTCAAAGTCCGGCCACTTCTGTTCGACTACACGCCAGACGAACCCGGACTGAAAGATTGATTTGGAAAACTGCGCCAGATAACGACTGTCATCCAGAGTCGCGAGCTCTTCACGGTCAAGGGTGTCCGGCAGTAATGCTTCCAGTGCGGCTTCACCACCCTTGCGTTCAGCGGCTCTCTGGTAGATCTGGTCAAAGTGTTCCATATCCGCTCCTTTACATCTGAATCAGGTGTTGTGCTCTTCAGTATTTTCTTCCGGTTCAGTATTTGCTTCCGGTGATTCTACGGTTTGCGGGCGTCACCGGATCAGGCGGTCAGGCCGTGCGTTTCAGGCGTGCCATATAAAAACCATCGCTGTTCATCATGGATGGGTGAATTGTTTTCTCTTCCAGCAGCTCAAAGGCACCACTGCAGTTTTGCAGGAAATGGGCGATCTGGTCCTGATTTTCCTGTGGCAGGATACTGCAGGTGGCATAAACCACTTCGCCTCCGATCTTCGCCATTTTGCTGTAGCGCTGGAGAATATCCTGCTGTGTCGCGCAAAGCTGTTCCAGATCGTCAAACAGAGGGTTCCATTTGGCTTCCGGGTTGCGGCGCAGAACACCAAGACCGGAGCAGGGGACATCGAGCAGAACACGGTCAGCACTGGCCCGCAGGCGCTTGATCTGAGTGGAGGATTCGATCAGGCGGGTTTCCAGGTTGTTTATGCCGGTGCGTTTAGCACGCTTACGTAGCTGATCCAGCTTACGTTGTTCCACATCCATGGCGATGATACGGCCTTTGTTCTGCATCAGAGCGGCAATGTGCAGGGTTTTACCGCCCGTGCCGGCACAGGCGTCCACTGTCAGCATGCCAGGCTTAGGGTTCAGCATTCTGGCAATCTGTTGAGACCCCAAGTCCTGCTGCTCAAACCAACCATCATGGAAGCTTTTGCTACGAAACAGAGGAACATCGCCGCGAATAATCAGGGCATCCGGCTGTTTATCCACAGGCTCGCTGGGAATCTGTTCTGTTTGTAATTGTTGTTGTAACTGATCCCGGCTGCCTCTCAGCTGGTTGACGCGGATATAGCGCAGTGGTGCCTGAGACAGAAACTCACGTTCCTGTGGCCAGCGTTGTCCCAGTTGCTCCTGAGCAATCTTATCCAGCCACTCCGGGCAGCCATCTTTCAACAGTGGCCATTGATTCGCTTCATTAATCCGGCGGGTGTCGATACTAAAGCCTGTTTTACTGCCCTTACTCTGCTGACGCGGAGCCCGGCCTTGTTCCGTCAACCAGGCCAGCAGTAGTCGTTCTGGTGCCTTAGCATCAGAGGCATCTTCCAACTCGGCAATAAACAGGTAGAAATTGAGTCGGCGGATAATGTCGCCGGTAGCATTTACAATTCGTCCCTGCTCAATGGGTGTCATCTCATTGCGGGAAAAATGATAGGCATAGCTGCGATCCAGGGGTTTTTTGTTGATCAATACATCCGTCAGCAGTGCAATAACCAGCGTGTTGAACGTTGACGGCGCTGTCATTGCAGGTCTGTTCCGGCCATTCCCGGATGCCTGAGGGCGTCCACGACCCTTATGAATACGGCCGGAGGCAGATGGGCGGCCCGCATTTTTTGGGGAGTTTCTTTTCGGGGATCGTGAAGGCTTTTTAGCGGGCATGTGTGAACTCATTCAGGCAAAGGCTTAAGAACAGATAAAGCACAAAGAAAACTGGGCAGGCATCATAAGTATTTGACAGCTTACCCGCAATGGCTGCGATTGTTTTAAGAAAAATGTTTGTTGTAGCAAGCTGTATTCTGATTGCTTTGGGTCATGCATATGGCCCTTTTTTTTGTCTGGATATTTACCGTTAAGTTACCCTTGTATGCATGATCCGTCATAGCTTGAGAGGTAGTTTAATGAAGCGTTTATTTATTGCAGCGACTCTTATGGGGTTGGCACCCTTTGCAGTTGCAGAGATGCGTAGCGAACCGATACAACCTGTATCACCGGTAAAAGAAATTAACCTTGCATTATCTGAGCTAGGCAAAAAGCTCTATTTTGATCCACGGCTTTCTGTTTCCGGTTTTATCTCATGTAACTCCTGCCATAACCTGAGTATGGGGGGGACCGATAATATTAAAACGTCCATCGGTCATAAGTGGCAACAGGGGCCAATCAACTCTCCGACAGTGCTTAACTCAAGCCTGAGTTTGGCTCAGTTCTGGGATGGTCGGGCTGCAGATCTTAAAGAGCAGGCAGGTGGCCCAATAGCAAACCCCGGGGAGATGGCATCGTCTCATACTCTGGCTGTCGATGTTGTTGCTTCTATTCCTGGTTATGTACATGACTTTAAGCAGGTGTTTGGTGATAGCGGTACAGTCAATATAGACCGTATTACAGATGCGATCGCTGAGTTTGAAAAAACACTGGTAACGCCAAATGCACCGTTTGACCGTTGGTTGCTGGGCGATGATCGTGCGATCAGCCAGTACGAGCTTGAAGGGTACAAGCTCTTTAAGAGCAGCGGCTGTGTGGCCTGCCACAATGGCCAAGCTGTTGGTGGTAACTCCTTCCAGAAAATGGGCATTATGGAGCCTTACCAAACTCATAATCAAGTTGAAGGCCGTGCGGCTGTAACCGGCAAAGATGCTGATCGTTTTATGTTTAAAGTGCCGACATTGCGCAATGTGGAGCTGACTTACCCCTACTTCCATGATGGAGAGGCAGAAACCCTCACAGAGGCCACTGATATCATGGGACGTCTGCAACTCGGCCGCAAGTTTACTGAAGAAGAGAATGCCAAAATTGTTGCGTTCCTGAAAACCCTGACCGGTGATCAACCTAAGTTTATGATGCCGATTCTGCCGCCATCTGTTGATCAGACACCAAAACCACGTCCGTTTGACTAATAATCTTTCTGCAGAGCTATAGGTAAAACCTATAGCTCTGATAGGTTATTTCGTATGCTTATTTTATTAGTAGATGTTAAATTAGTGATGAGCTAACAAAATGAGAGCGGAGAAATAACAATGGACAATAACACACAGCAAGTTGCAGGTTTACCACGATTAAATGAGCCAGCTCCTGCGTTTAGTGCGCCAACCACTGATGGTGTAAAAACGCTGGAAGATTATAAAGGGAAATGGTTAGTGCTCTTTTCCCACCCAGCAGACTTTACACCGGTATGTACCACTGAATTTATGGCGTTCGCCAAATTAGCACCTGAGTTTAATAAGCGAAACTGTGAACTGCTTGGGCTTTCAATTGATAGCCATCACTCACACATAGCCTGGATGCGCAATATTAAAGAAAAATTTGGTGTTGAGATCCCATTCCCGATCATCGCGGATCTGAAAATGGATGTTGCCCGAGCGTATGGCATGATACATCCAGGGGCTGCTGATACATCTGCGGTTCGGGCAACCTTCCTGATTGACCCAGAGGGTATATTGCGCGCTATGGTTTACTACCCAATGAGCAATGGTCGTTCAATTCCTGAGTTCCTGAGAATGCTGGATGCAATGCAAACCAGTGATGAGCATCAGGTTGCAACGCCGGAAGGTTGGCAGCCAGGTGATAAGGTGATTGTGCCGCCGTCAGCAACAGCTGAAGGTGCTGATGAACGCATGAACTCCGGTGATTACGAGTGTGTAGACTTCTACTTCTGTACTAAAACGCTGTAGTTGACCTGCTAGTCTACAACCCGCAATACTATTTAAGTGAGTCACCCAGAGTTTACGGTTTTTCAGTATTTCTGTGGTGATTCACAGTATCGAATCCAGCTTTTCTTTGATCCTACCGCTTTCATTTATTTACTTTAATTTCAGTATCCCATATAAATTAATAAATTTTATATTCTATTTTTTATCGAGTAATGCATTGGCCAATTCGATAAAGCCTAAACCGCCATTTTGTTGAGTAATATAGTCGGGCTTATGACTCAATGTTGGCAAAAATCTTTGCACGTTCGCCACACCTACCGATAACGGAATGGCTTCAAACATGGCCTCATCATTCGTGGAGTCTCCGATAAATACGCATTCGTCTAAAGCAATTTTCTGAGTTTTAAGCCATGCTAGAGCACCGCTGGCTTTATTGTAATCACCGATCCAAGTGTTGATATGAATAGAGCTAAGCTTGGCATTAACCCCTTGAGACTTCAGCCATTCGGTTGCTTGTTTGGCTCTGAAAAAATCGACCTTTACTGCCTGTCCGATATCCAACGCTACATCGCTAATGCGAAAGCTTTGATCTTGGGTAAAGCCGATATCTGGAAAAATTGTTTTCAGTTTTTTCGCTAACTCTTTAAGTTTATAGAGATCCTGGTCAACATGCTCTGCGACCTTTAAATAGTGAATGATAGTGTGCCCGCCCTCAGCTTGTTCCATATAAAACGCGCCATTTTCTCCGACAATATATTTAATGGGCAAGGTTTTTAATAAGCAATCACACCAACCTGCACTTGCGCCTGTGACGGGTACGACTAAGATGCCGGCGGCTCTTAGCTGATGTATGGCTTGTGTTGTCTCGAATGGTATTTCGCCGTTGAAGGTAAGGGTGTCATCCACATCGGTAAATAGGACACGGGTTTTCTGGCTGAGGTGACTTGGTAATTGTTCAGGCATGGTCATAAGTAATTAGTCTTTTAAAGTAAGGCAGATAGGTTGATGGTCCGAAGCTATGGTGTCGGTGTTCACTTCAAACGTGTCGATAAGATTTTGTAAAGTAGAGCTACAAAGGAAGTAATCCCGAGTATGCGGGCCTTCAGGCCAAAGCGCTTGGTCGTGAACACCACAGGTTGGCTGGCGTGTTTTGTTGGTAGAAAGTGTGGCGCAATCAAGCCAGCCATCGGTTTGAGTAAGCTGCAGATAAGAGGAGCTGTCGAGAGCGACATTTAAGTCACCGCACAGCAACACATGATGGCCTTTTTCTGCACTGTGGTAGGCATCTTGATCGAAAATTGCTGGGTTAGGCGTCAGCAAGGGCGATGCATGACTAAGCGTCTGGGATTTTAAATTTGCCAAATAACCTAACTGCTGCTGGGACTCCAGGGTGGAATGATAAGCGAGGTGGGTACTGAGCAAGGTTATGCTTGAGTCATGATAGCGAATTACAGTCTCCACTAAAGTTCTGGGAATCTGTATCGCTGGTCGTACACAGGGCATCGGTAGCTGGTGGCTACGCTGATCTAACAAGGTGCCATGTTTTACCAAGGTAAGATTGCCAAACTCCTGTCGTCTTTGAGCATCCAAAGGGCGGCTAAAGCCCGGAGCCCATGCGCTGTGGTAGTCGGCAAAAGCCTCTTCAAATATTTTTTTCTGATCGTTGTTACTATAAGGCTCAATGTAGCGTGCTACTTCTTGCAGGCAGATAGCGTCAAGCTCTCCAAAAGCTTTAATATCCCTGATAATTCGTTCGCTATCAAAGACATCATCACACCCCTTAGTCGATTGAATGTTCCAACTGAGTATCCGCATTATTTAATTCCGGCATGCATAAATGATTGGATAAATTGGCGCTGAAAAAGAATAAATACCACCAGTAAAGGCCCGATAGAGATCAAGGTCCCAGCGCAGATTACGCCCCAGTCCACACCTGATTCCGGCGCACCAAAAATGGATAAGCCAACGGTTAATGGGCGGCTGTTTTCTGTATTGGTCGCCACCAGAGGCCAAAGAAAATTATTCCAGTGGGTACTGATCGACACTAAGGCGTAGGCCACATAAGTAGGCTTGGCGAGAGGTACATAAACCTTCCAAATGATTTGTAAAAGGTTGCAACCTTCGAGCTTGGCGGCATTTTCTAAATCCATCGGCACGCTCTTAAAGCTTTGGCGCAACAGAAAAATGCCAAAGGCACTGGCCATGTAAGGAATAGCTACTGCAAAGTAGGTATCAATAAGGCGTAACTGTGCGAGAGTTTGATAGTTTTCTACAATGAGTATTTCCGGTGTCACCATGAGCTGCATGATGATTAAACTAAAGATCAATGCACGGCCACGAAACTCAATACGTGCTAAAGCATAGGCCGCTAACGTACACACGATTAATTGTCCTATTAGGGTCAATAGGCTGATAGCAAAGGTATTGAGCATGTAACGCACGAAAGGTGCTTGGTCCCAGGCTTTAATAAAGTTGTTGATTTCCAATGGCGCAAAAAGCTGGAAGCTGGTGGCATATTCTGCGCTGTGAAACGCCGCCCAAAAGGCATACAGCAAAGGAAATACCCATAGCAGGGCGAAGACCCAAGCGACAACAGAAGAGCAGGAGGTGAATAATTTATTCATGACGGGGCTCTACGGTTAGGGAATTAATAGTGAACACGGCGTTCAATAATTCCGAATTGAATTAACGCCATAACGATTAATACCAACAGCAATATGACGGTAAGCGCCGAAGCATAAGCGGTATCGAAAAATGCAAACGAGTTCTCGTATATGTAATAAAGTAATAAGTTAGTTGCATTGTTTGGCCCGCCTTTGGTCAAGATAAAAAGGTGGTCAATCAACTTAAACGCATTTAATAAAGCGTTTACAAATACAAATAAAGTCGTCGGCATCAACAATGGAAAAGTAATACGTTTAAACGTGTACCATACAGAGGCATTTTCTGTTTTAGCGGCTTTATATAAATCAGGTGAAATGGTTTGTAATGCCGCCAGATAAAAAATCATAAAGAAGCCAGCTTCTTTCCAGATGGTCATGGCCATCAGGCTGTATAGGGCTGTGTCTGGGTCCCCTAACCAGTTGATTCCTGCTCCGCCAAAACTTTCGAGTATGCTGTTAAATAAGCCAATTTCCGGGCTGTAAAACAGTAACCAAATATTCGCTACAGAAATCATTGGTAACATGGTTGGAGTGAAGAAAGAAAGGCGTAGAAAACTTTGCCCTGCAATCTTGCTGTTCACCCATAGAGCCATAACTAACGCCAGCACGATTGAGGCAGGGACGGTCACTAAGGCATAGAGCAGGTTGTTTTTCAGAACTTTCCAGAAAACAGTGTCCTCCATTAAACGGGCATAGTTCTCATCGCTAAAATAGTCACCCATTTGTACGCCAAAGCCGAAAAAACTGCGCCATACCGTATTCCCAATAGGGAAATAGGTAAAAGCGATCAGAAGTATTAGGGCGGGTGCCAATAGTAACCAAGCTTGGGCTTTGTAGGTTTTAAACATACTTTATCTCAGTGCGAGGCCAATAAAGGCCCCGCTGTATTCAAGGGGAAAATTAACGGTAACGCGACAGAATACGTTCTGCTTGTTTCTGGGCAGACGTTAACGCCTGCTCAGCACTTTTTTGGCCGTTTAGTACCGCTTGAATAGCATCATCCAGCAGTTTGCGCACGCGACCCGATTGGTGGGTAGATAGCTCAGCTGTTGCAAATTTAAGCTGATCACGCGCCACTGCTGCAGGTGGGAAGCTGCTTACATACTCTTTTAGCTCTGGCGTTTGATAAGCCGCTGGGCTGATGCCCATGTAGCCAGTTTGAATGCTCCATTTTGCGGCTTGCTCTGGTGATGTCATGAACTTCACTAGCTCTAAAGCTGCGTGTTTCTCCTCTGTGGTGGCATTTTTGAAGAGGTAGAAGTTACCGCCCCCCGTTGGTGAGCCACGCTCGATATCGGCAGGCAACATCGCCACACCGAAATCAAACTTCGCTGCGTTCTTAACGGCTGTTAGATTGCCTGTTGAATGCCACATCATGGCCGTTTTTTCTTCTAGGAAGTTTTGGCGTAAAGTGCCCCATTCAATAGTACCTTTTGGCATTACTTGGTACTTATCACTAAGATCGTGCCAAAACTCCAGTGCTGCAATCGCTTTCGGGTCATCGAAGTAGGTTTTGTCACCTGCCTGATTCATTAGCTTATGGCCTTTCTCTTTTGTTAAGGCTCCAAACATCCAGTATGGGTAACCTGTTGATGGAATCATCGCGCCCCATTGAGTTACTTTGCCATTGCTGTCTTTCTTGGTCAGTTTCTGACCCATGTCGATCAGCTCTTGCCAGTTGTTTGGCGCTTTTTCTGGATCAAGCCCTGCTGCGCGGAACATGTCTTTGTTGTAGTACATAACAATGGTCGAACGCTGGAAAGGAATACCGTAGGTTTTGCCATCGACGATACCGTTTTCCATCAGTGCAGGGTGGAAGCTGTTGAGCCAAGTCTTTTCTTCAGGTGTACTGATTACGTCATCAAATGGCACGATAGCGCCCAAATCCATGAGTTCATGAACATCAATGGAGAACATCACGGATAATTGCGCGGGTTTTCCACTGTTAAGTGCCGCAAGCGCCTTAACCCGGGCATCATTGTAGTTGCCGGCATAAATCGCATTGACGTCAATGTCTGGGTTTTGTTGTTCAAAATCGTCCACAATCGAGTCCACTACCTTGGTTAAAGAACCACCAACGGAGACTGGGTAATACATGGTTAACTCTGTTTTGGCATGCACTAACGCTGAAAAACTCAGCCCTATTGCTCCTACGGTGAGAAGTTTCTTCAGGTTCTTACGCATTACAGTCGCTCCATTCAGGTTGGTTTTCATCGTGCTATACCCCGGCAAGACGTTTGCCAGTTGTTTTGGAAAAAAGATGTTGTTCTTGCTCAGGCCAAAGGATGTTGAGCTGTGAACCTGTGCTTAAATGATGTTTTCCCATTAGGGACAACTGAATGTCTTTAGCGCCCTGATAAGGGCCATTTACAATGTCCACATTGATGACAGTGGTCGCCCCCTGGTAGTCACAGCTATTGATCCTGGCGGCATGACCTGCTGAGTTGAGCCCGATATGTTCAGGGCGAATGCCAATGATGTGTTCTCCATGGGGAATCAGGTTCATCGATGGGTGGCCAATAAAGCGTGCGACAAAAGTCGATTCAGGTTGCTGGTAGAAGCTCTCCGGCGTGCCTTGTTGTTCTACTTGGCCTTGATTTAACAGGATGATTTTGTCGGCCATACTCATGGCTTCAATCTGATCATGGGTGACATAAACGAGGGTTAAACCAAGGCTTTTTTGTAGCTGGCGCAGCTCATTGCGCATTTCGTTACGAAGCTTGGTATCTAAGTTCGAAAGTGGCTCATCCATCAGGCATAGGGGGGCTTGTGATGCGATGCTTCTTGCCAGCGCGACACGCTGGCATTGGCCGCCAGAAAGTTGGCTTGGTTTCTTTTGGATATGTTCTTCCAGGCCGACCAGTTCAATGGCATGTTTTAGTCGTTTAATTTGCTCTTGCTTATCAACTCGCCGCGCTTTTAAACCAAACAGAATGTTTTCCTTCACGGTCAGGTGAGGGAATAGCGCATAAGACTGGAACACCATGGATAATCCACGTTTACCCGGTGGTAATTGGGTGATGTTTTGGCCTCCAAGATGAATCTCTCCGCGGCTCGGTGACTCAAGTCCTGCAATCATGTTTAAAGTCGTCGATTTACCGCAGCCACTAGGCCCTAACAGGGAGATAAATTCGCCTTGTTCGATGGAGAAGCTAACATCATTGACGACACAATGATTGGCATATTCTTTGGTTAGGTTAGAGATGTTTAAAAAACTCATAATGACCTCGCAGATGCGTTATCTGCTGTTATAACTTTCACGTCATGCTGCTTGCATAATTGCAGGAGTTCATAGCCAACGTGGTTGGTAAAAAACATATCGATTTTTTTCAAATGACTGCTTTTCACAGGCGCACTGCGTTGGAATTTATGCTGGTCAGCCACCAAGAGACGCTGTTCGCAATTGTCCAAAATAGCTTGGGATAAATGGGATTCTTCTGGGGAGAAATCGAGCAGGTCGCCAGTGCTGGAAATGCCACCGACACCACAAATACCGTAATTAACTTGAAATTTTCTGAGGTATTGGGTGGCGTCTTCGCCTACTACGTCCTGATCGGTGGCACGAATACGACCGCTGACCATATGAGTTTCGATATTAGGGTTTTCACACAAAGCGATAGCGGCATTAAGGTTGTTCGTGATGACAGTCAGTCCTGGGTGATGGATCAGGTGACGAGCGATTTGCTCCGGAGTGGTGCCTATGCCTAAAAAGATACTGCTACCTTCCGGCAAGTAATCGACTAACTGACTCGCGATCTGTTTTTTCTCTTCCAGGTGGATAATTTGTCGATTGGAAAAAGACAAATTACTACGCTGTACCGGTAAGCAAATCCCACCATGAACGCGTTTTACCAACGCAAACTCACTGAGAAGGTTCAACTCTTTACGTATGGTTTGAACAGACACGTCAAAATGTTCCGTGAGCTCAGCACTGGACACCTTCCCACCGTGATTTTTGAGTAGCTCCAGAATTTCTTTTTGTCTTGTGGATAAGTTGTCTGTCATACGAAACCTTAATATGTATTTTTTTCTTTCGCTTGAAATACTATTTGTTTCGTATGAACGCTTGTTGAACGATTTTTGACAGTTTTGTGTCGGTTTCTCTAATAGCGGCTTTTGGCGTTAATCAAGGGCTGATGTATCGAGAGTTAATCGATTATTTAGAGAAAGTTAAAATGAGGGGGATTGCAGGTGTTTGAAAATAAATAACGGTGTTTTCAGAAATAAAAAAACCCCTATCCAGAGATAGGGGGTCACTTCAGTCTTATCAAAGACTTAGTTTTTTACTGTGCCAAAAAGTAAAAACTCTGGCTTGTAGATCTTATTTAGCTGCTTTCTTCGCGGCACTGATCCACTGGTCAAATGTTTTCTGGTTTGCCTGGATCCACTGATCTGCGTGACGCTCGATTTCTTTAACAGAATCCTGACCATTGCTGATCATCATGTTTTCAGCACTAACCGCGTTGATCGGTAGCTTCATGATTTCGAACAGTTTTGCAGCTGCCGGGTTTGCTTCTGCCCACTCTTTATTGGCAACGATGCGCTCAGCGTTGATATCGAAGCCATAGTTTTTGCCATTTGGCAGGGCGGTATCGGTACCGTTCGGGTTAGCGGAATAGGGAACTTCTAACCAAACGACATCTTTACCCGGAACCAGTTTGCCTGATACCCAATATGGCGTCCAAGTGTAGTACAGCACAGGCTCGCCATCGTTAAAGCGGGCAATAGTGTCAGAAATAATAGCAGCGTATTGACCCTGTTTGTGTGTAATAGAATCACGCAGTTTAAACTCGGTCAGCTGATGCTCAATCACACCTTCACAGCCCCAGCCTGCCTGGCAGCCGGTCAGATCTGCTTTGCCATCACCATCCGTATCAAACAGCTTCGCCAGCTTGGGATCTTTCAGGTCGGTGATTTTAGTGATGCCGTATTTGTCGGCCGTTTTTTTGTCGATCAGGTAGCCCTGTGCAGCTCCGCTGATATAGGTGCCTTTGCGATAGAAGGTATCATCACCTCCGGCGTTAGCATACATGCCGTTGTGCAGAGGGAACCAGTTCACTGCCATATAGGTGATGTCACCATTGGCGATAGCGGTATAAGCAGCGCTATAGTCAACTTCTTTAATGGGCTGAACGTCATAACCCAGTTTTTGCAGTGCTTTGTTGATAACAACGGTCTGAAATTTTTCTTCAGCGATAGGGCTGTGTACACCTTGTACCTTGATACCTTCGCCGGGAAGGGCGTCAGCCAGTGCGGCACTGCTTGTAACAGTTGCACTGAGTGCCAGGGCTGTCAACAGGCTTTTCTTCATTGATTTCATGCGCATATCTCCATTTTTATCTTTTCTTATTTATAAATACGTTCGTTCAAGCTCAGTTTCTGGCAAGAAGGCAGAGCCTGGACGTTGAGGTCGCAGGCTAGGTATTAATACCGTAGTTTATGTGCGCCCCATTGCACGGCGAGCGATACCCACCGGGCCTGCTTCATACCAGTGGCGTACACCTCGGCTTCGGGAGTCCTGCCCGAGGGCCTGTGTCATACGATCCAAAATAATGGCTAAAATGACGATACCGACACCTCCAACTGTTGCCAGGCCGATATCAAGGCGACCAATCCCACGTAATACCATCAGACCTAAACCACCCACGGAGATCATAGACGCAATAACGACCATGGATAGGCAGAGCATTAGTGTCTGGTTTACGCCTGCCATAATTGTTGGCATGGCCAGAGGTAGTTGTACTTTAAACAGCATCTGGCGAGGGTGTGCCCCAAAGGAGTTAGCGGCTTCAATCAGGTCATCAGGTACCTGACGAATACCCAGGTTGGTCAGTCGAATAATAGGAGGCATAGCAAAGATAATCGTCACAACAACACCGGGTACGTTGCCAATACCGAATAGCATGACAATAGGTACCAGATAAACAAACGCCGGAGTGGTTTGCATCGCATCAAGAGTAGGACGTAATACCTGATTAATTTTCTCACTGCGGGCCATTAGAATACCAAGTGGCATTCCCAGTAAGGCGCAGAAGAAGACGGAGGTCAGTACCAGAGATAGTGTCGTCATCGCTTCGCTCCAGGCACCAATACCTCCGAGGATAACCAAGCTGATAACAGTGCCGATGGCCAAGCGCTTATTGGCAAGCTGCCAGGCCAGCAAGCCAAAAATCAGAATCATCAGAAAGGGGTGTGCAGAGTTCAGCAGGGTATCGATTGAAGTCAGTGTGGCATCTACAGGGGCTTTAATGGCACTGAAGAAAGGGCGGAAGTTACCAACGACCCATTCCAGTGCATTTTCAACCCAGCCCTCCAGAGGGATCCATGACTGAGCAAAGGGATCGGCCAGGGTGATCTGGTCCTCCACAACGGCAGCGACATCCTCGTTTAGCCAGGCTTCGCTGCCGGTAACTTCTTCTGAAGATCGTTCTGCGTTACCCCAGGGATTGTTAGCCGGCTCTGGGCTGGCAAATGGGTTATCTGTATCCGAGGTTTGGGTATCAGTGGCAAAAGGGTTGTTTTCAGTGCTCATTTTTATATCTCTCGGTCTAAGGTTTCCAGCAGACGGCCTTTGCTGATATTACCCAGGTACTTGTTATCACTATCTACAACAGGTACGGCATAGCCGGTTTTGGCCACTAAGCCTATCAGGTCGCTGATGGAGGTTTCTGCCGTTACGGGTTTTGGTTCCGTCAGTAGAGCCTGCTCCAGCTTCAGGTCGGTGTTGATCACTTCTTTCAGTGAATCAACGGAAACAACGCCGATAAATTTTCCCAACTTGTCGATGATATAGCCGTAGTCCCGGTCGTTGTCCTGCAACAGCTTAAGGCCGGTGCGCAGTCCTTCACTGGAATCTTTGCGAACAATGGTGACCTGGGTTTTTCGGACAATATCTTTTGCACTGAAGACATTTGAGACATCCACGCCCTTAAAGAATGAGCGTACATAGTCATTAGCAGGGTTGTGCAGAATTTCATCGGGTGTGCCGATCTGAACAACTTCACCACCCTGCATAATGGCGATACGATCACCGATACGCATCGCTTCGTCCAGATCATGGGAGATAAAGACGATAGTGCGTTGGTGTTCCGCTTGTAGTTTCAGCAACTCGTCCTGCATCTCAGTACGGATGAGAGGATCTAATGCGGAGAAGGCTTCATCCATCAGCATGACATCAGGGTTGTTAGCCAGTGCCCGGGCAAGACCGACGCGTTGCTGCATGCCGCCGGAGAGTTCATCCGGATAGGAGTCTGCATGGGCAGATAGTCCCACCTGGTCTAAAGCGTCCTGTGCTTTTTTATGCCGGATTTCGATGGCTTCACCTGCCAGCTCCAGACCGAAGGCGGCATTATCCAATACACTCATATGAGGCATAAGCGCAAAGGACTGGAATACCATGCTGATTTTTTTTCGGCGCACATTTCGTAGCTGATCGTCATTCATGACCGCAATATCTTCACCGTCGATCAGCACATGGCCACGGGTTGGCTCAATAAGACGGTTGAGCAGGCGTACCAAGGTGGACTTACCTGATCCGGACAGGCCCATGATCACGAAGATTTCACCTTCGTTAATCGATAAACTGGCATCTTTAACGCCAACGGTTTGGCCCGTTCGGGAAAAAATTTCGTCTTTGTCGATGCCTTGATCGAGCAGGGAGAGGGCTTTGGCTGGATTTTCACCAAAGATTTTATATAGGTTTTTGACTTCTAATTTTACCGACATAGATCTTTGTAAGATTCCTGAGTCGTGGATGACCTTATTTCATTAGGTCTCTAATAAAAAGTTTCCGCTTTAGTGTTCGGAAGACTCTAAAGTCATCGTTTTGTTTATAGTTATATCGAATCTTTTTTACAATACAAGGTTTATATAAAATGGTAAATGCCTGTTTTGCTTCCTTTTTTCTACGGTTTGCTCACCAATTTGGTGCACTAGGTTTTTCTGTGGTGCCTAGTGGCCGGTTTTTTCAGGCTTTTTCAATACAGGGCATAAGATTTGTACCCGATATATTTTGGCTTTTAAGGTGATGTGCCGAGCGAAAAAAAAACCCCGATACATGCTGACATGTTCGGGGTTTGGTCACTGATAAACGGCCTGAGTCTAAAGATTAGCCCAGTTTTTCTTTCAGAAGTTGGTTCACCATCTGAGGGTTTGCCGTTCCCTTGGAGGCTTTCATCACCTGACCGACAAAGAAACCAACCATCTTGCCACGCTTGTCTTCAGGCGCTGCCTGATACTGCTCAACCTGTTGCGGGTTGTTGGCCAGCACTTCATCAACGACGGCTGCGATAGCGCCAGTATCGGTCACCTGTTTCAGACCTTTGGCTTCAATGATCTCATCGGCAGACGTACCTTCACCGGCCCATAACGCTGCAAATACCTGCTTGGCTGCTTTACCGTTGATGGTGTCATCCATAACGCGCTTCACAAGATCGCCCAGCTGAGCTGAAGAAACCGGGCTTTGCTCAATCTCAAGGCTCTCTTTATTCAGCTGGCCAGCCAGTTCACCCATCACCCAGTTAGCCGCTAGTTTTGCATCGCCGCAGCGATCTTTAACCTGTTCGAAATACTCGGCCATTGGGCGGGTTGCTGAGAGAACGCCTGCATCGTAAGAAGACAGACCCAGCTCATCGATAAAGCGCTGCTTTTTCTGCTTAGGCAGTTCTGGCATTTCAGAACGAATGTGATCGATATAGGCTTCGTCCAGTTCTACCGGCAGAAGATCGGGGCAAGGGAAGTAACGGTAATCGTTCGCTTCTTCTTTGCTACGCATGGAGCGGGTTTCGTTCTTTTCAGAGTCGTACAGGCGGGTTTCCTGAATGACGCGGCCACCATCTTCAATCAGTTCGATCTGACGCTCAATCTCATGGTTGATCGCTTTTTCGATGAACTTGAAGGAGTTGATGTTCTTGATCTCGGCGCGTGTACCGTACTCTTCCTGACCTTTAGGGCGAACAGAGACGTTAGCATCGCAGCGCATAGAGCCTTCAGCCATGTTACCGTCTGAAATGCCCAGGTAAGTTACTATGCTATGAATCGCTTTGATGTAAGCGATCGCTTCTTTGGCAGAGCGAATATCCGGCTCGGATACAATTTCCAGCAAGGGGGTGCCTGCACGGTTCAGGTCGATACCTGTCATACCGCGACCATTTTCGTCCGTGTAGGTCTCGTGCAGAGATTTGCCGGCATCCTCTTCCAGGTGTGCGTGATGGATGCGTACCTGACGGATTTTTCCCTCTTCCGGTTCTACTTCGATGACACCTTTGCCAACAATAGGCAGGTCATTCTGCGTCGTCTGATAGCCTTTTGGCAGATCAGGGTAGAAGTAGTTTTTACGCTCAAAAACAGACTTCATGCCGATTTCGGCTTCAACGCCCAGGCCGAATTTTACGGCCATCTCGACGGCACTTTCGTTCAGTACCGGCAGAATGCCCGGCAGGCCCAGGTCGATGGCGCAAGCCTGAGTGTTGGGTTCCGCGCCAAATGCAATGCCGGCACCGGAGAAAATCTTAGACTGGGTGGCGAGCTGAACATGAATTTCAAGCCCGATGACTGCTTCCCATTCCATAATGCTTTTACCTCTGTATACAGGTCTGAATACGGTTCGCTTTTAATGTGATATCACTGTGTTTTGTGAGGGATCACTGACCGGCACCCGGTGCCAGTTGGTGCCAGTTGGTTGCAGTCTGGAACTGATGCGCAGCATTCAGTAGTTGAGACTCTTTAAAGTGCCCCGCCAGAATTTGCAGACCTACCGGACGACCGTTGATCAGTCCTGCCGGTACGGAAATACCCGGCAGGCCAGCAAGGTTAACCGCCAGGGTGTAAATATCTTCCATGTACATCTGTACCGGGTCATCACTGTTACTGCCCAGGTCGAATGCAGTCGTTGGCGTCGTTGGCCCCATAATCAGATCAACTTCATTAAATGCACTCAGGAAATCCTGTTGGATCAGGCGGCGGATGCGCTGTGCCTTACGGTAGTAAGCGTCATAGTAGCCTTCCGACAGTGCGTAAGTGCCCACCAGAATACGGCGCTGAACCTCTTTGCCGAAACCTTCACCCCGTGAGCGCTTATACAGGTCTTCCAGGTTTTCCGGGTTATCGCAACGATAGCCGTAACGAACACCATCAAAACGAGACAGGTTAGAGGAGGCTTCTGCCGGAGCAATGATGTAGTAAGAGGGGATCGCCAGCATGGTATTAGGCAGGCTGATCTCCTGAATGGTTGCGCCCAGCTTTTCAAACTCTTTAACTGCCGCCATGATGGCATCAGACATCTCTGCTGAAAGCTCTTTGCCGAAGTATTCTTTTGGTAGTCCGATACGCAGACCGTTTAACGGTTGATTCAGGTCTGCAGTGTAATCCGGAACAGCTTTTTTCAGTGACGTAGAGTCTTTCGGGTCGAAGCCTGCCATCTCGTTCAGCAGTAGCGCGCAGTCTTCGGCAGTACGGGCCATGGGGCCCCCCTGATCCAGGCTGGATGCGTAGGCGATCATGCCCCATCGGGAAACGCGCCCGTATGTTGGCTTAAGGCCGGTAATACCACAGAAAGCCGCAGGCTGGCGGATAGAGCCGCCCGTATCCGTACCGGTCGCACCTGGTGCCAGGCGGGCTGCAACTGCGGCAGCTGAACCACCGGAAGAGCCGCCCGGAACCGCATTGGTGTCCCAGGGGTTTTTCACTGGGCCATAGAAGCTGTTTTCGTTAGACGAGCCCATAGCGAACTCGTCCATATTGGTTTTTCCCAGAGAAACCATGCCTGTGTTGTTAAATTTATCAACAACGGTTGCATCGTAAGGGGCAACAAAGTTTGACAGCATTTTGGATGCGCAGGTGGTTAGCACCCCGTTGGTGCAGAAGATATCTTTGTGGGCAATCGGAACCCCGGTCAGGGCTTTTGCATTACCATTAGCGCGAGTAGCATCGGCCGCTTCAGCCTGAGTCAGAGCCTGCTCAGGTGTCACGGTAATAAAACTGTTGTACTGGCTGTCCAGAGTGTCGATACGCTCCAGAAAATGGCGGGTCAGTTCGACGCTGGAAAAGTCACCGTCGGCAAGACCTTTGGCAAGTTCAGCGATAGTCTTGTTATGCATGGAGATAAAGTCCTTTGCTACGGTTTTATACCGCTCCCCTAAAATCTTTGTTTACAGATCAATCTTCAGATTAAGCTGTCAGTGTCTGTCGGTGCGTACTGGTTGAGCACTCTCAACGACAACTGGTCTTCAGGGGAAAGAGTCTTTTTACAGTTTCGGGTAATACGGTTTAGCTTCTTAGCTTCTGACGCGTTTGCTCAGAAGGTATCACTCGATAACTTTCGGTACCAGAAATAGCCCAGCTTCTTTGGCCGGCGCATTCTGCTGGAAGTGTTCGCGCTGATTGCTTTCGGTCACTTCGTCGTGGCGCAGGCGCTGAGTCGCATCCAAGGGGTGTGCCAGAGGGTCTGTGCCGTCAATATCAACCGATTGCATCTGGTTAACCAGTTCTAAAATGCTGGTCAGATCACGGGTGTATTCCGGGATATCATTGTCTTCGATTTTGAGTCGCGCCAGATGCGCTACTTTTTCAACATCGGATCTTTCTAGAGCCATGATGTTTCTTCCTGCCCTGATTGAACCAGTAATCAGCCAAAGGTCCTAATTTGTGCGCAGTAACCAGAGTCTCTGCAGGCAGTTAAGACGCAGTGGAGTGATTTTGATTGGGTTAAATAACAAAATAAGCGCGCAATTTAACATATTTCCGAGCTGCTGACACATTTGTATCTTGCCGTGGGGGGCTGCGGTTGATAGAGTTCTGCCAGCACAGGGTAAATTGGATTTAGGTGAAAAAAATCACATGTTTAAACGACTCAGAGGACTGTTTTCGAGCGATTTGTCCATCGACTTGGGTACAGCAAATACTTTGATCTATGTCCGCGGTCGCGGTGTAGTTCTGGATGAGCCATCTGTTGTGGCTATCCGTCATCATGGAAATCAGCGCACGGTCGCTGCTGTTGGTTTGGACGCCAAGCGTATGCTGGGTCGTACACCCGGCAATATCACCGCCATCCGCCCTATGAAAGATGGTGTCATTGCGGACTTCCACGTTACAGAGAAGATGCTGCAGCACTTTATCAACAAAGTGCATGAAAACAGTTTTCTGACTCCAAGCCCTCGTGTTCTGGTTTGTGTGCCTTGCATGTCTACTCAGGTTGAGCGTCGTGCGATTCGTGAATCGGCAATGGGTGCTGGAGCCCGGGAAGTGTTTCTGATCGAGGAGCCCATGGCAGCAGCAATTGGTGCCGGTTTACCGGTGGAAGAAGCAAACGGCTCTATGGTTGTTGATATCGGTGGTGGTACGACCGAAATTGCGATTATCTCCCTGAATGGCGTTGTGTATGCACAATCTGTTCGCGTTGGGGGCGATAGGTTCGATGAAGCCATTGTTTCTTATGTGCGGCGCCATTATGGCAGTTTGATCGGTGAAGCAACGGCTGAGCGAATTAAAGAAGAAGTGGGTTGTGCCTATCCGGGCAGTGATCTAAAAGAAATTGATGTTCGCGGCCGTAATCTGGCGGAAGGTATTCCCCGTAGCTTTACCCTGAATTCTAATGAGATTCTGGAAGCTCTTCAGGAGCCTTTGTCCGCTATCGTGCAGGCGGTGAAAAGTGCTTTGGAACAGTCTCCACCAGAATTGGCATCGGATATTGCTGAGCGGGGACTTGTACTGACAGGGGGTGGTGCTCTGCTACGTGATATCGATAAGCTGATCGCAGAAGAGACGGGTCTCCCCGTTATTATTGCAGAAGAGCCTTTAACCTGTGTGGCTCGTGGCGGTGGTCGTGCCCTTGAAATGATCGATCAGCACACCTTTGATCTGCTATCAACGGAAGGTTAGGTTCTGGCAGATGGCCTAAATCACAGCTAAAAAATGGCGGTTTGAATACCGCCTTTTTTTTGTTTAATCTTTCCTGAAACTGATTTCTCACCATTTATGACCTGATTTGACCTTCCTGACAGATCGGTGTCTGACCTGAGCTCTTCGGACAAAAGACAGGCTTAAGGAGGCTGCAATTAACCCTTTGTTTGTTAAGGGCCCTTCATTAGGGCTGCGATTACTGGCTTGCTTGGTTCTTTCTTTAGCGTTGATGTTTTCAGATTACCGCTATCAGCATATGGACCAGGTGCGTTCTTTCCTGACGGTTGCCGTAACGCCTTTGCAGTGGGCTGTGGATCTGCCCAACCGGCTCTGGTCCTGGGGTGCGGCAACCTTTTCTGATCGCAACGCCCTGCTGGCAGAAAATGCATTGCTTAAAGAGCAGGCATTACAGTTGTCCAGTAAAAACCAGCGTATGGCTTACCTTATCGCAGAAAATCTGCGTCTTCGGGAGCTGCTGAATGCTAAAAAGCCTAATAAAGATCGTTTTCTGCTTGGTGAAGTCATCGGGCTGGATGCGGATGCTTTTACTCATCAGGTGCTGGTCAATCGTGGTCGCAGGGATGGGGTCTATGAAGGGCAGGCGGTTGTTGATGCACTTGGGTTGATGGGGCAGGTTGTGTCGGTGAGTACTTATACCAGCCGTGTACTACTGGCTGCAGACACAGCACATGCGGTGCCTGTTCTGATCAATCGAAATGGTTTTCGTGTGATTGCTATCGGCTCAGGTCAGGTTGATGAGTTGATGTTGAGTCATGTCCCGGATACGGCGGATATTCGTGCAGGGGATCTTCTGGTTACATCGGGCCTTGCTGGTCGTTTTCCTAAAGGATACCCCGTTGCCGAGGTTAGTACTGTCCGGCATGAGCCCGGCAAACCTTTCGCAACGGTATCCGCGCGGCCTCTTGCTCAGTTAGAACGGAGTCGGTACGTATTAATGCTGAACCCTCTTGAGGCGACTGATAATACAGATTTATCAGTTACGGGCTCTGTCAGCCCAGAGACGAAGGCGCAGGAGTAACTATGTTTGTAATCCTTTTCACCTTCGTGTTTGCACTGCTACTGGCGGCTATGCCACTTCCGGATACTTTTCTGTGGGCTCAGCCTGAGTGGGCAACTATGGTGTTGATTTACTGGTGTATCGCTTTACCGCACCGGGTCGGTGTACTCGCTGGCTTTTTTCTTGGCTTGTGTATGGACCTGTTGGATGGCTCTTTGCTTGGACAGAACGCGATGGCAATGTCTGTTATTGCCTATGTTGCACTTTTACTTTATCAGCGTATGCGTAACTATGGGGCTTTACAGCAGGCATTGATGGTGGGGTTGTTAATCAGTATCAGTCTGTTGATTTTCCAGTGGGTACAGAACTTGACCAGTGTTGCTGCCGATACACTGGCATTTCTTCTGCCAGCGGTCACGAGCATGCTGCTTTGGCCATGGTTCTTTATTGGCATGCGAACGATACGGCGCCGGTTCCAGATTCACTAACATTCGGAGGCAGAAAGCAGAAAATCTTACGGGTATTTCTGTGCCTTGCTGAGTTAATCAACTTTTATGACAAGAAACATTTAAACAGATGCAAAATAGCGATAGCTCTTATGATCTTTGTCTGGCTTCGGCATCACCGAGACGCCAGGCTTTGCTTGAACAAATTGGCCTTAAGTGCCTGAGGTACCCGGTTGATCTGAATGAGAGCGTTTTGCCTGGTGAAGCGGCTCCTTCATATGTGATGAGACTTGCAGAGCAGAAAGCTCTGGCAGGACAAAAGCGGTCGGGTACACATCTCCCTGTTTTGGGTTCTGATACCTCGGTGGTTTACCAAGGGGATATATTAGGAAAACCCAAAAATAAGCGTCATGCTGTTGATATGCTGATGAAGCTTTCCGGGCAGACCCACCAGGTGATGACCGGGGTTGCTGTGTGCCAGGATCGCCGTATTCTGTCGCTGATTAGTGTAACGGATGTTTCCTTCAGGGTTCTGACGGAAGATGAGTGCCTTGCTTACTGTGATTCCGGTGAGCCTTTTGATAAAGCCGGAGGCTATGGTATTCAGGGACTGGCAGCTGTATTTGTGCGTTCAGTTTCTGGAAGCTACAGCAATGTTGTTGGGTTGCCTTTGTTTGAAACAGCTGAACTGCTGAACCAATTTGGTATACGGGTACTCGAACCTTCATAGCGGCTTCATCGGTTCGGGGCTCAGAGTAGTTTATCTTGTCGTGGGGGGGAGTGTGGCGATGAGTGAAGAGATTTTAATTAATATTACACCGATGGAAACCCGCGTTGCAGTGGTTGAAAACGGTGTTTTGCAGGAAGTTTATATTGAGCGGACTCGCCGCCGGGGTATTGTTGGTAATATCTACAAGGGCAAAGTGGTTCGTGTTTTACCCGGTATGCAGGCGGCTTTTGTTGATATCGGCCTTGAGCGTGCTGCGTTTATTCATGCTGCGGATGTTGTACCTGCAGATAGACCCAATGGTACTGAGGTTGAAAGTATCAGCAGCTTACTGCATGAAGGGCAGTCGCTGATTGTTCAGGTTACTAAAGAGCCCATTGGCACCAAAGGTGCCCGACTGACTACTCACCTGTCTATTCCTTCACGTTATTTGGTTTATATGCCACATACCCCTCATACGGGCGTATCACAGCGAATTGAAGATGAGACAGAGCGTGATCGTTTGCGCCAAGTGGTTGAGAGTGCGACTCCTGATGCTGAGGCAGAGGGTATTAGTAAACAGGGTGGTTTTATTATCCGTACCGCTGCGGAAGGTTTTGGTGAAGATGAAATTCTTGCTGATACCCATTTTTTATACCGGCTTTGGCGGGCTGTTGAGCGCCGCTGTAAGGGCGCTAAAAACAAAACGGTTATCTACGAAGATCTGCCTCTTTTTATGCGCACCATGCGAGACTTTGTCCGGCCTGAAATCGAAAAAATCCGTATAGATTCCCGGGAAAATTTCACTAAGTTGAAAGAATTTGTTCAGGAGTTTGTTCCCAGCCTGGAAAGCAAGGTTGAGTACTATCCGGGAGAGCGCCCGATTTTTGACCTTTATGGTGTCGAAGATGAAATTCAGAAAGCTCTGGGTCGAAAAGTTCAGTTGAAATCCGGTGGCTATCTGGTGATCGATCAGACAGAAGCGATGACCACCATTGATGTTAATACCGGGGCTTTTGTGGGCCACCGAAACCTGGAAGAGACGATCTTTAAGACCAACCTTGAGGCGGCCACAGCTATTGTCCGGCAGCTCCGTTTGCGTAACCTTGGCGGTATTATCATTCTGGATTTTATCGATATGGAAGATCCTGAGCATCAGCGTCAGGTGTTACGTCTGCTGGAGAAGAACCTGGAGCGTGATCACGCTAAGACGAAACTGACAGGTGTAACGGAGCTGGGACTGGTTCAGATGACTCGAAAACGAACCCGGGAGAGTCTTGAGCAGGTGATGTGCGAGCCCTGCCCGACCTGTGAAGCAAGAGGGACCCTTAAGACGCCGGAAACCGTTTGCTATGAGATCTTCCGGGAGATTCTGAGAGAGGAGCGTGCCTACGGCTCTGATACATATCTTGTTCTGGCATCTCAGCCTGTTGTTGATCGTTTGCTTGATGAAGAATCAGCGAGCGTGGCCGACCTGGAGCTCTTTATTAATAAAACCATTAAGTTTCAGGTAGAAACCCTCTATAGTCAGGAGCAGTTTGATATTGTTCTGCTCTAATCGACCACAGTAGCCTTTTGATGACATTTTATCTGAAGGCTTATTTACTGTGGCCTGACCATTACAGAGTGATTGCTTTGCCTGTGTTTACCTCTTTATCAATGTTTCTCTGCCGGTGCTGGACTTAATCTATGTCTTTACCTCGGCATATCTTTAATCACAGTATCATATGGCTGGTGCTACCGGTGGTGGTAGTTCTGGCACTGTATGTCAGTGTTGGTCGTTATTTCTTTCCTTTACTGGAAAACTACCGTGACGATCTTATGTCCTGGGCCAATACACAGTTGGCTATCAATCTTCAGATTGATCAGTTACATGGTCAGTGGAATGACTTTGACCCTTATATTCACCTTGATCAGATTGAAGTGTATGCGCCAAAAGTCCATGCGGAAGACGGTATAAAACCAGCACTTGAGGTCCGGAACTTTAGCCTGAAGCTGGATAGCTTCAGGTCATTCCGTTATCAGTTCCCCGTCATTCGTCAGGCTTCTATTCAGGGCGTTACGCTCCGCCTGAAGCAGGAAGAAGATGCCCGTTGGTTGCTGAATGGTTGGAATCAACAGAATAGTATTTCCGATAATACTGACCAGGCTACAGAGCCGGCCGGCAAAAATTCAGGCTCTCGTCAAAGTGGTAAAGGTGATCGTTTGCGGGATGAGGTTGCTCCGATTACCCATGTTCTTGAGTTTTTGCTGAGGCAGCAACATTTAAAGATGGAGCATGTCTGGCTTGAATTAACAGACCGTTTCGGCCGTGAATACCGAGCCTATAGCCGTCGGCTTGAAATTTATGAGGTTGACGGGAAGCGCAGGCTCCAGGGGCAGCTGCAACTGGATCCAGGTTCACCTCAGCAGATCGGCTTTATTCTGGAGATTGCGGGTGACCCATTTGACCAGAAGTCATTAACCGTAGAGCTCTATCTTCAGGCCGATTCTCAGTCATTGAGCTCCTGGCTGGAAAAAATAGAACACTTGTTGCCTTTTGACATTCCTGAGCTTAACGGTGGTCTTGAACTATGGAGCAATTGGCAGGGAGGTCGTTTGCAGAGCCTTAAGGGCCGTCTTAAAGATGGTGCCCTGGAGCTAAGCCTTCCGCAGCAGCCCAAAATATATCTGGCAAACCTTAATACTGAACTCTTTTGGCAGAGGGAGGCGTCGGGTTGGGAGTTGATTACAGATAATCTGTCTTTTTCGTTACAGAATCGCCCGTTTGTTCTTGAGCAACTTGTTGCACAGCAAAATGATGGTGATTGGCAAGTGCAGCTATCGAATCTGGATCTGAAAAAAGTCAGTGATACCTTTCTGGAGTGGCCGGATCTGCCGGAAAAGGCCAGGGATGCGCTGGTACGGCTAAAGCCTAAAGGGCAGTTACATAATCTGAGTATCAGTCAGTCAGAGAGTAATGGCTTTCTGATTAAAACTGAGGTGGATTCCGTTAGTGTTGATGCTTACTACGGTGCACCAGTTTTACGTAATGTACATGGCTATGTGCAAAGTAGTGCCCATGATGGTTTTATCCGCTTTCACTCAGATGAGTTTTTTATGGGCTACCCTCAACTATACAGTGGTGGCTGGTGGTTCGATAAAGCGGTAGGAGAGGTACATTGGCAGGTTGGTGATGTATTGCGTGTATTTGGTCTGAACCTGCAGTTGAATCGTAATGATACAGAAATTGCCGGTGAGTTTGATCTGCTACAACCCCAGGACGGTGATGACCTTTTTTATCTGAACGTTGGCCTGACCAACACGGATGAAGCGTTTGGACTCAGCTTAGTTCCGGATCTTATTATTCCGGATTCTTTGAGCGACTGGCTCAGCAGTAGTGTCAAGTCTGCAGAGGTTAAGCAGGGTGGCTTTATTTATGATGGCACGTTAAACCTGAGCTCATTACTTCCGGATAGAGAAGTATCGACCCTTCTGTTGCTGGATGTTGAGGATAGCAAGCTTCAGTTTCTGCCGGAGTGGCCTGCTGCTGAGGCTCTTGATGCTCAGGTCAGACTTGATGGGACGGATCTTGACGTTAGCCTGAACTCTGGCCGCTATCTGCAAAATGAAGAGATTTCCGGTGATGTCACTTTGAGGGATGATGGTGTTGGCAGTGTTGTTGGTTTAAACCTTGAGGGGCGTGTTTACCCTGAGTGGGGTTGGCAGGTACTGACTGAGACTCCATTGAGCACTCTTATTCCCGAGTCTCTGCTTGATTGGCAGCTTTCCGGCAAGCCACTCACATTTTCGACGAATCTTATTTTTCCTGTAGATGGACGTGCAGGGAGCGGTCAGGTCAGGGTTAAGGCTCAGGGTGAGACGCTTTTGATCCCTGAGCTTGCCACCCCGATATCTCAAATTAAAGGCGATGTTGTCTATGACATTGATCGTGGTCTTTCTGTTGGGGAAGCAACTGCTGAGCTTTTGGGCGGAGAGGCGATCTTCGACGTGAAAACGGATATGCAAACCGGTACTGTTCACGTTATTGGTTCCGGACAATCTGATTTGATAGCGATTAATCAGTGGCAGCCTATGCCTTTTTCTTCCTGGTTGAGTGGTACGCTAGGTTATCAGTTTAGTGTGGACTTAAATAAAGAAAGCCAGCTACATCTAACATCTGCGCTTAATGATGTCGTGATTAGCTTGCCGGAGCCAATTGGAAAAAAGGTCAATACAGAGCGGCCTCTTCAGGTTGATATGACTTTTACACCAGAAGCGAATTATTTTTCCGTGGCTTATGACCACCATGACTCTGATGGTTTTTTACTGAGTCATGGTATTTGGGGCGGCAATCAGCAGGGTTATGGTGTGGGCGTCTGGTATGGCGATGCGACTGAAGATGCCAGACTACCGACAGTGTCAAACCAGAGAACAGATATTTATATTAAAGAGCCTATCTTCGATATAGACCCTTGGGTTGAGTTTGCATCTGCGGAGGTTGCTCGGCAGTCATTGGCAAACTCGGTTATCGACTCAGGTGGGCAAGGGCCGGTTGAACAAGGCTCGGCAGCTGAGGTGCAGCAGGTCAGAATGCACCTCGAAACAGCAAAAGCTATCTATGGGGATACCGTGGTCAATGACCTGACTATTGATGCTGTCTTGGAAGATAAGGTTTTGGCTGCCCGTTTTGCAAGCCAGCAACTGGAAGGTGCTGCGAGTTTCACTCCTGATCTTTTGCAGTTAGATATGCAGCGTGTTTTTATTGCGCCTCCCCAGAATCTAAACCCTGAATCAGTTAAAAATGCCCCAGGCAAAGAAAGGCGCCATGATATTTTTGAGCAGGTTTTCAGATCTGAATGGCCTGACTTTAACCTGAGGGTTGCAGACTTTTCAATTTATGGCGTCAGTGGTCAACAGCTGGATGCAGCATATAGAGCTGAGCGATCTTCAAGGCAAGTCAGTTTGTCCAACTTATCTCAGGGAAGTGCTCATTTTTCAGGAACCCTTGATTGGCTGATCGGTGATACGGCGGACAACGCTAATGCTCAAACCTCTTTGATTCTGAATGTCCAAGGTGGTGATTTGAAGGATGTGCAAACTGGTTTTGGTATCCCTGCGGCGATAACCAGCAGCAAATCGGATTCAACCATTCGCTTAAACTGGCAGGGGCTTCCTCACGATGTACGCTCCGAAACCCTGAATGGTCAGGTGAGTGTTGACCTGGAAAGAGGTTCTTTTGAGCAGGTCGCATCAGTACCTGCGTTGAAACTGCTCTCGCTGCTTAATTTTGAATCCTTGGTGCGCCGCCTTCAGCTCGATTTTTCTGATTTGTCCGGTAACGGATTATCTTATGACAAGGTAACTGGCCGTGTTGAAATAAAAAATGGAATAGGGGTTATCAGCGAGCCTGTACAAATTAAAGGAACAGCAACAAAGTTCGAAATGACAGGCGAGCTGGATTTCGTTGAGGAGAGGTTTGATCAGGAGATGATTGTAACCCTGCCGGTTGGAGAGACATTACCTTTCGCAGCTATTTTAGCAGGTGCCCCTCAGGTGGGCGGCACTATCTACATCGTCCAGAAGGTGTTTGGTAACCTGTTTGATAAATTTACGCAGGCGACATATACCATCAAGGGTGAGTGGGACGACCCACAAATTGAATTGAAGCGGGTCTTCTGACCGGCTCTGAGAGAGAAAATATGATTGAACAGGTTTCCCGGGAATTGTTGATTCCCGGACAGGTAGATCTAAGTCAGCTGGATCATTTTCTGGCAGAGGCCATGGGGCCGGGGATCGACTTTGCTGATCTCTACTTCCAACAATCGATGAGTGAAAGCTGGGTTCTGGAAGAGGGTATTGTTAAGGATGCAGGTTACAGCGCTGATAGAGGTGTCGGTGTCCGGTCCATATCCGGTGAGAAAACAGGCTTCTCTTACAGTGGTGATATCAGTGCTCTGGCGATTTCGCAGGCAGCACAGGCTGCACGAAGCATTGTTCGTCAGGGGCGGTCCGGTAAAGTTGAAGCCTTGTCCAAAGTGAACTTCAATCCTCTTTATGTGGCCGATAATCCTATTTTGGCTTTGAGCTCTGAGGAAAAGCTGGCTATTTTGCAGCAGGCTGACACCCTTGCCCGTGAGACCGATTCAAGAGTTAAAGAAGTAACGGCATCGTTATCTGCCAGCTTTGAACAAGTTCTTGTCGTCGCAAGCGATGGCACTTTAGCGGCGGACATTCGTCCTCTCGTTCGGGTTAATGTCAGCGTCATTGCCGAGCAGAATGGTCGCAGAGAGCGTGGCTCAGCTGGTGCTGGTGGCCGTTACAGTCTTAAGACTTTACTGGATAAATCCCTGGCTGAATCTGTGGCTAAAGAAGCGGTTCGTCAGGCGCTGGTCAACCTGGAGGCTGTGGATGCCCCAGCGGGCAATATGCCGGTGGTTTTAGGTTCCGGGTGGCCTGGTGTCCTTCTGCATGAAGCTGTCGGTCACGGCCTGGAAGGTGATTTCAATCGCAAAGGTTCTTCTGCATTCTCAGGTCGTATCGGTGAGCAGGTTGCCTCTTCACTCTGTACTATTGTAGATGATGGCACACTGGCTGATCGTCGTGGCTCTCTTTCTGTGGATGATGAGGGAACGCCAACGCAAAATACAACGCTGATTGAAAATGGCCGCCTTGTCGGTTATATGCAGGATAAGATGAATGCCCGTTTGATGAATCAGTCGGTAACGGGTAATGGCCGCCGGGAATCCTTCGCGCATCTTCCTATGCCACGCATGACCAATACCTATATGCTGCCTGGTGAGCATCCCCCTGAGGAACTGATCGCCAGTGTTAAAAAAGGTGTTTATGCTGTCAATTTTGGTGGTGGTCAGGTTGATATTACGTCCGGGAAATTTGTCTTTTCGGCCAGTGAAGCTTATCTGATCGAGGATGGTAAAGTGACAGTGCCGATTAAAGGCGCAACTCTGATCGGAAATGGCCCGGAAACAATGCAGAATGTTTCTATGGTAGGTAACGATTTGCGGCTGGATGATGGTGTTGGGGTATGTGGTAAAGATGGACAAAGTGTGCCTGTCGGCGTAGGGCAACCCTCGTTGAAAATTGATGAGCTGACAGTTGGCGGAACCGGTCAGTGATATTTCGGGTATTCGTTAAGTGCATAAGAGGTCTGAAGCGGCCTCTTATGCGGTTTTATTCCGGGGGCGGCTTTTGGCTCCCCGTATTTAGCTGTAAGTCTCAGCTTAAAGGCCGTAAATTTCCCGCAGACTCCGGAAAATTTTCCGGGCAGCTGCTGGAGGTTTTTCATTTTTCAGTTCTTTCTGGGCCGTTCGGATCAGCTGTCGCATCATTTGACGGTCAGTCTCTGGCTTTTCCTCAATCAGTGCGTTCAGTGCATCATCGCCTTCAGCGATCAGACGATCACGCCAATGCTCCAGCATATGAAACTGACGATTGTAAGCTTCACTTGTGGTGTCGAAGAGAGCAATTTTCTCAGCGATCGCCTCGGTATCTTCCTTGCGCATCACTTTGCCAATATATTGCAGATGACGTCGCTGAGCTTCATGGGAACGAATTCGCCGGGATTCGTCGATGGCTGCAAGCATCTCATCGGAAAGCGGCAATTGCTTCACCTGATCTGCATTTAGGGTCAGTAGTTTCGCACCCATTTCCTGAAGTGCTTTCATTTCCCGTTTTATCTGGGTTTTACTCGGGCCTTCTTCGTACTCTTCGTAGTCTTCTTGAATCTCGTCGGTCATATTCTTCACTTGTACAGTTATTACTTGCAGGAAGTTTATCACAGTTAACAATTAAGGCCGATGCGGAGTGGAATACTGATGGGTGTTTGAGTCATTTTATAAAGAAAACAGAATTTTATGGGAGTCCGTTATGAGTCAGGACCAGGATCAAAGTCAAAAGAGATTCTCTGCACCAAATACTGAGTTCAGTGAGCAGATGCAAAACTGGCAGCAGCAATTGCCAATCTATGCAGATAAAGTTCTGCAACTGGCAAAGCAAAAAGGAGCGACCAGTGCGGAGTTATCTGTCGGGGCCAGCAGAGGGTTATCAGTGAATGCCCGCATGTCTGAAGTTGAGACAGTGGAGTTTAATCAGGATCAGAGTTTGTCTCTGACACTGTATCAGGGGCAGCGAAAGGGCCACGTTTCTATCACTGACCTGACGGATCAGGCGTTAGAGCAGGCGGTTGATATGGCGCTGGCTTTTGCTGAACATACCGCAGAAGATCCCTTTGCGGGTCTTGCTTCTGCTGAATTGATGGCGGAATCCTGGCAGGATCCGGAGCTTTATTATCCAAAGCCTTTTGATGTTGATCAACTGGTCGACCTGTCTCTGGTTTGTGAATCTGCTGGTAGAGAGGATAGCCGTATCACGAACTCTGATGGTGCTGGTTTCCATATCGGGGAGCGTACGAGCTTATATGCCAACAGCCATGGTTTTTTGGGGCAGTTATGGGGTACTAACTACTCCGCGAGCTGTGTACTGATTGCCGGTGAAGGGGAGCAGATGCAGCGGGACTACTGGTATGACAGCCAGCGCCAATGGGATCTTTTAAGCTCACCAGAGAGCATCGGCCAAAAGGCTGCAGAGCGAACGCTGATGCGCCTTAATCCGCAAAAAATCTCAACCCGCAAGGTTCCTGTATTGTTTGCTGCTGAGGTTGCCTCTGGTTTGCTGGGTCACCTTATGGGAGCGATCAGCGGTGGAAGTCTGTATCGCAATGCTTCTTTTTTGAAAGACCGCCTTGGTGAGCAGTTATTCCCTGAGTTTGTTTCGGTTTTTGAACAGCCTCACCTTAAAGGAGGTGTTGCCAGTGCCCCTTATGATCAGGAGGGGGTTGCAACCCGGGATAATGTTTTTGTTGCCGATGGTGTTCTGCAGCAGTACATGCTGGGCTCATACTCGGCCCGTAAGCTGGGGCTGGAAACGACTGCAAATGCTGGTGGTGCCCGTAACCTCAGAATTTCTGCCACTGGCGAAAGTTATGATCAGATGCTGAGTCAATTAGGTACTGGTCTTCTGGTAACTGAACTAATGGGACAAGGGGTTAACCTGGTAACTGGTGATTATTCCCGTGGTGCCGCAGGCTTTTGGGTTGAGAATGGCGTGATCCAGTACCCGGTACATGAGATTACTATTGCCGGTAATTTGCAGGATATGTTCAGTCATATCGTGGCAATCGGCTCAGATGTGGACACCCGGGGTAATACACAGACAGGCTCGATTCTGATTGAACAGATGTCTGTCGCTGGAGCTTAAGCGGCTGCGAAATCAATAACCGTCTGATCCATTGTGCAAAAAGAAAGGCCGGATAGTCCTCTATCCGGCTTTTTTGATGAACGGCTCTGTTTGTTCCGGTCAGTGGTGGTATGAGAAGAGGCTTAAAGATAAAAAGCGGTGGCAAGTCCGAGGAATGCCAAAAAACCGATGACATCTGTGACGGTGGTCAGAAGCACACTTCCTGCCAGTGCAGGGTCGATTTTCATCCATTTCAGCATCAGAGGCAGAGCAGCCCCCGCCAGAACTGCAATCAGGAGGTTAATGATAATAGCTGTGCCGATAATCGCACCGAGCTTAACATCATCAAACCATAGTATAGCGACGCCTGCTACAACCAGGGCCCAGACGACGCCATTGATAAGTCCTACGATAAACTCCCGGTTCAATAGCCAGGGCGTGTTACTGGATGATATATGCCCGAGTGCCATCCCGCGGATAACCACGGTTAATGTCTGGCTCCCGGCAATACCACCCATACTGGCAACAATCGGCATCAGAACGGCAAGAGCAACGACCTTCTCAATAGTCGCGTCAAACAATCCGATGACGGCTGATGCCAGAAATGCGGTCAGCAGATTAATGCCCAGCCAGACAGCCCGGCGCCTTGCGGTCAGAAGAATAGGTGAGAAGGTATCCTCATCTTCATCCAGGCCTGCCATGCTCATCAGGGAGTGATCGGCATCTTCCCTGATAACGTCGACCACGTCATCGATAGTGATACGACCCAGCAATGTTCCCTGGTCATCGACAACAGGGGCTGAGATCAGGTCGAATTTTTCAAATAAGTTTGCGACTTCGTTATCCGGCATATCCGCAGGAATCACAATGGTGTCAGTATCCATGACTTCACGTACTGTGATATTTGGGTCTGAAACCAGTAGGCGAATAATGGGCAGCATGCCGATAAAGTGATCGCCCCGGCTGACAACCAGCACTGAGTCAGTAGAATCAGGCAGTGACTCGTGGCGGCGAAGGTAGCGCATAACCACATCCAGGGTGATGTCCGGCCGAACGGTGATGGTGTCTGTATTCATCAGACCACCAGCCGTATCCTCAGGATAGGAGAGTACTGATTCAACCCGGTGCCTGTCCTGGGTATCCATTGAGACCAGAACTTCCTGAATCAGTGTATCCGGCAGCTGCTGAAGAAGGTCAGCAATATCATCGGTTTCCAGGCCTTCCGTTGCTGTCAGAAACTCTTCAGGCTTCATGCGTTTCAGGTAAATTGCCTGAATATCATCGACAAGGTGCTGAAGAACTTCGCCCTGAAACTCAGGTTCAATCAGGTTCCAGAGCAGATCCCTTTCCTTAGGAGGAGACGATTCAAGCAGGTGTGCAACGTCCTGAGCAGGCAGGCCCCGGTTGAGCATGCGGCGAACCTGGGCAAATGCGCCTGAGTCCATTGCATTGGTCAGGCGTTCGAGCACTGGAGGGATATCCTGTTTTTCGCTGGCCATAAATTACCGTGGTTGTCTGAAGATATACTTAATATTAGCGCCGATTCTGCTGTATCGGGCAGAAGATAGTTCTCTTGCGCCGGACAAAACGCTCTGGGTGTTTAGGGTGTTGTGAATATATTTTATCCAGACGTCTGGCTTATTCAGGAGCTTATCTGATTCCGGTGCTTTTTGATTCTAATCAATATTTCTATACATCGATATTAACCGGATTTTTCTACGAAGACCAAGCAGTAGGGAGGTCGCTGAGTTAAATTTCGTCACCAAATCCTTTGTCAAAGAGCTGGGTTATGGCTGCCTTGATCTCTGATGTCTTTGTCTTATCGGCACTTACCTTGACATGAAAGACAGTACCTTGAGGTGAGCTCATCATCATCAAAGCCATCATGTTACGGCAGTCCGCACTACGTCCGGAGTCAGGGTGCTGAAGTGTGATGCTGGCTTCTTCGAAACTGCTGGCCAGTTCCAGTAGTTTTGATGCTGGCCTGAGGTGGAAACCCTTACTGTTTTTAACGGTAACAGTGAACTCTGCCATAGTGGTTAATCCTTATTAGCCAAGCTGAGATCACGGTGCCTGACCAGTGTTTGCGGGTGCTGATTTTTAAACTTTTCCGCCAGTTGCTCGGCAACAAAAACAGATCGATGCTGCCCACCTGTGCATCCTATACCGACGGTGATGTAGCTCCGACTACTGGCTATGATGCTGGGGAGCCATTTATCCATAAAACCGGATATATCTGAAATCATTGCCCGTACACTGAAGTCCTGCTCCAGAAATTCAATGACAGGCCCGTCCTGGCCTGTAAATCCACGCAGGTGTGTTTCCCAGTATGGGTTTGGCAGGCAGCGGACATCAAATATAAAGTCACAATCTTTAGGGGTTCCCCGCTTAAAGCCAAAGGACTGAAACTGAATGGCTACATTTTTCTGGTGAGAAGCGTTTTCCAGTTGCTGAGTGATGATCTCCCTCAGGTCGTAGATGCTTAGATTGCTGGTATCGACTCTAAGGTCTGCTTGCTCAGCAATAAGTTCAAGTAAGTTAGCTTCCTGAACTAAAGCTTCGGAGAGAGAAACAGTTTCTGATGAAAGAGGGTGTTTACGCCGGGTTGCGTTGAAACGATCTATCAGGGTGCCATCATCGGCATCGAGATAGATAATTTTAGGCTCATAGCCTTCAGCTTTCAGCTTATCTATGTGGGGCTGTACGCCTTGTGGATCGGTAACAATATTTCTTGCATCAATGCTGACAGCAACCATTGGATTCGAATCGGGGAGATTCGATGGCAATTGGCTCAGAAGTCCGATTGGCAGGTTATCGATGGCGAAGTAGCCCAGATCTTCAAGCACATGCAAAGCGATACTTTTGCCCGATCCGGAGCGACCACTAATAATAACCAGTTTCATGACACATCCCTTTCAGCTTAATCAGTTTTTTGCTGTGGCTGGCAATCATACAAGGGCTGGATGTAAACATAGCCACAACGGGTGATCCTATCAGTGAAATCTAATCCGTTAAAGAGGTGATGATAGACATTGATAAGGTCAGTAGTATGACAACGGACCCTATCAATACGGTGTGATCAGAACGTTATTCACACCGGTTGGGCTCAGGCTGTCACTCCTGTATCCAGAGTTCATACAGATTTTCAGCACCTGCTGCTTCACGTAGCTGGCGACAAAAATCCGGGTCAGAGAATTTTTCTGCCAGTCCGGATAAAAGCTGCAGATGTGCATCAGTAGCTTCTTCCGGAACAAGCAGAATAAAGACCAAATCAACCGGGCGACCATCAATCGCATCGAAGTCAATTTTGTCTTTAAGACGAATAAACGTACCTATGCTTTCCGAGCAGTTTTTTACCCGGCAGTGAGGAATCGCAATACCTTCACCTACACCGGTACTCCCAAGCCGTTCTCTGGAAATAAGGCTATCAAACACCTCAGTACTTTCCAGGGTCGGAATCTGTTGGGAGATAAACTTGCTGAAGAACTCTAGGAGGCGTTTCTTGCTGCCTCCGGAAACCCCGTCAAGGGTTCTCGGAGGAGTCAGAACAGAATTGAGTAACATAGATATCAGTTATGCTCAATAATTAGCGGGCTGTCGCACCCTGTTTACGGGCCTGTGCTTTCTCTTTGTGCTTGATCAGCTGACGATCAATTTTATCTGTCAGCATATCAATAGAGGCATACATATCATCAGCTTCTGCGTTGGCATGCAGGTCTGCACCTGCAACGTGCAGGGTCGCCTCAGCAATCTGGCGCTCTTTCTCCAGCTTCAGGACAACCTGAACATTGGTGATGTTGTCAACGTGACGTTCCAGGCGCTCGAATTTAGTGGAAACATACTCTTGAAGCGCTTCAGTTAATTCCAGATGTTGACCGGTAATATTTAATTGCATAAATAGCTCCTTATTATTCGCGGTCTTGCCATTTTGATTGTATCGCTTTTCAGGTATTTGCAAAGCGTTTTTTCTAAATTGATTTTAAATCAATTTCTTACGTTCATTTGATGGCGGTATATTCATCGCTTCACGGTACTTGGCAACAGTACGTCTTGCAACCTTAATACCCTGCTCTGCCAGCATGTTAGCGAGCTTGCTGTCGCTGAAGGGCTTTCTTGGAGGCTCATCTGCAATCATTTTCTTAATCATAGCCCGAATTGCTGTGGAGGAGGCTTCTCCGCCAGCTGTTGTGCCGACATGACTTGAGAAAAAGTACTTCAGTTCAAAAATCCCACGGGGTGTGTGAATATATTTCTGCGTCGTCACCCTGGATATTGTTGACTCATGCATACCAATGGCGTCGGCGATATCATGCAGAACCAAGGGTTTCATGCCCTCCTCACCAATTTCAAGAAATGCCTGTTGCCGCTTAACAATTTCAATACCTACCTTAAGCAGGGTTTCATTGCGACTGTGCAGGCTTTTCAGGAACCAGCGGGCTTCCTGGAGCTGGTTCTTCATAAAGGTGTTATCGCGACTATTATCGGCGCGCTTTATGAGTCCTGAGTATGCACCATGAATTCTGATCTTAGGGGCAATATCAGGGTTCAGATCGACCTTCCAGTGATCCTCTTCTCGGGTGACAAACAGGTCCGGTGCTATATATTCTGCATGTTCGGTTGAGATTGATGAACCTGGCTTTGGGTTCAGGCTGCGAATCAGTTCAATAATTTCCTGCAGCTCAGGCTCTTTGACTCTAAGCCGGCGCATTAGTTGCGTGAAGTCACGACTGCCCAGTAAGTCCAGGTACAGTGTAATCAGCTTGCGGGTTTTTTCCAGCAGAAAGGCATTGGCATCCAGAGGCTCCAGCTGGACGAGCAAGCACTCCTGCAGATCTTTAACAGCACAACCAATCGGATCAAGATGCTGAATAAATCCCTGAACCGCCTGAATGTCCTCTATCTCAAGCTCATATTCTTTGTTCTGGAATTCTGGTCGGCTTTGCAGGCCCTCATAGATCTCCTCGATAGGGGAGGACAGGTAGCCATCAGGGTCAATACTGTCAATAATCGCTTCAGCGATCATGCGGTCACCTGCAGGAAGGCCGGATAGGTTAAGCTGCCATAGCAGATGATCCTGTAAGGTCTCGGTGACAACGCCGCGCTGTTCCAGATAGGAGCCGTCATCATCGCTGGGAGCTGATGACTGGGTGTAGAGACTCTCCTGATAGACATCATCCCATCCGCTATCGACGGGGAGATCTTCAGGTATCGAGTCTTGCCAGCTATCTTCAGCGGTGGCTGTATAGCTTTCCAGGTCTGATTCCTGAGACTCAGCAGAGGTATTGCCTTCACTTTCAGGCTTGCTTTGCTCCTCTTTATTACTGTCAGTATCGCTCTCAGTTTCGCTACCTGAGTTAAATTCATCCTCAACTTCCAGCATAGGGTTTGATTCAAGAGCTTCCTGAATCTCCTGCTGAAGATCAAGTGTGGACAGTTGCAATAGGCGGATCGCCTGCTGCAATTGAGGTGTCATGGTCAGACTTTGACCAATTTTAAGCTGTAAGGCCGGTTTCATAGGTTACGGCTTATTTCCAAAGTGATTATAACTTGAACTCGTTCCCGAGATAGACATCCCGGACCTGTTGGTTATCCATAATATTCGTTGCATCGCCTTCGGCAATAATCTGCCCAGCGCTGACGATATAGGCTTTTTCACAGATATCCAAGGTTTCACGAACATTGTGATCTGTGATAAGAACACCAATATTTCGAGCCTTAAGTTGCCGAATAATCGACTTGATTTCATTTACTGAAATGGGGTCGACCCCGGCAAATGGTTCATCCAGCAGAATAAATGAGGGTTCTGTGGCTAAGGCTCGGGCAATTTCAACCCGGCGACGCTCACCGCCAGACAGACTCATTCCCAGGCTTTTCCGGATATGAGTAATGCTGAATTCGTTGAGCAGGCGTTCCAAATGTTCTTTGCGCTCTTTTCTGGTGAGGCCTTTACGGGTCTCCAGAATACCAAGAATATTGTCTTCTACAGAAAGCTTACGGAAAATTGACGCTTCCTGAGGTAGATAGCCAACCCCTTTTTGGGCCCGACCATGCATGGGTAAAGGTGTTATATCTTCACCATCAAGAGTGACGAAGCCGGCATCGGAGCGAACTAAACCGACAATCATATAAAAAGACGTCGTTTTACCTGCACCATTTGGCCCTAGCAAGCCGACAACCTGGCCCTGGTTAACCTCAAGGCTTATATCTTTGACAACTTGGCGTTTTTTGTAGCTTTTTGCCAGGTGGCCGGCTTTTAGTGTCTTCATTGTGCCTGCTCATCTTTGGTAGGGAGCAGGATGATCTTTACCCGCCCATCCGTTGACTGCCCATCCTGTACTTTATTTTGTCCCCATGCCTGAATGCGTTTGCTTTGCAGGTGATAACGGATGCGCTCACCGCTAAACCTATCTAAGCCGTTTTCCAGCTCCGCTTGCTGGGTTAATTCAACCTGTTGCTCTGATGCCTGGTAGTCAATTTTCATGGCATAAGCCTGTACTATTGGGCTTTCTGGCTTTGGCTGCTGCTGCAGATGGACTCGTTCTTTGAGGCCTTCAGCGAAGATTTTATCAATTTCGCCGTCTGGTTTGCGATAAACAGTGATTTTATGGGCTTTGATTCTGAGACTGCCTTGTTCGATTTCAACTTTGCCAGTGTAAATCGCTATGCCTTGATCAGGGTTAAATTCAGCGTTTTGTGCTAAGACGCTAATGGGTTGCTGAGCGTCATTTTCCAGAGCTGATGCAGGTGTAAAGGAAAATCCTGTCATGATCAGCAGTAAGAGCCGATAACATGCTTTGGTCAAAAAACGGGATAAATGACGAGTAGGTTGTGCCATGTTTATTTATCCTGTTGTGGTTCCGGTATATTGGTTTTTTGAATCAGAGGCAGGTTTTGCTTCTGGTAAAGACTTCTGACCTGGCTTTTAAGGATGATCTGGTTTGTGGCCAGATCAGCAAACAAGCCTATGGCGGAAGTAGTCCCTTCCTGAGTGATAATCTCGACGGGCTTGTCTGTTACTACCTGATTTTTGTCCATATCAATATTCAGTTGCCCTGTACTCAGCTGCATATCGACAGAGGGCTCTATAGTTGCATCCGGCAGATAGTCTGCAGATATTTGCCAGACTATAACATTTTGATTTAATTGAAAATGACTGCCATCACCTTCGACTAAACCTGAATCGGCCATTGCTTGCCATTGAGGTATACCGGTACTCCCATAACTGATGATCTTTGGGTTTATCAGTGCGGTTTCTTCGGTATCAGGGTAGTGCAGCAGGCGCTCACTATTAAGTGAACGGCTTAATACACCATTGGTACCATATTCCAGAAAGGTGCTGTTAACCGTGTAGTAGTCCGGCTCAGATGGCGCATCGGGTACATCGGAAAAAAGGTCAAAAGACTGGGGGCGTTGTACATCAAGAAAATGCACTGCAACGCCCAGTACCATAAGACCGATAAGGCTGATAAAACGCTTTTTCAGACGTTTACCAAATAGCATTTTCAGCAACCCAGAATATAGTGGTCAAGGGCATCCTGGAGTGTTCCCTGGGCCTGCATGATAAAGTCACAAACTTCACGAACGGCGCCCTGACCTCCTTTACGATTGGTGCACATGTCCGCATGCTGAACCATATACTCCGGCGCATTGGGTACGGTAATACCCAGTCCAGAGGCTTTGATTGCCGCTAAATCTGGTAGGTCATCGCCACAATAGGCTATTTGTCCCCAGTCCAGGTGCTTGTTTTTCTTAACTGTTTTCAAGACAGCCAATTTATCTTCACGGCCCTGAAACAAGGTTTTAATTCCCAGTGCCTGGGCCCGTTGCTCAACCATTTTAGAGCGGCGGCCTGTAATAATTGCGACTTCAACACCGCTGGCCTGCAGCATTTTGATGCCATGGCCATCAAGGCTGTTGAATACCTTGCTCTCACTGCCATCGGCATGAAAGTAAAGGCTACCATCCGTGAGCACACCATCAACGTCCAGTGCCAGAAGTCGGACAGAACGGGCTTTATCTTTAGGTGTGTCGGTATATGACATAAGAAGCTCCAAAAATGGCTCTGAATTCTGTGCTTTGACAGAAGGGCTTTATATTTAGGTTTGAGTCACGCGAGGTCCGATTAACGACCGGTTTAAATAACGCCCGCCCGTAGCAAGTCATGCATATTAAGAGCACCAACAGGGCGGTTGTCAGTGTCTGTGACTAATAGCGCATTAATTTTTTTCTGCTGCATAATCTCTACCGCTTCGGCAGCAAGTTGCTCTGCGGAAACTGTTACAGGGCTGACTGTCATTACATCATCCACCAGGACCTTGTGGATATCTAAACCTTGGTCTAGTGTCCGGCGAAGGTCGCCATCGGTATAGATACCAGACAGCTGGCCCTGTTCCGAAACAACGCCTGCCATGCCGAGCCCTTTCTGGGTTATTTCCAGTAAAACCGTTTGTAAGGCTGTGCCCGCTTTAACCAACGGCAGGCGATCTCCTGAATGCATGATGTCGGCTACTTTCAGAAGCAGGCGACGCCCCAGGCTGCCACCAGGGTGTGAAAATGCAAAATCCTCTGGACTGAACCCTCGTGCTTCAAGCAAAGCGATAGCCAGTGCATCACCCATAACCAATGCTGCAGTGGTGCTGGAGGTCGGTGCCAGGTCTAACGGACAGGCTTCCTGTTTTATATCAATCAGCAGGTGAGCTTCTGAGAACTTTGCCAGTGTTGAGCTCTTTGATCCGGTAATACTGATTAGAGGGATTGCCTGGCGCTTCAGAAGAGGCAGAAGCGTGGTAACCTCAGAGGTTTCGCCTGAGTTGGACAAGGCAATAACGACATCTCCACGAGTGATCATGCCCAGGTCACCATGGCTTGCTTCACCGGGATGAACAAAAAAAGCCGGAGTGCCTGTTGAAGCCAGCGTGGCCGCAATTTTATTACCAATATGGCCGGATTTTCCCATGCCGGTGACAACAACTCTGCCCGTGCAATTTAATAGTAACTCGCAGGCATTCGTGAAGTTTACATCGAGATGGCGCGCCTGAGCGGTAACCGCCTCGGCCTCCAGCTTGATGGTTCGCTGTGCGGAGGTAATGTAGTCATGCATGAAGTGGTCTCCGTCAGATTGCAGCCAGGTAAACGGTATAGAGGTAGCCGAGATAAATGATGCTTAAAATGCCACCTTCCAAACGATTAAGTTTACCTTTTTTACGCATAATGATGATGAGCGCAGCAACCAGGGCGGTAAGCCCTGCCATGGTGAGATAGTCACGGCTCATTACATCAGGGGCAATAGCGACCGTTGCAAAGAAGCCTGGAACCGGCAATACGGCGAGCAGGTTGAAAATGTTAGAGCCAACAACGTTACCCAAAGCAATTTCATGGTGACGTTTAAGCGCGCTGGCAACACTTGCTGCCAGTTCTGGAAGGCTGGTGCCTATGGCAACGATGGTCAGGCCGATAATAACATCACTGATACCAAAAGATGTTGCGATGTTAATAGCTCCCCAAACAAGCATGCGTGAACTGCCAATCAGAAGTGCCAAGCCTAGTAGCAGCCAGAAAACAGCTTTTCCTTGGGGCATATCCGGGATCTCTTCATCCTGGTCTGCCATCGAATCAGAGTCACCTTTAAATAACCACAGCAGGCTGAGTACGAGAGCTGCGACCAGAATCAGAGAGTCAATAAGAGTGATCTGCCCGTCGATCATAACCGCACCGGCCAGGAGTGTAATGCCCAGCAGCAAAGGAATTTCTTTACGCATCAGCTTCATATTGATGGGCAGAGGCGCAATTAATGCTGTAATACCTAGGACAAGACCTATATTGGCAATATTTGATCCTAACGCATTGCCTACGGCAAGCCCCGGATTGCCTCCGATAGCGGCGATAGCCGATACCAGTATTTCAGGCGCAGAGGTCCCGATTGAGACGATGGTCATACCGATCAGCATGGGCGACATGCCAAGATTTTTTGCTGTTGCAGCTGCGCCGGCAATAAATCGGTCGGCACTCCAAACCAGCAGGGCTAAGCCAATAATCAAGGCAGCTATTGAAAAGGGGAGTGTTTCGGGAATCATAAGGCCTGTTTAATTCTGTTGAGTGTCGGGGGGCAATTAAAGAAGTTACGGTGGCTGAATGCAAGTCTGAAATTGTGAAACGTGCGTATAGAGTTGTAATGTAAGAGGAGCATAAATTGATAAAGCGATCAATAAAACGATACTGATTAATATGAAAGCTGTATTTCTTTGCCCTCTACGGTAAAGTTCTGCCTTCTTAAAATTGCACATTTCGTACAGGGTTTCTTATTTTATATGTCTGATACTGCCAATTTGGTGAAGATCAACGAGCTCACATTTCTGCGTGAGAAACGTGCGATTTTTTCAGAGCTGAGTCTGCGTATACCTAAAGGGAAAATCACAGCGATTATTGGGCCTAGCGGAACAGGTAAAACCACATTGCTGCGCCTGATAGGTGGGCAGTTGACGCCTGATCAGGGTGATGTTGTTGTTGATGGACTCTCTGTACCGGGCTTAAGTCGTAAGCAGCTGTTTGAACTTCGTCAGCGAATGGGGATGCTTTTCCAGAGTGGTGCACTTTTTTCAGAGTTGAATGTTTTTGAAAACGTGGCTTTTCCTTTGCGGGTCCATACGTCGTTACCAGACGATATGATACGGGATCTGGTACTGATTAAGCTTGAGTCCGTTGGTCTGCGTGGTGCCCGTGATTTAATGCCTTCAGAGCTTTCTGGTGGTATGGGCAGACGTGTAGCCCTGGCTCGCGCTATTGCATTGGACCCTGAGCTTATGATGTATGATGAGCCCTTTGTGGGTCAGGATCCCATAACACTTGGAGTTCTGGTGAAGCTGATTCGCCAGTTGAATGATGCACTCAATATGACAACAGTGCTTGTTTCCCATGATATTGATGAGTGCCTGAGTATTGCTGATCATGTTTGTGTGCTCAGTGGCGGCAAAGTATTGGTGGAAGGAACCCCTGAAGAAATTCTTAAAAGTGATCTGGCTGAAGTAAAGCAGTTTATACAGGGGTTGCCGGATGGTCCGGTGCCTTTCAGATATCCGGCGAATGATTTTGCTGAGGATATTCTATTCGCAGGAAAGGGTGGGGTGTCAGTTTAATGCTGGATTGGTTGCAACATATAGGTCATAGAGTGCTTTCCGTTGTTGCTGGGTTAGGCCGTTCAGCGCAGCTTCTGATAGCAGCGCTTCTTGGGGTTGGTTATGTTCTGAAAAATTTCCGACTCCTGATTAAGCAGGTCTATGTGACGGGCGTTTTATCCATCGCTATTATTGGCGTGTCCGGCCTTTTTATCGGTATGGTGCTGGGGCTCCAGGGTTATTCTATTCTGGTGGACTTCGGTGCTGAAGAAGCACTGGGTCAAATGGTTGCTCTTACGTTACTTCGTGAGTTGAGTCCCGTTGTTGCTGCACTGCTATTTGCTGGTCGTGCCGGTTCAGCTCTTACAGCTGAGATTGGTCTGATGAAAGCAACGGAGCAGTTAGCCAGTATGGAAATGATAGGCGTCGATCCGATTAAACGGGTTATTGCCCCCCGCCTTTATGCTGGGATTATCGCGTTGCCGCTTTTGTGTATTTTGTTCAGCGTTATTGGTGTTTGGGGAGGCATGTTGGTTGGTGTGGAATGGCTGGGGGTTTTTGAAGGATCCTACTGGGGCAATATGCAGGCCTCAGTGAGCTTTATTCATGATGTCCTGAATGGTGTGATTAAGAGTGTAGTCTTTGCTTTTGTTGTCACCTGGATTGCTGTGTTTCAGGGCTATGATCTGGAACCAACATCTGAGGGGATCAGCCGTGCAACGACTAAAACTGTGGTGCATGGCTCGCTGGCAGTATTGGGGCTGGATTTTGTTTTGACTGCTTTAATGTTTGGGGATTTTTGATATGACAACTCGTTGGATCGAGATCAGTGTGGGTGGCTTTGTCATCGCGGGTTCTCTGGCATTATTACTTCTGGCTTTTAAGGTCAGTGGGTTAGACCTGAGTGGCGATGATAAAAATGCTTATACGGTTTATGCTCACTTCAATAACATTGGTGGCCTGAAACCAAGAGCCAAGGTCACGATGGCGGGGGTTACTATAGGTCGTGTTTCCGCCGTGGAAATTGATTCACAGTGGTATGATGCCAAAGTAACGCTGAGAATTGATAACAGTATGCGAAATAAGTTATCGACTGATACGACGGCCATGATTCTTACCTCCGGGCTTTTGGGGGAGAACTACATCGGTCTGGTTGTCGGTGCGGAAGAAGAGATGTTGGCTGATGGTGGTGAAATACGTGATACTCAGCCAGCACTGGTGCTGGAAGATCTGATTGGCAAATTCCTTTCCAGTATGGGTAAAGAGTAAGCACATCGGCTCATATATAAATCCGGTTATTTCTGGAAATACTATAAACCTTAAGAGTTAAATTATGCTGACGCAGCGATCTATATTTGGTTTTTTTGCATCTGTGATTCTGGTGCTTGCTGTGGTTATGCCTGCCAGAGCGGTTGTAGAAACCCCAAAAGAAGTGGTGACCCGGACGGCCAATGAACTATTGGGAATTATTGAAGAGGCTCGTATCTACTACGATGAAGACCCTCAGCGCTTTTATGATAGCGTTGAGAAAATTCTTGAACCTGCAGTCGATATGCGCCGTTTTGCCGCGGGTGTAATGGCTAAATATTACCGGATTGCGACCAAGGATCAGCGGCGCCGTTTTCTGGATGTATTCAAAGGCAGTATGATCCGGACTTATGCCAAAGGGCTGCTGGCTTTTTCCAATGAAGAGATTCGGGTGCTGGAGCCTAAAGGGCCGTCCCGTGACCCTGATCGCGATATGGTTGAAATGGAAGTGATAGCGGTTGATGGTACGGTTTACCCTATTATCTACTCCATGCGTAAAGGCAAAGATGATCTCTGGCGTATTACCAATGTAACGGTCAATGGTATTAATCTGGGGCTGACATTCCGGAATCAGTTTGATAGCGCAATGCAGGCTCACAACCGTGACTTTGACTATGTGATTGAAAACTGGTTGAAAAGCGATTCTGCCTCTGTCATTTCAGAGGATTCCGTTGAAGAAGCGAGTGAATAACGATGAAGCCGTGTGCAGAAAAGAATCAGAGAGCGGCCGTCGTCACTAGCCAGCCTGGAGTGTTACAGGTTAGTGGTGTGTTGGATTTTTCAACAATTTTGCCACTGAGACAGCAGGGTGAACACCTGATAGTTGAAGGGCCTGAAAGTATCGAAGTAGACTTTTCGGGTGTCCATGCATCGGGCAGTGCTGCTGTTTCACTGATGATGTGCTGGTTGCGGGCTGCCTGTCGGGCCGATAAGGCGATTCATTTTACCGGAGTACCAGATCTCCTTGAGCGGATTATTGCGGTATCCGGTCTTTCCGGGCACCTTTCTTTTGAGCGCCCCCATCGTTGTTGTGAATAGTGTTTGTCTGAAATGATTATGGGCAAAAATCGCCTTTTGTCCTCTTTTCTAATAATATTGTCCCCTTAGCTTTATCAAGCGTGTGTCATCATCTGAAGCTCATCTTTTTATCCGATGACGCATAACTCAAACGCGGAGAAAAAAATGCAAGCCAGCGAATTGCAAAAAACTTTAGAGAGCAAACTGACTGACTGCGAAGTAATTGTTCAGGGTGACGATGGCCGTCATTTTGAGATTGTTGTTATTGGTGAAGTATTTGCTTCTCTGACCCCAGTAAAAAAGCAACAATATGTATATTCTGGTCTGAATGACCTGATTGCGTCCGGCGATGTTCATGCGGTTCAGATTCGCACATTTACGCCTGAGCAATGGAAAGACGCCGCTCAACTCCGCGTAGGTTAATCGCACTTTTAATAATTACGGATCGCAGATGGATAAACTACTTATTACCGGAGGTCGCCCACTTGATGGCGATATCCGTATTTCCGGTGCAAAAAACTCAGCATTACCTATTTTAGCGGCGACTCTTTTAGCCGAAGGGCCCGTGCGTATTGGTAACCTGCCGCACCTGCATGACATCACAACCATGATTGAGCTGCTGAGCTGCATGGGGATTGAACCGGTTGTTGATGAGAAAATGCGTATTGAAGTGGATGCCCGAACGATCCGCAATTGCCATGCTCCTTACGACCTTGTCCGCACCATGAGAGCTTCTATTCTGGTGTTGGGACCTTTACTGGCGCACTTCGGTGAGGCTCAGGTATCTCTGCCCGGTGGTTGTGCAATCGGTAGTCGCCCTGTGGATCTCCATATTCGTGGTCTTGAGGCCATGGGTGCTGATATTTTGGTTGAAGATGGGTATATCAAAGCTAAGGTTAATGGTCGCCTGAAAGGCGCTAATATTTTGTTTGATACCGTGACGGTAACAGGGACAGAGAATATCCTGATGGCGGCTTGTCTTGCCGATGGAACATCTGTCATCGAAAATGCTGCCCGTGAACCGGAAGTGACCGATCTGGCTGAATGTCTGATTGCGATGGGGGCAAATATTTCAGGTTTGGGCACCGACCGTCTTGTGGTTGAGGGTGTCGAAACACTGCATGGCTGTCAGCATGACGTGGTTGCTGACCGGATTGAGACAGGCACCTATCTGGTAGCTGCTGCCGCATCACGGGGACGTATACGGGTTAAAGATACCCGGGCTGATATTCAGGATGCTGTTCTGCTGAAACTTGAAGAAGCAGGTGCACATATCTCAACCGGTGAGGGCTTTATCGAGCTGAATATGAACGGTAACCGCCCGAAAGCTGTTAATTTACGCACAGCTCCTTACCCGGCTTTCCCTACCGATATGCAGGCCCAGTTTGTTGCAATGAATGCAGTGGCTGAAGGCAGCTCCCGTGTCACGGAAACCATCTTTGAAAACCGCTATATGCATGTTCAGGAAATGCTGCGTATGGGGGCGAAAATTGATGTCCAGGGAAATACTGCAATCATCAATGGTGTTGAACGATTAAAAGGGGCTCCTGTGATGGCAACAGACCTGCGGGCATCAGCAAGTTTGGTTATTGCTGGTCTGGTTGCGGATGGTGATACTCTTGTTGATCGTATCTATCATATTGATCGTGGTTATGAATGCATTGAAGAAAAAATGCAGCTTTTAGGTGCTAAGATCCGTCGAATCCCAAGCTAACAGGTTTTATTCATTACTATGAGCCAATCGCAAGAGCCACAACAACTGATTATCGCTCTGTCAAAGGGGCGTATTCTTGATGAGACTCTGCCGCTTTTTGAGCAGGCAGGGATCTATCCGCTGGAAGATGTCCGCAAAAGCCGAAAACTGATTTTCGATACCAATCTGGACCATGTGAAACTCATCATTATCCGCGCAACGGATGTTCCAACCTATGTTGAACTGGGGGCTGCTGATATGGGCGTTTCCGGTAAAGATGTACTGATGGAGCATGGGGCCAAAGGCATCTACGAGCCGCTGGATCTGAATATTGCCCGTTGTCGTCTGATGACGGCAGGCATGAAAGGGCAGAAACGACCGGAAGGCCGTATACGTGTCGCGACTAAATTTATTAATGTTGCCAAACGGTATTATGCTGAGCAGGGTGTTCAGGCTGACCTGATTAAGCTTTACGGTGGCATGGAGCTGGCGCCCATTATGGATCTGGCTGATGAGATTGTTGATATCGTTGATACCGGCAACACCTTGAAAGCCAATGGTCTGGAAGCCCGTGAAGATATCGCACCCATCAGTACCCGATTGGTGGTTAGTCAGGGCGCGATGAAAATGAAGCATCAGCTGATACAGCCTATTATCGAGCAATTGCGTTCTGCCGTTAACGGGTAAGACGTAAGCAGGGTTCAGTTTTTATTTTACCCTGTGCTTTCTCCGGAGGTTACGTTCTGCCTCCGGCCATTTTTCCTCAAGTCTTTTTTAAACCGGAAAATCCCTATGTCATCGAACGTCTCTGTAAAACGTCTTGTTTCCTCCCAAGCTGATTTCTCCCAACAACTTGATACCCTACTTGCCTGGGAGTCGGTTTCTGATACCGCTGTTAACGAAGCGGTTACTGATATTTTGCATCAGGTTAAGCATCAGGGTGATAAAGCAGTTATGGCATTTACAGAACGCTTTGATCATCTGCATGTGGATGATTTTTCCAGCCTTGAAATGACCCAGGAGCGCCTTCAGCAGGCTCTGGATGGCTTACCTGCAGAGCGGCGGACAGCTCTGGAACGTGCCGCCGAACGCGTGCGTTCTTATCACGAGAAGCAGGCTCAGGGCCAGGGTTCCTGGGAGTACACTGAAGAGGATGGCACCTTGTTGGGACAGCAGGTGATGCCGATGGATCGTGTCGGTGTTTATGTTCCTGGTGGTAAGGCGGCCTACCCATCCTCTGTGCTCATGAATGCGATTCCGGCTAAAGTCGCCGGAGTGAAAGAGATCATCATGGTGGTGCCTACACCCCATGGCGAGCTGAATGAGCTGGTTCTGGCTGCAGCCTGCATCTCTGGTGTTGATCGCGTGTTTACTATTGGTGGTGCTCAGGCGGTTGCTGCTCTGGCCTATGGAACCGAAACGGTACCTCGGGTCGATAAGATCGTTGGCCCCGGCAACATCTTTGTCGCAACAGCTAAGCGTATGGTTTTTGGCGCGGTTGGTATTGATATGATCGCTGGCCCTTCTGAAATTCTTGTGGTTTGTGACGGCAAAACTAACCCGGACTGGATTGCCATGGATCTTTTTTCTCAGGCAGAGCACGATGAAGATGCTCAGCCTATTCTGGTGAGTTGGGATAAAGACTTTATTGACCAGGTTGAAGCCAGTATCCAGAAACTGATGCCAACTCTTGAGCGTGAGCCTATCGTTCGGGTCTCTATGGCGGAGCGGGCTGCTCTGATTCAGGTGAAGGATCTGGATGAGGCGATTGAGGTTACGAATCGTATCGCGCCGGAACACCTTGAACTCTCCATAGAAGATCCTCAGGCCGTTGTAGGCCGGGTTCGCCATGCTGGTGCTATCTTTATGGGGCGCTATACAGCAGAAGCGCTGGGGGACTACTGTGCAGGACCTAACCATGTTTTGCCTACATCGGGAACAGCGCGTTTTTCATCGCCTTTAGGGGTCTATGATTTCCAGAAGCGCTCATCATTGATCATGTGTTCGGCAGATGGCGCCTCTGAGATGGGAAAAATTGCTTCTGTTCTGGCTCGTGGGGAGAGCTTAACGGCACATGCCCGTTCTGCAGAGTACCGCATTAAAGACTAAGTCTGACCTGCATCTTGTATAAAACCGGCCTTGGCCGGTTTTTTTTATGGACTGACACAGGTTCGCTGGAATACTTTCAGATTTGATCGGGTTTAATTACTGCTTTTGCTCTGAGTGTCACAGGGCTGGCGATAAAACCACCGGTTACGACAAGCAGCAAGGCCGCGAGTAAAATAAAACTCCATTCGCTGATACCGGCTAAAACCAGACTAAAAGCGGTGATTAAAGGTGCCGCAAAACTGGATATAGCCAGAAGAGAGCGGTTGCCCTGCTTCATACCTATATCCCAGAGGTAGAAGGCTCCCCCCACCGGGCCGAATCCTAATAGTAGGGCGCCTATAATTTCTGTGGCGGAAAGCTGCCAGTAAGCTGTCTCAAAGAAAAAATGAGCAATCAGAGATAACAGGGCAACGACTAATGATAGCCAGCCAATATTGTCGGCACTGCCGGTGTTTTTTGAGAGATACCAGGAATAGCTCGACCAAATTAAGGCACAGGATGCAGCCAGCAGGTAGCCAGTCATGTAATTGGGGGATATATCAGAAAATGCTGAGACTCCCTGATGCTGGCTTATCACCAGACTTACTCCGGTAAAACCGATCAGACCACCATATAACGCCTGTTTCTTCCTGCCCTTTTCAGCTACAAATAAGGTCAGAATCAAGGGCCACAGATAGACAATCAGACTGACCTGAATCGCCGGAGCAAACTTAAGCGCCATAAAATAGCAAAAATGAAACCCGAATAAACCTACTATGCCGATCAGCCACTGGGATGGCGTCATAACCGGGCGCTCAAAGAGTGCAGTATGTTGGACTCCACGCTTTACAAACATCAAAGCTGCAGATATTGAAAAGCAGATAAAAAGTAGCTGAAATGCTGGGATTTCATTGGTCAGACTGCCAAGCAGAGCAAGTACGCCCCATGAGCTGATTGCAGTTAAACCTAAGAAAGTGGGCATATTGCTGACTCCATACTGAATGACCGATAAGTTATGGTCAGGATTTTAGAGTCAATTGAGAGAGCTTGGTGTGCTGAAAAGCTGATATTTTATTCTTGAATAGACATTTAAAGGCCCTTGATAAGGTATTTAAAGCAGAGATTTAGCGAGCCCGGTAGGCTTTAGGTGGCTGCCCCCAGTATTGACGAAAACTGCGACTGAACGCTGATGCATCGGTATAGCCAACATTCTGCGCAATAATTGCAATGGGGGTATCACTATGACTGAGTAGTGCTCGTGCCTTTTGCATGCGCAATACCTTAAGGTATTGCAAGGGAGGCTGACCATAGATATCGGTAAAGCGCTGCTTGAAATGGCTCAGGCTTAAACATGCGATATCCGATAACTGGCTAAGCTCAGGCGTATAACTGAGATCTTTTTTCAGAAAGTCGACAACCAACTCTATTCTTTTATCCCTCCGTGCATAGGGCTCCTGTTGAGCGAGTAAGTGATAAAAGATATGGCCCATAGATTGTTCAATATCTGGATCGAGTTGGTTATTGAGTTGCTGTTCTGCAAAAAGGCAGAAGTCAAAGAAGTGGTTGCTGAGCGCTAGAAGAGGTTTTTCCAGTTGAGTCAGGTGCGTTGGGAGCTTGTGGATATCTGCAACCAGAAAACGTGATTCCTGGTGGGAGGAGAAGCGATGGATATGACCCGGAGGAATGACAACTGCCTGTTTCACCCCCAGCTCTGACTCAAATCTGAAGGACAGATGCTCACAGGCTTCAGAAGAACCAATCGCCAGTTTGATCCTTCCCTGCAAAGGAATAACAACCTGAGCATGTTTATGTCGGTGACTTCTGGGGTTCAGGGTGTACGACCGAAGTGATAATCGTGTTTGCACAGTCTGTACTTAGCCCCCTACAGACAGTGTTTCCGGTAAAAGAGGCAGTTGTATCATAACTTTCAGTCCTTCACCTGGCTTGGATGCAGCCTGAATACTGCCAGCAAGGGCTTGAGAAACCTGATTGTAAACGATATGCATACCAAGGCCGGTACAGTTACTGTCCCGTCTGGAGGTATGAAAAGGTTCAAACAGTTTATTAAGCTCCTGCTGTGACATGCCCTGACCATTATCCTGATAGCAGATCGAAAGTCCGTCCTGTGTTTCCTTGATTGATATGGTAATACTATTGGATGCATCAGAGGATTTAAAAGCATGCACAATACTATTCTTAATCATCTGATGAAATATTTGTACCCAGCTTTGGGTAATTGTGGGCCAGTTCAGGTTGTCTTCACATGTGAGCTGAACACTAACCTGTTTATCCTGTAGTTGTTGTTGTAACCCGACAATGATGTCGCCGAGTAGTTGTTTGACATAGATGGGTTCAACCTTGCCTTGCCCGTTCTGTGCCGCAGTCTGCTTGAACACCTGTATCAAACGAACAACCCGCTGCAGATTCGCTTGCATTAATTTGTAGGCTTCGTGGTTAGGATCTTCCTCTGAGTCAGGCTCAAGCATCATGCCCGCTGTAATGGCAACCCCCAAGGGTGTATTGATCTCATGGGCGATACCGGAAATTAGTGAAGCCAGAGCAGCCATTTTTTCACGCTCTATAAGCTGGCTTTGGGTGATTTCAAGTTTTCGAAGAGATTGCTCAAGCTCGAGTGTCCTCAGAACAACGCGTTTTTCCAGTGTCTCATTGAGTTCCTGTAAAGCTTGCTCTGCCCGTTTGCGGGAAGTGATCTCGATGGCCGATCCTCGCATGCTAACGGCCTGAGACTGAGGGTGTACCTGTGTTCCGTGGAAGATAAAGTTACGCTCTTCACCATGAAGGTTCAGCCTGACTTCTACGCCTTTGAAATCATGGCCCTGGCGCATTGCTTCAATCATTGTTCTATCTGGAATAAGGTCAGTTAACTGATGGCCGTACGTCTGGTTATCGGTGATCCCCAGCTGAGCTTGCATCTGTTCTGAGGCAAAAGTAACCCGGCCCTCAGCGTCTGTCTCCCAGAGCCAGTCAGAGGCTGAATTGGCAAAGTCGGTAAAGCGGTCTCTTTCTGTTTCTATTTCTGTATAGAGCTGGTTTAAGTTGTAACTGAGTTGATTAACCGAAAGAGCCAGTATACTGATTTCATCATGCTCTGAGGTTATAAAGGGCACCTGATCCAGTTGTATGGCTTCATGTGCTTGATTGGGGCGGAATTGATCCAGGTAGTTCAGGATTTTCAGTATCCGGCGGTTTACGCTAAGTTGAAAAACCCAGAGAATCAGGCCTGAAACGATAAATGTTTTTATGCCATTGGCGATCAGTGTCGATAAGAATGTTTGTAGAAGTTGCTGATAAATTCGTTCCGACGAAGACTCGACGTAGAGCTGACCTAACATAAAGCGAGTACTGTCCTGACCACTGTACTGAAGAGGAATCAGGCGGCTCATCTTATCACCGGTTACTTCTTTTCCTGCTTGCCAAACCTGGTTGCTGGTTGCTGAAGTAACTTTTATAAAGGAGATATCCGGTAACTTGACTAAGCCTTCCAGACGAATATTGAGCTGGTGTTCATTAAATTCCCACAGATTAATTGTCAGTGATTCGACATGGACATCCTTTAGTTCCTGAAACCGTGTTTCAACAGAGCTGACTTCCTTGCGGTAATCACTATAGAGTTGAATCAGGGTGGAGGTCAGGGTAATCAGGCTGCTGATTATGATGAGAACGATAATAATCCTGCGACCGATGATACTGGCGAAGGGATGTCGTGAGAGCTTGTGTGAATTCGACAGCTGCATAGAGACTACCAGTCACCCAATAAAATGTGGCTAACGTATTATTTTCAGCATAAAGGCTGAATAGGGTACTGGCAACTGTATTCAGTAGGTTTTGCCAGGCTTTAAAGCACCAAGCCCCGGGTTACCCGGGGCTTGGTCTGTCTTTATATATCAGGTCAGGCGACATTCAGCCGCCCAATCTCTAGTGCCGGAAGTGGCGCATACCGGTAAATACCATTGCCATACCGTGCTCATCAGCGGCATCAATAACTTCCTGATCACGCATAGAGCCACCAGGTTGAATCACAGCACTGATACCGGCTTTAGCGGCTGCATCGATACCGTCACGGAACGGGAAGAAGGCATCAGATGCCATGACAGATCCTGGTACTTCCAGCCCTTCATCTTCTGCTTTGATACCGGCGATTTTCGCGCTGTACACCCGACTCATCTGGCCGGCACCTACACCAATGGTCTGACCGTTTCTCACATACACAATCGCATTAGATTTAACGAATTTCGCCACTTTCCAGGCAAAGGCCAGATCACGCATCTGCTCTTCAGTTGGTGCTTTCTTCGTTACGACTTTCAGATCTTCATCTGTGACCATACCCAGGTCACGATCCTGCACGAGAAGGCCGCCGTTCACGCGTTTGTAGTCCAGACTGTGATCGCGCTCGCCTGGCCAGTTGTCGCCACAATCCAGCAAACGTACGTTAGCCTTAGTAGCAACAATTGCACTGGCTTTTTCAGAAACTCCCGGTGCGATAATGACTTCAACAAACTGACGATCGACAATCGCTTGTGCTGTTTCTGCATCCAGTGGACGGTTAAAGGCGATGATGCCACCGAAAGCAGAAGTCGGGTCGGTTTGAAAAGCGAGTTCATAAGCTTGCAGTGGACTGTCAGCAATCGCAACACCGCAAGGATTTGCGTGTTTGACGATCACACAGGCTGGCTCTACGAAAGATTTCACACACTCGAACGCCGCATCGGTATCGGCGACGTTGTTGAAAGACAGCTCTTTACCCTGCAGCTGCTTTGCAGTGGAAACACTGGCTTCAACCGGATTTTTCTCAACATAGAAGGCTGCTTTCTGGTGTGGGTTTTCACCGTAGCGCATCTCCTGTTTTTTCTCGTACTGCACATTGTAAGTACGGGCAAAGTTTTCGCTGCCACCTTCAACCAGGCGACCAAAATAGTTGGCGATCATACCGTCATAAGCTGCAGTGTGCTCGAAGGCTTTAATGGCCAGGTCAAAACGTGTTTCCTGTGCAACAGCACCTTCGTTGGTATCCATGTCAGCTAGAATGCGACTGTAGTCGTTCACATCAACCACGATAGAAACAAAAGCATGATTTTTAGCAGTGGAGCGGACCATGGTCGGACCGCCAATGTCGATGTTTTCTACCGCCATCTCCAGCGTGCAATCATCACGGGCAACGGTGGCTTCAAACGGGTATAGGTTAACAGCAACCAGATCGATACCCTGAATACCGTTTTCAGCCATCACCGCATCATCCATGCCGCGACGAGCCAGAATGCCACCGTGAATTTTAGGGTGCAGAGTTTTAACACGGCCATCCATCATCTCAGGGAAGCCCGTGTAATCAGAAACTTCAACTGCTGGTACGCCCTGCTCTTTCAGCAGTTTGTACGTGCCGCCGGTGGACAGAATTTCAACACCGCGCTCGGTCAGTGCTTTGGCAAAGTCAACAACGCCGGTTTTATCCGAGACGCTGATTAATGCCCGGCGAACCGGCAGATTTTGTGCTTTGGCAGACATAATGTGCTCTTTTCTCTTATATAGGTGAGTAAGAAAACAGAAAGCGGCAGAGGTGATCTGCCGCTTTCATCAAAAAGTCGGTTTGGATTACAGCATGCCGTAGGTCTTAAGCTTTTTACGCAGCGTGCCACGATTAAGGCCGAGAATCTCAGAGGCCTGACTCTGATTATCTTTTGTATAGGTCATAACCGCTTCCAGCAAAGGGGCTTCAACCTCCGCCAGCACCATCTGATAGAGATTGCTGGCAGGTTGCCCGTCAAGATGAGCAAAATAATTACTCATGGCTTCTTCAACACTGCTACGCAATGTTTTTTGACTTGCCTGGGCCTGCATGATGATCTCAGGAGGGTTATCGGGGATATCTGTATTAATACTCATATTCTTATCGCTAAGTGCCTTCACGACAGGTTTCCTCCCACAAGGGACGATATGTCATGTGCCTGATCCGGTTTCAGTATAAAGTGCTTGACCGCTTCTTGCTGCTCTTTGGGCTGTTCCAGGCGATTAAAGTACCGACGGAAGTGAGTGCCATTTTCATGAGCTCCAAGATACCAGTTAACATGTTTTCGGGCGATGCGTACCCCCATCACTTCTCCGTAAAACTGATAAAGCTCATCCAGATGACGGCTTAAAATATCCAGACGAACTCGAGCATCAGGCTCAGGTAAGTGTTGGCCTGTTTCCAGGAAGTGACTAATTTGACGGAATATCCAAGGGCGCCCTTGGGCACCGCGACCAATCATAACGGCATCCGCACCTGTGTAGTCCATAACATAGCGGGCTTTTTCCGGCGATGTAATATCACCATTGGCGAATACCGGAATTGAAATACTTTGCTTTATTTGGGCAATAGTATCGTATTCTGCTTCACCCTTGTATGCATCGGCTCGGGTTCGGCCATGAACTGCCAATGCCTGAATCCCACTTTGCTCTGCAATACGAGCAATAGTCACACCGTTTCGGTTTTCCGGGTTCCAGCCTGTGCGTATCTTGAGGGTAACCGGAATATCCACAGCCCCGACAACGGCTTTCAGGATGTCCGCCACAAGCTTTTCATCCTTCAGTAAAGCGGATCCTGCCGCTTTATTACAGACCTTTTTTGCTGGGCATCCCATATTGATATCAATAATCTGGGCACCTTGTTCGGCATTCAGACGGGCAGCTTCAGCCAGCATATCCGGATCTCCGCCAGCAATTTGCACAGATCTGGGCTCGTCTTCACCACTATGATTCATGCGTAAGCGGGATTTCCGGGTATTCCAAAGGGTTACATCCGACGTGATCATTTCTGACACCACAAGACCGGCACCCATTTCACGGCAGAGCTGCCGGAAGGGGCGATCGGTAACGCCAGCCATGGGTGCAAGAATGACCGGACTGTCTAGGGTGTAAGAACCAATTTTAACCATGGGTAACCGTAAAGTATAAACGCCACGCCAAGGTCTTGGCGTAGAGCTTCGTTAGGCTTTAATAAGCGCTGAGCATCATAAATCGAGGGGCGCTAATGATACTAGGAATCCGGCAAGTGTAAAGCTGAACCCAGAATGTATTGATCAAAATGTATACAATAATGGCATTAGAATACGAAAGCCCTGCTGTATTCGTATGGGCAGCAGGGCATCGCTTGGTGAGAAAGCAGCAAGTGTTGTGCTATTTATGGTGTTTTCTGTTTTACAGGCCGCTAGACAACGCCCTGTTCGATCATGGCATCTGCCACACGGCGAAAACCGGCAATATTTGCTCCGAGTACCAGATTGTGGGGCTGCCCGAATTCTGCGGCTGTTTTACTGCAGCGCTGATGGATATCATGCATGATCTCTTTCAGACGAACCTCAACCTGCTCAAAAGAAAGTTGCTGCATGCTGGCATTCTGGCTCATTTCCAGCTGACTGGTGGCGACTCCACCGGCATTAGCTGCTTTTCCCGGGCCATAGTGGATTTTATTTTCCAGGAAAACCTCTACCGCTTCCGGGGTGGATGGCATATTAGCGCCTTCACTGATACAGCGACAGTTATTGGTTATCAGGATTTTTGCATCGGCTTCGGTCAACTCATTCTGAGTCGCACAAGGAAATGCGGCGTCTGCCTGATAGCGCCAGACAGCATGGCCGTCTTCCGGGTATTCATTGATGGGGGTAAATTCGGCGTGGCTATGCTTTTCCAGATAGTGTTGCAAAGAAACCCGCTTTAGCTCTTTCAGTTCTTTCAATAATTCTAAATCGATACCTTTTGCATCGAAGAGTGTACCGGATGAATCTGTTGCTGTTACCGGTTTAGCCCCTAGTTGGTATAGCTTCTCGATAGTGTAAATGGCAACATTTCCAGCCCCGGAAACCAGGCAGGTTTTACCTTTCAGGCTACTGCCAGCTGATTCCAGCATATTTTGGGCAAAATAAACACAGCCGTAACCCGTGGCTTCTTTACGTACCAGAGAGCCGCCCCAGAGCAAGCCTTTTCCAGTCAGAACTCCATCATAGCGCCCCGTTAGTCGTTTGTACTGGCCAAACATATAACCTATCTCCCGGGCACCAACTCCAATATCTCCTGCTGGTACATCGGTCGTTGGGCCGATATGGCGATAGAGTTCTGTCATAAAGGATTGGCAAAAACGCATGATCTCCTGATCGGAGCGACCTTTAGGGTCAAAATTACTTCCGCCCTTTCCGCCGCCAATCTGTAGCCCTGTTAATGCATTTTTGAAAATTTGCTCGAAGCCGAGAAATTTAATAATGCCGGCATTTACAGAAGGGTGAAAACGCAGACCTCCTTTGTAGGGGCCAAGTGCTGAGTTAAATTCAATCCGGTAGCCTTTATTGACGTGAATTTCACCCTGATCATCAACCCAGGGGATACGGAACATAATTTGTCGTTCAGGTTCCACCATTCGCTCGATAATATGGTTTTTCCGGTATTGCGGGCTTTGCTCTAATACTGGTTCCAGAGACTCCAGTACCTCTTCAACGGCTTGATAGAACTCTGTTTGTGCCGGGCTTGAGGCCATTAGGCCAGTGATAGTGTTGTGGATATACGGCATAGATTCCCCTGTTTTTATGCATCACTGTGACGACTCTTCCAATTCGCTATGGAAGACATAGTCTTGCTTATGCTTTTTTTGCATGCAGTGATGATAATAAAGAATAGGGTTACTAGGAATGCTCCAAAAGTGGTCATCGATGTTTTATTTTGGTGCGTAATAATAGGTGTCTTTATTTTTGAAGGGTTTTTATTTCTTTTTACGTGTTCTTATATGGTGCGCAAGTGCTTTATCTTGGTTTTTCAGGCAAGGGGATTCGGAATGAACAGAATCTGAAGGAAGCCTTATAACGACTAAAAAGAAGATAAGTCACCGTTTGCAGTCGGCATGTTAGAGCTGGCTGGGAGGGTATAGGTGGACACTGAAGCTGTGAAAAGGGCCTGCTTTGGCGTTAATTGGGAAGGTTAATGCAATAGGCAGGTCTGGGGGGAGCATATGGTCGGCAAAAGGTTTACCCCGAAGGTATGTTTCAGGCTGGTAGATCAATTCGGCAACAACCTTGCCGCGTTCGTCCCTGAGTTCCAGCAGGATGGCGGGAAAAGGTAGCTCGTTGGCTGTTGGGTTGTTAAGCATCAGGTCGGCACTGGTCTGAGTGCTTTCTGTTTTTATGGCTTGCTGAGAGACCTCCAGCACATCAAAATCTGAGGCAAGATAATGTTCGCAGCTTGAAAGGCTGCAGATCGCTTCGGCAAACCCTGAAAATCCAGGAGACTGGCTGAGTGCCCGGGTGTTGCTCCAGAGCAATATCAAAACCAGGAGTACAAGCCCTGCTGCTGCACTGGCTGGAATCCATGGGATTGTGTGGGTAGTTTGAGTGCCTGTTTTTTCTTTGACCTGAGGTGGCGAATCAGGCTCAGCTGTAAAGTGTAGATCTGAGTTAACCGGTGGGAGGTCTTCACGCTCTGCTGTCAATGTTACATCGGTGGGATGCTGAGGATCGGAGAGCTGATCATCCCCATGAGCAAAGTTAGGAACTTCCTCATTTAATGATGATCCCAAAGGAATATCTTCTGACTGAAAGTGATCCGAGGGCAGGTCGTGAAGCTGTTCAGTGTTCTGCGGTGATGTTGCTACGGATTGTATTTCAGTATCAGATTCTTGTGTCTGAGGTTGCAGTGCTACTGTGTGTTGTTTTGATCCCAGCTCAAACAGATGGTTAGCGGCATTGAATATTTTTTTACAACGGCCGCAACGTGCAACACCAAAGGCCTGTTGCAGGTCTGCACCAGAGATAATAAAGCAGGTTGAGCAGTGCGGGCAGCGAGTCAGCCGGTCATCCATCATCGGTTAGTCATTTTTCCAACAAGAGTCTGAGTTACATCATAAGATTATGAAAGCAAACAGGCAATCCCATTCATCGGAGATCCCCTGTTTATAGCAGTTTCAAGTTATTGAGCAAAGTGTGTTTTTTCGTTTTGAGCCTTGGTTAGGAAGGTCAGGATTGAACTTTCGTAGCGCTCAGGCAGACCCATTCTTCTTTTTGATGTACGGGCTTAAAGTCAAACCAGGGACGGTAGGCGGCAATGACTTCGTCAGCTTGGTGAGACAGGATGCCAGACAGCACCAGATTGCCCTGATCTTTAACCAGGACGGCAAGGGTCGGAGCGAGATCGATCAGTGGGCCTGCCAGGATATTAGCCAGCATTAGGTCAGCTTTGACCTCTCCGATTTCACCTGGGTAGTAAACGTCGAAGCTCTCTGCGGGAAGACTGTTTCGGTCTGTGTTTTCCCGGGAGGCAATCAGGGCTTGAGGGTCGTTATCAACTCCGTATGCCTTTTCAGCACCTAATAAAAGTGCCGCAACACCCAGAATACCTGAGCCACAGCCGTAATCGATAACTGTTTGTCCTGATACGTCGTGTTGGTCTAACCACTCCAGACACATAAAAGTGGTCGGGTGGGTGCCTGTGCCAAAGGCCAGCCCGGGGTCCAGTACCAGATTTGTTGCTTCAGGGGCGGGAGCTTCTTTCCAGCTTGGGCAGATCCAAAGGCGATTGCCAACCTGAATAGGGTGAAAGTTTTCCATCCATTCTCGCTCCCAATCCTTATCTTCAAGAATCTCAAGGCGGGCTGCCGGAAAAGGTTGATCCGGGAACACGGAACCCCAGCCACTTTGCAGTGCTTCAATCATGACTTTACTGTCTTGTTCGGCATCAAACAGCCCTGTGATGCGGGTTTGTTGCCAAAGGGGAGTTGTGCCTCTGGTGGGCTCAAAAAGAGGCTGGTCAGCACCATCTTCCAAAGTAACTGCATTGGCACCTGTGGCCAGTAGCAACTCTTCCAGAACTTCTGCATGGGCAGGTGTGGTATCGATCTTAATCTGAAGCCAGGGCATCTTTTTCTCCGGGACTGAATTCTGAGTTCCTGAGCCAATACGGGCTCTGTATGGTGCATTGTACACCGAATTTGATAATGAGTCGGAGACTGAGTTTCTAAAAAGTTGATAGGGTTGTTCTGCGCAGGATGTACAGAAATAG
>JBLWVL010000001.1:115128-158875 GCA_048268485.1 Oceanospirillum sp.
ATTAAAAAACCGGAAGCTTATCGCTTCCGGTTTTTAGGGGGATCCGGACAGGTGTTAACTGAATGGATTACAGAGACAGTTTTTTCTCAAGGTAGTGGATATTTACGCCACCTTCCATAAAGCCACTGTCACGTACCAGATCCTGCTGCAAGCCAATGTTGGATTTAATGCCATCGATGACAATTTCATCCAGAGCACTGCGCATGCGGGTTAGCGCGATCTCACGGGTTTCACCCCAGGTAATTAGCTTGCCGATCAGGGAGTCATAATAAGGCGGCACGCTATAGCCGTCGTACAGGTGACTGTCCATTCGAACACCCAGGCCGCCAGGAGCATGAAAGTGATCGACTTTACCCGGTGAAGGCAGGAAGGTTTTAGAGTCTTCTGCATTGATGCGGCACTCAAAAGAGTGACCCCGAATCACAATATCTTCCTGCTTGATACTCAAAGGCAGGCCACTTGCGATGCGTAACTGCTCTTTCACGATATCGACACCGGTAACCATCTCGGAAACCGGGTGTTCAACCTGAACACGGGTATTCATTTCAATGAAGTAGAAACCGCCATCTTCGTAAAGAAACTCGAATGTGCCTGCGCCACGATAGCCAATTTCGATACAGGCCCGCACGCAACGTTCCTGGACTTCACGACGAATACCATCAGGAATACCGGGTGCTGGCGCTTCTTCCAGAACCTTCTGATGCCGCCGCTGCAATGAGCAGTCGCGATCACCCAGGTGAATTGCACTACCCTGGCCGTCTGCCAGTACCTGAATCTCAACGTGACGCGGATTCTGCAGGAATTTCTCCATATAAACCGTATCGTCACCGAAAGCAGCTTTGGCTTCTGCTTTCGTTACTTGTACCGCGTTTACCAGGTGTGCTTCAGTATGAACAACACGCATACCTCGGCCACCGCCGCCAGCAGCAGCTTTGATAATGACTGGCAGACCAATACGGCGGGCTGTCTGAACGACAAACTCAGGGTCATCCGGCAGAGGGCCATCAGAGCCCGGAACTGTAGGGACACCGGCTTTTTTCATCGCTTCAATGGCAGAAACTTTATCACCCATCAGGCGGATAACGTCAGCTGTAGGCCCGATGAATTTAAAACCGCAGCGCTCTACCTGCTCTGCGAAGTCAGCATTTTCCGCAAGGAAACCGTAACCTGGGTGAATACCCTCGGAATCGGTAACTTCTGCAGCACTGATAATGGCAGGAATGTTCAGATAGCTATCGGTGGAAGATGCCGGTCCGATACATACAGATTCGTCAGCCAGACGAACATGCATCAGGTCGCGGTCAGCTGCAGAGTGAACGGCTACAGTCTTTATGCCCAGTTCTTTACAGGCACGTAGAATACGCAGCGCAATTTCACCCCGGTTTGCAATAAGTACTTTATCAAGCATGATCGAGCCTTATGAATTCTGGAGTCAAAAAAGAGATGTCAGTCGTTTTGGCAAAACTTAAACGATAGACACCAGCGGCTGATCAAATTCAACTGGCTGACCATCTTCAACCAAAATCTCTCCCACAGTGCCGTCTTTATCTGCTTCGATCTGGTTCATCATTTTCATGGCTTCAACGATGCAGATAGTATCGCCTTTCTTAACCTGCTGACCCACTTCAACGAAGACTTTTGCGCCTGGAGCAGGTGAACGGTAGAAAGTACCTACCATTGGAGATTTTACCAGGTGTCCTGCTGGGGTTGCAGGAGCTGATACTTCAGCCGCTGCCGGAGCTGCTGCTGCCGGAGCCGGAGCTGCCATTGGCGCCGGTGCGTACTGAACCTGAGCTGTGCTCATGTTGCGGCTGATGCGGACGGACTCTTCGCCTTCCTGGATTTCGATTTCAGCAATGTTGGATTCTTCCAGCAGCTCAATCAGTTTTTTTACTTTACGAATATCCATGATCAATCTCTTTTCACTTGTGTGTGGAATATGAGCCGGCGTAATGCACCAGCTGTTATAAGTTGTCTGCAAAACAGAAAATTTCGGGTCTGACAGGAAGTACCTGGGTCAGACTGATTTGAGTGACGTACCGTCAAGAAATTTCAATGCCGCTGAAAGTGCAAAATCATAACCCTGTGCTCCTAAGCCACAGATCACCCCTAGGGCCACATCGGACAGGTATGAATGGTGACGGAAAGGCTCACGGGCATGGACATTGGACAGATGAACCTCAATAAAGGGGATCTGAACACCCAATAGTGCATCACGCAAGGCAACACTGGTGTGTGTGAAAGCGGCGGGGTTGATAATGATAAAGTCTGTATCTTCGTCACGGGCAGCATGAATCCGATCTATTAGTGCATGCTCAGCATTACTCTGGAAGCATTCAAGCTGATGACCTTTTTCGGCGGCTGTTTCTGCCAGATGTTCTGAAATATCAGTCAGTGTCTGGCTGCCATAAATTTCAGGCTCGCGGGTTCCGAGAAGGTTCAGATTGGGGCCATTTAACACCAGAATGGAAGCCATAATTAACTGAATATCCAAGTGACGAGAAATCGAAAAACAAACAAGTGTTTGAGGTTGTTTGCTGCTAAAATCGGTAAAAAGAAGTTCAACTGTATATAATATCGGCTAAATAGTGATGAAATTGCAACTTCTTATTTGTATATGGGCGTAGTTTGCCGAATTTGAGAGATCTTGTCCAGTTTTCGTCTGTTCTGCTTTGTTTGGCCGCTTTTTACTGCGTGTTACCGAACTTTACCTGTTTGTAGTCGATCGCTGCTGACGCCCGGCGCAGCCATTGTTTCTGGCTGCGCCAAGTTCATATTATCGTGCATTCTGGATAAGGTTAAGCTGTTGGGTATGAGGGGGGTAGCACAGACCGGCTTCAGCACACCCCTGAAAAGTAACCTTGATAACCACGCCTTGCCTGACAGCTTCGGCTGGCATATTGAACTCATAGCTGAGTATAGCCTTGTCTCTGAGAATCTCGACATTGCCCTGAAATTCATCCACAACCTGCTCACCACGTGGAATTTCAAGAATGGTCAGATCGGCATTTTCCGGCAAAACAGGCAGCACCTTAAATCGGGAGCGATAGAGGTAATGCTCAGGTTCAATATGCCAGGTGAGTGTCAGTTGAGTTCCTTTCAGATCGCCCGTGAGTCGGAACGCCTGCTCTACAGGAAGAAAGCCATCAGCAGATGCACTACCGAAACCGGAGCCGCCTTGATCAAAAAAACCAGCTTTTGCGCTGAGTGAGAATGTTGTGATGATTAGAAAAATCAGCAGTGAAAAAGAGTGTTTCAGGTTCAAGGTAAGGCTTCCTTTAGTTATGATCGTTAAGAACTAATTTCGTTTCAGGCTGGGATACAGTATTTATGTGGTGTATTGGGTTTTACCTATACAAGCCCCATAATACTAACAGGTGGTTAATAAGATTCTGTCTCTTGTGCAGGGTTCCGATCAAAGTGAAATTATCAGCACGCATGGGGAATACAAAATGTTAAAGCAGCTAGGAGCGAAAGTCGCTGACCAGTGGGATAACCTGAGAGACCTTATGCCTGGTAGTATGATGGGTAAGGTGCTTGGTAGTGGCCTTGCGGTTTATCTTATTGGTGCTGTTGGTGTGGGCTGGTACTGGAGCCAGGAACCGGATTCGTTCTCTGTCGCTGAGAATGTCCGGGCAGAGGCACAGCTGCATGGTCATACGGATAAAGCCGCTACTATTGGCTATGCGACAACCACGACGTTAGTTCGTATTGCGGAGACCTTACTGGATAAACCTGGCGGTTATCTCGCTAATGATCGTTTTCCCCCTGGACTATGGCTGGATAATATTCCCAGCTGGGAATATGGCGTCCTGATTCAGCTTCGGGATATGAGTCGCTCCTTGCGTAAGGATATATCTCGCTCACAGTCGCAATCCACAGAAGATAAAGACCTGACAGTTGCTGAGCCTCAATTTAATTTTGACAGTAATAGCTGGATTCTCCCGTCTTCGGAAGGAGAGTATCGCCAGGGGATTAAAGCATTGATTCGCTACCGTGATCGTCTGGTGGATGATAACCGGAGTGATGCACAGTTTTATGCACGTTCTGATAATTTAAGAAACTGGCTGATGGATGTGGAAACCCGCCTGGGTAGCTTGTCACAACGACTGAGTGCCAGCGTGGGTAAATCGCAGGTTAATATTGATCTGGCCGGTGACCCTTCAGCCACCCAGTCGAGCCGTAAACCGGATCAGCAGGAGGTAAAAACGGCCTGGTCAGAGATTGATGATGTTTTTTATGAAGCACGGGGGACTGCCTGGGCTCTGATTCATATTCTCAAAGCAGTAGAGACTGACTTTCAGGGCGTATTGAAGGATAAAAATGCAGAGGTCAGTCTGCGACAGATTATTCGGGAGCTGGAAGCAACTCAGGACGCGCTCTGGAGTCCTATGATTCTGAACGGCAGCGGTTTTGGTATGTTTGCCAACCACTCTTTGGTGATGGCGTCATATATATCAAGAGCCAATGCGGCGATTATTGATCTGCGGGAGCTATTATCAAGAGGTTGATCCTGACGACTGAAAACAATATGTGCGTCGTGAGTCATGATATGACTCAAAGTAATCATAAATAGTATTTATCTTACATCGGAAACCGGCTTTGCATACTTTGCAACAGCCGGTTTTTTTGTCACTCTCGGAGGTGCGTTTTAGTCAATAAAACAAAGAATAAAGGATATGAATATGAATACGGAGCATTTTAAAATTGCCGTTATCGGTGCAGGGCATGCCGGTATTGAGCTGTTGCAAAGGCTGCTTGAAGCTGATTTTGTCGATATCATTGGTGTAGCCGACAGTAATGAAAACGCTCCGGGTATGCTGTTGGCCCGGGAGCATCAGGTGTTGACCACAACAGAAATGAATAACTTGTTGGTGAACAGTACTGAGATTGACATTATTATTGATGTGACAGGTGTGAAGGCGGTTCGGGATGCTCTTCGCAGCCATATGCAGGAAAGCGGTAACTACCATACCGTGATTATGCATGAGCGTATTTCTGCTCTATTGTTGTCCCTCTTTAACGGTGAAATGGTAAAAACTAAAGCCAGTGATGATTTCTATTAAACAGAGCTGGGTTTAGTGATTCAGCCGGTTTTGTGAGCTGATGTTAAAAAGGCTCCCACGGGAGCCTTTTTGGTTTCTAAAGGTTTTTATGGGCTGGGCAGATTCTACACTTGGCGCTCAATGAGCATGGCAATACCCTGTCCGCCACCAATACAGAGGCTGATCACTGCATATTGCCCCTGAATGCGCTCCAGTTCATAAAGTGCTTTCACCGTTATAACGGCCCCTGTTGCACCAACCGGGTGACCCAAGGATATACCACTACCGTTCGGGTTCAGCTTTTCTTCCGGCAGGCCCAAATCTTTGGCAACAGCCAGAGCCTGTGCCGCAAAGGCTTCGTTTACTTCCCAGACATCGATATCGTCAACAGATAGTTGGTGTTTTTCCAAAAGCTGACGAATTGCCGGAACTGGCCCGATCCCCATATATTTAGGCTCAACGGCAGCGAAACTATAACCAATCAGTGTTGCCATTGGCGTCAGTCCCAGTTTCTGCGCTTCAGCTTCTGACATCATGGTGACCGCAGCGGCAGCATCATTCAGACCGGATGCATTACCCGCTGTGACAGAGCCCTCTTTCTGGAATACCGGGCGAAGTTTACCCATATCATCCGGGGTACAGTTCTGTCGGATATGTTCATCGGCTGCAAACTCAATTGTACCTTTGCGGGTTTTCAGCTCAACGGGCATGATCTGATCTTTAAAGCGCCCTTGTTCAGTAGCTGTCTGAGCGCGCTGATGGCTCAGTGCTGCAAGAGCATCCTGCTGTTCACGGCTAATCCCCCACTTTTCTGCTACATTTTCAGCCGTTACACCCATGTGGTAGTTTTCCATAGGGCAGGTTAAAGCGCCGGTCATGGAGTCTATAATCTGACCGTCACCCATGCGTTGTCCAAAGCGTGCAGCAGGTACCCAGTATTGTGCCCGGCTCATAGATTCAGCGCCACCGGCAACGGCGGCATCGCAAACCCCCAATTCAATCTGCTGCGCCGCAGAGATAATCGCCTGAAGGCCACTGCCACAAAGGCGATTAACGGTGAGTGCAGGTGTATTAACTGGCAGGCCGGCTTCAAGGGCTGCAACACGGCTGATATACATATCCCGGCGATCAGTATGCAGGACGTTACCGAAGACAACATGGCCGACCTGTTCCGGTTTCAGATTGGCGCGAGTAACCGCCTCGCGGGTTACTGATGCTGCCAGAGTTGTGGCAGGAATATCTTTCAGGCTACCGCCAAAACCACCGATTGCTGTGCGTACACCACTGAGAAAAACGACTTTCTGTGTCATACCTTACTCCTAAGGCCCACGATCTTTTCCGACCGTAGGCGAGCTAAATTGAGGATAACGTTTAAATCTGGCAGGGGGGCTGCCGGAGCCTCTCAGTTTTTTGAACCCCGATTTAACGAGGTAACTGAGAGGCTTTGCCCGTTTTACAGACGGATAAGCTGGTGCTTACACTAACTGCGCGCGGATCTCTTTTTTATTGATTTTGCCAACGGATGTTTTCGGGATATCGTCTACCATACGGATCTGGTCCGGAATAGCCCATTTCGAGATTCTGCCGGATTCCACATACTGATTCAGGTGCTGCTGCAGATCTTCCTGAGTCAGGTCAGGTGTTTTCGGTACGACCATAGCAAAAGGTCGCTCACCCCATTTTTCATCAGGCACACCAACCACAGCGACTGCAGCAACATCAGTGTGCTGGCTGATCAGGTTTTCCAGTTCGATGGAGGAGAGCCACTCACCTCCGGTTTTAATAACATCTTTGATGCGGTCTTTGATCTCAACAAAGCCGTTCTCATGGATGCTGGCTACATCACCGGTATGCAGGCGGCCGCCTTCCCACAGCTCTTCCTGTTTCTCGTTCTCTTTAAAGTAACCTTGAGTCAGCCAGGGTGCCTGAACGGTAATTTCACCAACGGCTTCACCATCGTGGGCCGCCAGAGATCCACTGGCTTCGGTAATGGTCAGGTCAACCATATTGGATGCAACACCGGTCAGGGTTCTGTATTTCAGTTGCTTGTCTACCGGTAGCGCACGCTGTTCCTGATTCAGGTGAGTGACGGTGAGCAGAGGGCAGGTTTCAGACATACCGTAGGCACAATAGATATCGGCACCCTTATCCATGGCTGCTTTCGCAAGACCCTGAGGCAGAGCACTGCCGCCAATCAGAATTTTCCAGTTATCAAAACGGGCCTCTTTACCTGACTCGCAGCCAAGTAGCATTTGCAAAATAGTAGGCACGCAGTGAGAGAAAGTGACTTTGTATTCCTGGATTAGATTTATCAGCATATCGGGCTCATAACGCCCTGGGTAGATCTGTGTGCAGTTCAGCATAACCGCCGCATAAGGGACACCCCAGGCGTGAACATGAAACATCGGGGTGATCGGCATGTAAACCGAGTCAGAACGTAGCAGTGGCAGACCAGCATAGCTGCCCAGCATGCCCACCATATTCAGCGTGTGCAGAACGAGTTGGCGGTGGCTGAAGAAAACGCCTTTGGGATTACCTGTCGTTCCTGTTGTGTAAAAGGTGGTAGCGATACTGTCTTCATCAAAGTCTGGGAATTCGCAAACGGGTTCTTCGGCACGAAGCAGGGCTTCATATTCACCAATAAAGTCCACATCGCCAACCGCTTCGCTGCCAGCCTGATCACTCAGGCGAATATAGCCCTCTACAGTCGTCAGATGACTATTAATCTGCTGAACCAGAGGCACAAAGTCATCATGTACTAACACCAGCTTATCTTCAGCATGATTCATGGTGTAAGCGATCTGCTCCGGAGACAGGCGAATATTCACATGGTGCAGAACCGCGCCCAGCATAGGGACAGCAAAGTAACACTCCAGGTAGCGATGACTGTCCCAGTCCATTACAGCCACGGTGTCTCCAGCTTCGACACCCGCTGCTTTCATTGCATTAGCCAGTTGCTGAACTCTTTGGCGGAACTGACGATAACTGAAGCGGGCATCACCGCGATAGATAATCTCATTATCCGGCTCAAAGCGGCCCGCAGAGGCAAAAATTTGCTTGATAAGTAATGGATAAGATTCGGCGGCTTTAGCGCCCGGTAGAATTTTGGTTGGCATACTGTATCTCCGATTATTTTTGTTATGAAGTCAGAAGTCTGTTTTGCCCAGTTGGGCGAGCAACAGTGCTTTCTGATGACCTGAGCGGTTTTGGCTGAGGTTATTCAGTTAGAGGTGGTCGCTCCTGAATAATGTTAGCTCTCAAAGTAACCCGATTGATTTTTGAGCGAAAGCTTGGTCAGCAACAAGGTGTTGACGTTTAAAGAGTGCCTAATGGCGTGAAATGATAATTTATTTGCCCTAATATGAAGTTTGGTCAGAGCAGTGTGGTAGTGGACCCTCGGGTCACTGTAACCGGCAGGAGCTGTGTAACTTGAGCGAGATTGTGAATAGATCTTCAGAGCGTTATGAGGCAACGGTGATTGGCAGCTGGCCTTTGGTGATCAGCCGGGCATTAGATCAATATCATATTGATGGCAGTTCACTGCTGGCGAGGGTGGGCATCGAGCAAAGCGTGGCGAGCCAGCTGGAAACACGTTATCCCCTTACGACCATTAACCGCCTCTGGCGATTAGCCAGAAATCTGACGGGTGATGAGGCGGTAGGTTTAACTGTGGCTCGTTTTGTGAGGCCGACATCCTGGCATGCTTTAGGGTTTGCTATCTGGGCAAGTGACACCCTGATGGAGGGCTTCAGAAGACTCGCAGAAAATCTGCGCATGTTTGCTGACTATGCTGAAATGACCATTACCCCGCTGGGAGCAGATGTCGAGATCAGTGTTTATCGCCGAAGAGGGGTGAGTCGGGAGCAGTTATCACCAGAAGAGGTGGATGCGTTTATCGGTACTTCTGTACTCACATCCCGTCATATCTATCGTCCCGGATTTTCACCTAAAAGTGTCTGGTTAAGTCGGGCGCAGCCGATGGATCCGACACCCTGGCAGCGCTTGTTTAAGTGCCCGGTATTTTTTAATGCTTCCCACGACAAGATTATTTTTGAGGCGGCAGCTATGTATCAGCCTTTGCTGACAGCAAGCCCTGAGTTAGCTGAACAGAATGATGCACTGATAGCTGAATATCTTTCGCGAATGGACCGGAGTGATCTGCGAATCCGTCTTGAGTCTTTGTTGTTGAACAATTTGCCGCTGGGCCGCCTGTCCATAGCAGACATTGCCGGGCAGCTCAATATGAGCCCCCGAACGCTTCAGAGAAGACTCCAGGAGAAAGCGACCAGTTATCAGCAGGTTTTGGATGAACTACGTCAGAAGCAGGCTCTGCATTGGGTTCGACTGAACTATTTGCCAATAGGAGAGATTAGCTATCGCCTTGGTTTTAACCACCCTGCTAACTTTACCCGGGCCTTTAAACGCTGGTTCGATGAAACACCGAAAAAGTTACGGAAAAAGCTGCTGAACTAGACTGCATTTGGCGGAAAAGCTGAGCTGGTGACAGTATAAGGCATAAAAAAACGCTGGATTAACCAGCGTTTTGTCAGAGTTCTGCTCTTTGCAGGGCAGAAGAATAACAGCGACTTACTTACTGTTATTGTAGGCCTCGATAGATTTAACAATCTCAGCACGAGCTTCAGCAGCGTTGCCCCACCCTTCAACTTTAACCCATTTACCTTCTTCCAGGTCTTTATAGTTTTCAAAGAAGTGGGAGATCTGCTCACGCAGCAGGGCTGGGATGTCTTCAACATCCTGAATTTCTTTATAAACTGTGGTCAGCTTGTCATGAGGTACGGCGATGAGTTTCGCATCAGGTCCTGCCTCATCAGACATATTCAGTACGCCAACTGGGCGGCAGCGAACTACAGAACCTGGCAGAACAGGATAAGGTGTGATCACCAGGACATCCAGTGCATCACCATCTTCAGACAGAGTGTGAGGAATGAAGCCGTAGTTCGCAGGGTAGAACATTGGGGTTGCCATGAAACGGTCAACCATGATCGCATTGTAGTCTTTCTCGATCTCATACTTGATCGGTGAGCTTTGCGCAGGAATCTCAATTGCTACATAGATATCGTTTGGTGCGTCTTTACCGGCAGGAATTTTTTCAAAATCCATTATTCTGACCCCAGAAATAGAAAACGTTGAATGGAAATTCAGGGAAGATCCCCTCATTAAAAGCTGGCAGGATTATATAGTCACTCACCTGTGATTGCCATTATCACACCGTAGATTCCTACTAAAGAACACACTGGCAGGCTGTCTTTATTGCTGTCTAAGGGCAGGTGTTCTTTGTGGGAGAGGGCTCCCTTGTTACAGTTTTCATACTTACTGAGGGATAGCCGTTACGACAAACACTATTGCATAATATTTGCATATCATCCGATCAGTTAAACTGCAGTATTCAGAACGGCGTCTGAATACGCTAATGCAGTGCAAAAATATGCAGTTCACCGAAAAACGATCTGAGTTGGTGCAATGACCCGAGATAGTCAGTTAAAAATCAGTTATGGCCAGGCCTTTATTGCGCCGGATAGAAGCTCAATACGTTCGACAATGTCAGTCAGAATTCCGGAAGGCTCGGGCCTGGCCGTAAAAGGGGTATCTGCCGTTGTGGCTGATTCGACCTGGCGAAATGTTATTGCTAAACAGGCAGCAGAAACCTGTGTTCGGGGCTTTCTGGCGGACTACTATGCGACGCCGGATAATTGGGATGTGAAAACGTCGGCGACTAAAGTGTTGAGTGCCCTCAATGGCTGGTTGTTCAGTCAGGGAAAGAACGTTACTAATGGCAACTATATTAGCTCATTTAGCAGCGTTGTTTTAAAGGGGCGTCAAGGCCATCTCTTCCATATGGGAGATACGCTGGTTTATCGTTTACGTGGTGGTGAATTTGAGCAGCTCAACCGGGAGCATACCAATTTTATCGGTGGTTATCGTTATCCGTCCCGTGCCTTAGGGCTGGATCCCAGTGTTGATATTGATTACCACCAGTTTTCATTAAAGCAGGGGGATATCCTGCTGTTCACCACTCAGGCCAGTAAGGGAACTTTGGTGGCATCTGATTATGTGCAGCAGATTCGCCATAATGCTTCAGATCTGAATGAAGCCTGTGATCAGCTCCTGAAGGTTGCAATGGAAAAAGCCAGTGCACGGGGCTATAGCAGCACGCATTTCTGTTTTCAGCTGGTACGTATTGATATGCTTCCTGAAGAGTCCGGGGATACGATCGGTGAGGCGTTTGGTGCTTTGCCGGTGCCCAGGGAGCTGAATGTTGGTGACGATCTGGACGGTTACCGTGTGGTAGAAGTGCTTAATAAAAGCAATATGAGCTGCATTTACCGGGTAGAAGATAAGCATACCGGTCGGGAGATGGTGCTTAAGGCGCCGTCACCTCAGCTGGAGAGCCGGAAGGATTTCCTGCGTCAGTTTATTATGCAGCAGTGGGTGGTCGAACGGGTCAACTCGCCATATGTCGCCAAAATTGTCGATGCTTCCCGCCCCAGAAATTATCTCTATTATCTGCGGGAGTTTGTTGATGGTCGTACTTTGACCGAGTGGATGCTTCAGAATCCTAATGCGGAACTACGTCGCCTGATCGACCTTATTGAGCAAATGGTAAAAGCAGTTCGGGCGTTACACCGGCGGGATATTCTCTGCCAGGGGTTACACCCGGATAATATTCTGGTGGATCAGAGAGGTATGATAAAGCTGATTGACTTTGCATCATGTGCTGTTCCGGGGACAGATGACCTGCCTTCACCATTATCTATTGTACGCATGGTAGGGCTGACCCCTTTTAGTGCTCCGGAGTATCGTCTGAATCGTGAACCGGGACCCAATGCTGATCAGTTCTCTCTGGCGGTTATCGCCTACTGGATGCTGACCGGACAGCAGCCCTATGCAGATCAGATGGAGCACTTTCATAGCCGTGTGGATTTTTCCCGGCTTGAGTATCTGCCAAGCTATCAGTTTAATCCGATGGTGCCGGTATGGCTGGACGGAACTTTGCGCCGTGCACTTCAGCCAAACCCGGAACTTCGCTACCGTCGCCTGTCAGAGTTTATCTATGATCTGAAAAAGCCCAATCCTCACTATATGAAAGAAGGGGCAGTGCCTTTAGTGGAGCGTAAACCGCTGATGTTCTGGAAGGGTTTATCAGGTATCCTTCTCCTCCTGTTGATTGGCAGTATGATTGCTTAAGCGAGCTGCCTTAAAGATGGTTTTGCCGTTAAAATACTCGTGAAAGCAGGTATGAAAAGGAGCCGGCCCAGGCTCCTTTTTATTTATGCTATTCAGCCTGATTCAGAAAGATCACTTCGAAAAATGAGTTAAGTCATGACCGAACAAGCGCAACCGGATAACTCCCCGCAGAACCGTGCCAAAGATCCACTGCACGGCGTTAAGTTAGAACAGATTCTGAAAGAGCTGGTTGCTGAATATGGTTGGCCCGGGTTGCATCAGAGGATCGCGGTGAACTGTTTTAAATCAGAGCCAAGCATCAAGTCCAGTCTGAAATTTTTACGCAAAACCCCATGGGCGAGACAAAAGGTAGAGAGCCTGTACCTAAAAATGAAAGGCTTTTCTGCCAATAAACGTGCGACTAAGACAGAAGCTCAGTTGGTTGCTGAGGTGAAAAAAGGCATTCGGCAGAATAAGAGCGCATCGTCCGGTTCCATAAAAGAAAATAGCGGCGCAGATGGAATCTGGACGACAGCCCGTAAAAATCTGGCGGATAAACCCTAGCGGTGGACAGGTAAGGAAACGGAAAGATAACGAAGGTTTGAAAAGGTTAGGGAAAAGTGAGGCATCCTGCCTCGCCGTTGTCCGTCACGGCAATTCCATACAAGCTTTCCTGTTTATTCTGAAATGTTTCAGGCGAGCTAAACCCTGAGACTTTCCGGCAAGAAATCTCAGGCTGAAGAGGACCTGACTCCCTTCAACCTGAGTACACTCTATCTGGCGACTGTGACAGCCGGATGACAGTCTAAGCTGGCTTGAATTCGGCCTGGGCGAAACGTCTTGGCGTTAGCGGAAGGTGCACCAGAGCTGCCAGTAGCCCAAGGCCGGCACTGAGGCTAAGCGCTATGCTGTAGTCCCCATACCACTCAAATAACAGCCCGCCCCACCAGCTGCCAAAGAAAGCGCCGATCTGATGACTGAACATCACGATACCAAATAGAGATGCCAGGTTTTTCGTACCAAACAGATGTGCAACACAGCCACTGGTCAGCGGTACGGTCGATAGCCAGAGCATCCCCATGACAATAGAGAAGGCATAAAAAACCTCATAGGTGGGTGGTAGTATGATCAGCATAATGATCAGCAGTGTTCTCAAACCATAGATCAGGGTGAGTAGGTAAGGCTTGTGCCAGCGATCTCCTGCCCAGCCGACGGTGATGGCTCCAATCACATTAATTAGCCCGATTAAGGCGATGGAGTTGGATGCAACACTGGATGGCAGTCCGCAGAAGTTTACAAATCCAGCCATATGTACCGTGATAAAGGCAACGTGGAAACCGCAGACAAAGAAACCGATATTCAGCAGCTGATACTCCGGCACCTGTATCGCTTTACCAATTGCCTGCCAGTCAAAGAGTCGGGTTGGTGAGGAGATCTGAGCTGAGCGGCGCTCTTCCCTGAGTTGCTTGCTCTCGGCTAGCAGCCAGGCCAAGGCAAAAACGATAAGCGTCGAGCCGGCAAACCACATAAAGGTGTCAGACCACCCGATCACAGGGCTGATCTTGCCGAGAATAAAAGCGTAGCCGAACTGACCCAGTGATCCGCCAGCACTAGCAATGCCAAGGGCCAGAGTGCGTTTGTGAGCGGGAAATTTTTGCCCGACAGCGGCAAGAACAATAGGGAAGGTAGTTGCGCCGACACCGATACCGACCAAAAGAGCATTACCGATAAAGAAAAGCATATTGTCCTGAGCGATGGCGGCTAACACCATGCCCAGTCCATAGAGCAGTGCCCCCGCAAGAAGTACTCTGACCGTACCAAAGCGCTCTGCCAACAAACCGGCAACCGGTGAAACGGCACCCCAAAGCAAATTTTGTATTGCAAAGCCAAAGGCCAGGTCTGCTTGACTGATACCGAGGTCGCTGTTGATATTGGGAATAAGCAGGCCAGTGGATAGGCGAACGCCCATGTTGTAAGCCAGAATAATGCCGGCGGCGAGAACAACCCACCAGGGGTTAATGCGTGCGGTGTTCATATTTTTAGTCCCTATTCAGCCATGCCCTCTTAGATGAGGATCGAATATCGTCCTGCATAAAAGTTATTAAGGGAAATGAGTTTTGTGAATAGGCGTGATTCGCCAGAATAAAAAAGCCCCGATATGCGTTTATCGGGGCTTTTATTTCAGTGCTAAAGCGTGTTGTCGATTATGATATTACGCTTTAAATTCCGGCAGTTTCTTCTCTGCCAGCTGATGACGCAGGCGAACATAAGTTGGCAGGCCGGTTTTTTCGTCGTATGGCAGCTCGGCTTCACCGCGGATCAGAGGTTCCAGATACTCGCGGCAGGCTTCGGTGATACCAAAACCGTCTTCAGTGATAAAGTCCCGTGGCATAAACTTCTCAACGTTAGCGACTTTATCCAGTGGTGCTTCTTCAATCACCCATTCAAACGGCGCATTGTTCTTACGGATAATCGCTGGCATTACTGCATTTTTACCGGCTACCGCCATTTCAACAGCTGCCTGGCCTACGGCATAAGCCTGCTCAACGTCCGTTTTGGAAGAGATATGACGAGCCGCGCGCTGCAGGTAATCGGCAACTGCCCAGTGATATTTGTAACCCAGATCTTCACGAACCATATTCGCCAGTGTCGGCGCTACGCCACCCAGCTGAGTGTGGCCGAAGGCATCTTTGGTGCCGGCGTCTGCAATGAAGGTGCCATCTGCGTAGTGTGCTCCTTCAGAAACCACGATCACACAGTAGCCGTTGTCTTTAACGCTCTGATCGACTTTTTTCATGAAGGCTTCACGGTCGAAAGCGATCTCAGGGAAGATAATGATATGTGGCGGTTGACCTTCTGCCTGCTGTGCCAGACCACCCGCGGCTGCGATCCAGCCGGCGTGACGCCCCATAACTTCAAGGATAAACACCTTGGTGGAGGTTTCGCACATCGATTGGATATCCAGACCGGCTTCCATGGTGGATAGTGCGATGTACTTGGCTACAGAACCAAAACCCGGGCAGGTATCTGTGATTGGCAGGTCGTTATCCACCGTCTTAGGAACGTGGATCGCTTTGATCGGGTAGCCCAGTTTCTCAGAGATCTGAGACACCTTAAGGCAGGTATCCGCAGAGTCGTTACCGCCATTGTAGAAGAAGTAGCCGATATCGTGGGCTTTGAAGACTTCGATCAGGCGCTCGTACTGCTCACGGTGGGTCTCAATATCTTTTAACTTGTAACGGCAGGAGCCGAAAGCGCCACCCGGAGTGTGACGCAGAGCGGCAACGTCCTGCTCAGAGATCGCATTAGTATCGATCAGCTCTTCAACCAGCGCACCGATGATGCCGTTCTGACCGGCATATACGGTACCGATTTTGTCGCTGTGTTTACGTGCGGTTTCGATCACACCACAGGCACTGGCATTGATAACTGAAGTCACGCCACCTGACTGGGCATAAAACGCGTTTTGCTTGCTCATCTCTGAACTGGCTCCTGAGAGTCGTTGAGGTCTTAAAATAGTGGCCATACGGGAGAGGATCAGATCCTTAGCCCGTCGAGTTTGGCCCCGAAAAATGTCGGCAATACTACTTGAATTTGGCCTCTTTTGCATGGCTGTGGGCAAGTTTTTTCATGCTTTGCAGATATAGGCTTTGTAAGCACCTGTTTTAAGGTTGGTATTCTGAAATCATCACTATTTAGTTACAGGCTAATTCTGTTGGGCAAGACGTCTTCTCATGCTAATCTTCTCTGAATTTTTTCCGGCGCGTGTCAGAGGTCTCAGGCACGACCTAAATGCTTTAGGGAGTTTTTATGCACCTGCATATTCTGGGTATCTGCGGAACCTTTATGGGCAGTCTGGCGATTCTGGCCCGGGAGTTGGGTTATAAAGTGACGGGCTCGGATGCTAATGTCTATCCGCCCATGAGCACCCAGCTGGAAGAGCAGGGCATCGAAATTACTCAGGGCTTTTCTCCTGAACAACTGGAACCAGCGCCGGATCTGGTGATTGTCGGTAATGCCATGAGCCGTGGCAATCCGGCGGTGGAAGCTGTGTTGAATAAGGGGATTCCCTACACCTCAGGCCCTCAGTGGCTGTCTGAGCACGTACTGAAAGACAAATGGGTGATGGCGGTTTCCGGCACTCATGGTAAAACCACCACCACCAGTATGCTGGCGCAGATATTAGACTATGCCAACATGGCACCGGGCTTTCTGGTGGGTGGGGTGCCGGAAAATTTCGGTATTTCCGCGCGTTTGGGTGAGACACCTTTTTTTGTGATTGAAGCGGATGAGTATGACTCAGCGTTTTTTGATAAGCGCTCCAAGTTTGTTCACTACCGTCCGCGCACCTTGATTATGAATAATCTTGAGTTTGATCACGCCGATATCTTCCCGGATCTGGCCGCTATTCAGCGTCAGTTTCATCACCTGGTACGGACTGTACCCTCTGAAGGTCTGATTGTTTATGCGGACTGCAAGCCCTTGAACGGTGTTTTGGAACAGGGTTGCTGGACGCCGACGCAGATGATCAAAGCACATTCCGGCAAAGCGGGCTGGTCTGCTCGTATGCTGCGTGAAGATGGCAGTCGTTTTAAGGTGCTGCTGGATGGCGAAGACGTAGCTGAAGTCCGTTGGTCACTTTCCGGGCAGCATAATGTTGCCAATGCTGTAGCCGCTATCGTGGCTGCCCGGCATGTGGGAGTGACACCTGAGATTGCCGCTCAGGCGCTGGCGGAATTCCGTAACGTGAAGCGCCGCATGGAGCTGCGTGGTGAAGAGAAGGGGGTTAAGGTTTACGATGATTTTGCTCACCATCCCACGGCCATCAATACCACCCTGGAAGGGGCAAAAGCCCAGCTGGCGCTGGACCCGCACCTGCAGGAGGGTGAAGGTCGTATTCTGGCGGTGATTGAGCCTCGCTCTAATACGATGCGCCTGGGAACACTGCAGTCCCAGTTGATCGATTGTACTCAACATGCCGATGAAGCCTTCTGGTATCAGCCACCGGGCCTGGACTGGAACCTTGGCTCTGTTGTTGCTAATGCACCGGTTCCTTCTGAGTTGGTAGGCGACCTGGAACACCTGATTGTTCGGCTGGTCGAAGCCAGTCGTCCCGGGGATCGTATCGTCGTGATGAGTAATGGTGGCTTTGGTGGTATTCATCAGAAGCTGCTGGATGCTTTAGCGATTAAGTCCTGAGTGCGTAAAATAGAGTGACATCCGCAAAAATGGCTTCGACTAAGATTCATTATCCACGGGTGCACTGAGTCACGATGACGATCGTAAAAGGGTTGTCGTGCACTCGGGGCTGCTTTTGCCGTTGATGTTATTCTTGTCTTTCCGGTTTACCGGATATAACGACAGTTATAGCCTCGCGGTAATCGTAGCCCCGTTTATTTTGTTCTTTCTATTTAAGAGTCTTATATGAGTCATCCCGAACAGCCTTCTAATGATTCCTCCGTGTGTTCCTCTGCAGCTTTAAGCGCCGATAAGCGCGTGACGGTTGCCCTGACCGGTGCTTCCGGTGCTCAGTACGGGATCCGCCTGATCGAGTGTCTGGTGGCGCTGGGCTGTGAGGTTTCTGTGATGATCTCCAAAGCGGCTCAGGTCGTGATTGCGACTGAGACAGAAGAGCGTTTTCCTTCCGCCAGCGATAAGCTGCAGGCCTATCTGGTGGCGCGCTTTAAGGCAGAGCCCTGGCAGATTAAAGTCTATGGCCGGGAGAACTGGATGGCACCGGTGGCTTCCGGCTCCGGTGCGCCGCATAAGATGGTGGTTTGCCCGTGCTCTACTGGCACTTTGTCTGCTATCGCTACTGCCGCCAGTAATAACCTGATTGAGCGTGCAGCTGATGTGGCTCTTAAAGAGCGTCGCCAGTTAATTCTGGTTCACAGAGAGGCGCCTTATCATGAAGTGCATCTTCAGCATATGCTGACCCTGACTCGCATGGGAGCTCTGGTGATGCCAGCCAGCCCCGGTTTTTATCATAACCCGCAACGCATTGAAGATATGGTGGACTTTATCGTCGCCCGTATTCTGGATCAGCTGGGTTTTGAGCAGACGCTGATGCCCAGGTGGGGGGAGTAGCTCCGGTCTCTGCGGGGTGGTAAAGGCCCTTCAAATCTCCTCAGGAAACAGGAATGTGTGAGCATGGGAGAATGACGGGCTCGATTTAGGCTAGGGCTGGGGATCGGGCTCTTTGCCAGCTTAGGTTTGCTTCTTGCTTAACGTCTCGTTAACCGCTGCAGCGATAATCAGGCTACCGCCAATTAATGTCATGGTTTCTGCCTGTTCACCCAGAATCAGGAAGGCCAGCAGGGCCCCGTAAACCGGCTGTAGGCAGGAGATCAGGCTGATACTGGCTGCTTTAAGGTAACGCAGGCTGTTTGCCAGCAAGGTATGAGGGGCTGCGGTAAATACCGTGGCCAGAAGGAAAAGCTGGAACCATTGTTCACCGGGCAAGGAAAGTACTTCATCGCTGACAAAAGGCAGCAGCATCAAAGCAACCAACAGGGATTGCCAGCCCATTGTCAGTAAGGGGCTATACTGGCTGTAATACTTTTTCATAAAAAGGTTGCGTAGGGTAAAGAGAAATGCAGAAATTACGCCCCAGAAAACACCTAAAGCAATCGGGTCATCCGGATTCAGTGATGGCGTCATCAGTGTAATACCTGCAACCACCAAAAGTGCGGCAAACAGATCTTTTCCTTTGAGACGAACCCGGTCAAAGACTGGCTCCAGAAGTACGGTCATCACCGGAAAGGTGAATAGTGCGAGAATACCCACGGTTACCCCGGCAATTTGCATCGAGTGAAAGTAGGTCACCCAATGCAGCCCCATCAGAACCGATAGTCCTAAAATCCCCAGATTATGCCGCGAGTGCTCAAAACTGAGTGGGCGACCTCTCAGTTGCAGCCAGCCCAACAATAATACGCCGGCAATAAGACAGCGCCATGCCGTCATATCCAGCGCACTCAAATGGATTGTTTGAGAAAAAAGTGCCGTGCCGCCAAAAAGTAATAGGCCGCCGTGAAGGCTAAAAAGCCCTTTTAAATGTTCAGAGCGCATTGTGAGCCCGCATATCCGGATCGGCTAAAGCACGTTCCATAAATTGATTGGATGTTTCGCTAGCCTGGAGTGTTACTGGGTTGAGGCCAAGGTCTCTTGCAATAACCGACAGTGCAAAATGATCTTCCATCTGCTGTACCAGGCGTTCTTTCAAAACAATACAGCCATTAATGGATGTATTCGGCAGAAGTAATAAAAAGCTGTTATCACTCATTCGGTAAATTTCATCCCCGGTTCTGCCGACCTCTTCCATAATTTGAAATATTTTAATAAAAAGGTTACGTGTTTTGTATTCACCCTGGCGGGCTGTGAACTCTTCAATATTGTGGATCGTAAATAATAATGCTGAAAGGGGGCGTCGGGTTGCTTTTGCCCGGGAAACCTCAGCGACCAGGCGCTTGCTTAGCTGATTGGCAGAAAAGGCTCCTGTCAGGCTATCTTTACCACTTAGCCTTTCCAGTGTCTGTGTCTGGCTTTCCTGGGTATAGGCAAAGATAAAGCAGATACCGGAGAAAAGACTTAGGTTGATTGCAAGGTCAATCAGTATCAGAGGGTTAATCTGTTCCACGGCAAAAAATATAAACAGGGCGAAGAATAATAACAAACTAAAGGATGCTTGGCGGACTGGCAAAATGAAATAGGTCAGAACCGGAACCATATAGAGCCATTGACGATAAAGAGGGTCGAACAGAGGCCCGCTGTTCAGTACGACTAAACCAAGCAAGATAAGCAGCGGATAAGGTGTGATATCCTGGCTTTCATTACTCTGAAATAATCGGATAAGAGCCAGCACCAGAATAAAAGGGCTGGATAAAGCCGGCCAGAGAATCTGTTGATAATGGCCAAGCATATAGTGATACCAAGCAATAACAGCCAGAACAAAAGCCAGAGAAAAATAGAGCCCCGCAGTGACTTTATCCCGCATTTTAGAAGTGTTTTGGCCCAGGTCAATCATATAAATCCTGCTCGTTCTGAATATCGATAAAATCACTTTTCAGATAAAGGGGCGCATTGATATCCTGCTGTTCAGCAAAGGCGATCGCTTCCGATGCCTTGTCCAGTAGCTCCTGTTCGGTTTCATGTTCTCCGGGAACAACCGCAGCCAGATGCATGCATTCATTGAAGTTGTTGTAATACTGGTAGCAGATACTGAGGCTATCCCGAAAAGATCCGGAAGGGGTTAGTGCGATAAGATAGTCATCGACCCGGTAGAGACGATCAAAAGGGCGAAGAGCCTGATTTATCAGCTCTGACGTTTTGCGCAACGTCAGATCTGAGTGTTCCTGGCGGCCTTTGAAGCAGAGCAGAGACAGGCTGGTATTCTCCCGATCAGCCCGTGCGAGCTCCCTTGGCAGGTCATCCCGTAACTGTTGAGTGTTATAGGCGGAACTTTCAGCATCGAGACTGACCAGTTCCTGCAGATGCTGCTGCTTTTCTCTGTTGGTAAATATGAAGATACAGGCCACAGAGGTGGCCGACCAGAACAGATAAAGTACCTGAAGTCTTTCAATCCCGGCCAGTTGGACTGTTGTGGAAAGGTTGAAAATCAGTGCGTAACCTAATGTCAGCGTCAAAGCGGATTTAAAAGGCAGCAGGCTGAACAGGTAAAACGGCAATATATACGCCCAGTGAGCGGTCAGGATCACAGGAACCCAGGAACCTGCAATTGTGAATGTGGCGACCATCATAAGAATCAGCAAGGGGAGTATACGGGAAAGCTTCACCGGGAACGCGAAGTTATAAAGGCCCGTTATAAGAAGCGTCAGGCTAATTAACATCAGAGCTTCTCCAGCCTGCGGTAGTTGATTCAGATACTGTGTCCAGCCCAGTAGCAAGGTCGCAGCTCCGGCTAGGATAAAGTAAACGGCGTTCAGGCGTGCTTTGTACTTAGTGTCCATTCGCGTATAGTTGCCAGTTCTGGAAATGAATACAGCGGATTATAACGGTTACAGCCCTTAAAGGTAGGGGGGGTTCCAGATATTTGTTACAGGAAATCAGTCGTAGAGAATAAGAGCATCAGGGTTTACTAACACCATGAATATCAAACAGTATATGCAGGAGATGGGACAAAAAGCCCGTCTTGCCTCACGCGCTATCGCAAAAGCCGATACCGGCTTAAAAAATAAAGCCCTTCTGGCCACCGCCGATGCCCTGGATGCGGCCCGACCGATACTGGTCGCTGAAAATGAAAAAGATCTGGAAAATGGGCGCAATAATGGCTTGGATAGTGCGCTATTAGACCGTCTGGCGCTGACGCCAAAAGTGATCGACACAATGATTGAAGGTCTGCGCCAGGTTGCGGCTTTGCCTGATCCTATCGGCGAAATTACCGATATGAATTTTCGCCCAAGCGGTATTCAGTTAGGCAAAATGCGTGTTCCGTTGGGTGTTATTGGCATTATTTATGAGTCCCGCCCTAACGTCACTGTGGAAGCGGCCAGTCTCTGTCTGAAGTCTGGAAATGCAGTGATACTTCGCGGCGGTTCTGAGGCTATTCATTCTAATCAGGCGATTGCCCGATGTATTGCTCAGGGGCTTGCGGCTGCGGATTTACCGGCGGCCACGGTTCAGGTGGTTGAGACCACTGACCGCGCTGCGGTGGGTGAACTGATTACTATGCCTGAATTTGTCGATGTGATCGTACCCCGGGGTGGCAAGGGCCTGATTGAGCGGGTTAGTAAGGATGCGTCAGTGCCTGTGATTAAGCATCTTGATGGTATTTGCCATGTTTATATCGATGATCAGGCAGACCTTGATAAGGCTGTTAAGATCGCCGTCAATGCCAAGACTCACCGTTATGGTACCTGTAATACAATGGAAACCTTGTTGGTAGCAGAGTCCGTTGCACCACAGGTACTGCCTTTATTGGCTGAAGAGTATGCCGCAAAAGGTGTTGAGCTGAGAGGTTGTGAGAAGACCTGTGCGATTCTGGGCGCTGCCATTCCGGCGACGGAAGAGGACTGGAGCACAGAGTACCTGGCTCCTGTGCTGGCGATCAAGATCGTATCATCTATGGATGAGGCGATTGAGCATATTAATGATTACGGCTCACACCACACCGATGCTATTGTTACTGAGAACTATACGCTGGCGCGCCGTTTTCTGGCCGAGGTGGATTCAAGCTCTGTTATGGTCAATGCTTCGACTCGCTTTGCTGATGGTTTTGAGTATGGGTTGGGTGCGGAGATTGGCATCTCAACTGATAAGATTCATGCTCGTGGTCCTGTCGGGCTGGAAGGCCTGACTTCTCAGAAATATGTTGTCTTTGGTGACGGGCATATTCGTACTTAACAGCGTGTCTTTTGATCAACGGCAGACCTTTGAGTCTGCCGTTCTTGTATCTGTGCTGATTCTATAGATTCTGAAGATTTTTATGTCTGATAAACCTGATGTTATTGCTGTTATGGGTGGGACTTTTGACCCTGTTCATAATGGACATCTTCGCTCAGCTATAGAGCTGAAGCAGCTTTTGACACTGAATGAAATTCGTTTGGTCCCTTGTCATCAAACGCCGCATCGCGAACAACCCGGGAGAAGCAGTCGGCAGCGTCTGGATATGCTTACTCTGGCGGTTTCTGATGAAGAAGGGGTGTTTATTGATGATCGGGAGCTGCGTCTTGACCAGCCTTCTTATTCGGTTTTAACACTGCAGGGGCTTCGTGAGGAACTGGGCGACAGTACCATATTGTGTTGGGTTATGGGGATAGATGCGTTTGCGCATTTTACCTGTTGGCATCAGTGGCGGGAGATTCTGACTCTGTCAAACCTGATTGTGATGACACGCCCGGGTTTTGAATTAAAACCGAACTCAGAAGAGAGTAGGCTTTGGCAGGAACGTGAAGTTAAGGTCTCTGATCTGCGTAAGTATCGGTTCGGCAAAATCCTGCCAGTAAGTCTGCCCTCACAGCTTGAAATTTCTGCAACGTATATTCGTCAACAGCTATCGTTGGGGCAATCGGTGCGTTATCTGTTGCCGGACTCAGTACTCGATTACATCAAATCCCATGATCTTTATGCCAAAGTAAACTGATTCAACTGGTCTTTGGGGGTGTTTTTTTTGTCTGGAGTTAAGCAAGTGCCTCTTTTTACAGCATTGAGCATGAGTTTTTACAGAGAAATGAACATTAAGGCTACAAAGCTGCCCTAACTTGTAAGACAATTGCATTCTTATTTGATTAATCCTGAATTCATCTGGTTAATCCTGAAAATCTGAGGTCCTATGCAAACAGAACAACTCAAGCAGCTGGTTATAGACTCGCTGGAAGAGATGAAGGGTAACGATATTGTGGTGCTTGATGTTCAAGGCAACACCAGTGTTACTGACTTTATGGTTATCGCTAGTGGTACATCCAACCGTCATGTGGCCTCCATGGCTAATAATGTGGTGGTGAATGTTAAGGAGCAGGGCGTTCGTCCGTTGGGCGTGGAAGGTCAGGCCGGTAGTGAGTGGGTTCTGGTAGACTTGGGGGATGTTGTTGTTCATATCATGCAGCCGGCAACCCGTCAGTTCTATGATCTTGAGCGCCTCTGGAGTGATTTGCCGGAAGATACTGCTTTAGAATCTGATATTCAGGAGTCGGCGGAGAGCCGCTCTTGAGAGTCAAGCTTATTGCGGTGGGCACTAAAATGCCCAAGTGGGTAGAGCAAGGCTACGAAGAGTATGCCAAGCGCCTGCCCCGGGAGTTCTCTCTGGATTTGATAGAGATTGCTCCTGGTAATCGCGGTAAGAATGCTGATATTGAGCGTGCAATCCGAAAAGAGGGTGAACTGATGATGTCTAAGATCAGTTCATCTGATCATGTTGTCGCTCTTGAAGTGTTTGGCAAAGCGTGGTCGACCGAGCAGCTGGCTAAAGAAGCTGAAGGTTGGCAGATGCTTGGTTGTGATGTTTGCTTACTGGTTGGTGGTCCGGAAGGACTTGCGCAGGAGTGTAAGCAAAGAGCAAATCAGCAATGGTCTTTATCGCCTCTCACACTGCCGCATCCTATGGTAAGAATTCTGTTAGCTGAGCAGGTTTATCGGGCCTGGAGTGTTATCCAAGGGCACCCCTATCATCGCTAAAACTCTCATCTTTCCAGGAACGGTGATAACCGGATGTCAGAAAAACGCACACTGAAAAACCTCGACCTTGAATTCCGTCTTTTCAAGGAAAGGATCTTTGTCGCTTTTGCCATCGTTATCCTCCTTGTTATGGTGCTTATTTCCCGTATGGTTTACCTGCAGGTATACCAATACGATGTCTATAGCACCAAGTCTGATAAAAACAGAATGCACGTGCGGGCGATTCCTCCCACCCGAGGCCTTATTTTTGATGGCCAAGGGCATGTACTGGCAGAAAACCTACCCAGTTATAACCTGATGTTTGTTCGCGAACAGGCGAAAGATATCCAAAGTGTGCTGAGCACCCTGTCAGAAGTTCTTGAATTGAGTGAAGACCAGCAGAAAGAAATGGCTGAGCAGGCTTATAGCCAGCGCAGACCGTTTCACTCTGCGCTTCTGTTGAGCCAGTTAACTGAAGAGCAGATCGCTAAAGTTTCCGTTAATCGTTACCGTCTTCCAGGTGTTGAGATTGAAGCTCAGTTGATTCGCCATTACCCCTATGGCCCTATGACCGCTCATGTTTTGGGTTATGTTTCCCGTATCAGCGAGCAGGACCTTAAGAAAGTTGACCGTTCGCAGTACGCGGGGACTTACTATATGGGAAAGAGTGGAGTCGAGCGCCAGTATGAAGAGACCTTGCATGGGAAGGTGGGAGTTCAAACGGTTGAGACTAATGCCCGTGGCCGGGTTTTAAGTATTTTGGACGAGTCTTTGCCTGAGCCAGGGAAGTCTCTGACGCTACACCTTGATGCGGATCTTCAATACGCTGCGATGCGGGCTTTATCGGGGTTTCGGGGTTCTATTGTCGCGATTGAGCCTAAAACAGGCGGTATCCTGGCGATCGCCAGTACCCCAAGCTTTGACCCGAATTTGTTTGTTTCCGGTATTGACGGCAAGACCTATAAAGAACTGATCACCTCCCGTGATCTGCCTATGTTTAACCGTAGTATCCGGGGGAATTACCCTCCAGCTTCAACCATTAAAGCCTTTATGGCAATTGCGGGGCTTGAGGAAGGGATTGTTACACAGGATTATACCATTGAAGATCCTGGCTGGTTCCAGCTACCGAATGATGACCGTTATTACCGTAACTGGAAGCGGATTGGGCATGGCACTGTTGATCTGAGAAAAGCGATTGTGGTTTCTAACGATACTTACTTTTATAACCTGGCTTATAACTTAGGTATTGATCGCATTTATCCCTTTATGCAGCGCTTTGGGTTTGGTTTGAATACAGCATTGGATATACCTCAGGCATCTCCGGGGCTTATGCCAAGTCGTGACTGGAAGCGGACTAAGCGGAAGTCTCCTTGGTTTCCTGGTGAAACCCTAAGTGTGGGTATTGGGCAGGGATATTGGCAGGCAACGCCTCTGCAGATTGCTACGTCAATGGCCGTATTAGCTAACAGAGGAAAGTGGGTGCAGCCCCGGCTGGTAAAAAGCATTGACGGCAAGAAAGTGGTTACCAATAACAAAAAATCCCCCAAAGATATCGTTTTGTCCGATGAGCGCTATTGGGATATCGCCATCGAAGCTATGGTTGATGTTGTGCATAGTGGGACAGGAACGGCGCGGCGGATTGGTAAGCGGGTTGACTATATGATTGCAGGTAAAACCGGCACAGCCCAGGTCAAAAGTATTAAGCAAGATGAAGTTTACGATGAAAGTAAGCTGGCTGAGCGACATCGGGACCATGCGATGTTTGCTGGTTTTGCTCCGGCACATGACCCTAAAATTGCACTGGCTGTGATCGTTGAAAATGCAGGTAGTGGCAGTACGACAGCCGCACCTATTGCCCAGATGGTTTTTGATGCCTACCTGAAAAAAAAGCGCAACCTGAAGCCGGCTGAACCACCGGGCGGGAGAAAGCAGTGAGCACACGTGATTTCTTGCACCGGTTACCCGGTGCTGCCAATGCATTTCAGCGTCCTGCCGGTTGGCTGGAGCGAATCCATATCGACTTTTGGATGCTGATGATCCTGTTTGTTCTTATCAGCTGCGGCCTTTTCGTGCTTTACAGTGCATCTGGTGAGAGTCTGCAAGACGTTGAACGTCAGGGAATGCGCTTTATCGTCGCTTTAGCGGGTATGTTCATTATTGCTCAGATCGAGCCTCGGCACCTGCAACGCTGGACTCCGGTTTTTTATTTAGCAGGAGCTATTCTTTTACTGGCTGTTTTACTGTTTGGTGTTGGGGCCAAGGGTGCGCAACGCTGGATTCAGATCCCTGGTATTGGTTTTCGCTTTCAGCCTTCGGAGGTTATGAAGCTGGCAATGCCGATGATGGTTGCCTGGTTTCTGGCAAACCGTCCTTTACCCCCAAGCTGGAAACATTTATTTGTTTCAGCTGTCATTATTGGGGTACCTGTCCTGATGATTGCCCGGCAGCCTGATTTAGGGACTTCGCTTTTGGTCGCTGCGGCGGCCATCTTCGTGGTGTTGTTAGCCGGCCTCAGCTGGAAACTAATTGGCGGTTTTATTGTGCTCGGAATTTCCGCATTACCTGCACTATGGTATGTGATGCATGATTACCAACGTCAGCGAGTACTGACTTTTCTTAACCCGGAAATTGATCCTCTGGGCTCTGGTTGGAATATTATTCAGTCCAAAACAGCCATTGGTTCCGGTGGTATTTACGGAAAAGGTTGGCTTCATGGGACTCAGTCGCAATTAGAGTTTCTTCCAGAACGGCATACAGACTTTATTATTGCTGTACTGGCTGAGGAGTTTGGCCTGGTTGGTGTTGGCCTGATTTTAATTGCCTATCTTGCGATTATTGGTCGTGGGCTTTTTATTGCGCTAAACGCCCAGGATACCTACGGTCGGTTGGTGGCTGGCAGTATTACACTGACATTTTTTGTCTATGTGTTTGTGAATATAGGTATGGTCAGTGGATTGTTACCAGTAGTGGGGGTTCCGTTACCTCTGGTCAGTTATGGTGGTACTTCTATTGTTACTTTGATGGCTGGGTTTGGGATTCTGATGTCGATTCACACCCATCGAAGCTTAGTCAGAAAATAGTCTCCCAGAGTTCTGAGAGAAGAATAATGTTTTTTATTTGCTTGTTTTTGTTAGAGTGCAAAACATACAAACAGGCTCATTCAGTTTTGGACGTGATAGCATGAGATATCTGATGAATATCAAAACCACTTTTTATCGTTGGCTTGGACGTAGCTCCGTCGCAGCGTTGGCTTTTGTTCCGATAGGCTGTGCGACCGCAAATACACAGGAGCAGCCAGCGCAAACTGAATATGAGCGGAGTGTGCTGATTGAAGACTTTGTTACCGAAATGGTTCGTGAACACGGCTTTACGCCATCTGCCTTGAAAGCTGTTCTGGATAAAGCAGAGAAGAAGCAGAGTATTTTGGATGCGATCTCCCGGCCGGCTGAAAAGACGCTGGAATGGAAAGATTATCGCAAGATTTTTATTACTGATAAGCGTATTCGTGGCGGTGTACACTTTATGCGTAAACATCGGGCCGTTCTTGAACGTGCTGAAATGGTCTACGGTGTCCCGAAAGAGATTATCACTGCGATTATCGGTGTTGAGACCTACTATGGACGCATGGCTGGTAATTATCGGGTTGTTGATGCTTTAAGTACTTTGGCCTTTGATTACCCTCCTCGTGCTGAGTTTTTCCGTGGCCAGCTGGAAGAGTATTTTATTCTGGCACGTGAGGAGAATATTGATCCCTTGTCTATTAAAGGCTCCTACGCGGGAGCTATGGGATATGGCCAGTTTATCCCAAGCAGTTATCGCAATTTTGCTGTTGACTTTGATGGTGATCATAAGCGTGATATCTGGAATAACCCAACGGATGCCATCGGCAGTGTTGCTAATTATTTCAAAGAGCACCACTGGCAGACAGGTGAGCCTGTTGTTGTTCCGGCTGCCGTTCAGGGGGACGCTTATAAAGAATTCGTTAATGTCAGTCTGAAGCCGAAACTTTCAGTTCAGGAGTTAGCTGAAAAAGGGTTTACGCCAAGGGATCGTCGCCGCTATTCCGGCATGGCCACAGCTATGGAGCTACAGGGTGAAAAGGGTGTTGAGCACTGGTTGGGGCTCAGGAATTTTTATGTGATCACACGCTATAATCACAGCAAGCTTTATGCGATGGCTGTGTATCAGTTAAGTCAGAAAATAAAGCAAGCTGACCAGCAGGGATAGGTGGGATAAAGTCGATGACAGTCAGATTAATCTCTGTATCTGTAAATCAGAGGCAGGTGTTACGCCGGTATTATGGTGTTTTGTTTACTCTGCTGGCTTTTGTGGCTGGCTGTAGCATGTCGCCTTCCGGGTCACGCTATGAACTCCAGCAGGACGCTGCACCGGATGATGTTTTTGATATGAACAAAATCAAAGACCTGGATCCGGTTTATGAGCCTCCCAGCCCAGCCGGAAATAGATCACCTTATTCTGTCTGGGGAAAAAGCTATACCGTACTGCCATCCAGTAAAGGGTATAAGGCTGAAGGTATCGCTTCCTGGTATGGTAAAAAGTTTCATGGGTATCACACGTCGAATGGCGAGGTTTATGATATGTATCAGCTGTCTGCTGCTCATAAAAGCTTGCCTCTCCCTTCCTATGTTCTGGTAACTCATCTGACTAACGGAAAGCAGGTTCTTGTTCGGGTTAATGACCGGGGCCCCTTTCATGATGATCGGGTTATTGATCTTTCCTATGCTGCTGCAGCCCGCCTTGATATGTTGGCAACAGGTACTGCCCCTGTCAGGATTGAGGCCATCGATCCTGTGAAGTGGAACAGCGGTATTGATCCTTTGATTAATCAGCTTCAACCACCAGTTCTTGTTCAGGTTGCTGCAATGAGCAAATCTGAATCTGCACTCAGTCTTGGGCAACAGCTAGAAGAGGGGACAGGTCAGGCGATGAAGGTTCTTCCTGCTCAGGTGAACGGACGGTTGTTGTACAAAGTTCAGCTGGGTCCTGTTGAATCCCGTCCTGAGCTTCAGCGCTTGATTCATCAGTTGGCAGAAGATGGTTTTGTCAGGCCAATTATCATTCCGGTTCCTCGGTAAGTGCCAGAATGAACTTTGATCTGGTTAGTTAGTCTGATTGGACGTATTTATGCTCCGTTGTGGTGCTAGGTGCGCTTTTGGTACGGCATGGTATACTTGCCGGTTTTAATAGCATTGCTCTTTTTTGGGGCGATGGTCATACACGCAGTATCCTGCATTTTAAAAGGTTAAGAGTTAGTCATCATGAGGATTTTCAGACAAATTCGTGCAAAAGCAGTGGTTATCTTCTCGATTCTGGGGCTTCTATTATCGGTGACAGCCCAGGCAGCTCTGATACCCGCTCCGCCGAAGCTTGCTGCTAAATCCTATATTTTGATCGATGCTGATAGCGGCCGTGTGCTGGTAGAGCATAATGCAGACAAACAACTCCCCCCTGCCAGTTTGACTAAAATGATGACGGCTTACCTGGTTGAGTCTGAGGTTTCCAAAGGCAATCTTAGCCCTGAGGATAAAGTGCGGGTTAGTGTTAAGGCCTGGAAAGCACCAGGTTCTCGTATGTTTATCAAAGAAGGGGACTTTGTTGTTATCGAAGACCTGCTTAAAGGCATTATTATTCAGTCTGGTAATGATGCCAGTATTGCCGTTGCTGAACATATTGGTGGTAGTGAGGAAGCCTTTGCTGACCTGATGACTCAGCATGCGCAGATGATGGGGATGAAAAATACTCAGTTTCTGAATGCTACCGGCTTGCCAGGTAAGGGGCATTACTCTACTGCTCATGACTTGGCGATTTTGGCCAACCGTATTATTAAGGACTTCCCGGATCTGTATAGCGTCTACTCGCAACAGTATTTTACCTATAATGGTATTCGACAGGCGAACCGTAACCGTCTGTTGTGGCGTGATAAATCTGTTGACGGTCTGAAAACAGGCCACACTGATGAGGCTGGCTACTGCCTTGTTTCTTCAGCAAAACGCGGTGACATGCGGCTGATCTCTGTGGTTATGGGAACCAGTAGTGAAGAAGCGCGTGCCCGTGAGAGTCAGAAATTACTGGCTTATGGTTTTCGTTACTTTGAAACACTGGAGCCCTATTCCGCCGGAACGGTACTGAATGAACCTAAAGTTTGGGGCGGTCAGCAGCCCGATGTAAAATTGGGTATCCGTGAAAACCTGAATATTACAATCCCTCGTGGGCAGGCTAAACGGCTTACCGCTAAACTTAATGTTAATAAAGTGATTAAAGCGCCGGTTACTGAAGGGCAGTCGATGGGGGTGCTTCAGATTAGTCTTGATGGCGAGGTTTTAGCAGAGCGTCCTTTGGTTGCTTTAGAGTCTGTTGAGCAAGGTGGCTTTTTCAAACGCCTTTGGGACAGTATCGTGCTATTTTTTAAAGGACTTCTGGACTAGAAATCTAAACCTGATGCCCATATATCTATCGGTAAGTAATTCAGGTTGTTAAATGATAAAGACCAACTGGATAAGTTGGTTAAAACCAAAGACAATAAGGGTCTTTGGTTGACTGTTGATGCCGGTCTGCTACCGGCTTAGAGGACGGGGCCCTGAGGCCCCGTTTTGCTATTTAAAGATAGTCTGGGAAGCAAACCTCAGGCTATTACAAGTTTCAAAGGTTTGGACTATGAGTAATCAGCAAGAAGCACCTAAAATTGAATTTCCCTGTGATTATCCGATTAAGGTTATGGGTCGTGCTGGTCATGATTTTCGTCAGGTTGTGCTTGATGTGATGGAAATTCATGCGCCGGGGTTTGACCAGACACAAGTTGACGTCATCGAAAGCAGTGGCGGTAAATTTCAGTCGGTACGTGTCACTATTACGGCAACAGGTGAACCTCAGTTAAAGTCTATATATGAAGACCTGAAGGCTACAGGTCGTGTCCAGATGGTACTCTAAGGGGTGACTTTGAGCGATCAGAAAAGAGAGGCGCCTCCAGTTAAAGTGTGTTATCTGGGGTTGGTCCCTTATGAAGAAACCTGGCAGAAAATGCAGGCATATACGAATATCCGGACTCCATCAGACCCGGATCAGATATGGATTCTGGAGCACCCACCGGTTTTTACTCAGGGATTAGCGGGTAAAGATGAGCATCTCCTGGCTCCTGGTGATATACCTGTCGTTCAGGTTGATCGTGGAGGGCAGGTGACTTTTCATGGCCCGGGGCAATTAGTGGTTTACCTGCTGCTGGATGTTAAGCGTTTAGGGACTGGTGTTCGTCAGCTGGTTACTCTGATGGAAAACTCAGTGGTGGAAAGCCTTAAGCAGGCTGGAGTGAGTGCTTATCCTAAGCCGGATGCTCCTGGGGTTTATGTCCAGGTTGAAGGTGAAGAGTGCAAGATCGCCTCTCTGGGGCTTCGTATTAGACGGGGCTGCTCCTTCCATGGTTTGGCTTTTAATCTGGATATGGATACTACGCCATTTTTAAGGATCAACCCCTGCGGTTATCAGGGATTGAGAATGACACAGCTTAAAGAAGTTGCGCCTCAGGTTACCCCTGAGCAAGCAACACAGTGGGTTCTGAATCACCTTATCGAGGGATTGGGGAATCCGACTATCACAGAACAGAAGGGGCTGGATTAGTCTATGAGTGATACGCGCTCACAATTCGTTGATGCAATGGCCGATGTAAGTGAAAGCAAGGGCCAGAAAGTGGTGAAGAAAACCGGTAAAGTTGAGCAGGGTGTTAAACTGCGCGGTGCCGATAAAACGGATCGAATTCCGGTGAAGATCATCCCAACAGAAGAGATCCCCCGTAAGCCTGAATGGCTGAAAGTGCGCATGTATGCCACTCCGGAAGTTCGCCGTATCAAGGATACTCTGCGTACCCGTAAGCTGCATACTGTATGTGAAGAGGCTGCCTGCCCGAACCTGGGTGAGTGCTTCAATGGTGGTACGGCAACCTTTATGATTATGGGGGATATCTGTACCCGTCGTTGTCCTTTCTGCGATGTGGCTCATGGACGCCCCAATGCTTTGAATCAGGATGAGCCCAGGGAGCTGGCCGAAGCCATTGCCGATATGCGTCTGAAATACGTGGTGATTACCTCTGTGGATCGTGATGATTTACGTGATGGCGGTGCTCAGCATTTTGCCGACTGTATCTCTGAAACCCGCAAGCGTATGGATAGTATTGAGATTGAGGTTCTGGTACCGGATTTCCGCGGTCGTATGGATGTTGCCCTGGATATTCTGCAACAGACGCCACCGGATGTATTCAACCACAACCTGGAGACGGTGCCGGCACTTTATCGCAAAGTACGTCCGGGTGCTGACTATCAGTGGTCCCTGGATCTGCTTAAACAGTATAAAGAGCGCTGTCCGAATGTGCTGACAAAGTCAGGCCTGATGTTAGGCGTTGGTGAGACAAAGGAAGAAGTGGTTGAGGTGATGAAAGACCTGCGTGCCCATAATGTCGATATGCTGACGTTGGGGCAATATATGCAGCCTTCCAAGAACCATCTGGCAATCGACCGTTGGGTTCATCCTGATGAATTCGATGAGTTACGTGTGATCGCTGAAGGGCTGGGCTTTAAGCATGTCGCGTCGGGTCCTCTGGTTCGTTCCTCGTATCATGCTGATAAACAAGCTCATGGCGAAACCGTTAAGTAGCACAGAAAAACCTTTTGTAGCATGCAAAAGGTTTTTTATTGCTGTGGCGGAAATAGTTGTCTAAGCTGAAGTTAGTTTCTCAATGCGGATGACTTTATGTCTCGTTTTTCATTAACCCTATCAGTACTTGGTTTTTTCCTGCTGTTGATCCTGCAGGGAAATAACGTTCAGGTATTTGAGCCTGCCGAAGATTCGGCAATCGTTATTACAGATATAGTCTGTGATACTGATAATGGGTCTGATGATTCTGTATTGCTGCCAGAGAGAATAAGTCTGACACCCCTTTATTTGTCTGAGGTTGTCGCCTTCTCTCTGCCTGCTCCCGTCTTGGGGCTCCCAGTCTCAAGTTCTCTTATTCGAGCCCCTCCTGTAATGCCCGCCTGACGCTAGTATTTCTTTATTATTAAAAGAAGGGCATTACCATGAAAACACTGCAACTATTACCTGTGGGTAACGATTATCACCTGGTGCATCCTGAAGAGTTCAATCATTTGGATTCAAGTGCACCTGCGTTAGCAATTTTTACCGATTTTAAGAAACATGTTCCTCAATCTGTGATGGCTGATCTGGCCGCTGTCCATGCAGAGTCTTTAATGCGCAAAGCTCACGTGCGCATGAAAGTTGTTTTGGATAAAGAGGGTGAGCTGGTTGGGATCGTTAGTGTGAATGAGCTGGATGATCAGAACTTTTTTAAAGTCCAGCATGAAGATCGAATCAAGCATGACGAGGTGTTGGTTCAGCACCTTATGATTCCCCGTCAGGATCTGATGGCACTGGACTATCATGAGTTGGCCGTAGCGGATATTGACCAGGTGCTGGAAACGCTGAAGCAGAATAAACAGCAACACTGCTTGGTTGTGGATAGTGATAATGAGCAGATCAGAGGCTTGATCTCAGCAACAGATATTGCCCGTCGCCTACACATTCCATTAGAAATTGAAAAGCCAACGACTTTCTTTGATATTTTTATGGCGATTAAACACTGATTGTCGGATAAAACCGGATTAAGATGACAAAAGCAGCCGTAAGGCTGCTTTTTTTGTAGACTCGATTCCTGATGCTCGTGTAGAAGGCTAGCCTGGAAAACGCTCATCCATTGCTTCACAAAGCCAGTGGCCGATAACCATGTGTGCCTCCTGGATGCGGGCTGTTTCTGATGAAGGCATGCGCAGCGTGGCATCAGCAATATCGAGAAGCTGACCTCCGCTTTCTCCGGTCCATGCATAGGTGAAGCAGCCTATTTCTTTGGCGACTTTAGTGGCATCGATAACATTCGCACTATTACCTGAGGTGGACAGGCCAATCACAATATCTTCAGATCGCGCAAGTGCTTCTATTTGACGACTGAAGACAGTGTCAAAACTGTAGTCATTAGAGTGAGCGGTCAAAATAGAGGTATCAGTCGTCAGAGCAATTGCAGCCAGCGTTGGGCGCTCTTTCTTATAGCGAACAACAAACTCAGCGGCCAGATGCTGGCTATCCGCCGCGCTCCCACCGTTACCCATAAAAATGACCTTACCGCCATTGCGAATTGAATGTTCTACTTTTTCAACAAGTTGCTGGATTTCACTCTCAAGACCCTGCAGTTTGCTTAGGGTTTCCATGTGGCGTTGTAAGGCGGCCAAAAAGCTCATAACGTATACCTGAGTAAGAAAATTCAGAATGACGAATTGTACATTAGATTGTTTTTTAAGGCAGTTAGTTGGTAGCGATGAGGCGCAACGAAATGTATCTGGGAATTGATCTTGGCGGGACAAAGATAGAGGTCGTTGTGCTGGCTGCAACTGAGGAGAACCGGCCCGGAGATATCCTATATCGCACTCGGATGAAAACTCCGGCGATGGATTATGATGCTACATTAAGAGCAATCAAAGAGCTCATAGATCAGGCGGATAGTGCATTTGGCCCCTTCGATGTCGTCGGTGTGGGTACACCGGGAGCAGTTTCTGCGAAAACAGGCACCATGAAAAATTGCAATTCCACTTGTCTCAACGGTAAATATTTTCCGGATGATCTTGAACGGATAACCGGGAAACAAGTTGTGCAGGCCAATGACGCTAATTGTTTTGCACTGTCGGAGGCCATTGATGGAAGCGCTGCAGGGGATCAAGTTGTTTTCGGCGTCATTCTTGGTACTGGTGTCGGCGGAGGTATCGTTATTAGTGGAGCAGTTTTGCAGGGAGTCAACCGTATAGCGGGGGAGTGGGGGCACAATCCTATACCTATTTCCGTACTACCTGAGGGTGAAAAACGTGTGTGCTATTGTGGCAAGGTGAACTGCGTAGAGACTTACCTGTCCGGCCCCGGTTTTGCTCAAACCTACCAAGCGTTGGTAGGTGTTCAAGGAAGACGGGTTGAGAGCAACCTGACGGCTCAGGATATCGCACGACTGATCCACCAAAAGGATAAACAGGCACTGCACGCATTAGATATTTACAGTAAACAGTTAGCGGCAGCCTTGTCAGGGGTTATCAATCTTCTTGACCCCGACTCTATTGTACTGGGCGGAGGTATGAGCAATATTGAAGCGCTTTACTCCCAAGTTACGCGCTGGTTACCAGAATTTATTTTTTCGGATTCTGTCGAGACAAAAATTCAGCCACCAAAGTATGGGGATTCAAGTGGTGTTCGGGGGGCTGCATGGCTCGTAAGGAGACGGGTATAGTTGATAATCTTATGCGTATCAGGCCATTTTTTGCCGGATTTTTCTGCTACTTTTGTCTTAAAAATGACCAATTAGGGCCCGGTTATCCACTCTAAATTTTGTCTTTAATTTTTTTTTGTAGTATTTTTACAAAACTGACTGGCCAGCCACATAATTGCTGGCTTCAGTTTGTTTAAAGACAGGCCGGCTATCGTAGGTCTGCAGTTCTTTAAATCATTTCGCACTCGCGATATGAAATGGTCGCAAAACTTCAGTAAAAAAACTGATTTTTTTGCTTCAGATTAAAAAGTCCGAAACGTTCCTGATGTAAATAAACTACAAGTGCTGCACAAAGCGCGATGATAGGAACTGTCACATGATCTGTGACTCGGCTGAATCGGAAAAATGCGGAGAGTTGATAATATGAGTCTGGATACACGAGCAGATCTTGATCCGATAGAAACCCAGGAATGGCTAGATTCACTGGATTCTGTAATGGATCGTGAGGGTGAAGATCGTGCTCAGTTTCTGCTAAGCGAACTGGGTAACCGTTTACGTCGTGAGGGTGCTCAGCCCCCTTTCTCTATCACTACACCACACCGCAACACTATCCCGGTTCACCGTGAAGCTCGTATGCCGGGTGATCTTTTCATGGAGCGTCGTATCCGTTCTGTGATTCGTTGGAATGCGATTGCCATGGTGATGCGCGCTAATAAGAAAAACCCAGGTATTGGCGGTCATATTTCTAGCTTTATGTCCAGCGCTACGCTGTATGACGTGGGCTTTAACTACTTCTTCCGTGCACCTAATGGTGATTTTGAAGGTGATTTGGTTTATATCCAGGGCCACACTGCTCCGGGTATCTATTCCCGCTCATTCCTCGAAGGTCGCCTGAGTGAAGAGCAGTTGGATAAGTTCCGTCAGGAAGTTGATGGTGATGGCCTTTCATCTTATCCACACCCTTGGCTGATGCCGGACTACTGGCAGTTCCCAACCGTATCCATGGGGCTGGGCCCGCTGGGCGCGATCTATCAGGCCCATGTAATGAAGTATCTGGATAGTCGCGGCAAGAAGCCAATGGATGACCGTAAGATCTGGGCTTTCCTGGGTGACGGTGAGTGCGATGAGCCCGAAACTCTGGGTGCCATCTCTCTGGCTGGTCGTGAGAAGCTGGATAATCTGATCTTTGTGATCAACTGTAATCTGCAACGCCTGGATGGCCCGGTTCGTGGTAACGGCCGTATTATGGATGAGCTGGAAGGCGTATTCCGTGGCGCTGGTTGGAACGTAATCAAGGTAGTATGGGGACGTTTTTGGGACCCTCTGTTCGAGCGCGACAACAAAGATATCATGCAGAAGCGCATGGATGAAGTCGTTGATGGCGAATACCAGAACTACAAGCAGAAAGGTGGCGCGTACACCCGCGAGCACTTCTTCGGTAAGTATCCTGAACTGGCGGATATGGTTAAGGATATGTCTGATGAAGACATCTATCGCCTGAACCGTGGTGGCCATGATCCGTATAAAGTTTATGCGGCCTACCACGAAGCTGTTAATACAACCGGTAAGCCAACCGTTATTCTGGCCCATACTGTAAAAGGCTACGGTATCGGTGAAGATGGTGAAGCGACTAACGATACTCACTCAGTGAAATCGTTGCAGATGGCTGGCCTTAAGAAGTTCCGTGACCGGTTTGGAATCCCTCTGACCGATGAGCAGCTTGAAGATGTTCCGTACTACAAGCCGACAGCTGACAGCCCTGAGATGCAGTACATGCAGGCTCAGCGTGAGCGTTTAGGTGGTTACCTGCCTGCGCGCCGTAAGACTTTTGAGCCACTCGAGATTCCCGGCCTGGACAGCAAGATCTTTGAAGCCCAATTAAAAGGCTCCGGTGATCGCGAAATCTCAACCACGATGGCCTTTGTGCGTATCTTGTCTGGTCTGGTTAAAGACAAGCAGATCGGTGAGCGCGTTGTACCGATTGTACCGGATGAAGCCCGTACCTTTGGTATGGAAGGCATGTTCCGTCAGCTGGGTATCTACACCTCTGAAGGCCAGAAGTATAAGCCTGAAGATGCTGATCAGATCATGTACTACAAGGAAGACAAAAAAGGTCAGATCCTTGAAGAAGGTATTTCTGAAGCGGGTGCTATGTCTGCCTGGGTTGCAGCAGGCTCCAGCTACAGCAATCACAACTATGCACTGATTCCTTTCTACATCTACTACTCGATGTTTGGTTTCCAGCGTATCGGTGATATTGCTTGGTTGGCCGGTGATATTCAGGCGAAAGGCTTCCTGGTGGGTGGTACTGCCGGCCGCACGACATTGAATGGTGAAGGTCTGCAACACCAGGATGGCCATAGTCATATTCTGGCAGGCACGATTCCGAACTGTGTAACCTACGATCCGGCTTATGCGTATGAGATGGCCGTTATTATTCAGGATGGCCTGCGTCGCATGTACCAGGAGCAGGAAAACTGCTTCTATTACCTGACTTCTATGAACGAAAACTACGAGCAGCCAGCGATGCCGCAAGGTGCTGAGGAAGGCATCCTGAAAGGTATGTACCTGCTGAAAGAGAGTGGTGACAGTAAACTGAAAGTACAGCTGATGGGTTCCGGTACTATTCTGCGCGAAGTGATCGCCGGTGCCGAACTGCTGAAAGAAGACTTTGGTGTCGATGCGGATATCTGGAGTGTAACCAGCTTTAACGAACTGCGCCGTGATGGTCTGGCAGCCGATCGCCAGAACTTCCTTCATCCGGAAGCTGACGAGAAAGAAGCTTACATTACTTCTTGCCTGAAAGATCGTCAGGGGCCTGTGATTGCTTCGACTGATTACATGAAACTGCATGCTGATCAGGTACGCAGCTTTATCCCGACAGACTATCGGGTACTGGGTACCGATGGCTTTGGTCGTTCAGATACCCGTCAGAAACTGCGTCACTTCTTTGAAGTGGATCGTTATTTTGTAGCGGTTGCTGCGCTTAAAGCACTGGCAGATCGTGGTGAGATTGAGCGTAAAGTGGTTGCCGAGGCGATCAGCAAGTACGACATTAACCCGGAAAAATGTGACCCACTGACCTGTTAATCCTTGCTTTAAAGCAAGCAATGGGGTGGCCATAAAATCAGTGCTGCCCCTTTCTAACCGTTAACAGGTAACCGTTCTGATCCGATAGCGATAACTAAGCCGGATCAAACTAATCGAATAGGAGCGAAAGCTTTGAGTACTGAAATCATCAAAGTGCCGGATATTGGCGGAGATTCAGATGTCGAGGTCATCGAGGTCTGTGTTGCAGTGGGTGACCGTGTTGAAGCAGAAGACTCACTGATTGTATTGGAATCAGATAAAGCGTCTATGGATGTACCCAGCCCGCAAAGTGGCGTGGTAAAAGCGATTAAACTGAATGTGGGTGACAAGGTTTCTGAAGGTCACGATATTATAGAGCTGGAAATTGAAGGTGCGGCTGAAACCTCCGCGGCAGAAGCCCCAGCAGAAGCAGCACCTGCCGTTGAACCAGCTCCTGCTCCGCAGGCACCGGCAGCCTCTGCGCCTCAGGTGGCCGCAGCGCCATCTGTTGAAACCATCAACGTACCGGATATCGGTGACGATGGTGAAGTTGAAGTGATCGAAATCAGTGTCGCTGTGGGCGATGAGATTGCTGAAGAAGATTCTCTCATCGTACTGGAGTCCGATAAGGCATCTATGGAAGTGCCTTCACCGGTTGCTGGTAAAGTAGTAGAAATTTTGGTTGAAACCGGGGCGAAAGTTTCGGAGGGGACTCCGGTATTACGTGTCGAAACGGCTGGCGGTGCTGTCGTTGAAGCTCCTGCCTCAGCCCCAAAAACTGCTCCGGTGCAGGCAGAGAGCCCTGCACCTGTAGCTGCGCCTGCTGCTGGGCCGGTTCGTAAAGAGATTCACGTACCGGATCTGAGTGGTAACAGTGATGTACCTGTTATCGAGGTGTCAGCTTCAGTTGGTGATGACTTACAGGAAGAAGATGCCCTGTTTGTTCTGGAAACTGACAAGGCTACCATGGAAGTTCCGGCACCATTTGCTGGTAAATTGGTTGAGTTCTTTGTGACTGAAGGCCAGAACGTGAACCAGGGTGACCTGGTTGCCGTAATGGAAGTGATGGAAGCGGCCCCCGCTCAGGCTGCAGCACCGGTTACGGCATCTGCCCCAGCTCAGAGTGCTCCGTCAGCAGCATCAGCTGCCCCTGCACAGACTCCGACTGCCGTATCTACTCCAGTGGCAGCCGCTACAGCGGACAGTGGCCGTAAAACCGGTAAAGTACACGCCGGTCCTGCAGTACGTATGATCGCCCGTGAATTTGGTATCGATCTGCTGGATGTGACGCCAACAGGTCCCCGTGGCCGTATTCTGAAAGAAGACGTTCAGGCATACGTGAAACAGGTGATGCAGCAATCCAAAGCAGCGCCTAAAGCATCTGCAGCTGCTGCTAACGGTGGTGCGGGTATTCCGCCGATCCCTGCGGTTGATTTCAGCCAGTTTGGTGAGATCGAAGAGAAGCCGATGGGGCGTTTGCTGAAAGCAGGCGCTATGAACCTGCACCGCTCTTGGCTGAATGTGCCGCATGTGACTCAGTTTGATGAAGCAGACATTACGGAACTGGAGAAATTCCGTAAGTCGATGAAGAGTGAAGCAGAGAAGCGTGGTTCCCGACTGACTCCGCTGCCGTTTTTGCTGAAAGCTTGTGCCTACGCGATGCAGAAATACCCGCAGTTTAATGTGTCTCTGCACCCGGACGGCGATAAGCTGATCCACAAGAAATATATCAATATCGGTTTTGCGGTAGATACGCCGGACGGACTGCTAGTGCCAGTGGTTCGTGATGTTGACCAGATGACTCTCTGGGAACTGGCAGACGCTACCGCAGATCTGGCTGCGCGTGCTCAGAAGAAGCAGCTGAAAGCGGATGACATGAAGGGTGGTTGTTTCACTATTTCGAGTCTAGGCTCGATTGGTGGTACAGCGTTTACCCCAATTGTTAATGCGCCGGAAGTGGCTATTTTGGGTGTCTCCAAAGCCAGTATAAAGCCTGTGTGGAATGGAAGTGACTTTGTGCCACGGCAAATGCTGCCGTTGTCGCTTTCTTATGATCACCGGGCGATCAACGGGGCTGATGCGGCGCGCTTTACCGCGTTTATTGCAGCAGTACTCGCTGATATTCGTCAGATGCTGATGTAAGAGCTGTGCCGGCTCTGTAGCTGACGAAACTCCATTATTAACCTTAGGGTTAGTTGTGCCTGTAGGCGGTATTCTTCGGAATACCGCCTTTTTGTTTTCTGCTGTACAACACTTTGACGGTAATCTGATCTGATATGGGATATTATCGGGCATCTATTGTGATCAAATTCATGGAAATAGTATGACTGGTCTTTTGCAGCAAAGCGGTATATTTCTGGATTCAAACTTCTGGGCTTTTCTCGTAGCGATTACACTTCTTACGATGTCGCCTGGTGTTGATACGATTGTGATTATCAGAAACACCTTGCGTGGAGGGGCTCGGGATGGAGCGGTTACCAGTATTGCGATCTGCCTGGGGCTTTTTGTTCATGCAGTTATCTCGGCCGGTGGAATTTCTCTTATTCTTTTGCAGTCCGCTATGCTTTTTACCGCGTTAAAACTGGTTGGGGCGCTTTATTTAATCTGGCTGGGTTATAAAAGTCTTTCATCTGCGCTGAGCAGAACACCTGAATCATCTTTGGCCGGGGCGGTTAAAGAAACCGTTAATCGTGAAGAGGTTTCGGTTTGGCGCTCATTTCGTGAGGGTTTTTTGAGTAATGTTCTTAACCCTAAGACGGTCGTCTTTTATATGGCTTTTTTACCGCAGTTTATTCAAGCTGGAGAGCCTGCAATGCTTAAATCCTTATTTCTGGCGGCTGTTCACTTTTGCATCGCAAACCTTTGGCAGATTCTGATTGTTTTTATGGTTGGCAAGGCTTCTACATGGCTATTAAAAGGGACTGTTATGAAGGGGGTCGACGGATTGATTGGTACTGTGATGGTTGGTTTTGGATTGAAGCTGGCACTGGATCGTAGCTAGAAATCAATCAAACGAATGTTTGCCGGCTACAACGAATGTATCCTTGTTTTTGCTGTTCTGGACGGGTATTGTCGTTTTCCAATTACCAGAGCGTTGACCAATGAGTCTGTTACCTTCTGGTTTATGCAGATGTTATAACCGTCTGATCAGATTAAGAATTTTGATCCGGTGCTAGGTACGTAGCATTGGGTTTGTAAAGAATAAACGATTTAATAATTACACTTAGGGAGCTTTTCTCCATGCGTTTAATTTTGTTGGGCGCTCCGGGCGCTGGTAAAGGTACTCAGGCTCAGTTTATCTGCGAGAAATTTGGTATTCCGCAAATCTCAACCGGTGACATGCTGCGTGCGGCTGTTAAGGAAGGCTCGGAACTGGGCCTTAAGGTTAAAGAGATTATGGAAACCGGTGGGTTGGTTTCTGATGAGCTGATTATCTCTTTGGTAAAAGAGCGCATTACACAGGATGATTGCAAATCAGGTTTCCTGTTTGATGGATTCCCTCGCACTATTCCGCAGGCAGATGCCATGAAAGAGGCGGGTGTACAGCTGGATCATGTCGTTGAAATCGACGTAGCGGATGAAGAGATCATTAAGCGTATGAGTGGCCGTCGTGTTCACCCTGCCTCTGGTCGTACCTATCATGTTGTATTTAATCCACCTAAAGTAGAAGGTAAGGATGATGCAACTGGTGAGGATCTGATTCAGCGTGAAGATGACAAAGAAGAAACAGTTCGTCATCGCTTGGGTGTTTATCATGATCAGACAGCTCCTTTGGTCGATTACTATAAATCCTGGGAAGCGACGGGTGCTGCTGAAGCCCCTAAATATACTCACATTGCTGGTGTCGGCAATGTCGATGATATTCGTGACAAGGTATTTTCTGCTCTTTCTTAAGATGCAAAGATTATTTTACTAATACTGCAGAGTGACTCCTTATATTTAGGTGAGAGCTCCAAGTATTAGAGGCAGCGAAAGAAATCCGGTATTCTCTGATTATTCAGCGATGCCGGATTTTTTTATGGGCGAAACACTCTGCCTGGCAAACCTTTAGAGCAGCGCCTCCATCTCGATAAACATATAGGTTAAGTTATGAATCAAACAATTGAGACCATCCTTGCCCATCGTTCTATTCGCAAATTTACTGAACAACCGATCTCTTCAGAAGTATTGGCAACACTGATTGATTGTGCAAGGGCCGCTTCTTCTTCGAGTAATATCCAGTGCGTCAGTATCATACGTATCGTCGACCTTAAGAAAAGAGAGCTGTTGGTTGAATATACGGGTGGCCAGGCTTATGTTGCGAATGCAGCCGAGTTTCTGGTCTTTTGTGCGGACTTTAATCGTCACCAGCAAATTAAGCCGGACTCCAAGCTGGGTTTCACCGAGCAAACGCTGATAGGGGCTGTGGATTCAGCGCTTATGGCTCAGAACTGTTTATTAGCAGCTGAATCCTTAGGGCTGGGCGGTGTTTATATCGGTGGTTTGCGTAATAATCCTGATAAGGTCTGCGAGTTATTAGATCTGCCGGAAAATGTATTTCCGATGTTTGGAATGTGTCTTGGTTACCCTGACCAAGACCCGGCTTTAAAGCCGAGGCTGCCAAGTGATTTAATTATGCATACAGATAGCTATCAATCTTTGGATGCTGAAAAGCTTGCAGAATATGATGCTAGCATGCGCGAATACTATGATAGCAGAACGGGTGGTAAGCTTGATCAGTCTTGGTCAGAGCAGGTTAGTATCATCTTGAGTAAAGAGGCGCGGCCATTTATGCAGGGGGCGTTGAACAAGCAGGGTTTTGCAAAGAAATAAGCCTAAGTTATTAGTAAAGGCCCGTCATCCGTAAGGTGCCGGGCTTTTCTTTTGCTTTCAATAGGTTAACCAGAACACCCTGCAGGCTTGGCCTCGTTTATTCTATTTTGTTTTATTTTCGCTTTTTTGACACTTTTCTTATTTTAGGGGTTGTACTCCCCGGTTTTGTGCGTATAATTCGCCCTCGTTGTCACGGAGCAAGTCTTCAGGCAGCGGTTAACTC
>JBLWVL010000002.1:0-153192 GCA_048268485.1 Oceanospirillum sp.
AATCATATCCCCAAAAAAACCGGCTAAGGTTTTCACCTAAGCCGGTTCTATAGAGCGATCAGAAGATCAGTATCAGTCTAACAATACTTACTCACCGTAAAACAGTTCTTCTTCCAGATCCATCAGGGTTTCTGCACCTGCATTTACCTGCGCAGCCAGTGACGCTGCCTTAGGCAATACACGAGCGTAGAAGAAATTAGCAACCTTCACTTTAGAACTGTAGAAGCCGCTGGTGTCTTCCGCCGCTTTAGGGGCTGCAACAGCAACCATACGAGCCCACATATAGGCATATGTCACCAAACCAAACAGATCCAGATAATCCTGAGATGCAGCACCAATCTCTTCCGGATTAGCGGCAGCCCTCTCAATAACACCTTCGGTCACCTGAACCAGAGTATCCACAGCAGCTGACAGTTTTGCCAGATAAGGCTGAACCTGTGCGTTATCAGCATTCGCTTCAATAAAGCTACGGATATCCTGTTCGAACAGTTTTACATACTCGCCTTTGTTGGAGACCACTTTACGGCCCATCAGATCAAGTGCCTGAATACCGTTAGTGCCTTCGTAGATCTGAGCGATACGAGCATCACGAACATACTGTTCTGCGCCCCATTCGCGGATATAACCCTGACCACCATAAATCTGCTGAGCAGAGATGGTGCAGTCCAAACCGCGATCCGTCAGATAAGACTTAGCTACCGGTGTCATCAGTGCCACAAGTGCTGCCGCCTTCTTACGAACATCAGCATCTTCGTGGAATTTAGACATATCCAGCTGCATACCCACATAGGAAGCAAACGCACGACCGGCCTCATTGAAAGCACGTACGTTCAGCGCCATACGACGCACATCCGGGTGAACCAGAATGTTATCTGCGGCTTTCTCAGGGTACTTAGCACCACCCGGTGCACGGGACTGAATACGCTCCTGAGCGAAATCCATCGCACTCTGGTAAGCCACTTCACCCAGACCTAACCCCTGAATACCGATGGATAAACGTTCGTAGTTCATCATGGTGAACATGCAGGCTAAACCTTTATTCGGCTCGCCAATCATCCAACCCTGTGCGCCATCAAAGTTCATCACACAGGTTGCAGAACCTTTAATACCCATTTTGTGCTCAATGGAGCCACAGAATGCAGGGTTACGCTCGCCCAGAGATCCATCTTCGTTGATCAGGAATTTAGGCACCATAAACAGCGAGATACCGCGGGAGCCCGCAGGTGCATCCGGCAGTTTTGCCAGTACCAGGTGGATAATATTCTCAGACAGATCATGCTCACCACCAGTGATAAAGATCTTAGTACCTGTAATATTATAAGAACCATCGGTATTAGGCTCAGCCTTTGTACGAATCAGGCCCAGATCTGTACCGGAGTGCGGCTCGGTCAGGCACATAGTCCCCATCCAGCGGCCCTCATACATAGGTGGCAGCAGCAGCTCTTTCAGTTCATCACTGGCGTGGTTATCAAGGCATAGAGTCGCACCTGAGTTCAGCGCCGGATAGAGTGCAAAAGAAGCATTGGAAGCGTACAGCATTTCTTCAAATAACACGGTCAGCATTTTAGGCATGCCCTGACCGCCAAAGTCGATATTACCACCAAGACCCATCCAGCCACTCTCTGCCATCAGCTGGAACGCTTCTTTAAATCCTTTAGGCGTAGTCACTTCACCATCATTAAACTGACAACCCTCTTCATCACCTGTACGGTTCAGAGGAAACAGTTCGTTTTCGTTAACCTTGGCACCTTCTTCAAGAATCGCATCAACCAGGTCAGGTGTAACCTCCTGAGTTGCCGGCATGGTAGACCAAAGCTTGTCAGCTTCAAAAACTTCATTAAGAACAAAACGCATATCGCGTAAAGGAGCTTTATACTTTGCCATGGGGCGTACTTCCTCGATTCTTTGTGGTTAATTCCAGCCTGCATTGTGAGCTGAATTAAGATAGCTCAAATCTCACTGCACCTTGTTACAGGTACAACCCTGTAAATACCAGACAGACAATGTGACAAGGTTCGACCGGATTCATATTTTTAGTCATATTACTGAATGAAGCCTTAAGCTACCAGCCTACTGCGTGACTTACGGGTTCAGTTTCTATGCGGGTTTCAATCATTGTGCACTGCAATGATAGAGCCTGTGCAAACGACAGGAAAGTCAAGAGAGGAGTGTTCTATTCTGAGGCCCATAAAGCCCGAGTAAAAAGCGGGCCCTCCCTGGCCCGCATCAATCATCAGAATAAATGATCGCAAAGGAAAAAATCAGATCTCGAAACCAGCACCAAACTGATCCGCATTCATCGCCATTAGCGAGTCTCCTCCCTCAGCAATTGTCGCCACCAAAGATTTAGTGCGCGGTAGCAGCTTGCTGAAATAGAATTCAGCCGTAGCCAGCTTACCTTTATAGAAGGCCGTTTCTGTAGTGCCATTAGCCAGGGCTTCCTGAGCAACCTTAGCAGCCTGCGCCCAGAAGTATGCCAGCGTGACATAACCTGAGTACATCAGATAATCCACAGACGCAGCACCAACCTCTTCACGGTTCTGCATCGCCTTCATACCGATCTGCATCGTGATATCGCCCCACTCTTTGTTCAGTTTCGCAAGAGGCGTCACAAACTTAGCCATATCGGAATTGCCTTCCTCGGTCTGGCAGAACTTATGTACCTGCTTGGTGAATTTGCGCAGACTTTCACCTTGGTTCATCAGAATCTTACGACCCAGCAGATCCAGTGCCTGGATACCTGTTGTACCTTCATACAAACGAGTGATACGTGCATCACGGACAAACTGCTCCATACCCCACTCATGGATAAAGCCATGACCACCAAAGATCTGAATACCTTCATTGGTCGCTTCAAAGCCTGCTTCCGTCAGGAAGGCTTTAACAATCGGAGTCAGCAGTCCTAATAGCTCATCAGCATCTTTACCGGCTTCGCCACCAGCAGATACCTGATCGATCAGCTGTGCCGTATAATAGATCAGTGCACGACCACCTTCTGCGAACGCTTTCTGCGTCAGCAGCATACGACGCACATCAGGGTGAACAATAATAGGGTCAGCAGCTTTCTCAGGTGCTTTAGGGCCACTCAGAGCACGCATCTGTAAACGATCACGAGCGTAAGTCAGTGCATTCTGGAATGAAACCTCAGTCAGCCCCAAGCCCTGAATACCAACACCGATACGAGCTGCATTCATCATCACAAACATATAGGACAAGCCTTTATTCGGCTCACCGATCAGGTAACCCTTGGCGTTGTCGAAGTTCATAACACAGGTACTGTTACCATGGATGCCCATTTTATGCTCGATGGAGCCACACTGAACACCGTTACGCTCACCCGCTTCACCATTTGCGTCAGGGGTGAACTTAGGCACGATAAACAGGGAAATACCTTTAGAGCCTTCTGGCGCACCAGGTAGCTTTGCCAATACCAGATGCACGATATTATCGGACATATCGTGCTCACCAGCGGAGATAAAAATCTTGGTACCGCTGATAGCATAGCTGTCATCAGCCAGTGGCTCAGCTTTAGTGCGGATCAGGCCCAGGTCAGTACCGCAGTGAGGCTCAGTCAGACACATGGTGCCTGTCCAACTGCCTTCGATCATCTTAGTCAGGTAAAGCTCTTTCTGTTCCTCTGTACCATGGTGTAACAGAGCATCCATGGCGCCGTGTGACAGCCCCGGATACATGCCCCATGACAGATTGGATGAGCAGATCATCTCATTCAGAACCATACCCAACGACTGCGGTAAGCCCTGACCACCATAGCGAGTGTCTTGTGTCATGGAAGGCCATCCGCCTTCAACATATTGCTTATAAGCTTCTTTAAAGCCTTTAGGCGTAACAACCTCACCGTCGTTAAACTGACAGCCTTCAGCATCACCACTTTGGTTCAGGGGGGTCAAAACTTCTTCAGTAAACTTTGCACCCTCTTCCAAAATAGCATTCACAATCTCCGGAGATGCCTCATCCCCATTTGGCAGCTGTGCGTAGTGGGCAGGAAAATCCAGCATCTCGTCCATTACAAAACGGATATCACGCAGGGGAGCTTTATATGTTGGCATATTGACCTCGGCTTAACTGTTCTTGTTGTACCTGCCTGCAGCCTCTCTGGAGAATGTCGCCAAAGAAGTCAGACAGTGTAAATAGAGAAATCTAATTCAAACGTATGTTTGAAACTTAAGTCAGACGAAGATCAGGGTCAAGTGGTATTTTACTTAAATTGATGGCTGGCCGGTCGCATCGGAGTATTAGAGGTGAAAAAAATGCCTTTAGCGTGCTCACTCAGCAATTGATAATCACTGTATTACAAGTGTCTATAAGCGATATAAATCAAACAGTTACTGCAACCTGTTGACCTAAAGGCTGAGGTGGAAAACTCAACCCCATGGTATCAAAACGATCTTTAAGCTGCTGAGCAACAGTCATACCGGCTGTACTCTCATGGCTGCCTACAAAACTCTGAGGAAAGCTGAGGCCAAAAGAAAAACTTTTAGGCTCTTTATATATTCCGGAAGGAAATTGAAGGGAGGGATCATCGGGCTCATTCTGCGAGGATTCGTCTATCGAACCGGCATCAGAGGAGTCATCAGTATTCCCAGGTTCAGCCACACGCTCACTAAAGTCTCGCTCTCTAATCTCTATTCGCGCTTCATTCCCCATAGCCCGGGCTTCAGCGGCAACTTTCAGATCCTGCTCGGACGGCTGCGCAGGTGCCAGGGCAGCCCGCTCAACAACCTGGGATTTATCCAGAGTCGCCTCAGGGTCATCGGGAACCGGGGAAGTATCTATCGTAACCTGACCGCCAACGGCATATTCACGGCCATCAGGACCCTCCGTCATATCATACGAAGGTGCAGAGGCATAACGCCCACCCACCGAAGCATGGGCTTCTTCGTGAGTCCGAACCTCTTGATCACGCTTGCTCAATTCGGAAATAACCTGTTTTTTTTCCAGTTCAAGAAGCGCCGTCTCGCTAGCAATATCCGCTTCTTCAGCAACACTGGCGCTCACAGATGCAGCCGCACGCTCTTTATCACGGTAATCCTGAACGAGACGGGCGTATCGCGTTGAGCTGCTAACGGAAGGCGTTTCCATAAAAATAACCTTTAATAAATGATCAACCGGATATTAACTAAGCAGGTGTTACTCTCATTATTATGGCGAATTTCTCCGCCTTTTTCATAACTTAATATTGTGAAACAGTTCTGACTTATAATATTTCATATTGATACAAATAAAATAAATGTTATTAGTTCATTGATATATCAAGAGTTTCAGCTTTTTTTCTCTGAAATAGAGCCAAGATTGACTCATTGATTTTTATTCACAAAAAAGCCCCGCTAATAGCGAGGCTTTCATGTTGCGCAAAATGGCGACTTCAAAAACTCTTTCACCCTTTACGCTGAGCAATAAATCTACTCATCAATAAAGCTGCGCAGATGCTCTGAGCGAGTCGGATGACGCAACTTACGCAACGCCTTCGCCTCAATCTGACGAATACGTTCACGGGTTACGTCAAACTGTTTACCCACTTCTTCCAACGTGTGATCGGTATTCATATCAATACCAAAGCGCATACGCAGAACCTTGGCTTCACGGCCAGTCAGTCCTCCCAGAACAGAACGAGTGGCCTCAATTAAGCCTTCGCCTGTTGCTGTATCAATCGGTGAGTCAGTCCCCACATCTTCAATAAAATCACCCAGATGTGAATCTTCATCATCACCAATCGGCGTTTCCATGGAAATCGGCTCTTTAGCGATTTTCAGCACTTTACGTACTTTGTCTTCCGGCATCTCCATACGCTCGCCCAGCTCTTCCGGAGTAGGCTCACGCCCCATCTCCTGAAGCATCTGTCGCGATACACGGTTCAGCTTGTTGATCGTTTCGATCATGTGAACAGGGATACGAATGGTACGCGCCTGATCCGCAATAGAACGGGTAATCGCCTGTCGAATCCACCAGGTCGCATAAGTCGAAAATTTATAACCACGGCGGTATTCAAATTTATCTACCGCTTTCATCAGGCCAATATTGCCTTCCTGAATCAGATCCAGGAACTGCAGACCCCGATTGGTATATTTTTTCGCAATCGAGATAACCAGACGCAAGTTCGCTTCAACCATCTCTTTCTTAGCACGGCGAGCTTTAGCTTCACCAATTGACATACGACGATTAACTTCTTTAATCTCGCTCAGGCTAAGATGTACATCTTTCTCAACGGCAAGAATCTTGCGCTGGCAGCGCAGAATTTCGATACGCAGGCCTTCAAGCTTTTCAGCGTACTTAGGCTTATCTGCCAGTACATTGTCCAGCCACTCAAGATTGGTTTCATTGCCAGGGAAAGAGGTAATAAACTCTTTGCGGGTCATTTTCGCCTTACGTACGCAAAGCTGCATAACCCGTCGCTCCTGACGCCGGATCTCATCCATGCTATTGCGCACACGAGCAACCATGGCATCAAAGTTTTTAGGCGTCAGTTTGATAGGTGCAAAGTAGTCAGCAAGCTCCATTTGTGCGGCTTTATACTCAGCACTGTCAGTACCTTTCTTCTCTGATGCATCCAGAACCGCATCATGCAGTTCCTGCAAGCGAGTAAAGCGAATACGGGCCTCTTCCGGATCCGGGCCGCTTTCCGCTTCTTCCTCGTCATCAAGATCATCATCACTTTTGGCGCTGGCGACAGGGCCCGGCGTTACTTCACCGTCATCCGGATCAATATAACCGATCAGTAAGTCACTCAGGCGACCTTCTTCAGTCTGAGTTTGCGCATAGGTATCCAGAACCTTCTGGATGGTTCCGGGCAGATATGATACGGCATGCATAACCTCACGCAGACCTTCCTCAATACGCTTAGCGATAACAATTTCGCCTTCACGGGTCAGAAGCTCCACCGTTCCCATTTCACGCATATACATACGAACGGGGTCGGTTGTTCGGCCTACATCGGACTCAACTGCAGCAAGGGCCGCTACAGCTTCTTCTGCGACAACTTCATCCGTTGAAGAATCACCATCGGTCATCAACAGGGTTTCTGCATCAGGCGCTTCCTCGGAAACACTGATACCCATGTCATTGATCATACGAATGATATCTTCAACCTGATCTGGGTCTGAAATATCTTCCGGGAGGTGGTCATTTACTTCTGCGTAAGTGAGGTAGCCCTGTTCCTTTCCGCGGGCGATCAATTCCTTCAAGCGCGACTGTTGCTGCTCATTTCCAGCCATAGATACCCTATCTCAAATGTAGTGCAAAGAACGAGGTGGGAAAAATGCTAAGCATTCAAATTTAGCATAATTCGGCCTTGACTTCCACCTGATTCTAAATTATTGCGTAACTTCAGCGCCATCACCTTCCGGCTGGCTTTTCTTTTTAGCCAACAGGTTAAGCAACATCACCAGCTCTTCATTTTCATTTTTGGTCAGTTTCTGACCGGAGCGGCTTTTTCGCGTCAGCTCGTCAAAACGTTGATCGTGCTGATATTCACGCCGCTTAAGCTCCAGTGACCGGAGCCATTCTTTAAATTCTGAGACAATAAACTCTTCAGCGAGCACCTCTTCCTGTGCAATCTGGTCTAATAACCGGCCTGTTTCTGTACCGTACCAGTGCGCCTGCAATGAGGAAGTGGTGACTCCCGGGGCACATTTCAAGTATTCAAACACCTGATCAAAAACTTTTCCCCAAAAGAAGCCTTTATTTTCGTCAATAACGTCTTTTAATTGCTGATGCTCAGCATTGGACAGCGACTGATACACATTGGGGCAACGCACCATCCAAACCAGCAACTTATACGCATAGCTGGTCGATAATTTTGTTTCCGGCTCGTTATCGGCCTGAACTGTCGTTTCTGCAGCATATTCCGGAATAATATCAACAGACTGGCTTTGAATCGGCTCTCGAGCTACTGGCTCCGGGCGACTTTCAATCTGGCTCTTAAGATCACCATCGTTAACACCAACAAGCTCCGCCAGTTTTTTTACCAACAGTGTTCGCAAAATTCCTTTAGGAATCTTCTGAAAGAAAGGAATCGCCTTCTGAGTTAACAGCGCCTTGCCTTCCGGCTCCTGAGGATTCAACCCCTGCTGCAGAAAACGGAACAGATACTCTGACAGTGAATCAGCCCTGACGACACGTTGCTCAAAAAGATTCTTACCATTAGCCCGAACCAAAGAGTCCGGATCCTGCCCCTCAGGCAGAAACATAAAACGGGCCTGACGACCATCAATCATATGAGGTAATACGTTATCTAAAGCTCTCTCTGCCGCACGCATACCTGCCTTATCGCCATCAAAGCAGAACACCACTTCAGGTACAACTTTAAACAGTCGTTCCATATGTTCAGAGGTTGCCGATGTACCCAGGGTCGCTACGGCGTATGGGATACCTGCTTCAGCAAGGGCCACCACATCCATATAACCTTCAACAACCAGCAGGCGCTCTAACTGGCCCGGTGATGTTTTTGCCTCATAAAGGCCGTAGAGTTCACGCCCTTTCTGAAAAACCGGTGTTTCCGGCGAGTTCAGATATTTAGGCTTCTCATCGCCCAATACCCGACCACCAAAAGCGACCACCTTACCGCGCCAGTCCCTAATCGGGAACATGATACGATTACGAAAGCGGTCATAGGTTCGACCTGTTTCCTCTTTCTGAACCAGAACACCTAAAGCCACCTGCTCTTTTTCACTGATACTCTGGGCCAGCAGATATTTCTTCAGTAGCTCCCAGCCATCCGGAGCATAGCCGATACCAAAGCGCTCAATGGTTTCTGGTTTCAGGCCCCGGTGCTGAAGATATGCCTGTGCACGCTGGTGCCCCTCCGCCGCCTGTAGCGAATTACGATAAAACTGAGTCGCCAGCTCCAGTGCTTCAGCAGACTTTTTAGCCACCTGGCGTTTTTTGGCTTCGACAGGATTTTCATCACGGGGAACTTCCATACCCAACTGCTTGGCAAGATCTTCAATAGCTTCTACATAACCGAGGCCATCGTGCTCCATCAGAAAACCGATAGCATTGCCGTGAGCTCCGCAGCCAAAGCAATGGTAGAATTGCTTATCCTGGCTCACGGTAAAAGAGGGCGTTTTTTCGCTGTGGAAAGGGCACAGGCCATGCCAGTTGCGACCACTTTTTTTCAGCTTAACCGCACTTCCCACTACATCAACGATGTCTGCGCGTGCGACAAGGTCATCGATAAAATATTGAGGAATCCGACCGGCCATAAGGGCACTAACTACCTAACGAAAATAGAATTCAGATAAGAAGCCGCCAGAGAAAAGCAGCTATGATTTTGCAGATACTGCAAAATGAAAAACGGCCGCCGGTTAAGGCAGCCGTTTTTACCCCTAAAAAGACAACCGTGCAGACCAAGGCCTGCAGAGAGGTTGCTTAGTACAGACGCTCGAAACGTTTCTGCTCGCGCTGTACCTTTTTAGCGTGACGCTTAACAGCAGCAGCTGCCTTACGCTTACGAACCCAAGTTGGCTTTTCGTAAAATTCACGACGACGAACTTCGGCTAAGATTCCAGCTTTCTCACAAGAACGTTTGAAACGACGCAGAGCAACGTCAAACGGCTCATTGTCTTTAACTTTAACAGCAGGCATTAAAGACTCACCACCTTAAAAAGTAATAGGATTGAAATTAGAGATGTCACCAAAAACGGTGACATGCCTTAGGGGACGCATGATTCTATAGGCTTTGACCACCCCATGCAAACGGCTTTAGAGGCTGTGCCCACGCTTTTTTTGCAGAATCCTCTGCTTTTAGTGCCATTTTCAGGCTCACATAGGTAGAATTGCCCCTAATCTTTCAAGTAGTTAGTGACCCCATGCGTGTACTCGGAATCGAAACATCCTGTGATGAAACAGGTTTAGCTATTTATGACTCAGAGCAGGGTTTATTGGCCCATGCCTTGTTCAGTCAGATCGATATGCATATCCCATATGGCGGTGTAGTCCCTGAGCTGGCATCCCGCGACCATATACGAAAACTACTGCCTCTGACTAAACAAGTGATGGCTGAAGCTGATAGTAAAGCAGACGATATTGATGCGATCTGCTACACATCCGGCCCCGGCCTTATTGGCGCCTTGATGGTTGGTGCATCCACAGCCCAGGCACTGGCGCTGGCATGGGGTAAGCCATGCCTGGGTGTGCATCATATGGAAGGCCACCTCTTAGCACCCATGCTGGAAGAAACCCCTCCAGAGTTTCCTTTTGTCGCGCTTCTCGTTTCCGGCGGTCACACTCAATTGATCGACGTTCAGGGTATCGGTCAGTACGAAATGCTGGGCGAAAGCATTGATGATGCCGCCGGTGAAGCCTTTGATAAAGCCGCTAAAATGATGGGGCTGCCCTACCCTGGCGGCCCTCACATCGCTCGCTATGCGGAGCATGGCACCCCAGGTCGCTACCTTTTTCCACGCCCAATGACCAACCGCCCAGGTCTGGACTTCAGCTTCAGTGGACTGAAAACCTTTACCCTGAACACCGTGGAAGCAGCAAAAAAAGCCAACAGTGGCGAGCTAACCGATGAAGAACGCGCAGATATAGCATTAGCGTTTCAGGATGCGGTTGTTGACACCCTGGTGATCAAATGTAAACGAGCACTCAAGCAAGCGGGCAGAAAAAAGCTGGTGATCGCTGGTGGTGTTAGTGCTAATAAAGATCTTCGTGAAAAGCTTGAAGCTATAATGACCGGCATGGGTGGTCAGGTGTACTATCCCCGGAATGAATTTTGTACCGATAATGGCGCTATGATCGCCTATGCTGGCTGTCAACGTCTGGCGGCAGGCCACGAAAGTGACAGGCAGATCAGAGTTCAGCCACGCTGGCCTCTGACAGATCTGCCACCGCTCGACAACGCATCCGGGTAGCTCTCTGATGCAACACAGCACACAATCAACAACACTAATCAGTAACGCATAGGTGATGGTTTGGACCGGGTTTTTATTGAAGGTTTGAAAGTTGACGCTCTGATCGGGGTCTATGACTGGGAGCGTGAAATTCTGCAGCCCCTGGAATTTGATATTGAGATGGCAACCGATATTCGTCCAGCAGCAGCCGATGATGAGCTGTCGCTGACATTGAATTATTTCTCCATCAGTCAGGCCATTACCGAGCAGGTCAAAAACTCATCCTACAAACTGATCGAAACTCTGGCTGAGTCGGTCAGCGAACTGATTCGTCAGGAGTTCAGTGTCTGCTGGGTTAAAGTAAAAGTCAGCAAACCCGGCGCTGTTCCCAATGCCCGCAATGTAGCTGTGCAGATTGAGAGAGGCTCTCTATTAGCGTCGACTCCGGAGTCTGCACAATGAGTCGCATTTATCTGAGCCTTGGCAGCAACATCGATGCCCGTAACAATATCCGGGAAGGAATCAAGGCGCTCAACTCTCGCTTTGGAGAGATGATACTGTCCCCAATTGTTGAAAGTGAACCGGTTGGTTTTATTGGTGATCCTTTTATTAATCTAATGACAGTTTTGGAAACCGATCGACCTATCCCAGAACTGAGTAAAGAGTTTCGCCAGATAGAATATGACTTCGGGCGGGAAGATAATGCGCCCAAGTTCAGTGGCCGCACACTGGATATTGATATTGTTCTGGTTGATCAGCTACACGGTGATCACTTCGGTATACAGCTGCCCCGCAAAGACTTGTTTGAGCACGGCTATATGCTCTACCCGCTGGCCCTAATGGAACCAGAGCTGATTCCGCCCGGCCAGGAGAAAACGGTCAAAGAGCTGTGGGCCGATTTCCCCTTTCCGGAACAGAAACTCTGGCTGGCTGAGCTTTAACCTCATTTAAGCGCCTACTGTGAAAGCGCTTCTGCAATCAACTCAAGGCGCCGTGCCTTAATCGCGGTGCCGATTGCAGCTCCTTTGAGACCCTGTGCGACAAAGTCTCTGGCCGTCACCTGAGCCACCTCTTCGGCAAGAGTCTGCCACCAGGCTTTTAATGTCTGATTATCCGAATGCCATAACATCAGCCAAATATCAAATAATCCTCCTTGTTTAAACGCCCCCGCCTTTTCCAGAAGCGCCAGAACCTCTGCAGAATCTGCTACAGGCCTGGTATTAAGTTGCGCCCAAAAGCGCTGAACCAACAAGGCAAAATCCCGATATCTCCTGGGTGCTTTAATTCGGGCGCACAAAGACTCAATCGCCTCAGGAGCAAGCCCATGCAGCAACCATCCCCAACAGAGCAGAGCGCGAACATCCTGACGGGCTTTGGTCAAAAACTCAGGTAATTCAAATTCCAGCGCTCTCAGCTCACTGAACCAGTCATCCAAAGCACCAACTTTCTCTAACAACATAAAGTACTGCTCAGGATTTTTTTCCTGAAGTGCCCGCTCCGTCTCAGACCAAACCCTCTCAGCAGAAAGCTGCTGCAACTCTTCAGCCCTAACCAAAGCCCGCATCAAGTCTTCCGTTTCTTCAGCCACAGAAAAGCCGAGACAATAAAAACGCGCCAGAAAACGAGCCCCCCGCAACACCCTCAAAGGGTCCTCGGAAAAAGCGGGAGATACATGGCGCAACACTTTATTCTCAAGATCACTCAGACCATTGTAAGGATCGTGAATCACCCCCTCTGCATCTTTTGCCATCGCATTGATGGTGAAATCACGACGCATTAGATCATCTTCCAAAGTCACATCCGGCGATGTATGGCAAACAAACCCCTGATAGCCTTTACCGGATTTGCGCTCTGTCCTGGCTAAGGCATACTCCTCTTTTGTATCAGGGTGCAGAAAAACAGGAAAGTCTTTGCCGACCTGAACAAAGCCTGCCGCTTTTAGCTCTTCTGGTGTAGCACCAACGACCAGCCAATCTCGGTCATAGGCCATCAGCCCCAGCAGCTCATCTCTTACAGGGCCACCAACAAGGTACACCTCACCCTTTAAAAAAGCAGAATCATCATCAGAAGATAAAAACTGGCTCATTTTTTGCTAAACCTTAGTTATTAAACGAATTAAAGTTTAATTTTCTGCAGGTTAACCTTCAGTCACACTAAACTTTGCGGAAGTGTTGCCGATAATCATCGGTATAGTTTTCGACTCAACTCACATTATAAAGCTGCAAAGCAGAATGTTTGGTTGAATTCGTATCAAAATGTCAGGAAGAACCGATGCTTAAAACTGTAAAAATTATCACAGGGACTTTTTTTCTGCTTCTGATGTCTGCTTGTACCATGCCGTACTACGGCTATCAGCAAAACACTCAGGCTCAGGGAAATTATGTCCGATTACCGCCGGCAAAGCCTCAGCCTAAGCGGCGGGTGATTATAAGAACAGAAACGCATCGGGTTCTGACGCCAAAAATCGTTATGGAGCCCTGCTGTAAAATGCAGTCCAACGTAATCTATAGGCGTTACTAACCTGCCCCTAGATACGTATTTGAATCCATTTTATCTATTTGTGACGGACATCAGGAGTGATGATAATGAAACTTAAACTGGCTTCTCTGGCTATTGCCGGTGCTGTTGTAACTGCTGGCTGTGCGCCAATGAATCAGCATGCTATGAACAACCAAAACAACAATGATTATGTTGTTTACCAACAGGTTGAGCATACTTACAGCCCGAAAGTAGAGCCTATTATTGTTCGTGTAACAGGCTACGGGGCTTACAAAGAAAACCCTCGCCTATCTCAGGGGCAGAATCAACTTATGGCAATGCGGGCATCTAAACTTGATGCATACCGTGCAATTGCTGAACGCGTATACGGTACTCGCGTAAGTGGTGGCTCTAACGTAGAAGCAATGGTTCTTCGTGATGACCGTTTCCGCACCTATGTGGATAGCGTCATTCGTGGTGCGAAAGTGGTATCTACATATGAGTTAGCCCACAATAATTACGAGACTACGATGGAGCTGGTTCTGGAGCCTACATTCTATGACTGCATGGGATCAACTGATGCTCTTCAGTCACCAAGCTGTACAGCGCCCACTGTTCATGGCGAATCACCGGAGACCCGTGCCATTGCCCGCCCTCTGGTTAAAGTTCAGCCAGGACAGTATTATCTGAACTAATTCACTGACAGTGATTACCAATGTCAGTTGCCATTAACAGATAAAATGAAAGGAGTGGTCGGTTGTTAAACACCATATTCCGTCACAAGGTGTTGTGGATTTTGTGTCTACTGATTGCTGGACTTCAAATACCACAATCAGAAGCCAAATGGCTAGAAGCAACCGGCCAGGCCAGGATTATGCATCAGGACCTGGTCAGCGCCCGCCGTACCGCGATTAGAGATGCGATCCAGCAACTCAGTCTTCGCGCCGGCGCTGACGTCAGCAGCTTTCAGCAAATGACCGACGGAGCCATTACCGCTGATAATCTGCGGGTGAGTTCTAACGGTACTGTTCAGGATATCAACATTCTGGATGAAGTGGTGCAGGGCAATGTACTTACCCTGACCATTGAGGCTGATGTATTGGTTGACGCTCAGTCTTGTGGGCACGAATCCAGTAATGCTTACCTGAGAAGTGCTGCTGTTGCTTCTTTTTACCTGGAAGATCCTCAGTCGGCATCTTTTGGAGGGTTTTATGATATCAGCCAAAAGCTTCCCGCGGATCTTTCTCAACGCTTAAATAACTTTGAGCACGTCAAAGCTCTGAATGCTTCAGGTTTTCAGGTTTATACATCACCAAAAACCATCCCAACCTCCGTTACGACGACAGGTACGCTTACGACCGCAATTACTGCATCCAACCAGCTTGGTGTGCAGTACGTGATCAGTGGTGTCATTCGTGATATCTCTATGGCTCGTCCGGACCTCCTGCGTACTAAGTCTTACTTTAGTCAGGTTAAGGACAAGATGGAGCATGGTGACAATCGCTTTGAACGTCGGTTCCAAATGGATATCTATGTCCATGATGGCTTTAGTGGTGCCATGGTCTACACCCGCCGCTATGAAACTCTTGGTAACTGGAATGTACCTCTAGAAGAGAAGCCAGGCTTTGGCTCTGTTGCTTTTTGGAAAAGTGATTACGGCCAAAAAGTCAGTGATGTATTTGATCGTGTGGTTGACGATTTAAATTCATCTCTGAGCTGCCAGCCATTCATGGCAAAAGTCACCCGAACTGAAGGTAAGAAGATTTATATTGATGCAGGGGCAGGTGACGGTTTACGCCCAGGCGATACCCTGAATCTGTACCGCCTGAGCACTTTCTACGATGCAAACCAAAATGCTTATACCGAGCTAGAGAATACTAAGATTGTCGTAACCCTGAAAAAGGTACAACCTTTCTTTTCACGAGGTGTTGTCAGTACAGAAACAGACAAACTGGGTATTCAACAGGGCGATATTGTTATCGCTTGGTAAGGCAGAAGCAGAAGAAAGTCTCTTCAGCTGATTAGTAAAGAAGGAGCCAACAGGCTCCTTTTTTATTGCGGTAGACCGGGTTGTTAGCTGCAGTACTCAGGGCATACCGTTTTCCATAACTCATAGCCACCTTGCAGACTATAAGTATCACCAAACCCTTGCTCCGCCAGAAACTGCGCTGCTGACTGGCTGCTATTACCATGGTAACAGCAAACAATGACAGGCTTGGATTTATCTGTCTGCTCAATAAATAGCTGAACATTATCATTGTTTAATAGCAAGGAACCTTTAATCGACCCTGCAGAGAAACTGCCTGGATCTCGGATATCAACAACAACAACTTCTTCACCGGCTTCAATTTTTGCTTTAAGTTCATCCGGGTTCATAAACTGAAAATTCATAAGACTACCTTCTGTCAGAGTCACTGGATGTCAGTCGTATCCCCTGACAAAACCAGCCAAATATTAAAAACGGCTACTGATATATTGGTTTCTGCAAACTGTTAACTGAAGTCTGCTCGCCACTTTCAAGATGAAGCGCCGTCAGTCGGCCACCCCATACACAGCCTGTATCCAGCCCATAAATACCATCAGCATCAACATCGCCCTCAAGTGCAGCCCAATGCCCGAAGATTATTTTTTCTTTAACCTGGCGCGGGTAACTAAACCATGGAGCATAGCCCTTCGGGCACTGATCCAAACCCTCCTTGCTATCAAAGTCGAGTTTGCCTTTCGCAGTACAAAAGCGCATACGGGTAAAGTAGTTAGTGATCACTCGCAACCGATCAAAACCACTGAGACTATCCGACCACTTAGAAGGCTTGTTGCCGTACATATTCTCAAAGTAGTTTATATAGGCATCACCTTGCAGAACAGACTCAACCTCACCGGCATAGCAGAGGGTCTGTTGAAGATCCCAGATAGGGGGAATCCCTGCATGACTCATCACAAAACCGAGCTTTTTATCATAGTGGAACAAGGGCTGATGACGGAGCCAATACAGCAGTCGCTCACGGTCCGGGGCATCCAAAATCTTTTGCAGGGTATCGGAACGCTTAAGGCGTGCTCCAGAATACGCAACAGCAAGTAAATGCAGATCATGATTACCCAACACGCAACGTACTCTATCACCCATCCCGGAAGCAAAACGAAGCACCTCCAGAGATTCAGGCCCCCGATTCACCAAATCTCCAGCCAACCAGAGCTGATCCTTCTCCGGATTAAAACTTACTGCCTCCAGTAGCTGCTCCAGTTCACTAAAGCAACCCTGAAGATCACCAACGGCGTACGTAGCCATAACAATACTTTTACCTAAAAATAAACACGTTCAGGAGTGTTTGCACCGGTATTAGAATCAGTGCAAAACATCTTCTTTTGCAAGGCGGAAAGCTGGAATATCAAGCTGCAGAGGGCAATCAAACTCAATATCCTCCAACTCATAGTACCCCTGCATAAAGCCAAGAGGCGTTGGAAAAATGGCACCTGAAGTGTAGCTGTAAGACTCACCAGGGGCGATCACCGGTTGCTGACCAACAACCCCTTTCCCCTTCACTTCGTTAACCTTTCCGTTCCCATCGGTAATCACCCAAAAACGGTTCTTAAGCTTTACACTGGTTCGGTTGTTATTCGTTATCGTTACTTTATAACTGAAAACATATTGGTCACGCTCTTCAGTAGTGCCATGCTTGATAAACCTGGGTTCTACTTTCAGTTCAAGCATATCGGCTACTGCCGGTCGATCCTGATCATTTATCTCAGTCATGCTTACCCAACCTATCCGCCAAACAATCACTTAACGCGACAACTTCTTGCAGTGTCAAAGTTTCAGGCCGACGACCTGGGTCAATATCTAAAGACTCGATCTCAGTGGCATCAAGTAAGCCTTTTAAATTGTTACGCAGGGTCTTGCGGCGCTGACCGAAGGCGGTTCTGACCAATTGATCCAAACATTCCGCTGATTTTGCCGGATAAGGCAGCTCTTTATGAGGCGTCAAACGCACAATGGCAGAATCAACCTTAGGCATGGGGTCAAAGGCTTCCGGCGGTACAATAAACAAGGCTTCAACATCACAAAGGTATTGGGCCATAATGCCCAAACGCCCCCAGTCGTTAGTAGCCGGAGCCGCGGCCAATCTCTCAACCACCTCTTTTTGCAGCATAAAATGCATATCCTGAATATTTTGCCGCTGTTCTAACAGGTGAAAAATCAGGGGAGTCGAAATATTGTAAGGTAGATTACCGGCAACCCGTAGAGGCTGACCATCATCAATCAGTTCCGCAAAATCAAACTTCAACGCATCCGCCTGATGGATATTAAAGCCAGGGGCGTTAAAAAACTTCACCTTAAGTCCCGGGATTAAATCACGGTCTAATTCGATGACATCAAGACGTTCTGCCGATTCTAAAATAATCTCGGTCAGCGCCCCCATACCAGGGCCAATTTCAACCAAATGTTGGCCTTTTTGTGGGGCGATACTGCGCACAATACGTCGAATAATACCTTCATCCTGAAGAAAGTTTTGTCCGAAGCGCTTACGGGCGCGGTGTTGCTGAGGCTTCTTAGCCATTAATTCCTCTCAGTTCTTCAGGTGTTATCGAGTTCTAGCGTCTGCCATTAAGGCAGCATAACCTAATGCCGTCCATAGGCTACCTTCATGGGCGTTGCCTGTGCCAGCCAGATCTAAAGCGGTGCCATGATCCACCGAAGTACGCACAATCGGCATTCCCAGCGTAATATTCGCCGCACGACCAAAACCAGCATGTTTTAAAACCGGTAAACCTTGGTCGTGATACATCGCTAATACTGCATCGGCATTTTTTAAATGGTGCTGCGCAAATAGCGTATCAGCCGGTAATGGGCCTATTAATGGGATTTCCTCTTGAGCTAAAGCCTTTAACGTTGGGATGATCACATCAAGCTCCTCCCGACCTAAATGTCCATCTTCACCAGCATGAGGGTTTAATCCACAGACTAAGATTTTAGGCTGACGTAAACCAAAATCACGCTCTAAGGCCCGATATAGCACCCGACTGACTCGGGTAATACGCTCAGGGGTAATCGCATCAGCCACCTCTCTTAAAGGCAAGTGGGTCGTTACCAAAGCAACCCGCAAGCCTTCAGTGGCCAGCATCATCACAACCTGTTCAGTATTTGTTCCGGATTGCAGAAACTCCGTATGACCGGTAAAGGGAACGCCTGCTTCGTTGATAACGCCTTTATGAACCGGAGCCGTTACCATACCCTGCCATTGACCTGACATACAGCCATCCATAGCAACCTTCAAGGTCTTTAATACATAGGCCGCATTGGCTGCATTTAACTGTCCGGCTATTTCAGGCTCTGCCAAAGCCACGGGAATAACCGCTAGCTGACCTGACTGCATAACAGGCAAAGGCTCATTTGGCTGAACCTGTATTAGTGTTATTTTTAGACCAAGCTGTTCCGCTCGCCGTTGCAGTAAATCTGGGTCTGCAATAACCCCTAAGCGGAGTTCACTGCAATCAATCTGGCTCCATGCTAAATGCTCTTTAGCATGCCCCCAGTTCGCTGCAACTTTTAAAATAACATCCGGACCAATGCCCGAGGGTTCACCTGCGGTAATAACCAGCGATTGACTCAAACCCAGAACCTCTTTCTGAATAAAGCTCTATCTAGCGAATTTCTATATAAGCAGCGGCTTTCTGTTCCCGCAGCCAGTTATCCAGTTCAGTATCAAACTTACGTTTGAACAACTGCTGGCGAGCCTGATCACGGGCAACCTGATCACCAATATCCTGACTGCGCCGCCCTTCAACCCGAAGAATGTGCCAGCCAAACTGTGAACGAAAAGCCGGGCTAATGCCGTTCACCGATGTATTACTGATGGCCGCTTCAAATTGAGGAACATATTTACCGGGCTTAGCCCAGCCCAGGTTTCCTCCTTCTCCTGCAGAGGCCTTATCATCTGAGTACGTTTGAGCCAGCTCGGCGAAATCTTCTCCATTTTGGATACGCTGACGCAATTTATTAATCAGCACCCGGGCCTGCGCTTCAGTTCGCAGCGCTGTAGGCTTAATCAAAATATGGCGCGCCAGAGTTTCCGTCACCAGCTTTGTTGGGCCGCCGCGTTTCTCCAATAAACGAATAATATGAAAACCCGAGGGGCTACGCAGAGGTACGGATGTTTCATTAATCCCCATAGCCGGAACCTCGCCGGCCAAAATAACAGGCAACTCACTGCCTCGTCGCCAGTCCATCTCTCCCCCCTGAAGAGCGTACTCATCATCAGAGAGGCGTATCGCCAGCTGGCTAAAATCTGCTCCCTTTACCAACTGCTGATAAATATCCTGGGCTTTCTCATCAGCTTCAGCCACCTGCTGTGGTGTCGCTTTTTCAGGAATAGCCACTGTAATCTGCTGCAGGCGGTAGTCTGTATTGCTAAGCTCTGTTTTCTCCTGGGCCAGAAAATTATCCACTTCCTGATCGGATATACGAATGCGTTCACCCACACGGCGCTGACGCAGTTGGCTTATCAGAAGCTCACGGCTTATCTGCTCCTGAACACTACTAAATGGAACCCCCTGGCGCTCCAGTACCTGACGAAACTGCTGCAAGGTCATCTTATTTTGCCGGGCAACATTCGTCAGAGCATTAGTAAGTTCCACATCCGACACTCGCATACCAGACTCTTCTGCTTTCTGGATCTGAATAGTATCCAGAATCAGGCGATCCAATACCTGCTTGCGTAGCGTATCCCGTGACGGCGGAGCAATATTTCTCTGGCGCAGGTTCTGATAAACAGAATCAAGCTTAGCTTCCAGCTCGGACTGCATCAGAGCCTCCTGATTGACAACAGCAACCACCTGATCCAAAGGCTCCCGACTCGCCTGAGCAGGCAAGATCATGCTTACACTGCACATAGCACCTATAAAAAACGCAATAAACTGTTTCATAAAACTCTCAATTGATATCACTAATAACCGGCACGAAAGCCTGGAATAAACCCGGCAGCCCGTTCATAAGGTTCGCCCTGACCAATACCACCAAAACCCTTCAGTAATAACTCAATACGTACGCTATTATCAAAGGCTTCAGGGTCATCATAGTCATCTCCGTTATAGTATTGATGCCGTGCCAAGCGGACGGACCAACAACAACTCTCATATTCAATCCCGGCAATACGCTCCAGGTGTCGCCCTTGTTCAATATCTCTTCGAATAACGCCAAATGCTTTCCAGTTTGTACTCAGCGGCGCAATCAAACCAAAATCTGCTGTTTCCTCATAAGACTCCCCACTACCCTCGGCACAGCTAAAATTCAGGCTGCAACCTGTATAGCTTTTAGTATGCCGCAATAAAAAAGACACCCCAGACGGGTGATTTCCGATGACTTTACTCTCTCTTTTTTCCAGGAAAAATAATGTGTTATCAGTATTCCATTGGGTAGAAACATCCAGCGTTAACCAGTCTAAAGGATAGTAACTGACAGCGGCAACCAAAGGAGAAACCAGGCGGGTATGCTGATAATCCGGTTCATACTGAGGGTTTGTCGATAGGGTAACGGTACGCTCCTGAGCATAAAAAGCCTGGCCTAATGACAGGTTTAGAACCTCCCGACCAGACGCATCATCAATAAATCGTGTCGTGACCCCCAAGGCGAGTTTTTGCAGATCACCCTGTCGATCAACCCCCGAGAAACGGGTATCACGAAATAACTGGTTACGGTCAAACTCATATTCGGAGGTATCAAAAAGAGGGATATCATGCTGATCCTCGGTCGGCGCATAAACCAGTTTTATCCTGGGCTCTAAGGTTTGAATATACCCCTTACCAAAGGTGTCCATATCACGTTCAAAAAGCAGGCCGGAATCCAGAGCAAAGGTCGGGATAAAGCGTTGCTGGCGACCACTGATATCATCAGGCTGACCTTTCAGAGCGTATTGGCTATACCCCCCCCGGAGGTCCAGCTGGCTATAACCCCAGAGCGCATCTGCACGATAACTGAGGTAGGGCTCCAGATGCGTACGCTGGGCTGTCAGGTCGCTCCCCCAGCTGACTTCACCGGTATCCTGGTTAACACTGCCGGAATAGCCACTGTCATCGAGAATATCTCTCTCAAACCACACCGCCTGATTGCGGCTACCATAACTCAGAGCACCGCTTCCTGAAGCATAGTTTGCCTGCAACTCCGGTAATTTATAATACTCACGATCAGCATCAGCAAGATCCGAATCAAGCTCCTGAAATCCCTGCAACCGGGCAATATAATGCCAGTTTCCCTGCCGATACTGAGTTTCCGCTAATTGATCCAGCGCCTCGGTATTAGCATCATCAAAGTTAGCCTCAAACGCATGAAAATAGTCATCATCAGAGGCATGGGCATAGTCGATGCGATACATCCAATTGTCAGCTAAATAACCTTTCGCTTCGTAGGCAAATAGCTCACGCTTTTTATCCTCATAGAGAGGATCTGACTCAAGAAAGTCATACGTGATCATGCCATAGTGGTTTTCAGGGAAAAGATAACGCCACTCCGTCCCCAAATGAGTCCCGCGCTCCTGGTACCAGTGTGGTGTTAAGGTTGCATCATAGTTCGGAGCCAGATTCAGGTACAGGGACTGTTTATACTCCTCAACACCCTCTCCACCAACTGAGAAAGCGGGCATCAGCAAACCTGTATGCCGGCGATCATCGATAGGAAATCTGAGGTAAGGCCAATAGAAAACTGGTACATCAGCCAGCTCAAGGCGGGCATGACTGGCCGTACCAAATCCGGACTCATGGTCCAGCTCTATTTCAGAACCCACCAGCTGCCAGCTGTTATCGCCGGGAGAACAGGAGGTGTAACTCCCATTATCAATAACAACTACTCCCTCATCGGTCCGGTGCAGACGTTGGGCAACCCCTCGGGCATTATTCTGAAAAATCAGATATTCAGCCTGCCTAAGATCGAAGGTTTTGTTGTTATTATTCAATACACCAGACTGGCCATAAATCAGACCTGAAGACTGACGAACAACAACATGGCCTGATGCCGATATCTGCGTTCGGTCAGCACTCACTGTTGCCCGCTCCGCATTCAAAAAACCATTTTCCGTAACGGCTTTAACATCACCTTCCAATATCACTTTACCATCGCTTTCATAGCTGGCCTCTCTGGCAGTGATCTCATGGTTAGGCTGGTCGATAATATCCGGATGAACATATAGCCCCTCGCACATCCCTCTTGTTGACTTTCTCTGCTCAACCGTCAGCTGATGATAAGGCACCCAGTCCAGATAATAACCTTGCTGATCGGCGGGCTCAGCCGCCTGCAACGGCGAAAGGGAGAAACCTATAGCCGCTACAAACACACAACCTTTTACTGCCGGTATCAGAGGCTGTCCTGACAGAAAGGCAGAGCATACGGCAAGATCTGAAAATGACGCTGACAATTTCAAACAAGATCCTTACTTAGAGTTGGTTTCCGGCACGGGCTTTTGGATGAAACTAAAGGCGAAACATTATAGCGAGTTTAAATAGTCACGGCTTGCGGAGTTTACTTGATTGCTGCTGATAGCCCAACGGGGTCAATCTGCCTTCTCTCTTTTCCAGCAATTCTATGGGCAGCGGCAAGTGCATTTGACATAATACGATGTCAATAAGGAGACTCCATGAACACACGATATACTCAGCTTTGCCAATGGCTGACCCAGGTAACCAGCATCAATCAGCCTGAGCTCGAGAAAATTGCTGGTGACGCCAGCTTCCGCTGCTACTACCGCCTATTTCAGAATAATGAAAACCAATTCGGCAGAGCCAGCTCTTCATATATCGTAATGGACGCACCTCCGCCGGAAGAAGACTGCGCTTCATTTGTCCGTATTGCGCAACATTGGTTCCAACAGGGTGTTCATGTACCTGAAATTATTGCCCAGGATCTGAAGCAGGGCTTTCTGCTTTTAGAAGATTTTGGTGATAACCAGCTACTCAGTAGCCTGACCGACGACACTCGGGCTGCAGACCCTCTCTATAAAGGCACTTTTGAGGCTCTAATAACGATTCAAAAAACCACCACACCTGAACTGCCGGACTACGACCATAAACTTCTGATGCAGGAGATGGAGCTGTTTAAGGAGTGGTTCTGCAAACAATGGTTATCGTTAGAAATCAGTGATGAAGAAGTTAGTTTACTGGATCATACCTTTGAGTACCTCTGTCACAGCGCACTACAGCAAACTCAGGTCCCCGTTCATCGGGATTACCACGCCCGAAACCTGATGCTCACACAGGAAAATCATATCGGTATTATCGATTTCCAGGATGCTGTTCAGGGCCCAATCACTTACGACCTGGTCTCCCTGTTAAAAGACTGTTATCTGCACTGGCCGGCCAGCGCCGTCGACCAATGGCGAAACCTTTATCTGCAAGAAGTTAAAGCCGAAGGTTTATTACCTCAGAATTACCCTGAGGAGCAATTCCGGCAAGAATTCGACCTCATGGGCGCTCAACGCCACATCAAAGTACTGGGTATTTTCTCCCGCCTTTGGTTGCGGGATGGGAAAGCAGGTTATTTAAATGATATACCACGCACTCTTCAGCACCTGTTAGAGGCAACCTGTAAATACCAGAATCTGAGCCGGTTCCATCAATGGCTGCTTGATCGTATTGTGCCTGCACTCAACGAGAAACAACACAAAACACGACTGCCAAAGGAAAATACCTAGCATGCAAGCGATGATTCTGGCTGCAGGGCTGGGCAGCCGTATGCGCCCTCTGACCGACCATACACCTAAGCCTCTCCTTACCGTGGCAGGCAAGCCTTTGCTGGAGTACCAGATTGAACGCCTGGTTAATGCTGGCGTTGACTCTATTCTGATTAACGTCAGCTACCTTGCCAGCCAGATAGACGACTTTATCCATTCCCGGGACTGGCCGATTCCAATTAGTCTCTCCCATGAAAAACACCCATTGGAAACCGCAGGGGGTATTCAGAAAGCACTTGAACAGGGAAACCTTGACCCCGATAAGCCTATTCTTCTGATCAATGGAGATATCTGGTGTGATTACAACTTCAGTAAACTATCTGAACTACCCCTTCACTCCTCAGGCCATCTGATACTGACCCACAATCCGAAACATAACCCTGACGGTGACTTTTTACTGGCAGGCGATGGCAGAGTCCACCCAAAACAGACTGAAGACTCACCTCAAGTCAGCTCAATGATCCCTTTAACATTTAGTGGCATTAGCTTATTGGCTCCGGGGCTTATCCCCTCCAGCCAACAGCAGCCTCCACCACTGGCCCTAGGGCCAATACTGAGATCTGCGGCAGAACGGGGACTGATTACCGGAGAGCACTTCGAGGGTTACTGGCTGGATGTCGGCACCCCCGAAAGGCTGCAGGAGCTGGAAGAAAAAATCCTTAAGGACAAGGAATAAACAACATGAGATACCAGTTTCCACTCTCATTAAAAATCACCGGCCTTCTGACCGGAATGCTGACCTGGGGGTGGAAAGGAATGATCATAGGTTTTCTGCTTGGCTATCTGCTGGACAGAAAACTGACGAAATATTTCAATGGAAACAAGCAGCCACCCTATGGCAAACGCTATCGTAACAAAGATGAACAGCTTTTTTTTCAGATCACCTTCCAGATGCTGGGCTACCTGGCTAAAGCTAATGGCAAAGTTTCACAGCAAGAGATCAGCATCACAGAACACATCATGTCTTCAATGGCGCTATCAGGAGACGAGCGCCTGGCCGCTATTACTGCGTTCAACAGGGGTAAAAACCAGAAGAGCCCACCTGACCACCTTTTTAAGCTGTTCAAAAAGCGATTCAGACATCGCACGGGCAAAAAAGCAGAATGGTTGCACTACCAGTTTCAACTTCTTTATGCCGAAGGCAAGGCAGACATACAACGAGTGGAAACCCTTGGAATGAGCGCCTTTTATGCAGGAATATCACCGGAGCAGTTTCAAACACTTCGGCAACAATACCGAATGGCCTGGCAGGAAAGCCAGCGCCAGTCCTATAACACTTCATTTACCGGTAGCCATACCTATAAAGCAGATGCTAAAAAAAGCCATAAAAATAGCGAGCGTAGATACCAGTACAGACATCAAACCTTCAGCAACAGCTTGTCCCCCAGCGCAGAGCTTGCAGCCGCTTATCAGCTAATCGGGGTATCACCTGACGCCGATCTCGCCAGTCTGAAGAAAGCCTTTCGCCAAAAAATATCCAAGGTGCATCCGGACAAGCTGGCTGGCAGAAATGCCAGCCCAGAGGAACAAATCCAAGCCAAAGAACTATCTCAACAGCTGCAGTCAGCTTATCAGCGAATTAAAGAAAGCCGTAAGGCTTTGTGACAGTCAATCTTTACGATAATCAATAGCGCGAGCGCTCCATTCGCTCCTCATACAGCGAACGAATTGGCCCTTTAATATATGAATCGGTCGGATCCCGTTCATCTCCTTCAAACTGATACAGGTAATCCAACCACCCCCTCAGAGACTGCACAACCCGGCGATCTTTCGCTTGTGTTTGACCCGATTGTAACCCCAGCCCTCCCAAGCGGGTCTGTCGGTAGTATGGATTACCCGACCGGCGGGCAAAATTTGCACGCTCTTCCGCAAAGAGCTTATCGAAGCGGTTATCATCGTAGTACAGATCCAGTATCGGCCTTTGTTGAGTCAGCAACAATGATGGCAGGTCTACCTCAATATTGCGCTGGGGCATATGAGGCTGAATCATAACGACCGCTTGTTCCGGTGGTGCTGGATTATCTTTCAGATAATCCATAATCCAGACTGCACCCACACCATGTCCTACATAAACAATCTGCTCATACCCCTGGGCTTGCAAATGTGAAACCGCTGCGCGAATCCGGGCATCAATACGATCAGCAAGCAGCCCTTTATCCTCAACCGGCAAAAATGTCGGCTTAGGGGGCGGCCAATCGGCCTTAACACCCCCCTCCCCTTCTTCCGTATCACCTAACTCATCACCCTCTTCATCAGGTGCCGTTTCCGGTTCAACAACATCAGCCACACTCTCTTCGTCGAGATCGCCCTCGGCATCGGACAACTCTTCCTCGTCTTCCTCGTCCTCAGGTATCCCCACCAAAATCTGGGTAGCAGGCAGTGTTCTCTCAGGAATCTCCGCCGGACCAGGGCTTGGAATCGCAACGGACAGTGTTGCCCAGCCAAAGTCCGGCATCTGAGTCCGGACCGGGTTAACCACCATTGGCCAGTCAGGATGACCATCCTCAATGTGCAAAATAACTAAAGCACCATGAGCCTTTGGCGTATTCTCTGGGCGATAGAGTGCTAAAAACTCTTCTTGGTTCGCCGCCAGCTTCAACACCTCTCTTGGATCAGCTTGCTGTGCCAATACATCAAAACGGGTTTTCTCAGCATCCGGGACCACATAAGGTTTTGGCGGTTCCTTCGGTTTTGCCGGCTCCTCCTGAGCATCTTCACCCTCAAAAGGCTCCTCTTCTGCTGCATGAGCAAAAGGGTTCAGAGCAAAAGATGCCAACCCCAGCATCAATAGACTGTAACGCAAAGCTTTAGCAGGCTTTATCAGCCCGATTCCTGCCAGCTTTTCAGAGACGCGACCTATCCACCCCGATTGAACCATGCCTTTTTCCTGTTCCGCTATAATTCTCTAACAGTAACGCTGGCAATATCAGACACTCAATCTGTGTACAGAACAGGGTCTTCAGCCAACGATGATACCAGCAGTATAAATAACATCCTGACGATTAAGAACCCGCATCACCAGCAAGGCAACAAAAAGACACGACATACAACATTGAATAAATATTAAAGGATACCGCGCGGGATACACCAGGATTGGCTGATAGCACTGATGGTCACCTTTCGTTAAAATGACACCACCTGAACCTCAGCCTTCCGGCTGGCCCAAATATTTAAGACCGATGAGAGTAACTGATGTCTGATTTCAAAATCGCACCTTCCATTTTGTCCGCCGACTTTGCCCGTTTAGGCGAAGAAGTGGATAACGTACTGGCAAGCGGTGCTGATGTTGTTCACTTTGATGTGATGGACAACCACTACGTTCCAAATCTGACCATCGGCCCTATGGTCTGTAAAGCCCTGCGCAAACACGGCGTTACCGCACCGATTGACGTTCACCTAATGGTCTCTCCAGTTGATCGCATGATCAGTGACTTTATTGATGCCGGCGCCAGCTGGATCACCTTCCACCCGGAAGCGTCTGACCATATTGACCGCTCTCTCTCAATGATCCGCGATGGAGGCTGCAAATCCGGGCTGGTCTTTAACCCGGCTACGCCTCTGCATTACCTGGACTACGTGCTGGATAAAGTAGACGTAGTACTGCTAATGTCGGTCAACCCAGGGTTTGGCGGCCAGAAGTTTATCCCCGGCACATTAGATAAGCTGCGTCAGGCACGAAAAATCATCGACGAGAGCGGCTACGACATCCGCCTTGAGATCGACGGCGGCGTGGGTATCCAGAATATTCGCGAGATCGCCGAAGCCGGTGCCGACACCTTTGTAGCGGGCTCTGCCATCTTCAACACCGGTGATTACAAAGCCACTATCGACGCCATGCGTGCCGAGCTGGCCCAAGTTAAAAAATAAGAAAACCTCTTTTTACAAAAGCAAAAATGGGCTGGCGAACTTGAGTTTTAAGGAAATTTCATGCTGCAGCGTTTAGATCTTAAAAAATTCACCCTGTTCGACCAAGCCCGTTTTGAGTTTTCATCAGGGCTAAACCTGATTGTTGGTGAAAATGGCTTAGGTAAAACCCACCTGTTAAAGCTGGGCTACCTAGCCTGCGGCTTATGGCATTCCGAAGTCAAAGATAAAAGCCTTATCAGCAAAGGCTCTGTTGAAAAACAGATAGCAGGACTCCTGAGCAACCTGTTTAAAGCTGAAAAAATCGGCAACCTCTGCTCGACTAACAGCAAAGAGAAAACACAGGTTACAGCTCGCGTCGAAGGGACAATTCCGACCGTTTCTGTACGTATGCCCCATGAGACAACGGGCAAGCCAGTGCCTGATGAAATCGACTGGAGATTCCAATTCTCCAGCCGGTCTGAAAGCAATGTGGTCATAGAAGAGCTGCAGGATCGATTAACATCAAACGCCAATTATGGACGTGCGGTGTATCTGCCCAGTAAAGAGATGCTTTCTTTCTTTGAAGGCTTTATTGCACTGTATCAAACGCATTCGCTGGCATTTGATGAAACCTATTACGATCTGGCAATCAAGTTGTCGATACCCACACTGAAAGAACGCCCACCTTTAGTAAAAAAACTACTAACAGAGTTATCAAAAACCGTCGGAGGTGAGATACAGCTGGACGGCGGACGTTTCTATATCGCAAAGGGCAAAAAACGCCTTGAAGTGACGCTATTGGCAGAGGGGCTTCGCAAACTGGCCACTCTGATGCAACTGTTAGCCAATGGCAGCCTTGCAGAAGGGGATACTCTGTTCTGGGATGAGCCGGAGTCTAACCTCAACCCCAAGCTGATTAAGCTGGTCGCAGAGGTAGTTTTGCACCTGTGCGCCAATGGTATTCAGGTGATTATCGCCACTCATTCGCTGTTCCTGTTGCGTGAACTGGAAGTTCTATCAGAACAAAAAGCCTTTAAAGCGGTTCCCCAACGTTATTTCTCTCTCTGTGCCAGTGACAAAGGTGTTGAAGTAGAGCAAGGGGATAGTATCGAAGATATTCAAACCTTGGTACTTCTTGATGAAGAGCTCAACCAATCTCAGCGCTACATGGAAGCAGGTGAGTAATCATGGCAGAGGATTGCACTGTTATCACGGAAGACCGCCTATCGTTTAGCTTTCCCCATAAGATACAGGCCACCAAATACGATGACTGGTCATTTTACCGCAACCAATTCAATGCCGCTTTTGGCGGAACAAAAGCAACCGATATAATCGCCATCGATGGCGATACCACCTGGCTGGTGGAGATTAAAGATTATCGTCAGCATAGGCGCACCAAACCTATCGACTTGGGTGATGAGATCGCTACCAAGATACGCGATACCTTGGCAGGGTTAACCGCTGCACAATGTAATGCTAATAATAAAGACGAGAAACAGTTTGCCCGCAGCGCTCTCAAAACCAAAAAACTGCGCATTGTGCTGCATTTGGAGCAACCTCTGAAGCACAGTAGATTATTTCCGAGAGTCATCAACCCGGTAGCAGTTCAACAAAAAATAAAACAAAAGCTGAAAGCCATTGATGCCCACCCCAAAGTCGTAGATCAACATAACATGACCTCAGATATGAACTGGACAGTTCAGGGGTAAAAAAAACTGCAAGTTAATAAAAAAATGACTATCCATTCGTAAACTACGTATAGGCACATTAATATGCACCCTCTACTCTCTGATATTCAGCTGCTCGCTTTTGATCTGGATGGCACTCTGATCGATTCCGTACCGGATTTAGCTGACGCGGTTGATCAAATGCTTATCGAGCTGGATCACCCTAGGGCAGGTCAAGACAAGGTGCGCAGCTGGGTCGGTCAGGGCGCTATAGTACTGGTCAAGCGGGCACTGGCAGATGGCCTGAAGACCGACCAGATTGACGAAACCTCAGATCTGTTTATGCAGGCCTATGCAACCTTTTTAACAGCCTACGATGCCAATAAAGGTGCAAAAACCCGCTGCTATGCCGGTGTTTTTGAACTACTGAATGCCGCAAAAAAAGCACAGATTCCCATGGTACTGATCACTAATAAACCTTACCGCTTTGTGCCGGAAATTCTTGAGCAACTGAATCTGAGCAGCTATTTTGATCTGGTTTTAGGCGGTGATTCTCTTGAAGAGAAAAAACCATCGCCCCTGCCACTCCTGTTCGCGGCAGAGCAACTGAAAGCAGAGCCCACCCGAAGCCTTATGATCGGAGACTCAATTACCGATATATCGGCAGGGCAAGAAGCAGGCTTTAAAACCGTTGCGGTCCGATACGGTTATGACCATGGATTACCAGTAGACCAATGTGGGGCTGATCTTGTGGTTGATTCATTAGCTGAGCTGGTATAACTTAACCGCCTTAGCACTAAGAAAACTTAAATTATCAGAGTGTTAGTGCGTTTAGTTATAAATAAAAGTGCTCGTGGCAATCAGCTGCATCAAACACTCTTACTGTTCAATACTTTAAAACGGATCAGATATGTTTCCTGATAAATCACTGGGATTAATGCGCGAGGTAAAACGCTGGCGATGGTGAAGCTCACATTGCGTGGTTAATGTTGTCTGTTTTCAGCTCAATCATGCCTCAGCTTTATCACAGCTTGTGTTTTATTTTTTCATTTATACCGTGACAGGAAGACAAAATCATGACTCCGGAACGCTTCTCAAAGCTGGCCGCAGCAGGCTACAACCGTATTCCCTTGGTACGCGAAGTACTGGCCGACCTGGATACCCCATTAAGCACCTATCTTAAACTGGCAGACCAACCCTACAGCTATCTGCTGGAATCCGTTGAAGGTGGAGAAAAATGGGGCCGTTATTCCATTATTGGTTTGCCCTGCCAGCGTCGCCTGCAGGTACGCGGCCATGAAGTCACCCTGTTTGATGGCAATGCGGTTCTGGAACAGAGTCACCAGGATGACCCCCTGACTTATATCGAAGATTTCCAGAAACGCTTCTCCGTGCCGGAATTGGATAACCTGCCGCTGTTTACCGGCGGCCTTGTGGGTTACTTCGGTTACGACACCGTGCGTTATGTGGAAAAACGCCTGATTAATATTCCGGAAAATGATCCCATCGACGTGCCGGATATTCTGCTGCTGATCTCAGAAGAGGTCGTTGTTTTCGACAACCTGAGCGGCAAGTTGTACCTGATTGTTCACGCCAACACAGAGCATAAGCGTCCGCTGGAAAAAGCTCGCCAGCGCCTGAATGAATTAGAGCGCCAGCTGCGCTCACTTGCCGTTTCCTCCTATAGTGTCGGCACCGGTCGAACAACACTGGAAAGCGATTTTAAATCCGGTTTTACCGAAGACAAATTCAAAGAAGCGGTCAGCAAAATCAAAGAGTACGTACTGGCCGGCGACATTATGCAGTGCGTTATTTCTCAGCGCATGTCGACCCCTTTTGAAGCTCAACCGCTGGAGCTGTACCGCGCCCTGCGTTGCCTTAATCCATCACCTTATATGTTTTTCTTCAACCTGGATGACTTCCATGTCGTTGGCTCCTCACCGGAAATCCTGGCGCGCGTAGAAGACAACCTGGTGACGGTTCGACCTATTGCAGGCACTCGTAAACGCGGAGCCACAGAAATTGAAGATAAGGCTCTGGAAGAGGAGCTGCTGGCCGATCCAAAAGAACTGGCGGAGCACCTGATGCTGATCGATTTGGGCCGCAATGATGTGGGTCGGATCGCCCAAACCGGTAGTGTCACGCTGACCGATAAGATGGTGATCGAGCGATACTCCCATGTGATGCATATCGTTTCCAGCGTCACCGGCCAGTTGAAAGAAGGCATGAGCGCCATGGATGTACTCAAAGCAACTCTGCCAGCCGGTACGTTAAGCGGTGCACCTAAAGTCCGGGCCATGGAAATTATCGACGAGATGGAACCCGTGAAGCGGGGTGTCTATGGCGGTGCAGTGGGTTATCTCTCCTGGAATGGCAATATGGATACGGCCATCGCGATCCGTACCGCAGTGATCAAGGATCAGGTACTGCACATTCAGGCAGGGGCTGGTGTCGTAGCAGACTCCGAACCGCGTTTAGAGTGGAAAGAGACCATGAACAAAGGCCGGGCAATCTTTAAAGCTGTTGCAATGGCAGAAAAAGGGTTGGACAACCCTGAGTAGTACCCAGCTTACAGGGGTACGGCCGGAGCCAACAGCCAAAATTGCTCTTAATGCCCTTAAGATTGATATTAAAAGCAACTTATTCAAAGACTTAAGATAATTCTGACTACCAATAGGTAGTCTGGATACAGGTACAGACCATGCTGTTAATGATCGATAACTACGACTCTTTCACCTATAACGTCGTGCAATACTTTGCCGAGCTGGGCGCCGATGTTCAGGTGTACCGTAACGACGAAATTACCATCGAACAGATTGAAGCATTAAATCCGGACCATCTGGTGATCTCACCGGGGCCCTGCACCCCGAATGAAGCAGGTATATCCGTGGCGGCGATCAAGCATTTCGCAGGAAAACTGCCAATTCTCGGAATCTGTCTGGGTCATCAGAGTATCGGCCAGGCCTTTGGTGGCAAAGTTATTCGCGCGAACCAAGTAATGCACGGTAAAACCTCCCCTGTTCACCATATCAATGATGGTGTCTTTTCCGGTCTGGATAATCCTTTTCAGGCCACTCGCTACCACTCATTGGTTGTTGAACGTGCAACCCTGCCGGATTGCCTGGAGGTGACTGCCTGGGTGAATAACAAGGATGGCACTCCCGATGAGATTATGGGCTTACGCCATAAAACTCTGCCGATCGAAGGTGTACAGTTCCACCCGGAATCCATTCTGACCGAGCACGGTCACGATATGCTGCAGAACTTTCTGAATCAGAAGCTGTAAAAGAGCCACCGGGTTAATCGTTTTATTTTAATAGACAAAAGCAGCCCGAAGAGGCTGCTGTGAAGCTGACAGTAACACGGCTTATTTAAGTGTCATCAGTATTGCTGACCGCATAAAGAAGCCACGCTATTACAGGACCCTGGAACATGAATATTCAAGATGCCCTGAACAAGGTAGTGGAGAAATTAGACCTGAGTCGTGACGAGATGCGGGATGTCATGCGCCAGATCATGACCGGTCAGTGTACCGATGCTCAGATCGGAGGCTTTCTCGTCGCACTACGGATGAAAAGCGAAAGCATCGAAGAACTTACAGCCGCAGTAGAGGTTATGCGTGAACTGGCAACGCCCGTTAAACTCGACATCCCTAATGCTGTGGATACCTGCGGTACCGGCGGTGATGGCTCAAACCTGTTTAATGTATCCACCGCCTCTGCTTTTGTTATTGCCGCCGCCGGAGGTCATGTTGCCAAACATGGCAATCGCTCTGTCTCCTCCTCCAGTGGCAGCTCTGATCTACTGGAATCCGCAGGTATTAACCTGAACCTGAAACCTGAGCAGATCGGGCGGGCCATCAGCGAGGTCGGTGTTGGTTTTATGTTTGCTCCTAATCATCATAGCGCCATGAAATATGCCATCGGTCCGCGTAAAGAGCTGGGTATGCGCACTCTGTTTAATATGCTTGGCCCCATGACCAATCCGGCTGGCGTAAAACATCAGGTGATTGGCGTCTTTACCGAAACACTCTGCCGCCCGATGGCCGAAGTGCTTAAAACTCTTGGCAGTAAACATGTTCTGATTGTTCACGCAAAAGATGGCTTAGATGAGTTCTCTCTCGCCACCAGCACCCACGTGGCCGAGCTTAAAAATAGTGAGGTAACTGAGTATAAAGTTACGCCGGAAGATGTAGGTCTATCCAGTCAAAGTCTTGTTGGCCTGGATATTAAAAGTTCAGAAGACTCTCTTAGCCTGATCAACGATGCCCTGGGTAAGCAAAGTACCGAGACAGCAGAGAAGGCAGCTGACATGATCGCTCTTAACGCAGGTGCAGCGCTTTATGCCGCAGATATAGCGGACAACCTGAAAGAGGGCGTTGCTATGGCACAGGACGCAATAGCCAGTGGCCTTGCCGGTGAAAAAATGAAAGAGCTATCCAGCTTTACCAGTGTGTTTACTGATCAGTAACTTTCAGGCTAATAACTTTCGGCAGCGGTTCTGCCCTCTCATTCAAAAATACAAGAGCGATCTCAGGAGACCTCCTTTGAACACCCCGACTATTCTGAAAAAAATTGTTGATCGTAAATGGGAAGAGATCAAAGAGCGTAAACAATCCATCTCACTCGAAGCAATGCGCGATCTGGCTTTTGCTAATAAAGATGCTCCGAGAGGTTTTGCTGACGCTCTGGCCCGAAGCCTGAAATCCGGCCGCTCAGCAGTAATAGCCGAGATAAAAAAAGCATCTCCCAGCAAAGGAGTACTGCGTGAAGATTTCCGACCAGCAGATATTGCCATCAGTTATGAAGAGGGTGGTGCCAGCTGCCTCTCAATTCTGACCGATCGTGATTTCTTTCAGGGCCATGAAGACTACCTGAAAGAGGGTCGTGCGGCCTGCGATCTGCCAGTGATCCGTAAAGACTTTATTGTCGATCCGTATCAGGTGTTTGAAGCGCGCGCAATCGGTGCTGACTGCATTCTGCTGATCGCCGCCTGCCTGGATGATGACACCCTACGGGAGCTTAACCTCCTGGCCCATGAACTGGATATGGATGTGCTGATTGAGGTTCACGATGAGGAGGAGCTTATGCGCGCGCTAAAACTCCCCAACCGACTGATCGGCATTAACAACCGGAACCTTCACACCTTTGATGTTAGTCTTCAGACCACCTTTGATCTACTGGAGAAAATCCCTGAGGATCGTATTGTTGTCACTGAAAGCGGCATTCTGAAAAAAGCAGATGTCGATGCAATGCGCGAGCATAACGTTAATAGCTTTCTGGTAGGCGAGGCCTTTATGCGCACGGAAAACCCAGGTGAAACATTAGCTGATTTTTTTGCCTGACCCTTGTTGAGTCGTAACAGGCTTGGCCATAATGTTGGTGAGAGTGATCGTATAGACAGATAATGCGATGTTATTTTAACTGCAATCTACCCCCACTGCGGTTCATCCTTGGGCCGCTACACCTTCTAAAGCACGTCTTAATCCCGCACCAAGAAAGCATCGATAATTAATTCGGCACCTTCTAACATGACCGTGGCTAATAAGATGCCTATTGATCCATTTCAACGTGCTGCACCATAAGACGCACAGTCTTGAGGGTTACTCTAAAAGGAACAAGCAAAGCCACACCTACTGGCCAGCTTGCTTTTGCTGAGAGACGTGCCACCGCAAGCCCCTCCCCTCGCAGGACGAATACTCGCCGATTCACAATAGTGATTTCTACTGCGAGACAAGAATTTTTCATTAATTTCTCAGCACTTATACCATATTTTACGATCAATATATCTGCCTTTTCCATCTAGCTTAGAAAAAAAATAAATGGCGTAATGATTATTTACTGACTTGAGACAATGCTTAATTTCATTGAAACATCTAATAATGGAAAAAGGATATTTATAGCTGCCAGTGATTATCTATTCTGATAAATAGGCGTATTTATGCTCTTATTTATTGATGTTTTCAGATTGACTCTTTAAACAAGATTAAATACTGAAAATAAAAGCACCTTATTGGGAAAGGACGTTAACAATGACTTTTAAATTTCCAACTGCTTATACCATACTTTTTTTATTAATTGCTTTAGTTGCCGCAGGTACTTGGATTGTACCTGCGGGGAAATATGACCGAGTTGAAAGCGTGACCTTGGGAAAAGAAGTGCCTGTTCCGGGGACATATCAGCAAGTTGAGGCCAACCCTCAAGGAGCAGTTGATGTACTTCTTGCACCGATTGCTGGTTTTTATGATCCAGACAGTTACGAAGCAGCGGCGATTGATGTGGCTTTGTTCGTATTGATTATTGGTGGCTTCTTAGGTGTGGTAACAAATACTGGGGCTATTGATACCGGTATCTCACGAGCAATGGTGAAATTTAAAGGTCATGAAAAATGGATGATTCCCATTTTAATGGCGTTATTTGCGCTGGGTGGTAGTACCTATGGCATGGCAGAAGAATCATTAGCTTTTTATGCTTTGCTTATTCCTATTATGATCGCAGCGGGTTATGACTCTTTAGTGGCAGCGGCTGTCATTCTTTTAGGGGCTGGGATTGGTTGTCTTGGCTCTACCATTAATCCATTTGCAACCGTTATCGCCGCCAATGCAGCAGACATTCCTTTTACGCAAGGTATTGGCTTACGACTTTTCATCCTGGTTAGTGGCTGGTTGGCATGTGTTATTTATGTGATGCGCTATGCCGAAAAAATTAATAAAGATCCCTCTCTCTCTATTGTTGCCGATCATAGAAATGAAATTGAAGCGCAATTCAGTAAAGAAATTCATGTTGATGATGAGTCGATCTTAACGATTCCTCATAAAATTGTGTTGGTGATTTTTGCCTTAACTTTTGCCGTCATGATTTGGGGAGTATCAAGCCAAGGTTGGTGGATGGCTAAAATGGGGGCACTCTTTATTGCATCTTCTATTTTAATCGGTTTTGTGACTCGAATGGGAGAAAAAAGTTTTACTGAAGTCTTTATTAATGGCGCTCGAGATCTATTAGGTGTCGCTATTATTATCGGTATTGCACGCGGCATCGTTGTGGTCATGGATGCCGGTAATATGACAGATACTATTTTGCACCTAGGTGAAGAAAAACTAAGTGGATTATCGTCAATAATTTTTATTAATGCGATGTTTGGTATTGAAATTATCATGTCATTTTTTGTGCCTTCTTCATCCGGATTGGCTGTATTGAGTATGCCGATTATGGCGCCATTAGCCGATTTTTCTGGTGTGGGTCGAGAATTAGTCGTAACGGCCTTTCAGTCTGCTAATGGTTTAGTGAACTTATTTAACCCCACTTTTGCTGTGGTAATGGGTGGGCTGGCTATTGCTAAAGTTCCATATGAAAGATGGTTACGTTTTGTTTGGCCGTTATTGTTAATTATTTGCCTGATTATTATGGGTTCTCTTAGTGTTGCGGCATTCATTGCATAAACAATGTTTTGATCATAATTTATTAGCCTCTTTTTATTTATATTTTGCATAGCAATGAGGCTTTTTTACATCATAAGGACACGAAAATGATTGAGTTTGGCGTTCACTCTGAAGTAGGAAAATTGCGTAAAGTCATCGTATGTCAGCCAGGTCTTGCCCACTCACGCCTGACACCAGGTAACGCAGCTGAATTATTATATGACGATGTATTATGGGTACAGCAGGCTCGCACAGACCATATAGACTTTTGCATGAAAATGGAAAGTCGAGGAGTACAGGTACTTGAGTTTGGTCAGTTATTAAAAGAAACAGTGCAGAACAAAGAGGCTAGAGCTTGGATTCTAAATCGGCGCATTAATGAAAACCAAGTCGGTGTAGGTATGCTGAACGAGTTACACAGTTGGCTTAATGGTATGCCTGCCGAGCAATTGGCTATGTATTTAATCGGTGGTATTGCATCGCATGAATTACCATTTAAGCCTCACGGCATGTTTGGTAATTACCTTGGAAATGATGGTTTTGTTATCCCTCCATTGCCTAATACGCAGTTTACTCGCGATAACAGTAGCTGGATTTATAATGGGGTGACGGTTAACCCTATGTATTGGCCAGCTCGTAAACCAGAAACATTATTAGTCACTGCAATTTATAAATTTCACCCAGCTTTTGCTCCGGCGTTTAATAATGGTGATTTTAAAATTTGGTGGGGTGATCCAGACCAAGACCATGGCCCAGCAACTGCTGAAGGCGGAGATGTTATGGCGTGGGGCAATGGTAGTGTATTGATAGGAATGGGGGAGCGCACTTCACCTCAAGCCGTTGGGCAAATTGCTAAAAAATTATTTGAAGAAGGTGCGGCTACTCGAGTGGTTGCCTGTCAAATGCCACGATCACGTGCAGCCATGCATTTGGATACGGTGTTTAGTCACTGCGATCGAGATGTCGTTACTGCTTTTACTGATGTCTGTGATGAAATTGAATGTTATAGCCTAAGACCGAGTGATAACGCTGATAAAATTGACTTCCGTAAAGAAAAGAAACACCTGTTTGATGTCGCAGCAGAATGTTTAGGCATTAAAAAACTTAATGTCGTGCAAACTGGCGGTGATAGTTATCAAAAAGAACGAGAACAATGGGATGACGGTAACAATGTAGTGGCATTAGAACCAGGTGTTGTTGTTGCTTATGACCGTAATACATACACCAATACTTTGTTACGTAAAGCAGGTGTAGAAGTTATTACCGTTAGTGGTTCTGAATTAGGTCGAGGACGCGGTGGCGGTCATTGTATGACATGTCCGGTCTGGCGTGATCCTGTTGAATATTAAAGGCCAAATATTAATTTCACCCATATAGAAATTATTTTAATCAACTGAATTTTATCACTATTATTCAGTTGATTTATTCAAGGAATTTACAGATGGCATTTAATTTACGCAATAGAAATTTTATTAAGCTATTAGATTTTACTCAACGTGATGTGACTTTTTTATTAGATCTAGCTCGAGATCTCAAGCGCGCAAAATATACCGGAATGGAGCAACAGGAGTTAAAAGGTAAAAATATTTGTTTGATCTTTGAAAAATCCTCGACTCGTACTATGTGTGCATTTGAAGTGGCTTCTTTTGATCAAGGCGCACAGGTGACTTATTTAGGACCATCAGGTTCACAAATCGGTAAAAAAGAGTCCATGAAAGATACGGCCCGTGTACTGGGCCGTATGTTTGATGCAATTGAATATAGAGGTTTTGGCCAAGAAATTGTTGAAGAGCTAGCTAAATACGCTGGCGTACCTGTATACAACGGATTGACGGATGAATTCCATCCAACTCAAATGCTGGCTGATTTGTTAACCATGCGAGAGAACAGTGGTAAAGCACTAAGTGAAATCAGTTACGCCTTTGTGGGTGATGCTCATTCAAATATGGGTCATTCATTGATGATCGCAGGTTGTTTAATGGGAATGGATGTGCGTATTGCCGCTCCTAAATCATTATGGCCAAGCGAAGCGTTTTTAAAGCCAGCCCGCGAGTTAGAAAAACGTTACGGCGCAAAGCTCACCATTACAGAAGACCCTAAAGAAGCGGTTAAAGGGTGTGATTTTATTCACACAGACGTTTGGGTTTCTATGGGAGAGCCAGATTCTGTTTGGGAAGAGCGAATCAAACTGCTAACGCCTTACCGAGTAGACAGTAAATTAATGGAGGCAACAGGCAATAGTGCTACTAAATTTATGCATTGCCTACCTGCTTTTCATAACCGCGATACGGATGTAGGTGAAGAAATCTTTCAAAAATTTGGTATTACTGAAATGGAAGTGTCTGAAGACGTGTTTGAGTCTGTTGCTGGCATTCAGTTTGATCAGGCAGAGAATCGCTTGCATACGATTAAAGCGATGCTTGTAGCAACGCTTGGTAATTAAACAGGAGCGTTAATATGAGAATCGTAGTCGCATTGGGTGGTAACGCCTTACTCAAGCGTGGCGAGTCATTAACTGCGGAAACGCAGCGAGATAATATTAAAATCGCAGCGCAGGCATTGGCAAAAATCGCTGCCAATAATGAACTGATTATTACCCACGGCAATGGACCTCAAGTCGGTTTATTAGCTCTACAGGGCAACGCTTATAAGCCGGATGAATTGTATCCTCTTGATGTCCTCGGTGCAGAAACCGAGGGGATGATTGGATATATGATAGAACAAGAAATGGGTAATTTGGTGCCACTCGAACGGCCTTTAGCAACCCTGTTGACTATGATTGAAGTTGACTCCAAAGATCCTGCTTTTAGCAATCCAACTAAATTCATCGGTCCTGTTTATGAGGAAGCAGAAGCCAAAAAATTAGCCAAAGACAATCACTGGAGCATAAAACCTGATGGTGATAAGTGGCGTCGTGTTGTGCCTTCTCCTTTACCAAAACGTATTTTTGAGATTCGTCCGATTCGCTGGTTATTAGAAAAAAATACCATAGTGATTGCCAGTGGCGGTGGCGGAATACCGACTATGTACGATGCCGATAGTCGGCTTCAGGGCGTCGAGGCGGTGATAGATAAAGATTTGTCCACTGAATTACTAGCACGTGAATTAGGTGCAGATTTATATATTATGGCCACGGATGCTGAGGCTGTGTTTCTTGATTGGAACAGGCATGAGCAACGAGGGATTAAATGTGTTAATCCAAGTAATTTAGCAGAATATGAATTTGCCGCGGGTTCCATGGGCCCTAAAGTCAGCGCCGCGTGTCAATTTGCCGAGAAGACAGGTAAGGTCGCAGCGATTGGATCATTAGAGGATTTAGAAAAGATAGTGGCTGGCGTGGCAGGAACCCGAGTCAGTAAACTGGTTGAAGAAATGGAAACGTATTGACGAATATATCCGTAACCTAATCCAGACAATAACAAGGCCACCTTAACCAATTAAGATAGCTTTTAATTTTGCTGGTTCCTCGTTGCCACACTCTTAAGGCTGGTTAGTTGGAGAGAACTCCATTGGGCATAACTTGCCTATTGGTTTGTCTCCAGCTGCTGTGCAGCTGATATTCACCCAAATATCGCTCCCTCAACACCTGATACCCGGTCTGTCATCGCACCGTCATACAGCCTTCATAAGCTTCCAGTAACGAAGCACAGCTGTAAAAGTATAAACTGCTTGCCTGTTGTGTCGCGGTTTCGCATACTGACATACACCTTTGACATACTCGTTCACCTGAATCAACCCACTCTAAATTACGAGTTACAAGCCTTGCAGATTCCATGCAATAACGGACGTTTGATTTGAAAAAATCAGCACTACACAAACGGCTTTCATACAGACAGGCTAAATTTACTGTCATTGTTGCCCTGTTACTGGGTCTGGTATTTAGTAGTATTCAAATTGCGATCGATATCAGCCATAGCCGTGAAAGCATGAAGAACAAAGTTCAGCAGGTGATTTATCTGGTAGAGGAGTCTGCTGTACAGGCTGCCTATAACATTGATAAAGACCTGGCTGAACGGGTTGTAAAAGGCCTGATCAATCATGCCTATATACACTTCGCTCAGATTCGCCTGGATGACAATAGTGTATTAGCGACCTCAGATACACCAACCTATGATAATGGTGTTATATCTCAAATTATGGAGGAAGACCGCCGTTCCTATGCCGTCCCTCTGCTCACCGTTTTTGAAGAGATGCCCATCGGCACCCTGATCGTAGAAACAGACCCTGAAGCATTAAGCCATGACATCTTCGACAGAGGGGTTGTGATTCTATTAACCGGCTTTCTGCGTAATGTACTTCTGGCCATCTGCTTGTTCTTTGTGTTCCACATACTCATCAGCCGTCCACTGACACGCTTGTCTGACAGTCTGATACTGCTCAGTAAAAAACATCATGCTGACCAAGAAATACCCAGATTGAAAGGGCATGCCGACGATGAGCTGGGCTTTCTTGTAGACAGCTTTAATGAGCTCTGGAGTTCGCGCAATCAAGCAGAAGAAGCTCTAAGAAGTAGTGAACAGTTCAACCGGGATGTAATGAACAGTATCGGTGATATGCTGATTATATGCGAAGCTGACTTACGCATTTATGATGCTAACCATAATGCCCTAGAGGCTCTGGGGTTTGATAAAGAAGATCTGCTCGGCAGTAATTTGAGAAAACTGTTCAGTGAAGAGCAGCTTCCTCAGCTTCTGGCAACACTAAGCTCAGAATCGGATACTCAGGAGGCCTACCTGGAAGGTGAGCTTAAAAGCCTGGAGGGCTATCTGATCCCTGTTGAAATCAAAGCCCGCCGCATTAACCTGAATGGAAAAACCTATATTCTGACACTATCGCGGGATATATCCTTACGCAAAGAGCAGGAAGCTCGTATCCATCATTTGGCTTACTTTGATTCTCTGACTAGTCTGCCTAATCGCAGTCACTTTCTCGACCGGCTGCATCAGGTGCAAGCTAAAAGTCTGCAGCACAATATGTACAGTGCTCTGCTCTTTATTGACCTGGATCGCTTTAAGAATATCAATGACTCACTGGGGCATGATATTGGCGATAAACTTCTTATTATCGTTGCCTCCCGGCTAGAGGAGATGATGCGGGAAGAAGATACAGTCGCGAGACTAGGGGGCGATGAATTTGTTGTGGTTCTTCCGGAATTAGCAGAACAGCAGGAACCCGCAGCCCTTAGTGCTCAGGCTATAACCAATCGCATCCTGAGCGCAATGGAAAAACCCTTCCATATCGATCAGCATATTTTGCATATATCAGCCAGTATCGGCATCCGCCTGTTCCCGGATGATGATAACGATATCAAAAATATTGTGAAGCAGGCAGATACCGCTCTTTACCGAGCGAAGTCCAATGGGAAAAACACCTTCCACTTCTACAGGCCCAGCATGCAACTGTTAGCTGATCAGCACCTTGCGATGGAGCGAGCGCTGCATACAGCACTGGAGCACAACGAATTTTACCTTCATTACCAGCCCCAGGTTGACCATAATTTCAGCATTATCGGTACTGAAGCATTAATCCGTTGGCAACACCCGGAGCAAGGCTTTGTCCCCCCGGATCAATTTATAGGACTGGCAGAAGAAACCGGTCTTATTATCTCTATAGGGCGCTGGGTACTGCAGCAAGCTTGCTCACAGCTAGCTCAATGGCAGGAGCAGAAATTATGTCCACCTCATTTCCGCATGGCCGTTAATATCAGTGCTAAGCAGTTCGACCACCCTCAGTTCCTTAATATACTTTCTGAAGTCATTAAAAGCACAGGAGTTGACCCAAACAAACTGGAACTTGAGTTAACCGAAAGCCTACTGGTGAAAAATATGGATGCTATTATTATCCGTATGAATGCCATTCGCGCCATGGGGATCGCACTTTCTATTGATGACTTTGGTACAGGTTACTCCTCACTGAAATATCTTAAGCAGATGCCGATTAACCAGCTTAAAATTGATAAATCCTTTGTCATGGATTTGCTCACAGATGCTAACGACCGGGCAATTACAGAAACCATTATAGCCATGGCGACCCACCTAAAGATGGATATCATTGCGGAAGGCGTTGAGGATGCAGCTATTATGGACTTACTCGCCCGGTTGGGCTGCAAACACTTCCAGGGCTACTACTTCAGTCGCCCGGTTAGCGCTGAAAATTGCTCTCAGCTGCTTCAGGTGCAAAAACTACCCTTAGGTAGCTAAGCCACCACGTAAAGGTTCTTATAGCAGATAGCGCCCTGGTAGCTTTTATACAGTCAGGATACGCCTCACCGAGTCCCGTACACTACCATTGTCTTACCACTTGCCGTTACCAACCCCTTTTCTTCAAGATCTTTGAGCACACGCCCTACCATCTCACGTGAGCAGCCCACAATGCGGGCAATCTCCTGACGGGTTACTTTAATCTGCATGCCATCCGGGTGCGTCATTGCATCCGGCTCCTTGCATAGATCCAGCAGTGTGCGGGCAACCCGACCAGTAACATCCATAAAAGCCAGATCTCCGACTTTACGGGTCGTATTGCGTAAACGGACAGCAACCTGATTACCCAGCACATACAACAAGCTCGGATCTGTTTTTGTCAGTTCGTTAAAACGGCTATAGCTAACCTCTGCAACTTCAACATCAGTCTTTGCCTTAACCCAGGCACTGCGGCGGCTGATCTCATCGAAAAGTCCCATTTCACCAAAAAAAGACCCCTCATTAAGATAGGCAACCACCATCTCATGACCATCTTCATCTTCAATCGATACAGTGACAGAGCCCTTAATCAGATAGAAGAGAGAATTACTCTCATCCCCTGCTGAGATCAATGTTGAGCGTTTAGCGAAACTTCTTCTGTGACTGATCACCAAAAAGTCACTTAGGCCTGAAATCTCCTTTTTTATGGCAGGTAGCATAGCAAAAACCCTTTTTTTCTTGCATATATATAATTATGGAGCATGACAATACCCGATCTTTCCTGAAACAACAAAAGCCATTTCCAATAAAGCTGTACTAGTATGCTTTTTTAACGGTAAAACTTGCGCCCCCCGGATAGATCAGCGATATTGCCCGTCAACGTTTACCTAAAATGTTAAACCGTAAGCAGGAGAAAACAACAGCATGAAAGCAGTCGTAAAATGGACAGATGGCGTTCAATTTCTGGCGGAATCCGGTTCAGGCCACGCTATTGTCGTTGATGGACCACCGGAAAAAGGTGGGCGTAACACAGGCCCTCGTCCAATGGAGCTACTCCTGATGGGTCTTGGTTCCTGCAGCTCGTTCGATGTTATCGGTATTATGCAAAAATCTCGACAGGATATTAGTGACTGCCATGTTGAAATTGAAGCAGAGCGAGCGGATGCGGTTCCGGCGCTCTTTACCAAAATTCACCTTCACTTCGTTATAAAGGGCCGTGGTATTAAAGAAGCCCATGTAAAACGTGCCGTTGAATTATCCGCTGAAAAATACTGCTCGGCTTCTATCATGCTGGCTGCAGGTGGAGTTGAAATCAGCCACGATTACGAAATTATTGAGCTATAAAAAGTCTGTGAAAACTGCCCTGACATATTTGTATATTAAAGGGCATTTTTTTGTGCAATAGGCATTTTTTATAGGCATAATACGCGCCTTTCAAAAATGGCTAGCTCTCGGGTTAGTGGGTACTTAACGAATTTGCACAATGCGAGGTCTCGGGCATGAAGGACAATATTAGGCTTCATGGGTTTAATAACCTTACCAGTTCCCTGAGCTTTAACATCTATGACATCTGCTATGCCAAAACAGAACAGCAACGTGAAGAGTATATCGACTATATTGATGAACTTTATAATGCTGAGCGCCTGACACAGATCCTGAAGGATGTAACCAATATTATTGGTGCCCATATACTTAATATCGCCCGTCAGGATTATGACCCTCACGGCGCCAGTGTTACTGTTTTAATTGCTGAGCATGAGTTGACAGATGAATCAGAAAATGAAGTCGGCCCGGGGCCATTACCAGAAACCGTTGTCGCACATCTTGATAAAAGCCATGTAACCGTTCACACCTACCCGGAAAGCCACCCAGACGGCGGTATCAGCACCTTTCGCCTGGATATTGATGTATCCACCTGCGGTATGATTTCACCACTGAAAGCCCTGAACTATCTGATCCATAGCTTTGACTCTGATATTGTCACCATGGACTATCGTGTTCGGGGGTTCACCCGTGATGAATCCGGCCGGAAGCTATTCATTGACCACCCGATCACTTCGATCCAGGACTATCTATCTGAAGATACTAAAAATGCATACCAGATGATTGATGTGAACGTTTACCAGGAAAATATGTTCCATACCAAGATGTTGCTCAAAGACTTTGCTCTCGACAACTATCTGTTTGGTATCGATAAAAACAAGCTGACCTTTGAGGAGGCAGCCGATATCGAAGCCCGTCTGCGTAAAGAGATGCTGGAAATATTTTACTCTCGAAATATTGAGTAAACACAGCCAGCGTTCCCCTCTCTGATACCCCAAATACAGCTATTACCATTGTATATAGCAGAGGGGAACGCTTTAGTTTAACAATGGCATAACAACGCCATATAAGAATCTTGTCAAGAAGGAGTCATTTTGATCTTAGGTCAGGCCCGCCATATAAGATCAAGGACATAAGGTGCCAATACCGCAATCATCAACCCTGACAAAACAACACCGATAACACAGCCTGTTGCCATTGCCTTCTTTCCGGGAAAAAGAATTTCAGCCACCCTACCAGCAATACTGGCCATAACCTGAGAGAAGAAGATCGCACCATACATCAGCGTACTGATCACGACGAACAGATTAATCGTACTCAGAGCCTGCCACCAGATCCCTTCTGGCTGACTGAAACCGATAAGCGCTTTCACCACTGCCAAGATAATCAGAAAAACACAGCCAACCATGACATGGTGACGTAACGATAGTGAAGCATAAGCGGTTAAGAACGCAGTTATGCTACTGGATACTGACTTATTTAGCGAAACTGACATCACATTTCTCCTGAGAAATCAGCACCACGTCCCTGTAGCCATGATGCCAGGGTTGCAGGAGTCGCCAGACTTGAATCAGTCATTAGCAACCTCTTGCCTTACTGTTAGAGCTCTAATCTGAAAAAAGCATCAGAGACCTGCTAAATACGATAGACCGATTTCGTCATCACCTTTGACATCAGCTTCATCGCCATCTTAACCGGAACAGGAAAACGCACTCCCCCAGCATTCAGAGCCTGGTCTGCATGTTGTTCTTCATCAATGTACATCTGCTCCAGAATAACCCGGCTTTTCTGATCAGCTGAAGGCAGCTCCTGCAGATGGGATTCAAGATGTTTACACACCTGCTGCTCAGTTGCCGCAACAAACCCAAGGCTGTACTTATCACCTGCAGCTCCCGCTACGGCACCAATACCAAACGACAGCCCATAAAATACAGGGTTCAATAAACTAGGACGACTACCTAGTTGGCGTATGCGCTGCTCACACCAGGCCAAATGATCAATCTCTTCACGGGCAGCCTCTTCCATCTGCTCACGCACTTCCGGTAGTTTAGCTGTCACTGACTGCCCTTGGTAAAGCGCCTGGGCACAAACCTCACCCGTATGGTTAATACGCATTAGCCCTGCAGCATGTTTCCGCTCAACAGGCGTCATCTCCTGTTCGGCTTCGGCTCGTGCCGGATTCGGGCGGTAAGGCTCAGCAGCACCGGGAATCAATGTTTTCAGAACAGTATCAGCACCGATCAGGATTCTGTCCAAAGGAGTATGTTGACGAATATTTTGCATGGGTAAAACCTCACCTGTATCTGGAGAGCATGTTAGCGAATGCCCGCCCATTCGGCTATGGCTTTATGCGCCCTTTTTAAAGGCTAATGAGGTAAGTCAAAAAGAATTCCAGATGGGGTATATCCGAAAGAAACTGATCACTCAAATAGAAAAGGCATACAAGTGAGTGCCTTGTATGCCTATTAAGATCTATCAACAACCGGTATCAACAGCCTTTACAGACTGATTACCGCAATAAACGCGACGTGTGCCGTGCAATCATCAATTCTTCATTCGTTGGTATAGCAAACACCTTTACTTTGCTATCATCTGCACTGATCAGGTATTCATTAGCCTTGTTACGCTCAGAGTCCAGCTTCATACCTAACCACTCATTCTGATGAGCCACTAAAGCACGCACCTCTGCATCATTCTCACCGACACCACCGGTAAAGATGAAGGAGTCAATACCTCCCATTGCAGCAACAAGAGAGCCTGTTTCGCGAGCAATTCGATATACAAACATATCAATCGCTTCCAAGGCGTGCATAGATCCATTTTGATGCAAAGTCAGCATATCGCTACTGATGCCTGATACTCCTTGCCAGCCGCTTTTTTTATAAAGCAAGCTCTCGATAGCATCCACATCCATTTTATGCTCACGCATCAGATAAAGCAGCACACCAGGGTCAATCTGACCACAGCGGCTTCCCATCGGAAGGCCATCAAGCGCAGTAAACCCCATGGTTGAAGCCAGACTTTCCCCGCTCTCGATAGCGCACATACTGGCACCGGCTCCGAGATGAGCAACAACCAACCGGCCTTGAGCAAGATCACTATCCAGTTGTGCCAGTTTATTATGGATATACTGATAGGAAAGACCATGGAAGCCATAGCGTCGAACCCCTTCCCGGGTCAGCGTGCGTGGAATAGCAAAATTTCGGGCAACGTCGGGAATTGTGCTGTGGAACGCGGTATCAAAGCAGGCAACCTGAGGCAAACCTGGCAGCAAATCCTGACATACCCGAATCAGCTTCAGATTATAGGGTTGGTGCAGGGGGGCCAGAGGAATCAGGGTCTCAAGCTTATCAAGCACCTCATCCGTAATTACAACGGGTTCAGAATAATAATCCCCACCATGTACAACACGGTGACCCACCTGAGTCACTTTAAACTTAGTATTGCGATCTAACCAGTTTATCACCACTGAAAGTGCCTGGTGGTGCGCCTGACTATGAGCGACATCCAGCTCTTCTGCGGAAAGATCCATCTTATCCACCAGAATGCCGTCAGTTTTCTCGCTATGATCATAGATTTCAAGATGAGCCGGGCCTGCTAAATTAGCAACTTTCACCCGAAAATGCTGACGAACGTCTCCGGCGTCTTCATCAAAAATAGAGCACTTCAGGCTTGATGAACCCGCATTCACAATCAAGATAGAATTCATTTTTTATATTCCGTTTATCACTGACAATCAGCACCCTTTTAAAGAGTGAGTCCCTGCTTATGAGCAACCAAAGATGCTACTGCACAGGAGCTTAAACGCTCCAGTGGTTTAGCTGCCCGACTGGTCAGTATCACGGGAACTTTGGCACCCAGTACAATACCTGCTGACTTAGCTCCAGCCAGATATTGCAGTTGTTTCGCCAGAATATTACCCGCCTCAAGATCTGGTACTAAAAGGATATCAACATCACCACTGACATCCGAATCAAGCCCCTTATCCAACGCCGCCTCCTTAGAGATTGCATTATCGAATGCCAAAGGACCATCCAGAAGCCCGCCAGTGATCTGCTTGCGGTCAGACATTTTACAGAGTGCCGCCGCATCCAGCGTACTCTGCATACCAGGCTTCACTTTCTCAACGGCTGCCAGAATAGCAACCTTAGGCCGCTCAATCCCTAAAGCATGAGCGCAATTAATCGCATTCTGAGCGATATCCTTCTTGGTCATCAGGTCAGGGTAAACATTAATCGCCGCATCCGTCACTATCAGTGTTTTGTGATAACTGGGAACATCCATCACAAAAACATGACTCAGGCGGAATTCAGTGCGCAAACCTGCCTTCTTATTAATAATTGCCGCCAGTAGCTCAGAAGAACCCAAGCTGCCTTTCATTAAAGCCTGTACCTCCCCCTTACCAGCCATTTCCGCCGCAAGCTCAGCGGACTCATGACTATGGGCAGTTGGTACAATCGTGTATTTGCTCAGATCAACACCACACTCCTGTGCCACAGCTCGAATCCTGGCTTCAGGCCCCACCAGATGAGGAATAATCAATCCCTCCTCTGCAGCCTCAATCGCCCCAAGAAGACTATTCGCATCAGCGGGATGCACAACAGCAGTAATGATCGGCTCATAGGCCTTAGCCTGCTCTAAAAAAGCATTAAGCTGTTCATGATGATGGTCTTCTACCCTGGGCGCACCGGGCACCAGAATTTCACGAATTACCTGATCCATAATGTTTCTCTCCTCCACCAATACTGAAACCTGACAGGCTACCCCACCTATGTTCAGTATCCCTACTGAATATGACGTTTTACTGATTATCAGTACAAATAGACGCTCTAATATGACGCATGAGTCAAATCAGAATTTTACAACCTATTTCATCCAACAAAAAACGGGTGTCTTACGACACCCGTTTGGCAGTAACTTAACCCGGAGGCCAAGACATCTCCCTGCCTCCCAAAAGGTGCATATGAATATGGTAAACGGTTTGCCCACCATCTTCATTACAGTTCATGACTACCCGGTAACCGTCATCTGCAATGCCTATTTCTTTAGCAATCTTCTGAGCGGTAAACTGAAGGCGACCAACCAGAGCGCAATCCTCTTCACTCAGATCGTTCAGTGTAGAAATATGACGTTTGGGAATAATCAGAATATGAGTGGGAGCCTGGGGGGCAATATCACGAAAAGCAATAACATCGTCATCTTCAAAGACGATATCAGCAGGTATATCCCGGGCAACTAACTTACAAAACAGACAATCCATAGTATCTTCCGCTTAAGCTGGTAGTAGGTATGCTTTTGTTCTTGAAAGATCATTGTAAACGTCCACCTGATCGCTTCCTAGCCCAGTACGACTTATGGGGGAGTCAATCAGGAAACACGATAACGCTGCACTCTATCCTGTAGCCCTGTAATCGCTTCAAACAGGGACTTCGAAGCTTGCTCAGCTGCACTGGCATCCTGTTGCGTTTCAGAAACCATCAATTGTAATGACCTCATCTGAGTAACCACTTCCTCAGCAGAACCACTATAGGCGTTAGCAGTACGACTGATATCTGAATTCATTTCAGCAATATCAATCACGGCCTGAGTAATACTCTCCAGTGCTTCACCGGTTTCTTTAATCTGTTCCACGCTGGACTGGGCACTGCTTTGCCCATGACTCATAGCAGTCACTGCGTCTCTTGATTGCGCCTGTAAACGATCAATCATAGCGTGAATATCTTCAGTTGCCTGACGGGACCGGCTCGCTAAAGTTCGCACTTCATCAGCCACAACAGCAAAACCACGCCCTTGCTCGCCGGCTCGGGCAGCTTCAATAGCCGCATTAAGTGCTAACAGGTTAGTTTGCTCCGCAATACCTTCAATAATATCCAGTACTTCACCTATGTTCTCTGCTTCACGGGCTAACCCCTGAAGAGTCTTACTGACGGCATCCACATCTTCGATCAACTGATTAATCCCGATAATCCCCTGTTGAACAACAGCATTGCCATTTCGGGCATCTTTCTCTGTATGCTGAGCAACACCAGCAGTCGACTGAGCATGAGAAGCAATACTTACAACCGCATCGGCCATACTCGCAACTATCTCATTAATATGAGCAAGACTCTGGTTTTGGTCTTCCACATCAGCACGGGTACGCTCGTTTTGACGGTTAAGTGCCTGCATCGAAGTCTGAATAATATCGCCACTGGCCTGAATCGCCTCCACCAGCTCACGCTGACTGCGATTCATCTGATTGAAGTAGTGGATAATCTCTCCGATAGTATCGTCACTTTTAATACTGCACTCTTTACTCAGATCACCTTCAGCAACCGCCCGGGATACCAGTGCAATCTCCTCCAGCTTGATCAGTACCAGTCGTTTGAACAGCCAGTAGTTAAACAGACCGATCACCACTCCCGCCCCAAGACAACCGGTAACAAACCAGACTTGCATTCCCGCATGAAAGGTTACAAACCCTTGGGCATAGAGAGGGAAAACAGCTCCCATCAGCAGGCCAAACCCAATAAAAGAGTACAATAATCGCTGCTGAATACTCGGTTTCATGCAACTATCCCCTCTCCGTGTATATGCTGTTACAAATTCGATTCTGCACATCATGATGTATAAAAAAACCTCCGTAAAGGAGGTCTGTCAGAGTTATCGGTATTATTTGGGCTAGATCACAAATACAGATAAGGAATTGCTAACGAAAGCGCCTGTTTTCCAGCAATTCATGAATCCGGGGGGTTAAAATCAACTCCATCGCCAAACTCATTTTTCCTCCGGGTATCACCAGCGTGTCCGGACGGGTCATAAAAGAGTCTTTCACCATTGCTAATAAATAAGGAAAATCAGTGGATAAACGATCTTTAAAGCGAATAATAACCATGCTCTCATCATTAGACGGAACATCCTGCAAAGCCAGAGGATTGGAAGTATCCACCGTCGGAATCCGCTGAAAATTGATATGGGTGCGGCTGAACTGAGGTAAAATATACTGCATATAATCTGACATACGGCTTTGAATCGTATCGATTACCGCCTCTTGAGAATACCCCCTGAGATTGGTATCCCGTTCAATTTTCTGAATCCATTCAAGATTGATCGTTGGTGCAACGCCTACCAGTAGATCTACATACTGAGCAATATTAAACTCATCGGTGACAAGGCCACCATGCAGCCCCTCATAAAGCAGCAAATCAGTGCCTTCCGGTAGCTCCGTCCAGGGCGTAAACGTCCCTACCCGGTATCCTAGCTCCAGCATTTCTGTATCTTCCGCATGAATATAATGGCGGTAAATACCCGTTCCATTATCAGCATAAGATCCAAACAGGCGGTCCAGCTCATCCAGCATATTGGCTTCAACAGCAAAGTGGCTAAGAGATTTCTTTCGCTCAGGAGTTTCCAGCAGTATCTTGGTCATCTCCTCCCGGGAATAGCGGTGAAAACTATCGCCATGAACAAATGCCGCTTCAATCTTTTCCCGATTGAACATACGCTCAAAGGCATCCTTAATTGTCGTGGTGCCGGCGCCTGAAGAGCCTGTTACAGCGATGATCGGATACTCTCTAGACATACGCGCCCCTTAAGAGTTACCTGAATTAGCCAGAGATACCATCTTTTTGAAGGCCTCTGGCATATTTACCGCTGATCGTGCCTGATAATCAAAAAATACGATGCCCGTCTTTGCCAGGGCAACTAAGCCTCCATCTGATGCCCTTGTCACCCGATAAATAAGATCTGCCCCTTTACGGGAAAACTCATCCGCTACCACCTCAATAATCAATGTATCGGGATAAAACACTTCCGCCCGATAACTGATCGCAAGGTCGGCAACCACAATACCAACACCATCAATATCAATCTCTTTATGCCCATAAGCGACAAACATTTTAGATCGGGCCTCATGCATCAGAGAGATCAGAGTGTCATGGGCCAAGTGGTTACCGTAATTCATATCGGTAATACGCAGTTCCATTGTCTGAGTATGTAACGGTTTAGCTTCCGGGTATTCAATTTGGATCCGGGCCATGATGCAATTCCTTATTTTGTTATTTTAATCAAGGGCTACCGACTTTGTGACAGAAAAAGCTCTTCTGAGCAACAGAACCGGCCAACGGCTGTCATCACTACTTTCACCAGCTCCTGCCAGATATTCTGTAAATCCGGGGAGTACTGGAACCAAAAACGGGAAGGTATTGATGACAAACGATGGAAACAGACCGAAAAGGCCGGAGGTTTGCCCCGGCCTTCTCAGTTTTTGAAGGCTTATTCAGGTTAAGCTTGATAAAAAGCCTTACACCTCACCCTGCTCACGGGCGATCGCACGATAACCGATATCAGTACGGTAGAAAGAGCCATCCCAACTAATGCCTTCCGCAAGCTTATAGGCGTTCGCCTGAGCCTCGCTAACAGTGTTGCCTAAAGCGGTAGCACATAGCACTCGGCCACCACTGGTTGCCACTTGACCATCAATCAACTGCGTACCAGCATGGAATACTTTCATACCTTCTTGTTCTGTCTCAGGCAGACCTTGGATCAGGTCACCTTTGTTGTAGTCAGCTGGATACCCCCCCGCCGCCAGAACAACACCTAGGGCGCGACGCTCATCCCACTGAGCCGTTGTAGTATCCAGTTTTTCATCAATTGCCGCCTCACACAGTGCAACCAGATCAGACTTCAGGCGCAACATAATTGGTTGAGTTTCAGGATCACCGAAGCGACAGTTGTACTCGATCACCTTCGGAGTGCCATCAGCCATGATCATCAGGCCTGCATACAGAAATCCTGTGTAATCGTTACCTTCAGCAGCCATACCCTCTACCGTAGGCATAATCACCTCAGACATGATACGGTCATGAATATCAGGCGTCACAACCGGAGCCGGAGAATACGCCCCCATACCACCAGTATTAGGGCCGGTATCTTTGTTGCCCACACGCTTGTGATCCTGGCTCGTTGCCATTGGCAGAACGTTCTTACCGTCAACCATCACGATAAAGCTGGCTTCTTCACCGTCCAGAAACTCTTCAATAACAACCCGACTACCGGCATCACCAAAAGCGTTACCCGCCAACATATCTTTAACCGCATCTTCAGCTTCTTTCAGTGTCATCGCAACAATAACACCTTTACCCGCGGCCAGACCGTCGGCCTTGATCACAATAGGCGCACCTTTTTCTTTCAGGTAGGCCAGGGCCGGTTCAATCTCAGTAAAGTTCTGATATTCAGCGGTAGGAATTTTCTGGCGAGCCAGAAAATCTTTCGTAAAGGCTTTAGAACCTTCTAATTGAGCCGCGCCTTTGGATGGACCAAAAATACGCAGGCCTTCGTCGCGGAAACGATCTACAACACCCTCAACCAATGGAGCTTCAGGGCCAACAATGGTCAGACCAATATTATTGGCTTTGGCAAAGGCCACCAAACCATCAAAGTCCAGCACGTCCAGCGCAACATTTTCCAGCTTAGGTTCAATAGCTGTCCCCGCATTACCCGGCGCAACAAATACCTGAGTTACGGATTCCGACTGTGCTGCTTTCCAGGCCAATGCGTGCTCACGACCGCCACTACCGATGATTAAAACCTTCATCTTTGCCTCATCTCACTGTAAACGTTGATGTGCGAAACCGAACTGAATGTCCCGTTTGCTAAAAAATTGGAGGGCATTATCGCAAAAAAAGCGACAAAGGGGGAGAAACTTCCCTGTAAGCTTAGGAGATAAGGTCGCCCCGAAAGTAAAACTGATAATAAAGTTTGGCTACACTAGTTCAGTAAAAGCAATACGCAGTTAAACAGACCAGCGCAAAAAAGCCCCAATCAAGGGGCTAGCATACTTTTATCTGAAAGAGGGAGGAAAAGCAGATAAAAGTAAAAACAAGTACGCGAACAATCAAAGTCTCATGCTAAACGAATCTGAACCTGCAGTCATGCTGTCCAAGGCCTCCAATCTGCCGGACAAAGAGCAACCTATGTTTAGCGGGTAAAAGCAACATTGATCTTCTCTGTCATCACATCACGGGCTTCCCCCACAAGGTCCAGCATTGAAAGATACTGGCTGCTGGCTTTAACCTGCTGATCACAAAAAAAACTATAATGGGCTTCTGCTGCTGTAACAGGGTCCGTTTTCGACATCAGATCCATTATATACCTACTAAAATGACTCACGGAGTCGCTGACATACCGGCTTTGCTGATGAACCAGTTTTTCTGCAATTTGTACTTCAGAGGATGCCAGATCCCCCATAACCTCAACCGGCTTCCAGTTTGCTGACTCCGACAAACTTTTAAATGTTTTCTGCAGATCGGATGACCACTGATCGAATAAGCTCATAACGCCTCCATACCGAATACCCGGTAATTTTATTGCACCGCAACATTTACTATTTATTCAATATAGTGCAGCGCACAATAGGCTGTCAAACAAATTTGTTCGCAAGCGCAGCAATCCATTTAATAGGCGATATAACCCTTTGAATCTATTTTGTGGGCGAAAAAAAACCAGCCAAATGACTGGTTCTAATCTCACAGGGATAATGACTTATTCATCATCTTTAGAGGGCTTGTTCGGTTGAAAGCTTTGCCAGAGTTTCATATTTTGCTCTGCAACGCGACGCATCAGCTCCATCGGAGTAGCTGTCATCGCCGTCTGCATCTGCTCACGTAAGGCTTTTTGTTGCTCCAGGAAAGTATTAATACTCTCCTCGAGGTAATTACTCATCGTCCCCTGCATACTGTCCCCATAAAAACGGATCAGCTGCTGCAATACCTGATTGCTAAACATAGGGTTCCCCCCAGCTGTATGTCCATTCTCTTGGTCAGTAATAATTTGCAGCAAAATATTGCGGGTTAAATCTTCGCCACTTTTAGAGTCCTCTACCCGAAACTCCTCCTTGTTAATCACCAAGAGCTTGATATCTTCAAGGGTAACATAACGACTTTCTGACGTGTCGTATAAACGGCGGTTGGCGTATTTTCTGATAACTCGCAAAATTATGACTCTCTCTTCCGGCCTAATGATTGGCTCTTCTCGCCTGCAGCATATATTGTAATCAGTTTAAGTGGCTGCACAATGACCCAGTCGTATTGTTCTGTAAACATCTTACGGGAAGATTGCTTTACCGCATCTGTTTTTATCTGCCTTTATTAAAGCCATAAAATTGATGCTGCCTTACACGATAACCACTATGCTTAACATAAAGGAGAGCAACTCAGTCACAAAACTATCATACCACTGACTTATTCTCCTTGAAGCCTCACCATCCCTGTTCAGCTAACACTTTTGAACAGGTATACGGGATTTCGCCTCTGACGTGACAAACAGGAAGAAAAATATGTTTCTGAAGGTTCGCAAAAACTGCGGCATCTATATGCAAAACAACGAAAGCGGAAAAAAGGTTATCGCTCCCGTTTCAAGTCATTTTTATATTAACCTGAACCTTGTGACCGAAATATCTTCGTACAGCCTGAAGGACCTGAAAGAGAAGCAGCTACTGGATGGCAACACTTTGCCAATTCCACCAGGTTCTCGGGTCTTACACTTCACCATGAGCAGTAACTTCAGCAGCTCTAAAGAAAAAATTAAAGGAGAAGATAGCAAGCGGGTTCTTTTTGAGAAGATGTTCTACACATTGTTTTTTTTGCCAGACAATTATGCCGAATTTGAGCGCCTGAAAAGTGCTATTGATCAAAGCACACTAAACCGGGACTGAACATTTAAAATTGCTTTCTGGCAGAGTATCTGGGGCGTTTAATCTAAAATCTTAAAGCGGATTCGCCCCTGCCCTGACTGCTGCAACCTTTCAGCCAACAGGTCAGGCTCTTCAACTTCCGCCGTTAATGCAACGCACTGACTATACTGACAATCAACTTTACGCGCAGAAAGCTCCTTCAGCCAGTGCCGGATATCAGACTCAAAAGCATAATCCGCCTCAATCTTTACAGCATAATGAGGCCGGACCTCTTCTGTCTCTAAAGCGTCCAATACCATCTGAGTCGCTTGAGAATAAGCCTTTACCAGACCGCCGGTCCCCAGTTTAATCCCGCCGAAGTAGCGTACAATAACGACCACTATTTCACCTAGGCCGCTATGCATCAATACATTAAACATTGGCTTTCCGGCGGTACCTGAAGGCTCACCATCATCGCTCATGCCATAGCACTGGCTATTACTCGGTGCTCCGGCAATAAAGGCGGTGCAGTGATGCCGGGCATCAGGAAATTCATCCTTCACCGACTGAATAAATGCCTGGCACTCTGCAGTATCAGACACTGGGGCCGCAATAGAAATAAAGCGGCTACGTTTAATTTCAAGCTCTGTACGGGTTTCACCGGCAGGTTTGTGATAGATGCTCATGCGTCCAAGTTTCACTCGAATAAAAGCTTTATTGTAACGAATGAGAGCGCTTCAGACCCATAACAATTCCTAACACCTGCACATCTTCATTCTTAAGTGTAATAGGAGACATGCTGCTGTTAGCCGGATCAAGCCTGACACCAGTGCGATCGATATAAAGACGCTTGAGCGTGACATGCTGATTATTAATCATCACAACGCAAGTCTCGCCATTTTCAACAGTCTGGCGCTGCTCGATGACAATAATATCACCGTCATGAATATTCGCTTCAACCATAGAGTTTCCACGAACTTTCAACGCGTAGGTATTCTTTTTAACCAGCTGTTTAGGGACCTGTATCTGCTCATGGTTCTCACAAATCTCCATGGGCATGCCTGCAGTCACCCAGCCTAAAAGCGGAATCTCACCGAGTAAACCTGGGGCAATATCACCATCATAAACCGCATCCTGCCAAAGCCGGTTATGATTCTGGCTATCAACCGCCCGCAACAAAAAAAGAGTTTCATATTTCTGTTTGCCTGTATCCATAACTGCTCTCTTTACTGGCTTAGGGTGCCTGACACCAAGACTATATATTTATACAGCATTCCATACAGGTAAAAAACATTTTTTTAGCCAGAAGTGCCGCAAACAAATACAGATACCACAGAGAACGCAGAGAGAGCCCTGGAGCCGGAACAGGTAAAAAGAGTTTACCTTTACAGTGCCAGAAAACGGGGAAATCCCAGAGCAAGCTCCACCTTAAGCGGAACCAAACTACAACCAACCGAGTATAAACGGCATAATAGCTTCAATAATTAGCGGCTGTTTCATCAGATAAAACAGCTTTTGATAAGCTCTTAAAGCCTTAGGATCAAACGATGACTGTAGAACTGAACCAACCCGTACCGGATTTCACCGCAGAAGCCACGAACGATGTAACCGTTACCCTGTCAGAATTGAAAGGCAAAAACATCGTCATCTATTTTTATCCGAAAGATAATACGCCGGGCTGCACCAATGAAGGCAAAGATTTCCGGGATCTCTATTCAGATTTTTCTGCCGCCAATACCATTATCTTTGGTGTATCCAGAGATAGCATACGCGTCCATACAAACTTTAAAGCCAAACATGACTTTCCCTTTGAACTGATCTCAGACCCTGATGAAACACTCTGCAAACATTTTGATGTCATTAAACTTAAGAAGAATTATGGCAGGGAGTATATGGGCATTGAGCGTAGCACTTTCCTGATTAATGCTGAAGGTGTCCTGGCCCAGGAATGGCGCAAGGTTAAGGTAAAAGGTCATGTGGAAGAAGTGCTTGAAGCAGCCCGAGCACTTTAAGCGCAGCCCCCAGCCATCAGACACAAAAAATCCCGCTCACGGCGGGATTTTTCTGTCTCACAAGCAGCAAACAAACTATTTCGCCCGATAAATAATCCCTGGACGACACTGCACCATTTCATAAAGCTCCGGCATATTACTTAAGGCTTCGGAAGCCCCCAGAAACAGGTAGCCACCTGGTTTCAATACACCATGAATACGGGTGAGAATGTCTTTTTTAAGATCAGCTGAGAAATAGATCAATACGTTACGACAGAAAACAATATCAAACTTCCCCAGCATAGAATAGCTATGCAACAAGTTCATTGGGCGGAAATCAACCCGTTGTTTAATCGGAGCTTTCACAGCCCAACGACCGTCTCCGGTCTGCAGAAAAAACTTCGTCAAACGATCCTGAGAAAGACCACGACCGAGCGCCAACATTTCATACTCACCGTTTCGGGCAGAGTTCAGAACTGTAGAAGAGATATCCGTGGCAACAATACGCTCGCCGGAACGAAATGCGCCTGGATTTTTCTGCTTAAACTCATCCAGAACCATACTAATAGAGTAGGGTTCCTGGCCCGTTGAACAAGCAGCAGACCAAATTTTTAGCTGCTGAGCTCCCAGTGTTTTACTCAACTCCGGCAGCAGCTGGTTCTGTAAAATATTAAACGGATGAATATCACGAAACCACAGCGTTTCATTTGTAGTCATCGCATCAACAACCGCTTCCTTCAATCCAGAGCGAGGGTTTGAAGTAATCGCCTTAATGAGTTCACCGAGTGTTGTCATACCATGCTGAGCCATGATTTTATTCAGACGGCTGGTGACAAGGTATTGCTTATTATCACCCAGCAAAATGCCACAAGCGTCCTGAAGAAACTTGCGAAATGCATTGTAGTCTTTGATATCAATGGTTCTGACTGTTGACATTCTCTGAACTCACTCAAGCAGCGTTACGTTTCTAACAGCTTATCACAAATTAGCAAAAGACAAGTCTTTATCTATAGTTAAGCTGGCTCAACCTGCTGCAACGAATTGATTCTGTTAACAACTTTTCGTGCCAACTCATCAGCGTCGTATTTTGCCAAAAAGTCATTTGCACCTACTTTTTTAACCATAGCTTCATTGAAGATACCGCTTAAAGAAGTGTGCAGCAGTATCTGCATACGACTCAGATCTGGATCAGTCCTTATCTCTGTCGTCAGGGTATACCCATCCATTTCGGGCATCTCGATATCAGAAATAATCATCAGCACTTCGTCTTCTACTTCCTTGCCGGAATCCACAATGCTTCTCAGATACCTGAGCGCCTCAAGGCCGTTTGTCAGACCTGTTGTCTGTACCCCCACCTCATCCAGACAACGAATTACCTGGTTTCGAGCAACACCTGAATCGTCTACAACGACAACATGATACTTCGATGAAATCAGCTTCAGAGTATCATCAACAACCCCTTTGCTGACCCGCTCATTCACTGGATGCACTTTAGAGATAACCTTCTCAACATCAATGATTTCAATCATGGTTCCGTTAAGTTCAGTAACCGCAGTCAGGTAATTATCTTTACCTGTCGCCTTAGGTGGCGGATGAACATCCTTCCAGTTAAGGTTAACAATTTTATCAACTTTAGATACAAGGAAACCCTGGGTGACACGATTGTATTCAGTGACAATCACAACACTATCACTCAGGCTTTTAACCGGTGGCAGACCAATAGCCATCCCAAGATCAATCACCGAAATTGTTTCGCCACGAATACTGGCAACACCCCGAACAATCGCCCCATGATGCGGCAGATTAGTCAGTTGAGGGCAAGGAAGAATCTCCTTAACCTTAAATACATTGATACCATAACTCTGGCGCCCCCTAAGATGAAACAGGAGCAGCTCCATACGGTTACCACCAACAAGTTGCGCCCGCTCTGCAAGGCGGCCTGCTTGCTCATTCATAAAGTCATCCGCTGATAGGAATTCAATTCAGAATGTGTAGACTACCCTTTTATAGATCAGTGTTGAACTGGGGATTTCCCCTTCTTGGGTAGTTTAACAATTTCCTACACGATAATTACGAGGCAGTTACATTGGCTTTTTCTCGCTCTATCAGCACAAGTTTAACCCAGAAAGGAATAATGCGCTTTATCGCATGCTCTTTACTGGCATGGATCGTGTCTCCGTTAAGCATTGCTGCAGATCTGGAAACTAAAGAAAGCCTTCAGGAAGCAGTTAACGCATATCTGAAACCTAAACTGGACGCACTGAATACCAGCCGTATCAATATCGAGGTTGGCAGTATTGACCCCCGCCTGCGCCTGAAAAAATGCCCGGAACCACTGGAGCTGGACCAACTGGGAAACAAAAGTCTGTCAGGCAAAGTTAATATTCGCGTGCGCTGCCCATCTGCAAGCTGGGGGATTTTTATACCTGTTGATATTCAAATCTTTGAGCCGGTTGTAATTAGCCGCGTATCTCTTCCCAGGGGCTCAGTTATCAGCCGCCAACTGCTTGCACTTCGGGAGGTTGAAAGCTCCTCACTAAACTATAGTTACTTCAGAGATATAGACCAGGTAGCAGGCACCGAAGTCGTTCGGCCAATACAGGCGAACAGCGTTATTTTTACTAACATGGTTCAGGCCGCAGACGCCATCCGTAAAGGGGATGATGTCATCATCAAAGCCCAGGTTGGCGGCCTTAGCGTTCGCATCAAAGGTCAGGCACTTCAGGATGGTGCCCTTGGTGAACAAATTCAGGTGCGAAATACACAATCCAGACGTATAATCAGAGCCGTCGTTACGGGACCTGGTAATGTACTCGTCCCTATGTAGATCAGAGGGTTGCTTTTGGGAAGTCCGTTTCTGAAAGTGAATCTCAAGTATTTGGCATTTTTTGTTATACTTGCCTGTAAAATCCGTTAATTTTTATTAAAGCTTTCATATGAAGTGCCGATAACAAGTTCAAGTTATTGATATTTCTCAAAGAGGTTAGTCAAAATGGCTATCGATCTTAACAGCCTGTCCAGCAGCTTAGCGGGAAATCGTGTTCGTACTTCCGGACAGACTTCCGAAAAAAATGAGGTTTCTAAAAATGAAACTCATTCTGCTGCTTCACAGACAAGCACCAAGAGCGACAGTGTACAGCTGAGTGATGAGGCTCTTCGCCTGAACAGCCGTGCACAGTCTGCGCCCGACATTGATGAAAGCAAAGTAAATGCTATTCAGTCTTCTATAGAAGATGGTGTTTACAAAATTGACTATCAGGCACTGGCAAAAAGTATTATTCAGTTTGAAAACAAACTGTAAGGTCAGCCCGTGAGTGAAGCCCTTTCACAAACCGTCAAACAGCACCTGCTTACCAGCATTCAGAACATGAAAGCTGTTAAGCGGTGCATTGAGAATGAAAAAGAAGCTCTGAAGATTCGTGATATCAATCGGATTCAGACCATCACGCTTGAGAAGCAAAAACTTCTCAATCAGGTTGAAGCGGATATCAATGATCGGCAAGAGCTTCTGACGTCTCAAAATCTTGAGCTTGATGATGAGAGCATGCTTGCACTTATTACATCTTTTCCTGAAAAGGTATCCGCCTCACTGTCTCAGGGGTGGCAGCAGCTTATTTCGCTGCATGATGATGTTAAAGAAATCAACCAGGCAAACGGCATGATCATCAATAAAGGCCTGCAGCAGGTCGATGCTATGCTGAGTATTCTTCAATACAATACTGAAGCACGAACTGCACGAACCTACAACGCCAAGGGCCGATCTATCGCCCAATCATCACGTGATCTCGGCCAGGCCTGAGTCAATTTCTAGCATGTACAGGGTTTCTTTATGACCGGCACTGTTGATTCAGATACCGAAGCCAAGCCACAGGCAACGGCAATGACACAAAGAGAGGATAACCGAAAGCATCTGGTTACCCGTCAAGCTAGTATTTTTGCTGTACTCCGCTCACTACAAAAGCATCGATCCCCTCTTACCATTGTTTTTCAGGGCCATAACAACCAGAGCTTTACAAGTATTGTTCTGAAAGTTGACCTGGAAGGTGGCTATTTCATCCTGGATGAAATAGCACCACCGAGTGGCCATAAAAGAGCTCTGGAGGGAGGAGTTTTTAGTATTCAGGCAAACGATAAAGGCGTTCAAGTCGTATTCGGGAATAATACAGTCGTTGGTGCCGGACGTAATGAAGGAGCCGCTATCTATAAAGTCTCAATGCCTAAGCAGCTACTTTATAAACAGCGCCGCGATGCCTATCGTGCTCATATTGCCATTGCTGATCAGGAAGATATTCAGCTTATCTCGTACAAGCGCCAAAAACCTCTGGTTGGCAAAATCATTGATATCTCTTCAACTGGTTGCAAAGTCGAATTCCCCTACCTGGTCGAGCCAGCCTTTGAGGATATGGAAGTATTCGATGAGGTGAGCTTTGACTTGCCAGAAGCTGAGTTTGATACTTCGGTACTCTGCGCGGCAGAAGCCCGGCGGGCAGTTTATTTTGAAGATAAAAAAACAACCCAGTGCGGCTTCCAGTTTCTGAATCCGGATGGACGAAATCAAAGAGAGATTGATCGCTTTGTTGCCTACCTACAGCGAGAAGCACGCCGCAAAGGCCTCGAATAAAGCCTGATATCAGGTGGTATCATCCTGCTGATATTGCCAGCGGCGCCAGCGGGATACATCCTCAGGATAATCCACATCCCAAAGCTCCGGTAACAGCTTCACTTGCAGACCTAAACAGGCAGCATTTGATAATGTTTCTGACAGAACCGTTTTACTTCCCCAGTTGACCTGATCAAACAAAGCATCCGGCAGCCTGCTACTGCACCCAATTAGTACATACCCTCCATCTTCCGCCGGGTTCAGAACTAAACCGCACTCATTATCCAGTGCAGAGAAAGCGCTCTTAATAACCCCAGGGGAAAGAAGCGGGCAATCACTACCAACCAAAAGAACCTGCTCAAAGCTTTCAAGCCCTTTATTAAGAGCTACCAGCATTTTCTGACCAAGATCCCCTTCAACCTGTTGAACAAGGGTAAAACCCTGAGCCTCGAAGGGAGTCAGAAACGGGTGCCTAAGATTACCTGCAATATGCAACTGCCGTTCCTCAGCCTCTGAAGCCAGCAACGCTTCGGCAGTAACTGAGACCAACTCACAATGCAAATCAACCGTTTCTGAAGGCTTAAAGCCACTTAACAATCGTGTTTTTACCTTCCCTTCCACTGGCTCTTTGGCGAACTGAATAATTAACCGTCTTCTTTCTGAACCTTGCATAAAGCATCACCTGTGTTGATATCAGGGCAATTTTCAAATGAAACCTCCCGTACTCTGATATCTGATTTCAATTCATAGCCGGGATAATAAGAGGCAGCAAGAGTTTCAGCCGGAATACCCAGAAAATAAGCCAGGCGAAACTGCCACATAAGAAAAATGGTGCGCCACACCCCCTTCTCTTGCCAGCGCCGGGAAGAGGTCCGCACTTTGTTCCTGATACAAACCGGGGAGGTTATTCTTTTCAGTCGCGTGCTAAGCTCAACATCCTCCATTAAAGGCTGTAATGGGAAACCTCCGACCCGATCAAAAAGGTCACGACTGACAAAAATACTCTGATCCCCGGTAGCAATACCTGTTACACGTGATCGAATATTCATCAAGCCAGAGATCACCGGGAACATCCAGTGGCCAGGGGAAAGGCAAACATCAAAGCGTCCCCAACAGGATTTTCCTTCCAGCGATGACAAAGTGCAAACAGTAGAATCAGGAAGCAAGGTATCCACATGCTGAAACAATAGCAGGTCACCCTTTGCCACAGCAGCCCCTGCATTCATCTGTCGGGCACGGCCAGCACCCGACACCAAAACCCGATCAACCCAGGGTGCAACATGGCTTAGAGTATTATCAGTACTGCCCCCATCCACCAGAATCAACTCATGACCAGACTCACGAAAAGGCTGTAAATGCCTGAGAAAAGACTCAACATTATCCGCCTCATTCAAAACAGGAATAATCACACTTATCACGTTAGTCAAACCTGCTAATCACCAAGAGCACCACCACAGCTACTCCCCTGGCCGGCAGTGCAGCCATAGCAATGCTCACCAATGAAAACCTCATCACCCTCCAGATCCTCATTCAAAAGATCCGCCAGGTATGTTTCCTTTCGATCCGAGGCAATCAAAGGCATCTCTAACATCTGGTTAAAATCACAATCATAAACCCGCCCCTGCCAGTCAATACTGATCAGGCTACGACACATCAGACCCGCAAGGTTTTGCTCAGAAAAGTTATCCTTCAGCAGCTGCATATAGTCAGCAAACTGGCCTTTGGAAAGCAGCATACTGCCAAAACGACTAATCGGCATATTCGTGATCGTCAGTAGCTCATTGAAAACAATGCCATGGGACTCTTTCAGCTCACGTTGATAATCAGCCTGTAAACCAGCTTGTGCAGGGGGTAGAAATGGTCCCCCGGGGTTATAAACAAGGTTCAGACTCAGGCCGCTCCCAGGCATGCCAAAGCCCAGTTTATTCAGCTTTTGCAATGCTATGATGCTCTCAGCAAATACCCCTTTGCCCCTTTGCTGCTCCACATTCTGTTCAGAGTAACAAGGCAAGGATGCAGTAACCACCACCTTTTGATCCGCCAAAAACTGCGCCAAATCCTCATAGCCAGGCTCATTCAGAATGGTCAGGTTGCAACGATCAATCACCTCGACACCACGCTTACGCGCCTCTGTGACCAGATAACGAAATTCGGGATTCATTTCCGGGGCACCACCTGTCAGATCGAGCACCTTGATTCCCTGACGGTCGATAAACTCAAGTACCTGATCAATGGACTCACGGCTCATCAGCTCAGTTCTTTTCGGCCCGGCATTCACATGACAATGCACACAACTCAAATTGCACAGATAACCCAAATTAACCTGCAGAATAGAAAGTTTCCCTCGGAAAATTCTTGGGAAATCAGTCTGTTCCAGAAGGGGGCGGGTATCAAGCATGATAGATCCTCTATTTGGTTTTTTGTCGCGAACTGATTATAATGCCCGCCTGTTAGTAATGATCGCCTCAATAGCTCAGCTGGATAGAGCGTCCCCCTCCTAAGGGGAAGGCCGCAGGTTCGACTCCTGCTTGGGGCACCATTTAACGCTTTAAAATCAACACGTTACGCACACCATCTAAACTATTCGAATCCTGTTTTCTGCTCCATGTACAGCATAGATACATAGCAGAGCAAACAGAGACCTCCCAAGCTAAACATTGTTCCTTATTGAATACGATCAATACGTCCCTGTTGGATTCAATTCTATCGACGGCCAAAAGATGTAAATCTATTGTTAGAATAAAAAGTTAGCTGCTACTAACCAGCTAGAGGCTACTATAAAAGGCGAGTTATAAGGCCCGCTTAGTATCTGCGGGCATTTTGCTGATAATGGCAGATTTCAAAATACTCCGACACTCCCCATAAACAAAAAAACCCAGGCCAGTATTCACTGGTCTGGGCTTCTCTTTTATTCACTGGTCTATATTGGCGTAACAGCCACAACTGAAACCTATTTATCGCGCTCTGCAACAGCAGTATCAGCAATTTTCCTTAGCCATTCCTCGCTGTTTGGGCCAACAACACACTCATTATTTTCCCGCATGGCTAAACGCAGGACACAGCGGGAAGAGACTTCAGCAAAATTTTCCTCAGGAAGTGTACGCACCGACTCAACCAAGGCGACCCAATGAGGCTGATCTTGCTGCGCTAACGTGTAGTAAACCCACTTGCCGCTTTTTTGCTGAGTCAGCAAACCGGATTTATATAGCATTTTCAGATTGCGGGACACGTTATACTGCGTCTCCCCGGTCACATCCATCGCCTCTGCAACGGTAACACGCTGATCTACATGTATCAGTAACCAAAAAAGACGCAATCTATGGGGTTCTGCAAGAGCTTTTAAAGCGTCTATATATTGTTCATTATTCATCAATTCTGCTTTTTTTCTTTAGGCTTAAAGCCATTATAGCGACTCCGATCAGGAAAACGATACCCGAATGGGTCCCATGAAAAATAAGCGTTGACCGGTCTGCTCCGGATAAAAAGTAGTACCAGAAAATCGGGCAAAAAATACCAAGCAAGGCGATCTGGCGACCTGCTTTAGCCTGCTCAGACAGGTCACCACCTTTAATCAGGATCTGAACAATCTGATAGAGGTAGTGATACGCACACCATTTCATCAGTTTTCCAGCAGATCTCTTTAGGCTCGATACCGACTTTTCTGTTTTTAACATACAACCTCCGGAGCAGAATCAGGCTGGTGCGCCCCTAGATTACATATTGAAAGAGTAGACCGCCGATAATTGCAGTGGTTAATACAATCATAACAAAAGCAATTACCGCCTTGGGTTTAAGTACAGCGGATACCAGTGCAATTTCAGGCAGACTGGCCCCTGTTCCACCAATAATAAGCGCCATAGCTGGCCCCATACCCATGCCTTTGACAATCAGGACATTTAGCAGCGGGATCGCCATCTCGATGCGCAGATACAGGGGAACCCCAATAACAGCCGCGATAATGATAGATAGTACATTGTCACCGCCAACATATTTCTCCACCAGTTCCGACGACAAATAAGCTGCCGATAAGCCACTGATTAGTGCACCAAGCAAAACATAAGGCATGATTTTTTTAAACAACGCCATGGCAAAGCGAAGTGCATTCTGAGCTTTGCTTGACTCAGCACCCGCAGGAGCTGTTCCGCATATAGCCGTAGAGTGAGCACCACATAGATCCACTGCTGCTGCATCATTCGCTACCTTAGCCATAGGTTGAGTTTCACAGGCCGATACCGGTTGAGCACCACAATCTGATACGGGCTTAACATCACCACAGCCTGAAACCGGCGCCGCTGCGGAACAGGCAGGAGGTGCCTTTCCGCCTTCCAACTCGTCCCCACGTTTTATCTCATTTTTCCAGGGTGTTTTGGTAATAATCCAGCCGCCAACAACAGCTGCAATAAATGTGATCGCAAGATATATCGAGGTTACTTTTAACCCGAAAGTGGCATATATCATCGCCAGCACAACAAAGTTACATAAAGGTGCTGAGATCAAAAAGCTCAGAACAGTACCCAAAGAAACCCCCATGGTCGCCATCCCCATAGTCACCGGCACAACGGAGGCACTACAAAAAGGGGTTAACATCCCGATAAGAGCACCAATCAAGGGCCCCTGTTTCTCATGTTTTGTAAGCTTCTTCTGCAGCTTATCCTGAGGGGTATATTCCCTCATAAAGCCTGTTAAAACGGAAACTGCTGCAATCACAATGGCAAGTGCGCCACCGACATGCAGAAATTCGTTTAGTGCAATCGTAAGTTTATCCATGCTCTCCCAACCATCTTATTCAGTTGTTAAACGTCAAATTATGGGAGTAATATATTCATAAAAGCACAATCATGCAAGTGTTTATTTTATAAAAGCGATATAAATTATGGATGATTGCAGATTTTACCGGCATGTTTATGCGATAATGAACCGAACACTTTCTGCAGAAAAGGATTCTCGTGTCAAAGCAGTGTATATTCCGGACGAATACTTTCAGGTGTTTGGTCGCTCTTTTGCTCTACATTTTGCCGCTATCAGAGCTAACAGTATTGGCAGCAGGTATGGCCGTATCAGATACTGATACGGTTAAAGAAGTACCTTCTGTTTATCAGACATATCTGCATTGGATGTTTTTTGTAACAGCCCTGATTGTCGTAGTCGTTTACTGGAATCGCCGCCTCTCCACAGAGATCGAAACCCGAAAAACAGCCAATCACCTGGCGCAATCGTATCTGGGAATCATCAATCGCTATGTAATCACTTCACGCACTGACCTAAACGGTATCATTATTGATGTCAGCAAGGCCTTCTGCGATATTTCTGGCTACTCTAGGGATGAGTTAATCGGTCATCGTCATGGTGTTGTTCGCCACCCTCAAACGGATAACAAAGTCTATCAGGAGCTTTGGGAAACATTAGGTAAGGATAGAAGCTGGGTCGGTGAAATGTGTAACCGCCGCAAAGATGGCACAACTTATTGGGTATCAGCAACCATAACTGCAGACTACGATCAGCATGGGAAAAAAGTCGGTTATATCGCCGTTCATCAGGATATAACCGATCACAGGGTTGTCCGCGAGCTGTCTTTGCGTGATCCGTTGACCGGCCTGTACAACCGCCGTCATTTTAATGAGCTATTTAATAAATTCCTGTCATGCAAATTACATCATGAATCTCAGGCTGGGTTGGTTTTAATCGACATAGACCACTTTAAGAAATTTAATGACACCTACGGACATCAAAAAGGGGATACAGCCCTGGCCCAAGTTGCCTTCTGTCTTGAAGAGGTTTGTATTCACCTGAATAAAGACACGCCTTCAGCTCAGGCCCATGCCTTTCGTTTAGGTGGTGAAGAATTCGCTCTTATTGCTTTAATGGATGAGAGGAAAACGGAAGACATTGCAGAAATGATCCGGCAACAGGTATTCGATCTACAGCTTGAGCATGTGAACAATGAGGATTTCGGCGTGATGACCTGCTCCCTTGGCTGCTATAACTTCAGAGTTAATTCCGAGCATAGCAGCGAGGCCGATGAGCTGTTCCGTATCACCGACCAAGCGCTTTATCGTGCGAAAGAGCAAGGCCGGAATCAGTGCCAGTCAGCAAACAATCAAACTGCAGATGTTGAGCTGTTCTGAATATCGATCTGCTCTCAAACCTCTTCCTTTTCCGGCTCGGAGGCATCGACAGCCCGGGGCCAGGCATAAAGAATCGCCTTAAGTAGTGTTGCCAGCGGAATTGCGAAAAATATCCCCCAGAACCCCCAGATACCGCCAAAAGCCAGCACTGCCACAATAATCGCGACCGGATGCAGGTTTACCGCTTCAGAGAACAGTAAGGGAACCAGTACATTGCCATCCAGTGCCTGAATTACGCCGTAAACCATCAGCATATAAAAGAAGGTATCGTTCAGACCAAACTGAAACATGCCAATCAATACCACAGGTACTGTTACTACAGCAGCACCAATGTAGGGGACTAATACAGATAAGCCAACCAGGACGGCTAAAAGGGCAGAATACTGCACACCAAAAGAGATTAAACCTATGTAGGTTGCAACCCCCACAATCGCAATCTCAATAAATTTACCCCGAATATAATTCGCAAGCTGCTGATCCATCTCACGCCAGATACCCGTCATAAAAACCCGTTTTTCCGGCAGATGGCTGACAAACCAGTTGATCAGAAGATCCCTGTCTTTCAACAAAAAGAAGACCAGAATAGGTACCAGAACCAGATAAATCATCAGACCAAACAGATTCGGTACAGAAGAGAGAGAAAGCGAAACCAGCTTTTGCCCCACCAGTCCAATCTCACCTGCCGCAACACCTATCAGCTCCTGCATCTGTCCCTGACTGATCAGGTTAGGGTATTGCTCCGGTAACAGAAGCAGTAGCTGCTGCCCTGCAGTCACCATACCCGGAAGCTCATCAATCAGAGTCATTAGCTGTCGCCAGACAAGGGGAAAAACCACCAGAACCAAGGCTGAAAGCAGGCTGACGAAGATAAGAAAGACTAAAACGACAGCCAGCTGAAAAGGTACGTGCACCTCTTCAAGTTTCCTTACAACTCCCGCTAACAGATAGGCTAAAACAACACTGGACAAAAAAGGCGCCAGCATGGCTCCCATAAAAATTACAATACTGAAACCACCGATCAGCAGCAGAAAGAAAATAACCGCTTCTTCATCCGAAAAATATCGTTGAGCCCAGTATCGGGCCACATCTTTCATTGCCATGGCGCTACCTATTCCCCTTTCCGGATACAGTATATAAATTCGTTATCCTGCTGTTCCCGATCAAGTAATTCGTGGGGACTCTGACGAATAAAAACATCAAAGTCATCCCAAGACCCGGCATCAGTCGCCACAACACGAACAATATCTCCCACTGCCATGGAGTTAAGTACTAACTTCGCCTTCAGCAGCGGCATCGGGCAGTGCAGGCCTTTAGTATCCAGCTCTTGGTCGATTGTGTACGCCATCTATTCCCTCGGATTAAGTCACTGTTTTTATTGGATGGAGTCAAACAAAAATCAACGACTGATTAAAGGGGATGTCGGCATAAAGTGCAAGATAAAACCCAAAACAGAATAAAACCTGTGGGACTATAAGACCGACTGTATCCATGTATCTGCTTTTGCATCAGAAACTGATGCTTTATCCTGTGGTCTCAGCAATAGACAGCAGCTGTTTTCATGACTTATAACAGGGATTCAATGTGCCTCCTTTATTAACACCATCCCGGATCATTTCTTTCAGGCAATACGGGCTGAACATTATTCGGCCTGCACTTCTGGGCCTACTGCTGCTATCGGTCCTTTTAGCATCCTTCGTAGTTGCAGACACCGGTAAGCTACCGAGTATCGGCAGTGATCAGCCCGACCAGGTTACGATGCATCAGGAATACAGGCTGGGACGGGCATGGCTACGCCAATATCGTGCTGCCAGCCCTGTAATCTATGACCCTATCTTACAAAACTACCTGGAAACCTTGGTCAACAAGTTGGCTGTAGAAGCTGAGCTTTATGAGCGCCGTTTAAACCTTGTTGCTATTAATGCCAAAACAATTAATGCCTTTGCTGTGCCTGGAGGTGTCATAGGTGTTCACAGCGCCCTGCTACTGAAGGCTAAAGATGAAGACATGGTTGCATCGGTACTTGCCCACGAGCTCGCGCACCTTAGTCAGCGTCATTACGCCCGACGAAAAGACAATGCGGACGGGCAGCAGCTATCTCTGTTAACCGCTATGCTGACGGGGCTGGTGTTGAGTGCAAACGGGCACGGCCAGGCTGGAGTGGCAGCTATTGCCAGCTCTCAGGCAGCAGCCATTCAAAGCCAGCTGCAATTTAGCCGACTCCATGAACAGGAAGCCGATGCAGTAGGCTTTCGCGTACTAAAAGATGCCGGTTTTGACAGTAGTGGCATGGCGCGTATGTTTGAGCTTCTGCAAGCAGAAGCCCGCACCAGCGGAGGCAGTGCACCTGAGTTTTTACTGACACACCCCCTGACCCAAAGCCGAATCGCTTTTGCAAAGGAACGCGAGATAAAAAGTGGTACCGAAGCCTTTTACAGCAACCTTGAGTTTCAGCTGATCAGGGTTCGAGCAATGCTACAACAAACATCAATTGAAGAACGCCCCGCAGTACTGACCGCGCTATTAAAAAGCGTATCAGACAGCATAAAAGAACCCGTCAAACTTTACGCTGATATCCTGCAAGCGCTTGATCAGGGCAAAGCTCAGGAAGCCCGGAAGCTTATAGAACAGCTGGCTCTGCAGCCGGATCATCTCTATTTTCGCCTGCTTACCGCCAAAGTTCTGGCAATGAGCGGCCAAAGTGACCAAGCCTTCAACCTGTTGAATGCACAGCTTAAAGATGCACCTGATAATATGGCTGTCAAAGCGTTTACCGCCCAGACGTATCTGAATACAGGGAGAACAACCCAAGCGGTGAAAGCCTTTAAGAAGCTCAGCCGTGAGCGCCCGGAAGATCCCTGGGTTTGGCAACAGCTGGCAAAAGCGGCTACTGATGGCAAAGATCTGCTGACCGTTTATAAGTCCAATGCAGAATATCACCAACTAACCGGCGATATTCCACAAGGCATAAAAGAATTGAAATTAGCCCGGGAGTACGCCAGTAATGATCCCATCGAATTTGCCCGCATCGACCATCGCATTAAGGATCTGGAAAACCTGTTTAAAGAACTGAATTTTCAATAATTTCAAAACTAAAAAACCCGATATTCGGCTGAATATCGGGTTTCATTGATCAGTGACGGCCAACTCAGAAGCCGCTCTACCTAGAGGCCGTAAACTGCAGCATCCGGGTCAAAGGTTGCATCGCTTTTTCACCCAGTTCGGCATCGACAAAAACCTCCTGATCACCGGTTTCCAATACATGTACCAGTGATTCCAGCTCATTCATTGCCATCCAGGGACAGTGCGCGCAACTACGACAGGTTGCGCCATTGCCGGCTGTAGGAGCTTCCAGAAAGGTTTTTTCCGGGCATAGCTGCTGCATCTTGTAGAAGATACCGCGATCGGTCGCTACGATGAAGGTCTGGTTATCCATCTCTTTGGCTGCATTGATCAACTGAGAGGTGGAACCCACCACATCTGCCAATTCAACCACAGCTGCCGGTGACTCCGGGTGTACCAGAATCGCTGCATCCGGATACACTTTCTTCAGATCCAGCACGCCTTTGGCTTTAAACTCTTCATGTACGATACAAGCGCTGTCCCACAGGATCATATCAGCACCGGTTTTCTGCTGAACATAACCACCTAAGTGTTTATCCGGTGCCCAGATAATTTTCTCGCCTTTATCTTTCAGATGCTCAACTACCTGCAGTGCAATACTAGAGGTCACCACCCAATCAGCACGGGCCTTAACAGCCGCCGAAGTATTGGCATAAACCACAACAGTCCGATCAGGGTGCTGATCACAGAAAGCACTAAACTCATCCACAGGACAACCCAGATCCAGAGAGCAGGTCGCCTCCAGAGTTGGCATCAGGACACGCTTTTCTGGGCTCAGGATTTTCGACGTTTCGCCCATAAACTTAACACCAGCCACCACCAGTGTTTGAGCATCATGATTAGCGCCAAAGCGCGCCATTTCGAGAGAGTCTGCCACACAACCACCGGTTTCTTCGGCCAGAGCCTGTATGTCGTGACTACAGTAGTAATGCGCCACAAGGACGGCATCCTGCGCTTTCAGAAGCTGCTTGATACGGGCAGTTAACTCTGCTTTCTTTTCAGCGTTCGGCTCTTCTGGGGTTCCCAGATTGGACAGGTGTTCCCGAACCAGAGACTGGTCTGCTTGCATAGTCATGGGCTGAATTCAACTCATAGTAAAGATTTCAGCAGCCTCATAAGCCCAAACTTATCGCGGCACAAAGCCGCAAACAAAAATCTGTCAGGTGAAGCTGCAGTCAAACAAAAAGATAGCGGTGAATTTTAACACAAAATTCAGACAACGGATGAAGCTTTCAATTGCTATCTGCTGCTTAATTAAGAAAAGACGCTGTGGATAAAATAATGTACAGGAAAAATTCAGGGCAAAAAAAATCCCGCATCATATGCGGGATTTTTTAGAATCTGGTGGGTCGTATAGGATTCGAACCTATGACCAATTGGTTAAAAGCCAACTGCTCTACCGACTGAGCTAACGACCCAATACTTATCGCTTTGTGTAATCATATCAAAGATTATTAAGCGAATAAGTAAAGTGGTGGGTCGTATAGGATTCGAACCTATGACCAATTGGTTAAAAGCCAACTGCTCTACCGACTGAGCTAACGACCCACGCCCTACTGAAAATAAACGATTAAATATCAGTAAGATAGATAAGTTGAATTGGTGGGTCGTATAGGATTCGAACCTATGACCAATTGGTTAAAAGCCAACTGCTCTACCAACTGAGCTAACGACCCATTCAACTTGGGGCGCATTATACGCAGCTTTTTAGGATGCGCAACCCCTTTTTAAACTCTTTTTTGTTTTTTATCAGAAACTTAATTCGGTCGATGGTTTTTATTCACACTACGAATAGCACGAGTCTTTTTGCGCTGACGTTCGATGCGGTCATGGCTATCAATACTACCTTTAACACGACGTTTTTCCAGACCAGCCATCTCTGACAACTGATCAATCTCCTGCTGAGTCAGCTCAATCCATTCACCGGCACGGGCACGCTTATCCAGGAAAATACTGCCGTAACGAACACGCTTCAGACGGCTTACAGTCAGCCCCTGAGACTCCCACAGCCGACGAACCTCGCGGTTGCGCCCTTCCATAATAACCACATGAAACCAGGTATTAATACCTTCACCGCCAAACTCCTGTACGTCAGTGAAGTTTGCCATGCCATCCTCCAGCATAACGCCCTCTACCATCGCTTTAACATGTTCAGGTTTTACATCCCCCATAACACGCACAGCATACTCACGCTCAACCTGTTGAGACGGATGCATCAGTCGGTTTGCCAACTCACCATCAGTTGTAAACAACAGTAGACCACTGGTGTTAATATCCAGACGACCAATGGAGATCCAGCGCTCACCTTTCAGTTTTGGCAGTCGATCAAATACAGTACGTCGACCTTGTGGATCATGGCGGGTACAAAGCTCACCCTCAGGTTTGCTGTACATGATTACCCGGCGGGGTACTTCTTCTTCAGCAACCAGCTTCACCAAACGACCATGAACAGTCACGCGATCATTAATAGAAACACGATCACCCAACTTAGCCGTTTGGCCGTTAATAGCAACCTCGCCAGTTTCAATCAGGCGTTCCATCTCACGACGGGATCCCATACCGGTACGCGCCAGAACCTTTTGCAGTTTCTCAGTTTTTACTTCGTTGATATCTTTCACAGAATTAACCTTTTATTCGCTATCCGGTATCGACGGCAGATCATCCGTCGATACAACCTGTTTTTTTTCATCCCCGAATGCCGCTTCAGAAGCCGCACCCATTGAATTTATAACCTTTGTTACCTGAGCCATATTGCGACTACTTTCTTCTGTCTGATCTTCAGTTCCCGGCTCTTGCTGAGATTTTTGGCTCAAACGTTCATCAAATCGCTGGCTTAGCTCTGAGAAAGTGAGAACGTCCGGAAGATTATCCAAATCCACATCCGTCGCATCACCCTCCTCATCGTCATCTTCACCCGGTTCAGTCAGCCCCTGGGCTTCCATCTCTGCCCGGGCTTCCGCCATCATCTGGCGACGTTTCTCTTCCTGAGCAGCCTGCATGCGCGCGTCTTCAGCGGCAATCGCCTGCTGCTGCTCTTCCTGCATACGGTCACCCAGTTCCCGAATCTCATTCAGGGTAGGCAAAGCATCCAGAGTTTTCAGATTAAAGTAATCCAGGAAGTGTCGGGTGGTGGCGTACATCGCCGGACGCCCCGGTACATCACGATAACCCACCACACGTACCCACTCGCGCTCTACCAGAGTTTTCATAATAGAGCTGCTGACACTGACACCACGAATCTCTTCAATATCTCCACGGGTTACGGGCTGGCGATACGCGATCAGCGCCAGGGTTTCCAGTAAAGCCCGGGAATACTTTTGCGGCTTTTCTGTCCAAAGGCGGGCGACACGATTCGCATGCTCTTTACGCGCCTGAATCCGCCAACCGCTGGCTACCTCAACCAGTTCGATGCCTCGCCCCTGATAGTCTTCACTCAGCTGTTGCAGTACATCTTTCAGTACACTTTTAGCAGGACGCTCATATTCATCAAACAGCCCGGCAATCTGATCCAGCGCCAGGGGCTGATCCGATACCATCAATACCGCCTCAATAACAGGTTTCAGCTGTTCAGTTTTCATCTGTTACCTCGTCCGTTATCTCATTAGCTGTCTTACTCAGAAGCACACCATCAAAGGCAGAACCATCATCCGCATCGGCTTCAGCAAGAATACGGGTACGAACATGGATCGGGCTGAACGGCTCGTTCTGAACCAGCTCAATAGAACGGGCTTTGATCAGCTCCATAATCGCAAGGAAAGTTACCACCACACCCATACGCCCCTCTTCCAGCGTGAACAGGCTCTCAAATGGGTAGAAGCGGTCTTCAGTAAGGGATTCCAGAATCTGGCTCATCCGCTCACGGGTGGATAGGGGTTCCAGCTCAATATGGTGGTGGGTCTGCAACTCAGCACGCTGAACCACCTGCGCCATCGCCATTAGAATCTCCTGCAGATCCACCTCTGGCGGCGCTCGGTAAACCTCAAACTCTGGGGGCGCCAGCTGAACCGGGGTCACATCCCGTTCAACCCGGGGCAACGCATCCAGCTTTTCAGAAGCTTCTTTCAGCTGCTCATATTCCTGAAGACGACGCAATAGGGTAGCAGTCGGGTCATCGTCCTCCTCCTCACCTTCCACATTCTGACGTGGTAATAAGCTACGGGATTTAATCTCTGCCAGAAGTGCTGCCATCACCAGATACTCACCGGCCAGCTCGATCTGCAGCTCACGCATCAGATCAACATATTCCATATACTGACGGGTGATCTCCGCGACATTGACACTGAGAATATCCAGATTCTGTCGACGGATCAGATAGAGCAGCAGATCCAACGGACCTTCAAAAGCTTCCAGAAAAACCCGCAGGGCTTCCGGCGGAATATAAAGATCCTGAGGTGGTTCGGTAACAGTTTCATCACCGATACGCGCCCAGAAATCAAGCTGTACAGGATCAACAGAATTAGAGGAAGGCTCAACAGTTATGGACACAGTCTTAACGCCCCCTCTCTGATCAAGAGCACTTGCCCAGCAAACATTTTTAATCCAATAAACAATTCACAGCCAGACACAGTTCTCTCATAACAATTGCCGGACAAAAAATGACAGGCGTCAGAGGGCCTCAGCAGGTTCAGCTGATCATCATTCAAAGGCAGTATGGAAAAGTGTTTTTTGCAGTCAACCATCTCGGCCGTCTGTCTCCCGGTGATTTGCCGCCTGTAGTTGCCAGCCTTGCTCTGATCACTATGTATCAAGCATTAGAGGCTAAACATCCGACGGGTTAAAAATGAAGTGATTCAGAATCGTCAACAGATAAGGCATTCTAACACACAAACCTGAAGCGACCAGTTCAGGACAAAGGTTAGGAGCAAGAAAAACCCCGTTATCTGAGATCAGATGGCACGGGGCTTTTACGGAACGCGTGATGCGAAACGGAGACTTTTAATAACAGGGTCTGCTAACTATTTAATCCTGCAGGAAAAGTTGTGATCCATCTGCCCGTCTCAGGACTCAAACACGCTGACATCTCCTTTACCCACACGGATTATCGTCGGTGGCATCTCACGAACATCCACAACAGAGGTCACTTCCATAGAACAGGCACCACCATCGATGATCAGATCCAGAGCGTGCTCCAGTACATCACGAATTTCATATGCGTCGGTCTGTGGGTGCTCGTCATCCGGCAAAATCAGAGTGGTACTCATAATGGGCTCACCCAGATGCTCCAGCAGGGCCAACGTAATGGCATGCTCCGGAATGCGTACCCCGATGGAACGACGCTTTGGATGCAACAGGAGGCGTGGCACCTCCGTCGTGGCATCCAGAATAAAAGTATAAGGCCCCGGTGTATGTGCCTTCAGCAAACGATACAAGCTGTTATCAACCTTAGCGTAAGTGGAGATATCTGAGAGATCTCCGCACACCAGTGTAAAATTATGCTTCTGATCCAGCTGTCGGATACGCTTGATGCGCTCGACCGCCTTCTTATCACCAAGGTGGCAGCCCAGGGCATAACCGGAGTCCGTCGGGTAAGCAATTACCCCCCCCTTGCGGATAATCTCAACCGCCTGACGGATCAGGCGTTCCTGAGGATTATCCGGGTGAATCTGAAAAAATTGGCTCATGGTCACATCCTCATCTATCGTTGTGCTTTTAGGTCGAAGTCGATCTATTTGATCAATGCAACAAAGGTTATTCAGTTCTTCGCCTCAGAACTCTGCTGTGTAGCGCCATCCTGCCACAACGTCCAGACAGGATTCACCGTTTCCGGTAGGTGATTGGTTTTCCCCGGCTTCTGCCACTGGGTCAGGAAGTGAAAGTCACTCCCGACACTGGCCGCCAAACCGTACTCTTTAGCCAGCTGCGCCATATAGTTGGTCTGATCACGGGATTGCTGAGCACCGGATACAACTTCCATCGCTTCCCCCCCCGCTTCTTTAAACGCTTTCAGCAGAGCACGACGCTTCATATTGGTCATTTTATAGTGTAACGGATGGGCAACAACGGCAACACCACCAGCAGCTTTAATCCACTCCACCGCTTTATCTACCGTTGGCCAAAGGCTTTTCACATCACCTTTTTTACCCGCTCCCAGATACTTTTTAAAGGCTTCCGGCATGGTCGCAACCACCCCTTCATCCACCAACACCTGAGCAAAATGAGGCCGGCCCAGTTCAGCACCATCAGCTTTCGCTTTGGCCTTCGCCAGAAAATCATCCACACCCAATGAACTCAGCTTCTCGGCAATAATCTCTGCCCGTTTCTGACGTGCCGCCTGTTGCTTTTTAAGACCTTCAATTAATACCGGGTTATTAATATCAAGATTCAGCCCCACAATGTGAACATTACAGCCACTCCAGGTGGTCGATATTTCAACCCCCGCAACCAAGTCAATAGCTGCGTCTCTGGCCGCCTGGCGTGCCTCAGGAATACCCTGAACCGTATCATGATCCGTCAGCGATAAGGTATGTACGCCCTCACTGGCAGCCAATTGCACCAACTCTGTCGGCGTCAACCGTCCATCCGAGCAGCTAGAGTGGCTGTGCAGATCAAATCCGGACCAATATGCATTCATGGAAAACCTTTTTCAGAAAAAATACTCAAACGATATCTCAGGTTCAAAAGAAACTCTGACATAAATTCAAAACTACGGAATCACTGAACCATCAATTATTTGGGGGCATCGCTGTAAAATAACAGCTCAACGTGCGAAGATTGCCCAAACTTTAACCCTTGTGATGTTCATATAAATCACTGGAATATTCTCTTAACCTCATAGATACAGGTCAGGCTGGGAAAACATGCAAAAATACGGTTCACTAGCGTAAACCAGTATTTTGAGGCAAGTTTCAACACGGCATCACCTTGTACACCGGTTAAGAGATAGTTCCAATAACTGAGTATGAAAGACTCTCGTCGATAACACCATGAAATTACTCTTAGATTTTTTCCCAATCGCCATCTTCTTTGGGGTTTACCACTACACCAAAGATATGATTCTGGCCACCGCCGTTCTGATTCCTGCTACTATTATTCAGATCGCCATCTCCTGGTATAAAACCCGCAAGATCGAAAAAATGCACATCGTCACCTTGGTGCTTATTATCGTCATGGGTGGAGCAACAGTGCTGCTGCAGGATAAAAGCTTTATCCAATGGAAGCCGACTGTCGTTAACTGGCTGTTTGCCGGGGCCTTTCTTGGCAGCTACGTAATTGGCAAAAAACCGCTGATCCAACGTATGATGGAGAGCCAGATTCAACTGCCATCGGCTCAGTGGAATACCCTTAATGCCTACTGGATCATATTTTTTCTGGCCATGGGTGCTATCAATATCGCCGTCTTCACTTTCTACAGCGAAGAAACCTGGGTGAATTTTAAGCTGTTCGGCATGCTGGGATTAACGCTGGCGTTTATTATAATTCAGGGCATCTGGCTAACCAGACACATGAAGACTGACGACGATGCTTCCGGTGACAGCAGCACCGATAACAAAAGCAAAGAACTGCCCTAACCATGATCAGAACACTCTCCGTTCTGTCATAGCAAGAAACCGAGGAATAAAACCTATGCTTTATGCGTTTATCTGTCAGGACAAAGAAGGCACTCAGGCCCAGCGTCTGGAAGCTCGCCCGGCGCACCTTGAGCGTCTGCAAAAGTTGCAGGATGAAGGTCGTCTGATTCTGGCTGGCCCGCACCCGGCTATTGACAGCAATGATCCAGGCGAAGCCGGCTTTACCGGTAGTCTGGTCGTTGCTGAGTTTGACTCCCTGGACGCTGCGCAAGCTTGGGCGGATGCCGACCCTTACTTTGCTGCAGGTGTTTATGAACACGTCACTGTTAAGCCGTTCCGTAAGGTACTGCCTTAACAGATTCAATTAAAAGCAGTCAAAAATGCTTTACAGAAGTCTGTTTTCTAACGGACTGAAAAAGCAGAAAATTTAAAAACGGGTTTGCAATTTGCACCCGTTTTTGCATTCTTAGCCTCTGCTATAACCACATGAATTTCTAACGATTTTTAACTTTTCCAACAGTTTCTGTGGATAACTTTGTGGATCTAAGCAGGATACCCAGCGCAAACGGTTGCGCGGTATAGCAGAACCTCAGATTGTCTATTTTTTAACCAGATCTGAACCACTATCACTTTCTTAAAAAAGTGCTGACGCTTTCTTAAGCAAGAGTACAAAAATAGCGCAAACCTATCGAATCCGGATCACACCTCTATGGCCAACAATCACTACCAGATTCTGAACCACGCCGAGCTGAACTGGGATGAAAATCAGCAGCCGATCTCCCAGGCCTTTGATGATGTTTATTTCTCTAAAGCCAGTGGCCTGGATGAAACCCGTTATGTGTTTCTGCAGCATAACCGTCTGCCTGAACGCTGGCAGGATGCCGAGTTTGCCCTGCACCCCTTTGTGATTGCGGAAACCGGATTCGGTACCGGCCTTAATTTTCTCTGCGCCTGGCAGGCGTTTAAACAGCTCGCACCGACTGATGCCCGCCTGCACTTTGTTTCTGTGGAAAAGTATCCCTTAAGCTTCGACGATCTGAAAAGCTCTCTCGATCTCTGGCCGGAGCTCAAACCACTGGCGGATCAGCTGATCGAGGCTTATCCCCTGCCGATTCCCGGCAGCCATCGTCGCCACTTTGAGAATGGCCGGGTACAGCTGACATTACTACAGGGTGACGCCAGCGAATGCTTCTCCGCTCTTGAAGCCAACGTCGACGCCTGGTTTCTGGATGGTTTTGCTCCCGCCAAAAACCCCGAGATGTGGACGCCAGAGCTGTTTCAGGCGATCCGCCGCTTAAGCAGTCACGGCACAACGGTCGCCACATTTACCGCTGCCGGTATCGTGCGTAACGGACTAAAAGGTGCCGGTTTTGAGGTGCATAAGGTGAAGGGCTTTGGCCGCAAACGCCATATGGTCTGCGGTGAGCTGGTTCTGGATGCCGAAGGCAACCCAGTACAAAGCGTTAATCCGGCACCGGATGTGATTCCGGTAGAACCTTTATCTTTGGCAACCCCCTGGCAGGAGACACCTTGGTTCCGTTTTCCCCAGCATAACGCCACTGGTACAAAAAGCGCCAAGAGCAAAGAGCATATCGCCGTGATCGGTGCCGGTATCGCAGGTACGACAACCGCTTATGCGCTGGCGCAGCAAGGGTTTCAGGTCAGCCTGATCGAACAACACCACGGTGTAGGGCAGGAAGGCTCGGGTAACCGCCAGGGCGTGCTCTACATTAAGCTTGGCACAGAACCCTCCGCCCATAGCCGTTTCTATCTCAGCGGCTTTGAGTTTTCCCGTCACTATTTCGCTGCACTTCAGAGCGGGCTCGCTGAGACCGGTTTTTCACAGCTTATCTGGCAGCCTTGTGGCGTGCTGCAACTGGCTCATACCGATAAAGAGGTAAAGCGCCAGCAGAGCTTTATGGCCCGCAATCAGTTCCCACTGGAGCTGCTGCAGACGGTTTCAGCAGCAGAAGCTTCTGAGCTAAGCGGCACCTCCCTCCATCACAGTGGCCTCTGGTTTCCGAAGGCCGGCTGGGCGCGACCGAACCTGGTCTGCCAACAACTTAGTCAGCATCGGAATATCCGTCTGATCACGGGGCAGTTTGTGGATAAGCTGCAGAACATGGAAACCGGCTGGCAACTAATGGACAAATCGGGTGAGGTCCTACTCGGCGCCGATCAGGTGGTGATCGCCTGTGCTGCCAGCGCCAAACATTTTGCCCAAACCGCTTGGCTGCCTACCAAAGCGATTCGGGGCCAGACCACCTACCTGACAACCCAACCACAAACACCGGAACTGAAAACCGTCATCTGCCACGAGGGTTATATCGCCCCGGCGATCGACAACGCCCTGTGTTTAGGGGCAAGTTTCAACCTGAAAGATGAAGAAACCGGACTGCGTGACAGCGACCAGCAGCACAACCTTGAGTTGATGCGGCAGGCGATGCCAAAATTTTCCAGCCAACTTAAGGAAGCCGGGGTCGATACTGAAGCACTGAATGGTAAGGTAGGTTTCCGCTGCGCCAGCCCGGACTATGTACCTCTGACCGGCCCAGTGCCGGTTTATGAAACCATGCTGGAACGCTTTGCCCTGCTACGCCATGATGCAACCAAAGTGCCGGATGCAGCACCGGCATACTACCCTGGCCTATGGCTGAATACGGGGCATGGCTCCCGGGGCCTTGCCAGTGCGCCTCTCTGCGCCGAAGTGCTGGCTGGTTATATTGCAGGACAACCGATGCCGCTTGAGCGGGAACTGATCAACGCCCTGCAGCCCAGCCGCTTTATTATTCGCGGTCTGATTCGCGGTCGGTTGTAAACCGGTGTCAGGAACTGCACTGGAGTTCATTCTGATCTTACTGACACTGTTAGTGACAATAAGCATACTGATCGGGAGTTTACGGTCAGGCATCTCACCTATGCCCAGCTCCCGGAAAGCGCACAGAGCCGTGCTTGAAATGCTGGAGCGGATAGCACCGGATAACCAACAAGCACTCACGCTGATCGACTGCGGCTCCGGCTGGGGGCACCTGCTATTTAAACTTGCCCATCATTACCCAAACGCCCGGGTAATCGGTTACGAAATGTCATTTATACCTTGGGTGACAAGCTATCTGCTTGCCCGTTTTTTCCTTTTGAGAAACGTGACAATCTACCGGAAAAACTTTTTGTCCCAAGCCCTTACGGTGCCGCTGCATGAAAGCGATATTTTATTCACCTACCTTTACCCTAAAGGGATGGAAAAACTGGCTAAGCAGCTGACAGCAAAGAATCAAAACACAGCCCTGAGCAGCACGAATCAAAGTGGCCCATGGCCGCTGCAATTGATCAGTATCTGCTTTGCCTTGCCAGGGTTTGAAGCACAAGAGCGGCAGGTTCTGGCGGACTTCTACCAGACCCACATCTACCACTACACCCTGAATCGCTAACTCCCCGCAGCAGAATTCAGCCTCAGACCTCCAAAAAACGGATCGGCTTGCCTTCTGGCTTCCCCATAAGCGTTTCATCCTGAACCACCAGTTCGCCAGCGACAACCGTATGAATGGGCCAGCCTGTCACGCTCTTTCCATCGTATGGACTCCAACCGCTGCGACTGGCAATCCAGTCATTACGGATCGTCCGCCTTGCTTTCAGATCCACCAAGGTCAGATCCGCATCATAACCTAAGGCAATACGTCCCTTACCTTCGATACCAAAAACCCGGGCAGGGCCGGCACTGGTCAGATCCACCAGACGCTGAAGGGTAAGACGTCCGGCATTCACATGATCAAGCATCACCGGAAGCAGTGTTTGTACACCGGTCATACCGCTGGGGGAATCGGGATAAACCTTAGCCTTCTCTTCACGGGTATGGGGCGCATGATCACTGCCAATCACATCCACCACACCGCTATTAATCCCCTGCCAGAGTGCATCCTGATGTCTTTTATCCCTAACCGGTGGGTTCATCTGAGCCAGGCTACCTAACTGCTGATAGCAATCAGGTGCCTGCATCGTCAAATGATGCGGCGTGACTTCTACCGTCACGCGCTGTTTATGATTGACCAGAAATGCCATCTCTTCGGCTGTGGACACATGCAGTACATGCAGGCGACGCCCGGCTTCTTCAGCCATAGCCACAATTCGCTGGGTCGCCTTCAGTGCACTGGAGACATCACGCCAAAGCGGATGAAGACAAACATCATGACTTCCCTCCACCAGGTGTTTTCGCACTCGGAGACGAGCCTCATCTTCTGCATGCACCGCCATGCGCCGCTGCCCATGGGCCAGAATACTCTTTAAGACGGCATCCTCATCAGCCAACAGATCGCCAAAGGAGCTTCCCATAAAAACCTTAACACCCGCGCAGCCCGGCAAGCGCTCCAGATCCGCCAGCTGCCTGGCGTTGATACCGGAGCCTCCGATATAGAACGCATAATTACACCAAGCCCGCCCCTCTGCCGCATTCAGTTTTGCCTGAAGGTCCTCCGGCCACAGTGTCAAAGGATGGGTGTTCGGCATCTCAAAAACGGATGTGACACCCCCAAGAACAGCACCGCGGGTGCCCGCCTCAAGATCCTCTTTATGGGTTAGTCCCGGCTCCCTGAAATGAACCTGACTGTCAATCACCCCAGGCAGTACATGCAGCCCTTCAGCTTGTATTACGGTATCGGCCTGCCATTGAGCATCCAGTTTGCCCAGCCCGACAATCCGTCCCTTATTGCACGCAATATCAATCTGCTCTTCACCGTTGGGGGTGATGACGGTACCGCCCAAAATCAGCAGATCAGCCTGATACGGCAAGCGCTCATCGACCCCGCTGCCGCCACTTGTTAGCTTATCAGACCCCATAGACACCTCCTAAAAGCCTTTGGTGTGGGCCACCGCATCATGGGGATGCAGGCTCTCTAAGTGCCTGACACTCACCTCAACTCCCCGATACTCCTTGGAAAGCGCCTCCTGGATACGACGGGCAGCATCTTCAACGTACATCAGGTTCTGACCGTTCAATAGTGCAAAAGCCTGCTCATCGGCCCGTTTAACCGCCGTTTGCACCGCGGTTGCCAAAGCCTGCTCCGTCCGGTCGATCAGAGGCATCAATCCAAAGCTTCTATCGGTAGCGTCTAACGACACCTGAACCGAAGCAATGCTGCGCTGACTATGGGGGGTTGCGTAAGTTGCATAGGTCTCCAACCAGTCAGAAACCGCCTCCGTTGTCAGTTGCTCGCCGGAGAAACACTCCCTAAAGTGACTGGCAATCAGCTGTCGGGCCAGGGCGGCAGAACAGGGGCAGGTGGAGGAGTATTCAATCTGAACCGCAGCACTGAGCTGCAACACACCCTGCTGCAGAACCGCGTCGACTTGAACCGGATAGGCTTTCCAGCCTGCAAGCCCGGGCGTACTAAGCGCCGACCGCCGGGCAAGCATTTTAAACTCGATTACCAGCCGGGCACTATCTGTACCGCAGTCGCTATGACTGATGATCATCTGTTCCAGTACGGTTTCCAAATCTGCCGGGGTCACACTATCTCGCTGTGATAAGGCATCCAGCATCCTGTAGATACGTGACATATGGATCCCTTTCACCGTCACATCCGGCAGATTCACCTGAGCCTCAACAGAAGCATGAAGCGGTGCAGCACTCTCCGGTTCGGCAAGGCTCAACGGGATATCGATGCCGCTCATACCGACCCATTCAAGCGGCGTACGTATAGTTGAAAGCTGATGACGCGCTACATCGGGCAGTTCCTGATTCATGTTATGCCTTATGAGTTAAAAAAATTACTTTGATTGACACTGTTCCAGTGCGGTCATCAGTCGTGTTAATAATTTGAAGTAATGCTCAGCGGGATCATCAATATCAGCTCCCAGAGGATCCATCACCCCTGTTGTTTCTACAGTAGAGCCTTCAAAAACAGTGCTCACCATCCGGGGGTTATATTGAGGTTCCGTAAAAGCACAGCGTACGCCCCACTCTGCAACCCGGTTTTGGATCTCCCGGATCCGGGCCGGGCTGGGGTCTGATGCATCGGACAGAGAGATAGCTCCGGCGGCCATTAAGCCAAAACGACGCTCAAAGTACTGGTAAGCATCATGAAAAACGATAAAGCGAATCCCCTTAAGCTGCTCTGCCCGTTTATTCATGGATACGATCAGCTGATCTAAAGATTGCACCAGTTCTGAGGCATTGCGCTGATAAAGATCGGCATGCTCGGGGTCAACCTCAGACAGGTTTTGGGCAATATCCTTAGCCCATACCTTGGCGTTCACCGGGTCTAACCAGGCATGGGGATCATATTGACCGTGATGATGTTCATGGTGCTCTTTATCATCATGATGTTCGTCATGCTCATGGTGTGCTTCTTCGTCGTGATGTTCGTCATGTACCCCATCCGAATGATGATCTTCATCTCCGTCGTCATCATGGTGGCTATGAGCCTCGAAAGTCGCCCCCTGTCTGAATTCGTGCCGGATGGTCTCTGACAGCTCCAGCATCTCAACTTTGTGGGCTGAAGGTGCCAGATTCTGCAGCGGGTGTTCCAACCAGGGTGTAAGATCTTCGCTGATCCAAAAAACAACGTCGGCCTCTGACAATGCCTTCGCTTCCGAAGGTCTCAGGCTATATCGATGGGGGGATGCTTCAGGCTGAATCAACAGCTCAGGTTGCTCAACCCCTTTCATCACCTGGCTGACCAATGAATGGAGCGGAGCAATATCAACAACAACTTTCGGTGCCGAGGCCCAGCTGCTAAGAGAGATCAGGCTCAAAAATAAGCCTGTAAGAAAAGATGAACGAAACATCTGAAAGATTCTCCGGTGAACGCTATTTAGGGTTAAAGGTTTAAAGCGTGAAACTATAAATGTTATGTTATAACATAACCTGCAAATTAAAAACCCAAGGATCATAGATGCTGATTAAAGCCTGTAACATTGATGTCCGAATTAGCAACAAATTGATTCTGAGATCGGTCAGCCTTCAGATTGAAAAAGGCCGCATCATCACGGTTATTGGCCCTAATGGCTCCGGGAAATCCACCTTACTTAAAACACTGATCGGGGCAATAACACCCGTAACAGGTACTCTGATAAAGGCCCCAGATTTATCCGTTGGCTATGTCCCACAACGTCTGCATATTGACGAAACGCTGCCGATGACCGTCAAACGATTTCTGCAGTTACCCCATAAAATGTCGGAAAAGCGCCTGCAAAATGCGCTGTCAGAAGCGGGGGCGTCCAGCCTGATGAATCAGCAGCTCAACAGCCTGTCCGGTGGTCAGCTACAGCGGGTATTGCTGGCGAGAGCACTGCTAACGGACCCAAATCTATTATTACTGGACGAGCCGACCCAGGGACTGGATCGCAAAGGTACCGCAGACTTTTACCGCCAGCTAAATCAACTGCGTCAGAAGCTTAACTGCGCCATTTTACTGGTTAGCCATGATCTTCAGGTGGTTATGCGCCAGTCAGATCAGGTGATCTGCCTGAACGGACAGATCTGCTGCCAGGGCAAGCCGGAGGATGTCGGCAGCTCAGACACGTTCAAGTCCCTGTTTGGTTTAGATGATGATGCTGACACCCTGGCTCTCTATCGTCACCACCCTCATCCCAGGGCGACAGATTCCCAGCCTTCATGAATCAGGAGATCAACCATGCTGGATGACTTTATTATCAGAGCAGCACTGGCCGGTATCGGAGTTTCTCTGGCAGCGGCCCCCCTTGGCTGCTTTGTTGTTTGGCGGCGTATGGCCTACTTTGGCGATGCCACAGCCCATGCCGCCATGCTAGGTGTTGCCTTGTCTCTGGCACTGTCCACGCCGGTCTTTGCTGGGGTACTGCTGGTTACATTACTGATGGCCGTTACCGTGTCTCTGCTCAGTGGCCGCAGTTACGCTATGGACACTTTACTGGGGGTCATGGCGCACTCTGCACTGGCTATCGGGTTGGTCGCTGTTTCTTTTCTGGACGGAATACGTATTGACCTGATGGCTTACCTTTTTGGCGATATTTTAGCAGTCGGCAAGCTTGATCTGACGATTATCTGGGGAGGGGCATTTCTGGTACTGGTAATGGTGGGTTATCGCTGGTCAGCCCTTCTGCTTGCCACTATAAACCCTGACCTGGCCAGAGCCAGCGGCATTTCACCACAAAAGGAGCAGCTTATATTGACGCTTGCCCTGGCCATTGTTGTCGCTGTTGCCATCAAAGTCGTTGGTGTTCTCCTGATTGCGGCGCTGCTAATTATACCAGCAGCCACCGCGCGCCCTTTCAGCCAAACACCTGAAGTAATGGCACTGATCGCTGCACTTATCGGTATTTTCGCCAATATAGCTGGCCTGGCGGGTTCTTATCATCTGGACACCCCCACAGGCCCGACCATTGTCTGTGTAATCGCCGCTCTTTTTGTTCTGCTAAACCTGCTTAAAGGTCTGATCCAAAAGACAGGCGCCCTTTTAGTCCGTATGATCTCACCTCGTACATCAGAACAACCCGGTCTCACTGAAACAAGTAAGGATTAGCGCCCGTTATGATCTTCAACAGAGTTCCGTTTTTCACATCACTGCATAAAGTTCTACTTGTTATCGCCTGTCTTATGCTTGCACTGGCCGTCATAACGCCATCAAACCAAACAGTCATAACCCTGACTCCCGGTTTATCGGTGAGCTCTGGCAACGCAGTCAATGAACCATCTGACTCACCAGAGAATAAACCGGCTCACCGGGACGAAACAAAAGTCCAATGGCTGGTGGAGCCCGGAGACAACCTCAGTTATATTTTCCAGCAAAACGGCATACCTGCTTCAGTACTCCACGAGGTTATGCAGGCAGATACCCAGTATCTGGACCTGGAAACACTGCAACCAGGAGTTCGCCTCGGCCTGGATCTGACCGATGATGGCATTCTCGCTCAGCTAATCCTCTATCGCGACCCGGCCCGGAAGATCACCTATACCCGACAAATTGACGGCACTTACCAGCACCAGAAGCAGCAAGCGGAAACCTACTGGGTCTCGGAGGTATACCGGGGAGATATCCAAGGCAGCTTTTATCTTTCTGCAAAAGGTGTCGGGCTGGGACAATCTCAGATCGCTCTGATCAGCCAGCTATTAAGCTACCAGCTTAACTTCAGACGTGACCTTAGAGCAGGAGATCACTTTACGGCCATTATCGGGCGGGAGATGACCGGCGAGGTTGAAACAGGCCAAACCCGAATAGAATCCGTATCCCTGCAGCGCCGTCAACGCACCCATTACGCGTTCCAGTTTAAAGGCCACTACTATGATGAGAAAGGGGAAAGTGTTACTCCGGCATTTCTACGCTGGCCAACCTCAAAAAGATACCGCATCAGCTCATCCTTTAATAAAAACCGTCTGCACCCGATAACCAAACGCCGGGCACCGCACCATGGCGTTGATCTGGCAACTCCGACAGGAACCCCTATTCTCAGTACAGGTGATGGAGTTGTAAAACGTATCGGCAATCACCCTTTCGCGGGTAAATATATCGATATTGACCATGGTGGCAGTTATAAAACCCGCTATCTGCATTTGAGCCGCATACAGGTAAAAAGAGGCTCACAGGTAAAAAGAGGTCAGCGAATTGCACTCTCTGGTAATACAGGTCGCAGTACAGGCCCCCATCTTCATTTTGAACTGCATATTGATGGTCGCCCTGTTAACCCCGTGACCGCCAAAATACCAACGGCCGCCGCCATCAAGCCTCAGGATATGGCTGAATTCTCAGCACTGCGCGAACAGAAAATGGCGGTTATGGAACAAGCGGCCAGCATGTCAGTGCTACACACGGCGCAAAACAGCCGGGAATTTTGATCCCGGCCAGCGGGCAAAAATCATCACATTACCCAACACTACCAGGCCAAAACCTAGCAGCGCGAGCTCTGTCCACTGATAACCTTCATAGAAGGTTGAAATGGTCAGAGCCACCGCCGGAAACATCACGGTACTATAGGCCGCTTTATCCGCACCAATACGCCCAACCAGGATCAGATAGGCCGTGAAACCGATCACTGTACCGGGAATCGCCAGATACAATAATGAACTGATATAACCGGTTTCCCAACTGAAGGTCAAAGGCACACCCTGCAGCAGAATAATCACACTCATCATCAACACGCCGTAGAACATACTCCAGGCGTTGGTGGTTGTGGTTTTAAGCCCTTTTTTCTGGTGGCGAACCGACACCATATTGCCACTGGAAAAAAACCAGGTACCTAATGCCGCAAGTCCCATACCCAGCAGCACATCCGCATTAAAGCCCCCGTCTGTAATCTGCGGCCAAAACAGTGCGGCCACGCCCGCAAGCCCGAGGCAAGACCCCAACACCGTACGCAACGCCGGACGCAAACCAAACCAAAGACGGTTGTTGATCACATTCATCACCGTAGCCATGGAGAAGATCACAGAGGCAAGGCCACTACTGATATAACCCGTGGCGGTATAGATACAGAAGAAGTTAAAACAAAACAGACAGCACCCCTGAATAAAGCAGAACAGATGGTCGCTGCGCTCAATCTTTTGCAAACGGCGGCTTAATAGCAGCACCGCAAACAGCACCAGCGCTGCCAATGAAAAGCGGTAGAGAATCGAAGCCTGAACCGCCACCTCACCCAGTTGCAGTTTAATCGCAATCCAGGTAGTCCCCCAGATCAGAACCGTCAGCAGATATAAGCCCGTATTTACCATAAGTGTTTACCTGTCAGGTGCGTGCACCGGTTATTAAAGCGCGAGTATCTGCGGTAACTATTCAAAAAGATTACAGATTACTGCGCCTTTATCGGATTCTTGCGTTTTTTATCAACATCGGGGGATTAGCACCATAACAAGCGCTGCTAAAAGCTTGCCTGCCCATAAGGCCGCGAGTAGCATGTCCTGCCAGCAATCAGTTTTCTCATAGGCTTTTTGTGTCCGAAAAAATTTACCCAGACCCACCTTCTGTCTCGCAACCGGTATTCCAATGCCTGTCCAACACTCAGGCGCAGCTGGAAAACCATACCGAGCTATGCAATGGTTCCAGCGCTGCCATCTGGCGACGGGAAGAGAGTGATCTTACCCGCTATCAGCATCCGGGCCACCACACCCTAAGTTGTTATTTGGGTGGCGGCCATGCCATTCGCCGCTTATTTACCCATCGCACGCAAGGCGGAGGCGGCCCTGGTCGTATCTGCCTGATGCCTGGTGACGGTGATTCCCACTGGGATGTAAACGGCCCGATCCACTTTATGCATCTCTATTTTTCTGAGCAGCACCTAAAGGATCTGGCGGGGAGAATTCAAGATAAAAGCAGCAACCACCTGCAGCTGCAGGATATGACCTTTATGGAAGATAGCTGGATCAGCAATCTGTGCCAGCAGGTGATACGTCCGCTGAACTGGCAGGACAACGCCGACCGCATCGCCCTAAGTAGCGCCAGCGATATGCTGATGGTCCATCTATTGAAGAATTATTGCGGGAATTACACCCGCCTGCCGGAAAGTAAAGGCGGGCTATCGCCTTATCTGCAGCGACAACTTTTGGACTATATCGAACAGCACCTCGATCACCCGTTAACACTGCAGGAATTAGCAGCTTTTGCCCAGTTGAGCGAGTATCACTTTGCCCGTATGTTTAAGGTCAGCTTCGGGCAGGCTCCCCATCAGTACGTCACCGAACGACGGTTAAACCGTGCTGCAGATCTGATACGGGATAAACGCCTGTCACTGGCAGAGATCGCCCTGCGGTGTGGCTTCTCCAGCCAAAGCCATTTTAGTCAGCGGTTTAAACAGTTTTATCACGTCACCCCAGCGCAGTACCGGAAGGGGCATTGAACCTTTAAAAGATGCTCATCGTTAAAAGTCGGACACTCAACTACTGCATCTAGACTAATAAATTAGGGATTGATAAATATGGATATTAACTATCGCCAGATAGCTCGGACTCACCTTGAATTCGCTAAAACAGAAATGAATTAAAAAAATGATTATAGGCTCAAATACGCTGCCCTTGAGTTGAGAATGGCGTTGGAGGGAATTATTTATGATCGAGCAAATGCTTACGCCGATGAGTTTCCTCCTGAGGAGTATGCCACATGGCAGCCCCAGAAAGTTCATGCCATTCTTTTGGAAATTGACCCATATGCAGATAAGGATAGTTCATTAAGTATAGGTGTTGAGCCTGAATTCGGAGTAGCCCCTCCCTCCGAAGAAATGAAGCAACTCGGTACGGAAGTAGTTTACAGTCTCAAAAGTCTAAAAAAACATTACAATCAGCTAGGCCACTACCTACACATTCCTTCTTTAAAGCGAAGTCTGTCAGGCAACGATATTGACTTTCAGAAGCTTAGAAATCGCTGCGAAATTATTCTGTCCTTCGTAGATGAAATATTAAAATCACCAATTTTCAACTGCACTTTTGGGCGTTTCACGAGCATACCTTGTATTAGCTGCGGGAAGATTATTCGAAAGAGAATTCCAGATAACCAAGAAGAAATCGAAGCAAAGTGTTTTGGTGACGGCTGCACGGCTATCTATCGAATAACCAATAAAAACAAAGAGGACTCAGATCTTACCTGGAGTCCATATGGAGAAAAAATTCCTTGTGCTAACCAAAGCTGCCAACACGAATTTTTCTTATGGCATACGGAGGTTAAAGCAGGCACAAATTGGCTATGCCCGAAGTGTGATGGGAGGAATACTCTATCTCTTGGTATTCTCTTTGAGGAAAAGTAATTAGAACATCAATAATAAAAATGCACTGAAATCAGTGCATTTTTTGTGCTTGTAATGAAAGCTCAAACCCGCAGGCGTGGGCATATTTCAGAAGCGTTGACCAACTCGGATTAGCATTACCCCGCTCAAGACGGCTGATATTACTCTTGTTGGTTTGCATCCGCTCTGCGACCTGCTCCTGCGTTAATCCAGCCTTGCCACGCATAGTCAGTAACTGATCGATCAGGTTGAACTCATCTTCCAGTTTGTCATATTCCGCTTTTACTTCCGGATTTTTCAGCACTCGCTGTTTCAGTCGTTGTAGACTCATAAGGACTGAACCTCTCTCTGACGATCCCGAGCCAATTTCAGCTCACTTTTCGGTGTTTTCTGTGACTTCTTCACATAGGTATGCAGAACATAAATATGTTGGCCATGAAGGTAACAAAACAGCCCTCTGCCTATACCTTCCTGAGCTTTTGCCCTTAGTTCAAAAAGGCCATTTCCCATCGCCTTCGTGTGGGGTGGGCCAAGGTTTGCGCCATGCTTCGCCATCATCTCAAGCAGCTTAACCATTCGCGCCTGAAGCTTAGGTGACATTTGCTCAATCTGATCTTCAACCCCTTCGTAAAAATCGATCTTCCATGTCATAAGAAATCCTTTCCCTGGTTATCATATATGATAACTCTAGTTCACAGAACAAAAAGCAGCCAACTTTTTACCCCCGCTTCCAGCGGTGATATTTCTCCACCCATACCAGCAGTTTTTCCGGGGCGTGGGCTTTCTTCCACTCTCCGGCGGCAAACTTGTTGGCTTCCGCCAGGGTCGGGTAGGTATGAATAGTGCCGAGAATTTTGCTCAGCCCTAAGCCATGCTTCATCGCTAACACATACTCTGCCAGCAGGTCTCCGGCGTGGGTGCCGACAATGGTTACCCCCAAGATTTTATCCTTGCCGGGTACGGTGAGTACTTTAACAAAACCTTCGGTACTGCCATCAGCAATGGCCCGATCCAGATCATCAAGGCCGTAACGGGTGACTTCAAAAGGGATATTCTGTTCCCGTGCCTCGGTTTCCGACAGGCCAACCCGCGCCACTTCAGGGTCGATAAAGGTGGCCCAGGGAATCACAGAGTAATCCGCTTTAAAGGACTTCCACTCCCCAAACAAAGCATTAACAGCCGCGTACCACGCCTGATGGGCCGCGGTGTGGGTAAACTGAAACGGCCCCGCCACATCCCCTGCCGCGTAGATATTCGGGTAGAGGGTTTCCAGATACTCATTGGTGACAACGGTGCGCTCGGTCTGAATCCCCAGATTCTCCAGCCCGTAACCGGTGAGGCGCGCTGTCCGGCCGACGGCACAGATCAGGCGGTCAAAGGCGATAACCTCTTCTTCACCATCAGGGTTCTTCACGATCAGTTGTTTTTCACTCTGATTCTCACCACCAAGCTGGCAGCGTATCGCTTCGTAACCGGTCAGCAGGTTTACACCGCTTTTACGCAAGGCATTGGCGGCCAAATCAGAAACTTCCGGATCTTCCCGCACCATAACGCGCTCATTACGCTCCACCTGAATCACGTTACTGCCTAAGCGAGCAAAACTTTGTGCCAGCTCACAACCGATAGGGCCACCACCCAGTAATACCATACGCGGTGGAATATCGTCTTCTTTCGCCAGCTCTTCCCACAGGGTATCACTGGTGAGATAGCCCACTTTATTCAATCCCGGAATCTCCGGTACAAAGGGTTTGGCTCCGGCGGCGACCACAATACTACGAGCCGTTAACCTTTGGCTGCTGCCATCATTCAACTGAATTTCTACCGTCCACGGATCAATAATTTTGCCGTAACCCTGTAAAACCTCTACCCCCAGGCTGGTATAACGCTCAACACTATCATGGGGCTCAATGGCAGCGATCACGTCATGGATGCGCTGCATCACCTTTTTAAAACTGAATTGAGGCTCTCCACCTTCCAGGCCATATCGATCCCCATGGCGCATCTGTTCGGCCACTTTGGCGCTTTTGATCAACGCCTTACTGGGCACACAGCCGTAGTTGAGGCAATCACCACCCATTTTATTGGCTTCGATCAGGGTTACTTTGGCTTTAACTGCGGCGGCAATATAGGCACTAACCAAACCCGCTGCACCACCACCGATCACAATTAAGTTACGATCAAATTTAGCCGGTTTCTGAAAGCCTTTGTAAACCCGACGCTTTTTGACTGCAGCCACGATTTTTTTAGCGATCAAAGGGAAAACGCCAAGCAGCGCAAAAGAGAACAGAATTTCGGGGGAAACAATACCGGCCAGAGAGTCCAACTGACCTAACTGAGTACCTGCATTCACATAAATCAGGGTTCCCGGCAACATACCCAACTGGCTGACCCAGTAATAAGTACGGGTTTTGATCGGCGTTAACCCCATCAAAAGATTGATCAGAAAAAACGGAAACACCGGCACCAAACGCAAGGTAAACAGATAAAACGCGCCTTCCCGCTCCACACCCTGATTAAAGGCTTTTAGCCGGTCACCAAAGCGCTCCTGCACGCTATCCCGCAGCACAAAGCGCGCCACCAGAAAGGCCAGAGTAGCTCCGATGGTTGACGCGAAGCTTACCAGAATCAAACCTTCGACCAGTCCATAAACAGCGCCAATCGCCAGGGTCATAATCGTTGCACCGGGCAGCGAGAGCGCCGTGGCCGCCACATAGATTACAAAAAATACAGCCACCGTGATAAAAGGGCTTTGATTCTGCCAAAGCGCCAGCTGCTCCTGACTGTTTTTCAGACTATCTAAGGTCAGATACTGATTCAGGTCGAAGGCAAAAAAAGCGGCAACCACCGCAGCGATAAATGTAATAAGTACAAGTTTTTTCATCGGGATTCTCTTTTAAGGGAGCTACCGAAATAATTTGGAAGCAGCCGGAATAATTTGATCTGAAAAAGAATACGCAGCGATTGGAGTTTAGGATTCATTCCTCTCGTGGAAAGCATGATCTTTTTCATGCTTCCCATGTATCCCTGTCCATCAGCAAGAAAAAAGCCGGCTCAAAGGCCGGCTTCCTGTAGACGTGTTCTGTATTCCTGTTTGGTGAGGATGGTAACGGACTCGGTTACCGGGTCATAAACAATGGCCAGCTCGCCTTTAACCAGCTGCTGACGCACCTGTTGTACCCAGTCTTCAAGTCCAACATCAACCTCCGTGGTGTCGTAACCCTGGCGGGTGACAAAATCTTCCAGCAATCCCTGCAGCGCATCCGGTGAAATATCCCGATAGGGAACATCGATCATAAAGTCTCTCTTTTTCGGTTGTCTCTTTCAGAAGCTGGCGTTTATCCGGTTTTTGCCTGAAGTCAGAACACCCACCAGCTGGCTCCACGATTCAGTGTCGCACGACAGCTTTCCAGCTGTTTGTGATATTCAATGGCGCGGTTAGCAACTTTGGCAGAGACATTTTTCAGCCAGGATTTATTTTTCCAGGTTTTGTCTGCATAACCACCATGACCTTCGTGATAGGCGATATACATGTAATAAGTGTTGTTACGCTCAATGCCGTTTCTCAGATACCCCTGATAGTTATACCAGCCAATAAAATCCACTGCACCGTGAAAGCGGCCACGACTGGCACGACGGTTACCGGTTTTCTCCTGATACTCTTTCCAGGTAGAGTCCAAAGCCTGGGTATAACCATAAGACGAGGACTTACGTGGCCCGGGGAAAATACCCAGAAATGTGGTACGTTCCGGTTGAGCATCCGGCTTGAATGACGATTCCTGGTGGATAAACGCCAGCAGAATTGGCACAGGAGTTCCCCACTTTTCTTCTGATTGTTTAGCCGAGATATACCAATCGGGGTACTGGCGAAAGATCTCACAGGCATTATCCGGCTCTTGCGGCGGTGCAACAGCACACCCCGTAAGAAGAAGGGCGATCATACTCAGTAAAGACAGGCGCAGTGTGCCACTTTCTCTTCTGATCTGATGTTTGCATCCTTTAATCATTTTGCTCATCAATATCTCATCCATTTCAGTCTGTTCAGCCCAATACTGGCTTGCATTACAATTTTCCGTGCTCACGCAGCAGTGCCAGCAGTCCCGCTTCATCCGTGACCTCGACTCCCAGCTCCTGTGCTTTGGTCAGCTTGGAACCTGCCGCTTCACCGGCAATAACCAGATGGGTCTTTTGAGACACACTACCGGAAACCTTTGCCCCCAGAGCTTCCAGAGCAGCTTTGGCATCGTTACGCTTCAGCTGATTCAGGGTGCCAGTCAATACCAGAGTTTGTCCTGCCAGCGGCAACTCTTCTACAGGTGGCCGTGCATCAATGGCAGGCCACTGGATGCCCTCTGCCAGCAGCGCATCCAGCATCTCCAGGTTATGGGGCTGGCGGAAGAAGGTCACGATATGATGTGCCACAATCGGGCCCACATCCGGCACCTCCAGCAGCTGCTCTTCAGTGGCGTTTCGGATCGTATCCAGGTCGCAGAGGTGCTGCGCCAACTGTTTGGCGGTAACTTCACCCACCTCACGAATACCCAGCGAGTAGATAAAACGTGGCAGTGTCGTCTGTTTAGCTTTTTGCAGGGCATCGAGCAGATTTTGAGCTGATTTAGGCCCCATACGCTCCAGCGCCGCCACAGCATCCACCTTCAGATGGAACAGGTCAGTCAGGCTGTTCACCAACCCTTTATCCACCAGAATCTCCACCAGCTTGTCGCCCAAACCATCCACATCCAATGCTTTGCGGGAAGCGAAATGCTTGATGCCTTCCTTTCGCTGAGCGGCGCACACCAGACCTCCAGAGCAACGAACCACCGCCTCGCCCTCAGCCCGTTCTGTTTCCGAGCCGCAAACAGGGCATGTCGCAGGAAAAATAATATCCTTCAGATCATGATTCCCCTCACGGCGCTCCAAAACAACAGAAACAATCTGAGGAATAACATCACCGGCACGGCGGACAATCACCGTATCGCCGATCTTAACTCCAAGACGAGCCACTTCATCTGCATTATGCAGTGTTGCATTGGATACAGTGACACCGCCAACATAAACCGGCTCAAGACGGGCAACCGGGGTAATCGCACCGGTACGCCCCACCTGAAACTCAACATCCTTCAGCAGGGTCATCTCTTCCTGTGCCGGGAATTTATAAGCGATCGCCCAGCGCGGCGCGCGGGAGACAAAGCCAAGCTCCTCCTGCAGGTCCAGTCGGTTGGTTTTAAAGACAATGCCGTCGATCTCAAAGGCCAGCTGATCACGGCGCTCGCCTAAGTCACGGTAATAATCCAGACAACCCTGAACACCGGTCACTACCTTGAGTTCAGGATTCAGACGGAAGCCCAAACCACTCAGTTTCTGCAGCACTTCACTGTGGCGCTCAGGCATAAAACCATCACTGACTTCACCGACACTGTAGGCGCAGAACTCCAGAGGGCGTTTAGCGGTAATGCGGCTGTCCAGCTGACGCAGACTACCGGCAGCGGCATTGCGCGGGTTCACAAAAACCTTCTCACCGGCTTCAGCTGCGGCCTTATTCAGCTTCTCAAAGCCCGCTTTCGGCATATAGACTTCGCCACGAACTTCCAGTACTTCAGGCCATTCATTACCATGCAGACGCAGGGGCACCGAGCCGATGGTTTTCACATTCTGGGTGATATCTTCACCGGTAGTACCATCGCCGCGGGTCGCTGCCTGAACTAAAAGACCATTCTCGTAACGGATACTCAGTGCAATACCATCCAGTTTGGGCTCACAGGCGTATTCGATCTCATCCTCAGTTTTCAGGCGCTCTTTGACCCGCTGATTAAAACGACTGAACTCTTCGTCATCAAAAGCATTATCCAACGACAACATAGGGATACTGTGGACTACCTGATTAAACGCCGACAGCGGCATAGCTCCAACGCGCTGGGAAGGGGAATCCGGCGACTGCAGCTCGGGGTGTGCCTCTTCAAGTGCCTGCAGCTGACGCATCATGCGGTCATATTCTGCATCAGGGATACTGGGGGCATCCTGCACGTAGTAACGGTAGTTATGTTCGTTCAGCTGCTGACGCAGACTCTCAATCCGCTGTTCGTGGGTTGGTTGTTCAGAAGATGATGGTTCTGAGGAGGGGCCAGTCAATAAAGGCATAACAATCTCGGTACAGGATTTAAAATATAGATCGGTATTCAGTTGTATAAAGGCATCAACCAAAAGCAGCAAAACCACCCTGCGGTGGTTTTGAAGCCGGTTACAGAGGCAAACTGCAACTCTGATAGTTTAACCTGAAGACCATGAAGAAAGAACTTAACCAGTCTATCTCCTCGGCATTTACCTCAGTGTCAGCGCATCCGCGCCAGCTGCTTGCGGCGCTCAAATTCCTGAATCCGCTGTTTGTAGTGTTCTATGGTCTGTGGTGTCATCACACTACGGTTTTCATCTCTCAGTTCACCACTCATGTGCCGTACAATAACCTTTGCGGTCTCCAGCATCATGGTAAAGCATTCCTGGCTATTGCCTGGGGCCGGTAGGCCCATTACAAAAGAAACGCTCGGAATATAAAGGTCATCAAGCTGATCAATGTCAAAAACACCGGGCTCTACAGAGCTGAGCATCGAGAACTGAATCTGAGGGCCATCTTCTGTTTTGGCAAAGCGATGGAACACTCCCATAGCGCCTATCTGCATGCCGCACTGCATGACGACATGTAACAGTGCTGCGCCATGGAAACCCCGGTCATCTTTACACTTCACATGCATCATCAACAGCTCATCAGCATCTGCAATCTGACCTCGCTCTTCATCTGCACTCAGCAGGAACTTACGCTTAACGGAGGTACTTTTTCTGGCACTACTGCGCTCCACGGGCTCTTCATCGATAACGGATGGCTGCTGCGCACTGGCTTGCTTTTGCTTAAGGGCCGCTGCTTTATGGGCCATTTCCTGCTGCTGACGATACTGTCGCTCAGCCAAACTAATCTCATCTGCAACCGGTACCCGCTGCTTCATGCGCTCTAATGGCCGGGGCCCTGTATGCTTGCCCTGAATACGCCGCACGGCTGCCTTAACAGGGTCAGTCTCCTCCAGAGCAGCTGCTTCTACCTCAGCTTCTTTCCGTTTCTGTTGTTCCAGCTTTTGCTCTTCCTCCAGACGGCGGGCTTTAGCTGCAGCAAAACGCTTCTCTAAAGGCTCAAGAGGCTCCAGATCATTCAGGTCATCATCAACCGGATCAAATGCCGTTATATGCAGATTATGATCATCAGATACGGGGGCAGCAGCTCCTTCTGCCTGAGGAGGAACAGCAGGCTCAGCTTCGGCCGGAGAAGTCTCCACAGAAGGAGTATCAGTATCATTAACTGACGCCAACTCCGGGTTATTTGTTAATTCAGCCTCATTAAGAGGTGTATCATGCGCATCCGTTAACTCAGCCTCTAACTCAGCCTCCGGGGAGAAGTCCCGTTCCTGGTCAATATCCGCTTTTCCATCCTCTGACGCTTGTGGATAAATCTCATCATCGGCATCAGAGGTATAGGTATGGTCATTGGCTTCAGTAAAATCTACGACGTCAGGAGTTTGTTCATCAAAGTACGAAGCCGATTCCTGATCGTAGGGGTCTTCATGTAATGATATATCTGTTTCTGCCTCTGTTGTTTCTGTCTCTGTTTCAATCTCAACTTCGTGGCGTAATACAGGAATCGGATCATCATCAAACACTTCAACATCATGACTCTTTATCACTCGGGCACCGCCAGAGGGCAACTCTCTGCGCAGTTGCTCTTGCCGGGCACGTTCCTCTTCATCAACATGCTCACCCTGGGCGTCCGCTTTGCGCATACGCCGGATACCATCGGCTATAATCAGCAACAAAATCAAACCACCCAAAACCATCAGCCACTCACGTAAGCCCATGCAGTTAAAACCCTGTATAAATAGTTAATTATTGACTCAGATTCATTGACTTTGACTATTTTACGCTACAAAAGAAAACATTTATACGTCTACAAGCGCTGTTGCTTCATCTATGTCAACCGCCACAATTCGGGATACCCCTGGCTCCTGCATCGTTACTCCCATTAAATGATCAGCCATCTCCATAGCAATTTTATTGTGACTGATATAGATAAACTGAAGATGCTCTGACATCTCTTTAACAATATTGGCATATCGACCAACATTGGCATCATCCAGAGGTGCATCCACTTCGTCTAACATACAGAACGGGGCTGGGTTCAACTGAAAAATTGAGAAGACCAGGGCAATTGCCGTCAGGGCTTTTTCCCCCCCGGACAAAAGGTGGATGGTACTGTTTTTCTTACCCGGCGGACGGGCCATGATGGAAACACCGGTTTCCAGCAGATCATCACCGGTCAGCGCCAACCAGGCACTACCACCACCAAAGACTTTAGGAAACAGGCGCTGCAGCCAACCGTTCACCTCATCAAAGGTCTGCTTGAAGCGCTGACGGGTTTCTTTGTCGATCTTACGAATCGCACTTTCTAACATACCCAGAGCCTGAGTCAGTTCATCATGCTGAGCATCCAGGTACTGTTTACGCTCCAGCTGGGCTTCATACTCTTCTATCGCCGCTAGGTTAATGGCACCCAGTCGTTTGATCTTTTCACTGACCTCGTTCTGCTGTTCCTGCCAGCTGTTCGCTGTGGCATCCTCCGGCAGACCGTTGAGCAGATCATCCAGATCACCACCTATCTCATCCAACTGCTCATTGATACCTTCACGCTGTACCGACAGTGCCTGCTGTTGCATACGCATTTTTTCCAGCTCGGTACGCACCCGCTCCAGATCCCGTTCGTGTTCTGTGCGGCTTTTTTCCAGCTGACGCATGGCATCATTCAGCTGATGAGCTTTTTCACGTACACTCATCAGCTTCTGCTCTTCCTCTGCTTTACGTTCGATCAACTCATCCAGCAGGAGTTCGCTGTCTTCCTTCGGCTCCTGTACATCTTCCAGATGCATCAGCAGGTCTTCACGTTTTTCCCGCAGACGTTCCAGCTGCTGCTCGATGCGCTCAATGCCTTTCTCTGCCAGCTGCTTCTGACCGGTCAGTTCCTGACGTCGTAATGCCAGCTGGTGCAGTTTGTCACGCTCAAGACGGACGGCCTGGCGCTTCTGTTCGTAAACTTCTTTTGTTCGGTTTCGGTCGGCCTGCAGATGCTCCCGCTCTTCCGAGAACTGCTCCACCTGCTCCAGCGCCAGCTGCCAGTTTTCACGGGCCTCTTCCAGCAGATTTTGCTCTTCTTCTTCCCGCGCCTGAATCTGCGCCAGCTCTTCATTCAGATGGCGCTGACGATCGTTAAACTGTTCTTGCTTCAATTGGCGGGTACGGATCTGACCATCCCATTCACTTTTCTGACGCTGAACCGACATGCGCTGATCCGCCAACTGACCGGCACGGTTTTCCAGTTCCTGCTGTCGGCTCTTTAGCTGATCCAGAATTTCGTCCAGCTCTACCAGACGCTCACGCCCAATCTTCAGATCCTGTTCCAACTGTTCGATATCCCGGGCACGGTTCAGCACACCGGCTGCCTGGGTATTACCTCTGTGATAACGCAGCCAACCGTGACCAAGCCAGAGACCTTCTTCGCTGATCACTGAATAACCCAAGGGTAACTGAGCCAGTCGCTGTATACCCGCCTCCACAGAGTCGACCACAACCACCTGCAACAGACGCTCCGGCAGCTCTCCCTGATTGACGGATACCTGAGCAGCCAGGGTCTCGTTTTCACTGACATTAGCAGCCAGTTGCGGCCGAGGATAATCGGAAGCGATAAAGGTAAAATCCACTTTGTCGCGTTCAAGGAGACCATTGGCCAGCTCCGGTAGTTGCAGCTGCTTGCAGGTTAAGCCCTGTAACTGTGCTTCCAATACCGTTTCCACTGCTTGCGCCCAACGGGGTGCGACTTCAAGAACTTCGGCCAGTTTTGGTGCTTCGGATAACCCTTGACGGGCCAACCAGGACTGCTGGGCAGGATCATCCTCAGCTAAAGCAGCATCCTGCAGCGCCTGCAGTGAGGCCAGGCGACCTGAGTTAACCTGCAGCTGTTCCTGCAGGTTTTCACGCTCTTTCTGACGCTCGGCCATCTGCTCACGGCAGGTTTGTAAGGACTCTTTCTGAGTCTCTGCATCCTCTTCCAGAGATTCCAGCTGAAGCTCAAATTCCAGTGCAGTTTCCTGCATCAACTCCAGTTCTTCGTCATTCTCTTCTGGAGCCTCCAGACCATTAAGCTGGTCATGCACACGGGCATAACGCTGCTTCAGATCGTTCAAAGAGCGCTCATACTGCTGAATATTGGATTGCGACAGCTCCGCATCTCTGCGGTACTGCTGATCTTTCTGGTTAAAACTGTCCCAACGGTGCTGCCACTGCTGCACGTTTTCTTCCGCTTCTTCCAGCGCCATCTCCAGTGCTTCACTGGCTTCCTGCTGCATCTCAAATTCAGGTTCCAGTTCATCCAGCAGCAACATCACATCCTGCAGGCGCTCTTTGTCCTGCTGCTGCTCCTGGTGGTTTTCCTGAATTTGACGATCTACGTCCAGCAAATCAGTATGCAGCTGCTGCCCTCGCTGTTTCTGGTGGGTCATTTGCTGTTCAAGGCGGGAGATCTGGTTGCCTAATTCGTAGAAGCTGGCCTGAAATTGCTCCAGCTGCTCGTTGGCTTCCTGATGCTGTTGGCGGCTTTCTTCGATCTCGCTTTCCGCACGACGCAAGGCAAAGAGGTGTTTCTCGGAGCGAATTTCAAGATCGCTGATCACAGCGGCATACTGACGGACCTGCACATCCAGATCTCGCCAACGAATCGCCCGTAGCTGACCTTTTAAGCGACGTTCCTGAGCCTTCAATTCGCGGTAACGGTGCGCCGCTTCCGCCTGACGCTGCAAACGTTGCAGCTGGCGTTCCAGCTCATCACGGATATCCTGCAGGCGCTCCAGGTTTTCGTGGGTGCGGCGCATCCGGTTTTCAGTCTCCCGGCGACGCTCTTTATATTTGGATATACCGGCGGCTTCTTCGATGGTGTTACGCAACTCTTCCGGTTTGGCTTCAATCAGACGGGAGATCATCCCCTGCTCGATAATGGCATAACTACGGGAACCAAGACCCGTGCCGAGAAAGATTTCGGTGATGTCTTTACGGCGGCATTTGGTGCCATTGAGATAATAACTGGACTGACCTTCCCGGGTAACCTGACGTTTCAGGGCGATCTCAGCATATTGACCATACTGACCTTTCAGAGTGCCATCGCTATTATCAAACACCAGCTCAATAGATGCCTGTCCAACGGGTTTACGGGCGGTGGAACCGTTGAAGATAACATCCGTCATGGACTCGCCACGCAGGTGCTTAGCTGAGCTCTCTCCCATCACCCAGCGTACGGCATCAATAATATTGGATTTACCGCAGCCATTCGGGCCAACCACACAGGTCATGTTTTTAGTGAAAGGCACCGTGGTGGGGTCGACAAAGGATTTGAACCCTGCCAATCGAATACATTTTAGCCGCATAGCCTGCCGTTACCTGAGTCCCTGTTGCATTTTTTCGGGTACAAAACAAAGCAGGGCTAAAAAGCCCTGCCTTATTATTGTGCTGTTTTCTGCCGCCGGACAGCACTTAATAATACCATCCGCCCGGCAGTTAAGATTACTGAATCTGATCTGTGATGACCAGCTTCACAACCTCTTTGTGACTCACCAGATAGGGGCCACTCATCCCCTGCCAATCACCGGACTGAGGCTCCGGCGTCCCTCCCTTGGCAATACGAGCCGTCAGGTTAACCTGCTCGGCACTGGACAGGCGCGCCATAGGGGCAACCGCCATGGAATCATCCAATGTAATCGTTATTGGCAGATCCGCTACTGTCAGACGGGCTGCGGCCAGCGGCATTGGAGGCCCACCCTGAGGCGCCCGGGCAAAGATAAAGACGGTATCTGTTGAACTTGCTGCAGCTTTTGCTGCATCGCTCAGATTCACTTCAATTTTAATGGAAGGCCCGACAACAGCCATATCCGCCGTTTCACCCTGTTCTTCCAGGCGACGCACGGCTTCGCTGACACCAGCACGGATCGCATTCGCACTGTTCGGATCTCCAATAAATTTCAGCGCCTGCTGCCAATAACTGATCGCTTCACGATAATCACCCGACTCAAAGGCAGAGATACCACGCAGCCCCAGTGCAGCAGCCTCATTTGGATCCGCTTGTAATGCTTCATCCAATAAAGCATCGATCTGAGGCGTCATCACATTCTGGTTCGCAAAATAAAGAGCCTGAGCATACTGAGCCAGTGCAACAGCACTACGCCCATCGATACGGATCACTTCTTTAATCGCATCTGCTGCATCGGCAAAACGTCCCATATTCATATAGGTACGCGCCAGCAGGAACCAGCCATCGGCACTATCAGGGTTTTGCTTAAGACTCTGTTCAAGACGGCCAACCAGCTCTTCCACTGAAGGCATATCACCATTTTGTCGCTCTAATGCCAGGGCAACACCACCGCTATTACCTTTAACAAAGTACCAGCCTACAGAGCTTACCAGAACCAGGCCGATCAACACTAAACTCAGTAGAATACCCGGTCGGGTAGAGCGTAAAACCGGAATATCTTTATCGCCCACATCATCCAGCAGAGTCTGTTCCAACTCTGATTTCATCTGTTCAAACTGTTCCGGTAGCAGGTTACCCTGCTCCAGCTCATTGTTCAGCTCCTGCAGTCGTTGACGAAACATCGCCACATTCTGCTCAGTTAGCTCTTCTTCCGTCAGGCTTTGGGCCTGGTTACGGTTTCTTACCAGAGGCAGCAATACAAAGATGGCTGCCAGTGCAGACATAGCTGCAATACCGATCCAGAGAGGTGTCATATCTCTTAAACTCAACTATCGGTGAATCCAACGCCAGCGTACCGGCGACGTGTAGTGCTTTAAAACATACTCACATTTGATCCGACATCAGTCCGAATGCTTATTCAGCAATTTGTTCAGCCGCTCGCGATCTTCTTCTGAAATCTGCTGGGCATCTTTCGCTGCTTTGCGATTGCCACGCAGCAAGAAAAAAACAACCATGCCCGCCAGAAGCAGTAGTGCGAATGGACCGAACCAGAGCAGATAGGTCAGTGAGTTTACCGGCGGCTCGTACAGCACAAAATTGCCGTAGCGGGCGACCATAAAGTCAAGAATTTCATCATCGGTATACCCTTCGTTCAACAAGCGGTAAACCTGCTGACGCAGATCCGCAGCGATACCGGCATCGGAGTCAATGATGTTCTGGTTCTGACATTTCGGACAACGCAGTACCGCTGCTAACTCCTGATAACGGGTGCGCAGCTCATCATTTTTAAATTCGAAGGCATCGATAGTTGCCTGAACAGCCGGAGCGTAGGAAAGCGCAGCAACTGCGGACAGAGCAATCAGCAGAGCCAACCACAGAGCTTTTATCTTGTTCAGCGCCATGCGTTCACCTACCTCCATTTGTTAACTTCCGGCAGTAACTCGTTCAGCCAGACCTGACGGTCAATCACCCCCACAAAGCGATAGCGGACAATACCGTCTTTATCGACAATATAGGTTTCCGGTGCGCCATAAACGCCAAGATCAAGACCAACACGACCATCCTCATCAAACAGGCTGAACTGGTAAGGGTCCATATATTCATCCAGCCAACGGATCGCTTCCGGGCGGGTATCCTTGTAATTCAGACCGAAGATTTTCAGACCACTCTCTTTAGCAATACGCACCAGCTCCGGATGCTCCTGCCGGCAGGCTACACACCAGGTTGCCCAGACGTTAACCAGAGACACCTCACCTTTAAGGGCGTCTGCAGTAATCGATGCGTTCTCATTTTTCACGGTGCTCAGATTGAAAGCAGGGAATGGCTTACCGACCAAAGCTGAAGGAAGTTCACGAGGGTCGAGTTTCAGGCCCTGCCAGAGAAAAATACCCATAATGAAAAAGATCACCAGTGGGATAAAAAACATCAGACGGCGCTTCACACGGTAACTCCTTCTGTGGATAAATCACTGTTATCTGATACAGGCTTGTCAACAGACTCAGCATCTTGCTTGGTTTTTATGTCACGGGCTGCCATACGGCGGTAGCGCTTGTCCAGAGCAGCCAATAGGCCACCCAAGGTCATGACCACACCACCGATCCACAACCAGCGAACATAGGGTTTGTGCTGAACACGCATCGCCCAGGCACCACCTTCCAGCGGTTCGCCCATAGCAACATAGATATCCCGGAAAATTCCCCAATCGATCGCGGCTTCGGTCATCACTTGATTACGGGCTATATAACGGCGCTTCTGGGGGTACATCACCGCTTCCAACTCGTCATCCAGATAAACACGAATCTCAGCCTGGTCCGCTGTCCAGTTAGGGCCATCGACATGTTTAACTTCTACCATCTCAAAACGGTAGTCACCGGCTTCAGCGCTGCCTCCCGGCACCAGACGAACATCACGTTCCAGGGTGTAGTTAGACACCATTGCCATACCAACAACGGTAATTGCCGCTCCAAGGTGACCCAGCACCATCCCCCAATAGCTACGCCCCAGCCCTTTCAGACTCGTATAGTTCCAACCTTTATTCTTCAGCTTCTCTCTCATATCACGCAGCTGAGTAAAGGTGATCCAAAACGCCAGCGTCATACCGACAAAGACGTAAGTGTTCCATTCTCCATCCGTGATAAAAGGCAAGGCCGCGCCCAGCATCAGACTGAGCACACCGGACAACCAGATACGCTGTTTCAGTACCGGCCAGCCAATATCTTTCCAACGGGAAGCAGGACCAAGTCCCATGAAGATACCCAACACACTCATCAGAGGGACAAATACCGCATTAAAGTATGGAGGCCCTACAGATATCTTACCCAGCCCCATCGCATCCAACAGTAGTGGGTACAGGGTACCCAGCAACACCGTCACCATAACGATAACCAACAGGATGTTATTCATCAGCAGGAAAAACTCACGGGAGATCCAGCTAAAACCAATTTTGGCCTTCACTTCCGGTGCGCGCAGCGCATAAAGCACAAAGGAGCCGCCGATACAGATCGCCAACAGCGCCAAAATGTAATAGCCGCGCTCAGGATCGGTCGCAAAAGCGTGTACCGAAGTCAACACACCGGAACGTACCAGGAAGGTACCCAGCAGACTCAGGGAGAAAGCGATAATCGCCAGCAGTACCGTCCAGTTCTTAAACACACCGCGTTTTTCAGTGACCGCCAGCGAGTGCATCAGAGCAGTACCCACCAACCAAGGCATAAAGGATGCGTTTTCTACCGGGTCCCAGAACCACCAGCCACCCCAGCCAAGTTCGTAGTAAGCCCACCAGCTGCCCAATGCGATACCCAGCGTCAGGAACGCCCAGGCAACAGATGTCCATGGACGGGACCAACGTGCCCACGCCGTATCCAGACGACCACCAATAAGCGCGGCAATAGCAAAAGCAAAAGCAACAGAGAAGCCCACATAGCCCATATAAAGCATTGGCGGATGAACAATCAGACCAAAATCCTGCAGCAAGGGGTTAAGGTCACCACCATCCGATGGGAAGTTTGGCAGAAAGCGATCAAAAGGATTTGAGGTTAATAAGACAAAGGAGATAAAACCGACACTGATCATACCCAGCACAGAGATTACCCGGGCCAGCATATCGTCCGGAAGACTGCGGCTAAAGAGAGTAACCGCAAAACTCCATGCCGCCAGAATCCAGACCCAAAGTAGCAGAGAGCCTTCATGCCCCCCCCAAACCGCACTGATTTTATAAGCGGTTGGCAAAGCACTGTTGGAATTATTAGCCACATAAGCAACGGAGAAGTCATCCGTCACAAAGGCATAAGCCAGAATGACCAGAGCCAGAGAGACAAAGAAGAATTGCCCCCAAACCATCGGCGAGCCATAGCTCATCCAGCCGGTCATTCTCAATTGAGCACCTAACAAAGGAACAACAGACTGAATCAGCGCCATGACAAGCGCAAGAATCAGTGCATAGTGCCCCAGCTCAGGGAACATTAGTGCGGTCATAGTAACCTCAGTGATTAAAAAAGATATTCTTTGCTGCTGCCGGTCCGCTGCTTAAGGACACAGGCAGACTTCAGATAGAACAAAGCCCGAATCAATCGGGCCCGCTCATTAATGCGTTATTGTGCCGGCGCAGTGTTCTCGCCATAAGCAGTTTTACCGCTGGCGTTCAGTGCTGCCTCTACTTCCGGTGGCATATAGTTTTCATCATGCTTGGCCAGAACCTCAGAGGCTTCAAACTGCCCTTTGGCATTCATGGAACCCATGGTGACAATACCCTGTCCCTCACGAAACAGGTCCGGAAGAATACCGCTGTACTTAACAACAACGTCATGTTTGAAATCTGTCACCGCAAACTCAACATCCAAACTATCAGGAGCACGCACAATACTGCCTTCAACCACCATGCCGCCGGCACGGATGCGCTGGCCCACAGGTGCCTCACCTTCAGCGATCTGAGTTGGCGTGTAGAAAAGGTTAATATTCTCCGACAGGGCAAACAGCACAAGGCCTACCGCTACAGCCACCGCAGCAACCATAGAACTTAACAGGACAAGCTTCTTTTTACGTTTCGGATTCATGATGTTTTTTGCTCCCGGCGCAGCTTACGCGCCTGCTCTTTAACCAGCTGACGTTTGTGCATAATGGGTAGCACAACATTAACCACCAGCAGTACAGCACTTAACCCATAGGCCATCCAGACATAAAGCCCGTGACCACCCATATTTAAAAACTCAGAAAAAGACTCAAAATACATAACGTTTTCTCAACCGATTCTTTATGAGCCCCTGCACACTGACTCTATTCGACAGGCAGACGGCTCAGGGTTCAATCCTGTTTCAATTATTCCTCAACCCCTATTGCTGAGCAGCCCCTGAACCCACTGGGTACGCTTCTCACGCTCCAGAATCTCATTACGGGTGCGCATCATCAGAATCACAGCAAAGAAACAGTAAAATCCAATCACCATCACCAGAAGCGGCATCCACATTTCAGCAGGCATAGCTGGTTTTTCAGTCAATTTGAACGTGGCAGGCTGATGCAAAGTGTTCCACCACTCAACGGAGTACTTAATGATAGGGATATTCACCACACCAACCAGAGAAAGAATGGCACTGGCACGGGCGGCTGACTGTTTGCTGTCAAAGGCCGACTGCAGAGCGATTACGCCAAAGTAAAGGAACAGTAAAATCAGCATAGAAGTCAGCCGGGCATCCCAGACCCACCAAGCTCCCCATGTCGGCTTCCCCCAAACAGCTCCGGTAAAAAGAGCGATAAAAGTCATAGTTGCACCAACCGGCGCACAAGACTTGGCAACCATATCAGCCACCTTCATCTTCCAGATCAGCCCAATACCGCCGGCTATCGCCATCGCAAAGAAGATCGACTGAGCCAGAATTGCAGCCGGAACATGAATATAGATAATCCGGAAGCTATTTCCTTGCTGATAGTCAGCTGGGGCAAAAGCCAGCCCCCAGATGGTTCCGATCGTAATCAAAAGAACAGCCGCTGCGGCAAACCAGGGAATCCAGCGACCAGTAATCTCATAAAACCATTTTGGTGAGCCCATTCGGTGAAACCAGGCGACAAATGTTTTCCACATGATGCTTACTCAAACTCTCTTCTTTCGATTAACCATTCAGGCTGATGCGCAACGCCGCACCGGCAGCCAAGGGAGACAAAACCAGCGCTGTCATCAACATAGCGCCCATGATAGCCAGGTGACCAGACACTGCCATTCCATTTACCGCGGCAATGACAGAGCCTGTTCCGAAAATCAGAACAGGGATATACAGCGGTAAAATCAATAAAGTCATCAGCACTCCGGTTCGGCGCAAGCCCACAGTCAGTGCTGCTCCGATAGCCCCAACCAGGCTCAACGTTGGTGTACCCAGAAGTAGGCTTAGGAACAAGACGCCAAACCCCTCATCCGGCAGAAACATCATCACACCCAGCAAAGGTGCAAGCAGTGTCAGAGGAAGTCCAGTTACCAGCCAATGAACCAACACCTTAGATAAAACCATCACCGCCAGAGGGTGAGGACTGATAACTAACTGCTCCAGGGAACCATCGGCCATATCCTGCTGAAACAGACTATCCAGAGACAACAAAGTTGCCAGTAGCGCAGCAACCCAGAGAACGCCGGCGGCTATCTGTGCCAGAAAATCAGATTCGGGACTAATCCCCAACGGAAAGAGAGTCACCGCAATGGTAAAAAACAGCAAAGGGTTGACGATGTCCGAGCGGCGGCGAAACACCAGTAACAGATCCCGCTTCAGAGTACCGGTAAAAGCACGCCAGCTACTGGTCTGCACACCCTCTTCACGTCGTACAACACGCTGTTTTTCCTGAGCAAGTTGAGGGTTCACATCATTCGCCATCAGACTTGCCCCGTCTCAGATTGGTGACTCTGACCCAGTTGAATCACGTTAAGTTCCGTCGGCAGGGAAAGATTGTGATGGGTGGTCAAAATGACACCTCCGCCCTGTTGAGCATGGTCAGCAATCAGCTGCTCAATCTCTTTTACACCGCCCTGATCGATCGCTGTAAAGGGCTCATCCAGAACCCACAAAGGTGCCGCATGCAAAAAAAGGCGAGCCAGTGAGACCCGGCGATGCTGTCCTGCAGACAGCGTGTAACAAGGTACATCTTCAAAACCGGTCAGCTTGACCTGAGCCAAAGCATGATAGATCTGATCAGTATCTGCCGGATGATAAAGCGACTGGTACCAGCGCAGATTCTCTTCTGGGGTCAGATTCAGCTTGATACCGGGCTGATGACCGATAAAGAGCAGGTTTTCACGAAAATAATCAGGATCATCAGAAACAGGCTGACCTTGAAAAAAAAGTTCACCATCATAATCCGGTAACAGACCTGCAAGAATACGCAGTAAGGATGTCTTACCGGTTCCGTTAGGACCCGCTATCTGCAGCACATCTTTGCTGTGCAGCTTAAAATCGAGATCACTGAACAGCAACCGGTCATCCCGCTCACATGCCAGCCCCTGCCCTGATAGCAATTCTTGCACGTATCTAACCTTTTTGATGGATCTGCCGATAAGCAAATGAAGAGTACCCAAAAGTGAGTACTCAGCCTAAACTCAGGCAATGAAAACATGGATGGGTTTTGCCGTGCTGAACTTCACTGCACACTCGGACAAAACCACAAAAGAGCGCACTTTACTACGATTCATTCTATTGCGCTACAGACCTACATCAAGGTCTGGTAAGCCACAGTGCCTTATAAACATGCTGAAAAACAGGTTGTTATGCTAGATCAAGTTTTACAGACAAGGGTTGACCAGCAAATGGCTGCGCTTATGGGAGCAATCCGGGCAGCTGTCACTGGTAATACAGGGCTCAGTCAGGGCCAAACTGCTTTAGCCGTGGTACAGGCTGCCGTTAATGCCGGGGTTCAGAACCAGTATTCCGGTAGCCATTCGCCACAGCCTCCCTCCGATGGAACCGGCAAGCAAAGCAATCCTTCTTCAGCCAGTACAGGTACAGCCCAAACCAGCACAGGAACAGCTCAAACAACGGCAACTGCAAGCACGGCAGCGAATGGCGCAACCAGCACAGGGGCAAACAGTGTTCAGACAGCAGCCAATATTACAGCTCAAACAACAGCTGCTCAGCTTGCAACAGCCGCTCAGTCTTTAACCCTTGCAGCCCAGCATGCCAACCTTAACAGTACAAACCAGTCTGCGTCGCAGGCACAAGCAATACTTCAGGCTCAGGCCGCTTTGCAGGCGACTCCACAGACTATCACTCAGGCACAAGCACAAGCCTTAGTGAATCAGGTGCAAGCTCAGACATCTTCTGCTATGGCTGCCGCTCTTGCCAATACTGCAGCATCCGCTGGGGCAACTCAGCTTAGTTCAGGGGGACTAAGCACCCAATCAAATGGGCAAAACTTAACATCAGCACCAGCACAAAACCCGACAGCAGGTGCCCCCTCTCAGAACACCACTACCCCGGGGGCAACCAATACGCCTCAAAGAACTCATAGCCAAGCCCCCATCACAGCCGGAGCTACGTCAACAGCTCAGTCAGGAGCAAGCACCAGTCAGCCCTCTGGGCCTCAAACAGCTGTAAATACAGCTGCTTCCACCCAGGCTTTAAGTCAACCAACGACTATGACCTCAGCTGTTCGGGTTTTAATCCCACAAACAGGTCAGAGCATTGAATTACCGCAACTCAAGCCATTGCCCGCGGGCACTCAGATTACACTGCGCCAGGCCAACTCTACGCATGTTGATATATTAAAGGTTCAACTACCGCAAAATCAGCAAGCTAACCAGATTCAAAACACCCAACCACATCAGCTAACACAAACACAGGCAAATAGTGCTGTTGCTAACCAGGTCGCGCAAAAGGTTGCATTACAACAAACGGTAATGTCTGCTCTCAGGGAGGCGTTACCTGTTCAGCAGCCTGTAAGCGATACGATCAGTCGCGTTCAATCTCTTGTATCACAGCTTAGCCCAGCGATGCGGGACAACCCGGCATTACAACAGGCCGTGCAGATAATTGACAAAGCAACACTTAAACTATCTTCAGAAGCTGCTCCAACAGCCCAGTCTGTTAAACAGAGCATTCAACGCAGCGGCGTCTTCCATGAAGCGGTCATGATGCAGGCATTACAGCAGGCAACAATGCCAACAGGAACTCCAATTGCGCCAGTAGGTGACGACCTGAAAGGGGCTTTTTTCCAGATCTTCCGTCAGTTAACCCGCGGAGGCCGATCAGAAGGAGGCCAGGAAAAATCCTCTTCGAGTAGCGCAAAAACCGGCACAGAGGCAACAGCAGAGAGCAAGCAGAGTAGTCAAGCTCAGCTATCCCGTGCTGTCAATGAAGGCCTGGCCCGCATCCGAAGCAACCAGCTACAAAGCAGCCCGGCTATGCGTGGTGCAGACCCTGTGGCCAGCAATGCGATCCAGACAGATATTCCCGTCGCTTTCAACGGCCAGCTATCCGAGGTTAAGGTTAAAATCGATCAGGAGATATGGCCAGAGAATCAGTCACCTGAAAATGGCGAAGAATATCAACGGCGCTGGGTTATTAATCTCAGTTTTTCTCCACCGGAGCTGGGCAACTTACATGCAAGGCTGCTGTATCAGAATGAAAAACTGAAAACTCATCTCTGGGTCGAGCAGGATGAAAATTTGCCCGGCGTCAGCAAACAACTTCATGAGCTGAAAGATCGCTTAGCAGCGCTTGGCATAGAGATTGAAGAAGTTCGTTGTCAGGCGGGCAGGCCAGAGACAGTTCCAGACCCCACCGTTTTGAGTCTTAAAGCATGAAACCTTCAGTGATCCAGGAAACAGCCCGGTCAAAGCCCTCAAATAAAAAAGCAGTAGCTCTGCAATACGAGGGATTCAACACCCCGAGGGTAACAGCAAAAGGCGAACACCTACTAGCTGAACAAATCGTTCATCTGGCACGTGAAAATAATATCCCAGTTTATGAGGATAGTGGACTGGTTCAGGCCCTTGCTCAGGTTGAGCTGGGTGAGGAGATCCCTGAACTGCTTTATATGGCCATCGCCGAAATCATTGCGTTTATCTACCAGTTGGAAAGAACCCAAAATGGTACCGAAAAAATTCGCAAAGACGTGCTCTCCCGACGGGACATGCTAAAAAACAAATATAAAAACTAAAAGCACCCAAATGGGTGCTTTTAATATGGCATAAAGCAGCTAGTCTTACAGATCTTTTTGATACATTAGAAACTATCGTAACTGATGTCACTCTGGCGTCGTTTTTTTAGCTCAGTATGAACCAAGGCTATAAGGTCAGCCTCAACACGCGCCAAGCCACAATTATCCACCAGGTCATCTGCAGATGCCCCCATTTCAACTAATCTAATAGCATAGTTGTATGGCATGCTACCTGCGTCTTTTTGCTCCAAATCGACCTGCCGCTCCATCGTTTGGTTGAGTTTCTTCTCAACCTCCAGCAGACGCTGCCCCACACCAATAGATCCACTGCCCATAGCATGGGTCTCATTACGGAGCGACTGCACCAGCATTTGTGTTTCATGTTTACTGCGATCAAGAAGGCGACGAAGCGTCATCACCTGCATAACACCATAAACAGCAACAAGAACAGCAATGATCACTGTTGCCCAAAGTATGAGGTTTGCTAATGAATCCTGCATAAAACTCCCAAAAGCCACAAGTTAAAGCGCTGCGACTTCCGCCCACTCTTCATCACTCATCAGCTTGTTCAGTTCAACCAAAATAAGCAACTGATTGTTCTTATTACATACGCCCTGAATAAACTTAGCACTTTCTTCGTTACCAACATTTGGTGTGGTTTCGATTTCAGACTGGCGCAGATAAACAACTTCAGAGACCGAGTCGACCATGATACCAACAACTTGCTGGTCAACTTCAATAATCACGATACGCGTAGAGTCCGTTGTTTCAGCTGTCATCAAGCCAAAGCGCTGACGGGTATCGATAACGGTCACAACGTTACCGCGCAAGTTGATAATACCTAATACATAGGAAGGAGCTCCCGGAACCGGTGCAATTTCAGTATACCGCAGTACTTCCTGAACCTGCATCACATTGATGCCATAGGTCTCATCAGCCAGCCGGAAAGTTACATACTGCAGAATCGGATCATCAGAACCTGCTGCGTTTTTAGCTTGAACAACATTTGCCATGCGAATGCTCCATCTAAATCGGTTAGTCTTGCTTCATCAAAACTAAACTCTATTCATAACCGGAAAACCGGCCAGTTATTCTTCATCAGCCATCAGGGCCTGCAGATCGACAGGAACTTTATCACTATCAAGTAACCGGGCAAATGCCGCCACATCAACAAGGGCACACATATGATCCACCACTGTACCTGCTAGCCACGGTCTTCTGCCTAAAGATGTGCGCCATCTCACTTCACTAGGGTCCAACGAAATTGCTTCTGCAACTGTGTTACAGGCAAGTCCCCACTCACTGTTATGGATGCGAATAGCGAACCCAAAATCAGGTTTATGCTTGTCATCGATATGCTCAGGCATCACCCATTGAGCAGTATCAACAAGCCCTATATTCATATTATTAGTCCGAACAATTCCCAAAAACCAGCCTGGCTGCCCAAAAAGTGGGGTAGGCTCTTTCTCAAGCTTGTGGATACCACCTAACTCTGCCAATGGCACCGCAAGCTTTAATCCTTTTACGACAAAAAGCAGGCACTCGAAACGTCCTTGAGCCCAATCAGGACGGCCATTACTCCAGCCCTCATTTTCTTTACTCTCCAAAGATACGGCAGACTGATCAAGCTCTTGGTTCTCTTCCGATATCACAGTTGCAATATCAGCAACAGGCTCACTGATATTGACCTCAACCTTTTTGGTTTCAATCTCAGCAGCCTGGATATCAACTTGAGGCTCGACTGAAGGCGCAACATTATTTTCTTCAGTATCTACTGCAACCTCAACTTTCGGTTCTGCCACCTTGAGCTCTGGCATGACAACCGGAGGCGTATCCTGAAAAACGGTCCCGGCAGGTTTCGACTCCTGAGACTCAGTAACCTTGTGTCGCTGACGAATCTCTGCGGCAACTTCTCGGGCGTATTCCCTTGCTGAAGGCGGAGCAAAAACACGCGCCGGCGCATCTTCCGAAAAAGCGGCCTCACCATCCTCAGCAAGACTTTCAGCTCTGTAATCTGTGTCAATCTCAGGTGATTCTAAAGAAACTGCTTTCTCAGCCTGAGATTTTACCGCTGGCTCAGCTATAACTTCAGGCTCATCATACTCAGATACATCCTGAAGCAATGCCTCAAGATAGCCTTCAATAGCTTCCTGCGGAGATAAATCCTGAGAGTCGTGAGCCATTTTACTGTGCCCCCGGTTTTTGTCTGTGGTCAGTTTGCTTCTCTAGGAGGTGTTTTAGCAACACATTGTAAGCATGCACACCTCTACTCTGCGCATCCAACATTGAAGGTGGCATCCCAGCCATACTTGCATCACGGAACTTAGTATCAACCGGAATCATAGAATTCCAGATATTATCCGGGTACGTATTGCGCAGCAGACGAAGACTCTGGACAGAAGCCTGTGTTCGGCGATCATACAGTGTCGGTACAACTGTGTAAGGCAGCTCATTTTTACGCGCACGAGTGACCATACTCAGAGTCCGCATCATACGCTCAAGCCCCTTAATAGCCAGGAACTCGGTTTGTACAGGAATAATAAGGTGCTGGGCTGAAGCAAGAGCATTAATCATCAATAAGCCAAGCACAGGAGGGCTGTCAATCAGAACATAGTCAAAGCGATTCCAGAGTAAAGCTAAGGCACGGGATATCACCAGTCCCATCCCTCCCTGAGAACTCACCTGACGCTCCAAAGTTGCCAGCGCAGTGGAGGCAGGAATAAGCTTCAGGCGGTCATGACCAGTATCCATTAACAGGCTTTCCGGCAAATCAGGCGGAATATCTTTACCCTGTTGAAACAGGTCGTACGCACTTCTTTGAAGGCCATCGGGATCATATTTAAAATAACTGGTCAGAGAACCATGCGGATCCAAATCGAGCAGCAGCACCTGGTGCCCCTGGTCTGCCAATAGGCCACCGAGGGTTACAGTTGATGTCGTTTTACCGACGCCACCTTTCTGATTGGCAACTGCCCAAACATGCATGAAAGTATCCCTTATATGCCAGTTATTATTGCTTTAATTATTTCAGTCTTACCGTGATACATCAGTCGACAAGCGATACCCGATATCACTCAGATTAAGCACTTCATCAGATAAACCAGCCTTCGCCACGGCCATAGGCATACCATATATAACAGAGCTATCTTCGTCCTGGGACCATATTGTTGCTCCATGCTCTTTCAGCATGCGACAACCATCGCGCCCGTCAGCTCCCATTCCTGTCATGATAACCCCAAGAATATTCCCTTTTACAGCATTTGCTGCAGAGCCAAAGGTGACATCAACACAAGGCTTGTAGTTTAAGCGTTCATCTCCCGATAAGATACGGACACTACTACCACGCTTATCAACAACCATCTGCTTACCGCCAGGCGCCAATAAAGCTAAGCCAGGTTTTAACACGTCACCATCCTGGGCTTCTTTTACCTTAATCTTGCACAAGCCATTCAGGCGTTCAGCAAATGCTCCTGTAAATGCAGCAGGCATATGTTGAACCAGAAGTAACGGCGCTGGAAAATTTTCAGGCAATTGCGCTAAAACAGTTTGCAAAGCCATTGGCCCACCAGTAGAGGTACCAATAACAACCAGATCAAAGTGCCTTGGCTGCGGCTTACTACTTTTTACAGGTGCAACCCGTTTTGGTGTTTCAACCTGTCCCGGCGCAGAAGATGGCTTAGTTGCAGGTCGGGCAGAACTGAGTGAACTTCGGCGCTCAGGCCTGGCAATATGCCTTGCAGAAGGAGCCAAAGCTCCCCGCTTACTACGCGATACCTCAATTACTTTTTCACAAAGTGCTTTAGCTAACTCATCAGGTCGCCGGGATATGTCTTCAAAGTTTTTCGGCAGGTAGTCTACAGCACCAGCTTCAAGCGCACCCAGCGTGATTCTTGCGCCTTCATGGGTAAGAGAAGAAAACATAAGTACCGGCACAGGAGCTTTTTGCATGATTTCACGCACAGCTGAGATGCCATCCAGTACCGGCATTTCATAATCCATAGTGATAACATCAGGCTTAAGCTCAATTGCCTTTTCAACAGCCTCACGGCCGTTGCTTGCGGTTCCAATCGGTTTAATGCGAGCATCGGTGCTTAACAGTTCACAAACTCGACGTCGAAAAAAACCAGAATCATCAACCACTAAAACCGTTATTGGCATATCAGGTCCTTAAACCCCTTATCGCGCACTTTTGGCATAATGCTTGAGTACTCCCGGAATATCCAGAATCAGAGCAATACGGCCATCACCTGTAATTGTAGCACCTGCCATACCCGGAGTTCCGTGCAGCATTTCACCCAGAGGTTTAATTACAACCTCTTCCTGGCCTATTAGCTGATCAACAACGAAACCTACTTTCTGAGTACCAACGGACACAACAACAACATGAGCATTTTTAAGTTCACGACTCACATCAGAACCCTGTACCAGCCACTCTTTCAGATAGAACAGGGGTAACGTTTTTTCACGAATGACCAAAACTTCCTGGCCATCAACAATATTAGCGCGGGAAATATCGAGCTGAAAAATCTCGTTCACATTGACCAACGGCAGCGCAAAAGTCTGCTGGCCCAGCATAACCATAAGAGTTGGCATAATTGCCAGGGTCAGAGGTACCTTAATAATAATCTTGGAACCTTTACCCTCTTCTGACCAGACATTGATAGTACCATTCAATTGTGAAATTTTAGTTTTCACAACATCCATGCCAACCCCACGGCCGGATACATCCGATATCTCTTCTTTGGTAGAAAGGCCCGCTGCAAAAATCAGGTTAAAGGCTTCCTGGTCGGTGAGACGGTCTGCTGCATCCTGGTCCAGCTGACCTTTTTCCACTGCCTTGTTTCGCAAGACCTGAGGGTTCATACCAGCGCCATCATCACTGATAGTAAGCAGAATATGATCCCCTTCCTGTTCCGCTGACAGAACAACCTCTCCAACTCGCGGCTTGCCTTTTTGCTCGCGATCATCCGGGTTCTCAATACCATGATCAACCGCGTTACGCACCAAGTGAATTAGTGGGTCAGCGAGTGCTTCAACAAGGTTTTTATCAAGATCCGTATCTTCGCCTATTAGCCGAAGATTAATTTCTTTTTTCAGTTTACGGGAGAGGTCACGTACAACCCTCGGAAAACGACCAAACACCTTCTTAATCGGTTGCATCCGAGTCTTCATCACCGAGGTCTGAAGGTCAGCTGTAACAACATCAAGGTTTGATACTGCTTTAGCAACTTCAGAATCGGAGCTTTGACCACCAAGACGAACCAAGCGATTGCGAACCAATACAAGTTCACCAACCATATTCATAATATCGTCAAGCCGGCTTGTATCGACACGAACTGTTGTTTCTGCCGCCGGTGCCGTTTCTTTCTTGGGTGCAACTTTTTTCTCGGCAGCAGGTGCAGGCGGCTTAGCCGGCACTGCAGCTTTTGGTGTTGCCACAGCCTTCTTAGGAGCGGAATCAGTACCTTTCTCAGGCTCCTTAGCAACCTCTTTACTTAAATCTGGCTGAGTAGGGGAGCTACTCTTGCCATGCAACTGATCAAGTAGGGCTTCGAATTCATCATCGGTGATAAGGTCATCACCGCCTTCGGCAGCAGGTGCTTTAGGTTTAGGCTCTTCAACGACTGGTGCAGGTGGTTTCCCTGAACCATGCAGCTGATCCAAAAGAGCTTCAAATTCATCTTCTGTAATATCATCATCACCAGAAGCAGCGGCATCCAAAGGTGCTACGGCCTCAGGCGATGTACTGCCAGATACAGATGATGCTGCAGTTGGAGCTCCACCATCATGCAAAGCATCAAGAAGAGACTCAAACTCAGCATCAGTAATATCACCTTCAGCATCTTGAACAGCCGAGATCGGCGGCTCTACTGGCTGCTCAGGTTCAGGCTCCGGCGCAGAAGCGGCTACTTCAGCCTCAGAAACAATATCTTCAGTTTCAGCCTCAGGTTTGGCAAAGAACTCTAGCTGCAAGATTAACTCAGGATCAGCGTTCTCTGGCATCTGTCCTGCACGGACTTCGTCAAACATTTCATTAACGGTATCCAGTGCACTAAGCACAGTATCCATCAATTCAGGCGTCACCGTCCTCTGATGCTTTCTTAAAGTATCAAAAACGTTTTCCGCAACGTGGCAACAATCAACCAAGGGTGTGAGCTGGAGGAAACCCGCACCACCTTTGACGGTATGAAACCCCCGAAAAATGGCATTCAGGAGATCAGGATCATCAGGAGACTGCTCCAGATCGACTAACTGCTCGGATAGTAACTCTAGGATTTCGCCTGCTTCAATTAAGAAATCCTGCAAAATATCCTGATCGACTTCAAAGCTCATCCATACTTCTCCTTAAAAGCCGAGACTCGACAGCAGGTCATCAACTTCATCCTGCCCGGAAACAACATCTTTCCGCTGTTCTGCATTAATAATCGGCCCTTCAGGAGCATGCGCTTCTTCAGTAATCCGATCACTCGTGTCACGCTGAATACCGGTAATCTGATCAACCTGACCTGCCATGCAAACCAAATTCACAAGATTTTCTTCTATTTCCTGCACCAGAGTGATGACTTTAATCAGGACCTGACCTGTCAGGTCCTGATAACCCTGGGCCAAAAGAATCTCGTTAAAATTAGACGATAATGTACCTGCCTGGTCTTCGGCTTCCTTCAAAAAACCATCAATCTTACGGTACAGACTGCGAAATTCGTCAGGTTTCATCTCACGGCGGACAAGACGTGCCCAATCCTTGCGTAGCGACGAAGCCTGTTCGCTTAATCGCTCTGCGACTGGAGCACTTTCATCAACCTTGTCCATTGTCTGATTCGCAGCATCCTGGGTCATTCTAATGACGTAATTAAGGCGATCCGTCGCATTTGCCATTTGAGACATTTTCTCAGAAGCAGGATTCCCAGCACCAACATCAATGTGGAAATTGGTAATAGCATCATGTAAAGCACGAGTCAGACGACCCACTTCCAGGTACAAATTTTTGTTTCGTTCGTCATTAATCCGCTGGATCAGATTCACGGCGTCACTAAGCTGACCGCTTTCTACTTTCTCCAGAAGCTCAGAAGTACTTTCTTTCAGTATCTGCTCGAACTCACTAAATTGTTCTTCACCTGGGCTTTTCAGAGCCATAACCTGAAACCTTCTTCGTAATAAATGTCTTTTCTGGCCGCGTCAAAACAATAATTTACTGTTGCTCAATACGCTCAAAAATTTTCTCAATCTTTTCTTTGAGAACAGCTGCAGTAAATGGTTTAACAATATAACCATTAACACCAGCCTGAGCGGCGGCAACAATCTGCTCGCGTTTTGCTTCCGCTGTAACCATGAGAATAGGCAGATCTTTTAATTTAGGATCAGCACGACAAGTTTTGAGCAGGTCGAAACCTGTCATACCCGGCATATTCCAATCCGTTACCAAAAAATCAAAGTTGCCCGTTTCCAACAAAGGAATAGCGGTCAGACCATCATCTGCTTCATGCGTGTTAGTAAAACCTAAGTCACGAAGCAGGTTTTTGACAATCCGTCTCATGGTGGAAAAATCATCCACAATGAGAATTTTCATATTCTTATCCAAGGCAACCTCCACTCACCCAATTTGCCACTACTAGAATACTACAATTATTCATTTATCAAATATATATAATGTGATTACTTCCACTCAGATAATCTTGATCTGAGCCGTAATGCAGCCTGACTGTGTATCTGGCTGACTCTTGACTCACTTACATTCAGGACTGAACCAATTTCTTTCAGATTAAGCCCCTCTGTGTAATACAGCGCCAAAACCATTTGCTCCCGCTCTGGCAAACCTGCTATCGCCTCTGCAAGTGCCTCCTGAAACGCACCACCTTCTACGGCAGTTTCAGGTATAGGGGAGCTCTCATCCGGTAACTCAAAACTACTGTCTTCATTACCGGTAATTTCATCAAAACTGAATAGCTTAGTCCCTGCGGTGTCCTGGATATAGTGGTTATATTCTTCAACCGTAACACCCATCTCCTCAGCGATCTCATGATCTCTGGCATCTCTGCCCGTTCTGATCTCAACTTGTTTAATTGCATCTGTGACACGGCGGCTATTACGATGCACTGAACGTGGAGCCCAATCATACCGGCGGACCTCATCCAACATCGCCCCACGAATCCGTATTGACGCATAGGTTTCAAAGCTGGCCCCCTTCGAATCATCAAATTTTTGCGATGCTTCGATCAGGCCTATCATCCCTGCCTGAATAAGGTCATCAAGCATAACAGTCTGAGGCAAGCGCCCCAGAAGGTGTTGAGCAACTTTTTTGACCAGAGGCGCATACTTCTCCACCAGATCACTTGCTACCATCCTACCTGCGTAGTACGTCCCCGAACTCATCACCAAAGCCATAGATAGTGACCTCCTGCCTCTATCGATCTGGGACTTCGTTAGTCTCAGAACTCTCCAGCAGCTCAAGAGCCTTGCTAAGCAAAATTCCTGAATCACCAACGCGAAGATCATCAGGTATTTTCTGCCCACTTGACAAATAAGCAAGAGGCAAACGATTGTCGGCAATAAGGCTGATAACCTCCCCACCACTACTGGCCTCATCAAGCTTCGTAACAACGCAGCCATTTAACCCATGATTTCTATAGGTATCATAAGTAGCCTGTAATACCTGCTGCTGACTGGTTGCACTGAAAACCAAATATTTTCGAATACGCACAGATGCAGTTTCCAGCAGTGAAAACTGCTCCTGCATATTTGGATCTTGAACACTCAGACCTGCAGTATCAATCAACACCAATGCCTTACTTTTCAAAGACTTAAGCGTAGCATCAAGCGTATTTTTCTCATCAACAACTCTTACAGGAACACCCAAAATACGACCAAAAGTGCGCAACTGCTCGTATGCTGCAACCCGGTAACAATCAGTTGTAACAAGCGCAAGACCATCGGGCCCATATTTTAAAACATATCGTGCTGCGAGCTTACCAATTGTTGTCGTCTTACCAACACCAGTCGGCCCCATCAAAGCGACAATGCCACCCTGATCAACAACATCAGATCCCGTTGTAAGAATGCCGGCCCGAATCTGCTCAACAGCTTCATCCCAGGCCGAAGAAAACTCAGCGTCGTCGGAAAGATCGGCAGACTCGACAATTCGCGCAGAGAAATGCTCTGAAAGCCCCATGCGTCTGAGGCGTTTATACATCATTGCCTCAACCGGCTTACGCTCTGCTATTGAGTCTTTCATCTGCTCGCGGAGAAGTTCACGCAGCCCCTGAATCTCTGACTGCATCGCTCTCATCGCTGCATCTTCCGGACTTTGGCGCCGGGTTTTAGATTCAAGAGTATCAACCATAGCCTCAGCCTGATCAAACTGACGCTCTTTAGCTTTAGCCTGAAAAGCATTCTCAAGACGCTCCGGGCTTTGCCCACCACCAGCATTCTCAATAACATCTTTCGCCTTAGCCAGCGCCCCAGCCAAAGAGTCCGTCAGCGCGTCACTATTTTCCGGATCAATACGCTCACTTGGCTCACGCAGAATACTGGCGTCGTAGTCGACAGCCGTTACAATCTCAACACCACCAGCTACTTTGTTATTCGACAGAATAGCGGCGTCAGCACCAAACTCATCACGCACCAACTTCATGGCTTGACGCATATCAGGAGCAAAGAAACGTTTAACCTTCATAAATCCCCGTATCCTTCGTTATTCTCGTAGCCATGGAGCATATCCCAACCACATAAAAGACAAGTTTATTGCTGTCCTACAGTAGCAACAATAGTAATCTGTTTATTATCAGGAATCTCCTGATATGAAAGAACATGAACAGATTGAGCACTGTAGCGGACAAATCTGGCAAGGACTTGCCGTATCGGTGCAGCCACCACTAACACCGCCGGGTTACCCATCATCTCTTGTTGCTGCGATACTTCAGCCAGCGATTGCTGCAACCTTTCAGCCATTGCCGGTTCTAAAATCAGGTTATCATCAACATTTGATTGTGCGGCCTGCTGCACTGACTGAAGCAAGATTTGTTCCAACTGTGGCTCAAGAGTAATAACAGGAAGATCTGTACTTGGCCCACAAATTGACTGAACAATAGACCGGGACAAGGCCACACGCACAGCAGAGGTCATTTGACCAATATCCCGAGTCGACTGAGCCGTCTCAATCAATGACTGAGCAATGGTTCTGAAGTCACGAATAGAAACACTTTCCTGCAGTAAGCTCTGAATAATCTTCAGCAATTGATTCAAACTAACACAGTCGGGTACAAGCTGTTCAGCAAGTTTCGGTGAATGACTGGAAAGCGCATCCATCAGGTGCTGAATATCATCATGCCCAATTAACTCATGAGCATAATTCTGCATAATCTGATTCAACTGAGTAGCAATAACAGTACTGGAATCAACAACCGTATACCCTAAAGCCTGCGCCTCGTCTCTCTCCTGAGCTTCAACCCAAACAGCATCCAAACCAAAAGCAGGATCTTTACCCTCAATCCCTGAGATCTCCCCAAAAACCTGACCCGGGTTAATAGCCATCTCACGATCCGGATAAACTTCAGCCTCGGCAACGACAACACCTTTCAGCAGAATACGGTAAATTGTCGGAGAAAGCTCCAAATTATCCCGAATATGGACAGATGGCACCAAGAACCCCAGCTCCTGAGATAGTTTCTTACGAATGCCCTTGATACGCCCTAAAAGCTGACCACCCTGGTTCTTATCCACCAAAGGAATTAGACGATAGCCCACTTCAAGACCTAAAAGGTCGATCATAGGAACATCGCTCCATCCCAGCTCTTTCTGATTAACAGCTGCTTCGTCCGGTAAAGGCATATCCGGAGCCTTTTGCTTGGATGCCAACTCCTGCGCAACCTTTTTAGCAGTATAATACTTGATCGCATACGCCCCTAAACCAGCTGCAGCAGCCAGCCCCAGGAAAGCAACATGCGGCATACCGGGAATAACGCCCATCAAAGTCAGAATAACAGCAGTAACTGTCAGGGCCTGAGGCGTGGCAAACATCTGCCCACCGACCTGCTGACCAATGCTCTGATCGCTGTTAACACGGGTCACCATGATAGCCGCAGCCACAGAGAGCAGTAGCGATGGTATTTGAGCAACCAAGCCATCACCAATGGTAAGAAGCACGTACTTCTCCAGAGCATCAGAAAACTCAAGATCATGCTGCATCATGCCGATACCTAAACCACCAAGTACGTTAATCACCAGGATTAATATACCTGCGACAGCATCACCACGGACGAATTTACTGGCACCGTCCATTGCACCATAGAAGTCCGCTTCATTAGCAACGTCCGCCCGTCGCTGCTTTGCCTCTTCCTGATTAATCAAGCCAGCATTCAGGTCAGCATCAATAGCCATCTGCTTGCCCGGCATAGCATCCAAGGTAAAACGAGCACTCACCTCTGAAATACGGCCAGCACCTTTCGTGATTACCACAAAGTTAATAATCATCAGGATAAGAAATACAACAAGACCGACAACATAGTTACCGCCAATCAGAACAGCACCAAAGGCCTCAATCACCTTACCCGCTGCATCGCCACCCTCATGCCCGTTAAGCAAGACAATACGCGTCGATGCTACATTCAGCGCCAATCGTAAAAGCGTGGCAACCAGGAGTATGGTAGGAAAAACGGCAAAATCCAGTGGCCTCAACGAATAAACAGCCACCAAAAGAATAATAATTGACAGGGCGATATTGAAGGTAAACAGCATGTCCAGCAGTAATACCGGAACAGGCAGTGTCATCATCCCAAGCAATACAAGGATAAGTACGGGAATCCCTAGTCCCGTCAACGGCAAGCTTTTCAACCTGTCTATTATTTGAGTGCGTTCCATTATTGCCCTTGTCTGCTGGCATTTTAAATTAAAATTTTTTGGCTATGCTACCAACAATACTATAACAGTCAAAGCTTTAAGCAACTGCTTAAATTTCTTTACTTTTTGTACTCAGAAGGTATCTCAGGAGATGGAGTCTTTCCGGGATGACCCGCTTTACCACTCTTAGACTGTTTTAATTGGTAAACATAGGCCAGTACCTGAGCAACAGCCATATAAAGCCCTTCAGGTATAACATCGCCAATTTCTGTACTGTAATAAATTGCCCGTGAAAGAGGAGGGATTTGTAACACAGGTATCTCATTTGCCTCTGCTATCTCACGGATCTTCATTGCCAGCTCATCGCCACCTTTGGCCAGCAACTCTGGTGCCCCTATTTCACCTGCATCATCATATTTTAAAGCAACAGCGTAGTGAGTTGGGTTAGTGATAATAACATCGGCCTGCGGAACATCTGACATCATCCTTCGGTTTGCCATCTCCCGTTGTAACTGACGTATTCGTCCCTTCACCTCAGGTTTACCTTCGGTATTCTTCATCTCATCTTTTACTTCCTGTAACGTCATTCTCATCTTCTCGTTGTACTGATGAAGCTGAAAAGGAACGTCAATAAGAACGATCAGAATTAACGAAGAACTAACCCAGATAGCAACCCATGCCAAAATTTCAACCATCCTACCGAAGGCGTATTCAGGCGCCATCCAGGCCAGATAAGGTAATTCCATTCGATAAGCCAAAAAGACAAGAACAGCCGAAACACCGACAACCGAAACTTTGCCGATCGACTTAAAAAGCTCAACTAGAGAATTAAGTGAAAAGAGTCGTTTAATACCCTCAATAGGGTTTAGGCGACTAAATTTAGGGGCCAAGGCCTTCGTACTAAAGTTCCAGCCGCCTAAAGAAATAGGCGCAATAAGAGCTGCCAATACCAGTACAGACATTGTAGGCAACATGCCCATAAGGCTTTCTTTTGCAGAATGCGTCAAATGACGAAACATCCCCTGAGTATCGAACAGGTCGACCCTGGCAATAGAAAAATTATAGCGAAAGACCTCTTTCAAGACCTCAGCAATAATAGGCCCCAATGTCAGTAAGGCTGCAGCCGCAACAAGCGTCAGCAACATTGTATTCAGGTCTTTTGAACGCGGAACATCACCTTTCTCCCGAGCCTCCTGAATTCGTTTGGGGGTGGGGTCTTCAGTTTTTTCCTGTCCGTCTTCGTTCTCTTTTGCCATTAGGCCCTCGACTCTATCCAGTCGTTAAGAAACGATAATCCAAATTCAAAGACATTCTCAAAATGTGGCGTCAATGTTGTCAGGCCTATCCAGGCAATCAGCAGACTAAACGTCATCATAAACGGAAAGCCCAATGAGAAAATATTCAACTGAGGTGCAGCCCTGGTCACAATACCCAATCCAGCCTGAACCATAAGCAACGCCGTCACCCCAGGTATAACAATCAGAAAAGCAGAAGCAAACATCCATCCACCCAGGTTTACTAATGCCCAGAAAAACTCTCGGTCAATGCCGGAAAAGCCGATAGGTATCATACGAAAGCTATCCGCTATAATCTGAATCAGCACTAAATGCCCATTCATTGTAACAAAAAGTAAATTCGCTCCAATGACAAGAAATTGAGCCACAACCGTTGTATTTACACCGTTGGCCGGATCAGCCATAGAGGCGAAACCAAGGCCCGCCTGCATTGCATACATCTGCCCTGCCAGTGCAAAAACCTGGTAAACAATCTGAACGACAAACCCAAAAGCAACACCAATCAAAACCTGCTGCGCGATCACCAAAAACGCCTCAAGTGAAATCAGATCAATCTGAGGTACATCCGGCACCATAGGTAAGATAGCCAGGGTTACAACCAGTGAAAGAAGTAAACGGATATTAGAGGGTAAGGTCTGAGAGCCGATCAGGGGCACAGCCATGAAAAAACCGGCCACACGAAAAAAAGGCCAAAGAAAACCAGCCACCCACTGCACGATCATTGCATCCGTGATCTGAGCTGGCATGAATCAACCTATAAGAAAGGGAATATTGGCGTAAAGGCGCGTAGCAAATTCAACCAAAGAACGCACCATCCAAGGGCCAGCGATAACAATCGCAAGCAGAGTAGCAAACAAACGAGGCAAGAAACTCAGTGTCTGTTCGTTAATCTGGGTTGCCGCCTGAAACACGCTGATAACAAGACCAACAAGCAGACTGGGAACAACCATAACGGCTACGATGATCATAATCAGAAACATCGCCTCACGCAGAATATCAACAACAACGGAAGGTGTCATAGCTATCCGGCTCCAAAACTTGAGGCCAAAGTCCCCATCACCAGAGCCCAGCCATCAATAAGAACAAAGAGCATAATTTTAAACGGTAATGAGATAATAATTGGTGACAGCATCATCATACCCATAGCCATCAAAATACTTGCAATAACGAGGTCGATGACCAGAAAGGGAATAAAGACAATGAATCCGATCTGAAATGCTGTTTTCAATTCACTGGTCATAAAGGCCGGCACCAGAACACTAAAAGGGATATCGTCCGTCGATTTAATAACCTCATAACCGGCTATTCTGGCAAACAGATCCACATGATCCTCCCTCGTCTGGGCCAGCATAAACTCAGTTACCGGCTGCCGGGCAAGCTGAACCGCCTCCAGAGCCGTTACCTCTTCAGCCAAGTACGGCTGCAAAGCATTCACATTAACTTCTTCCCAAACCGGGGTCATGATAAAAAAAGTCAGAAATAATGCCAGACCAACCAAAATCTGGTTTGATGGAGACTGCTGCAAACCCACTGCTTGGCGCAAAATAGCAAAAACAATAATAATTCGGGTAAACGAGGTCATCATAATCAAGGCTGCCGGAATAAAGGTCAGCGCCGTCATGATGGCCAGAATCTGAATCGTTACCGTATAGCTTTGAGAGCCATCCTCCCCGGTAACCAGGGTCAGAGCAGGGATTCCGGGCTCGGCATAAGCGCCAGCACTAAATGACAAACCAAATGTCAGAAGTAATAAGATCCTTAACATCAACCCTTTTCCCTACCCGTTTTAAAGCCTTGCAATATATTTGCAAAACTTACGTTTTCACCAGTATCTGCAGATAGCTTAATGACGGCTTCAGGAAATACATGAAGGCACTCTACGCGCTCAGAAGAAATACCGAGTACCATCTGAGTCCCTGCAATATCAACCAGCACAAGCCTTTCCTTCCCCCCCAAGGGCAAAGTAGACAACACCTGCATATGTTTTGAGCCTACACGGCCGACCCCGGGAGCAAAACGCTTAACCAACCAAGCCAGCACAAAAATAAGAATGAGGACAATGGCCAGAGACAGGGCAACGTCTTCAATACCTGAGGCCGGACTTCCCGTACTGTAACCCACTGTTTTTTCTGCACCGCTAACGTTAGCTTCCGCAGCACTCAATGCTTTCCCGGTATCAGATACAGTTTGAGCCCGCAATTGCGAGCTCAAACCGAAACCCAGAATACCCACCAGCAAAAAAGCGTACACCTTCCACTTAGCGATGAATTTATTCTTAAGATTTTGCAAGATAAAAACCATTAACGAAGCTTACGAATACGCTCTGATGGGCTCACCACGTCAGTCAATCGGATACCAAACTTTTCGTTTACCATCACAACTTCACCATGAGCAATAAGGGTGCCATTGACTTTCACGTCAAGAGGCTCACCTGCCAAACGATCCAGTTCAATGACAGAGCCCTGATTCAGCTGCAGAAGGTTACGAATTGCAATCTCAGTGCTTCCAACCTCCATCGCAATCGTTACAGGGATATCCATGATGACATCCAGATTCGGATTGTCATCATCCATACTGGCAACACTGTCATCTTCTAAATACTCCAACGGAGCAGACTCAATATCATCTTCAGTGATACCGTTTTCAGACTCCTGTTCAGAAAGAGCGTCAGCCCATTCGTCTCCCCCTGAATCCTCTGAAGCACCCTGCTCATCCATTGCTGAGGCCCAATCATCTGTGGATTCAGGATCAGCCTGTTCATCCATCGCCGCAGCCCAATCATCACCCATCTCTTCGGGGTTCAGTTCATTATTTTCGTCACTCATAACTCACCGCCAGTCCTGTTGTTATCGCTGCAGCTTAACCTGCTCTACAATTTTTAATGCTAAATTCTCACCGGATCGCCCCAATTTACACTTAAAGGTCGGGACGTTGTTTGCAAGAAGGGTTACGTTTTCCGGCATTTCAACAGGAATAATATCTCCTGCCTCCAGCCCCATAATCTCGCCCAGATTGATCTGACGCTCCACCACCTTAACATTCAAGGGAATATTCGCTTCCATCACATCCTGACGCAATGCTCGAACCCAACGTTCATCGACATCATCGACATCACTCTGTACACCTGAGTCCAGCTCTTCCCGAACCGGTTCAATCATGGAGTAAGGGATAGTGATATGCATATCACCACCACCGCCATCCAGCTCGACATGGAAAGTACTGACGACAACCACCTCACTAGGGCTCACAATATTTGCCATTGAAGGGTTAACTTCAAAGCCAATGTACTCAAAGTTAAGCGGTAAAACAGTACTCCAGGCTTCCTTCAGGTCAACGAAAACCTGCTCCAGTACTTTTTGCACAATACGAATTTCTGTTGGTGTAAATTCGCGCCCTTCGATCTTGGCGTGACGGCCATCGCCACCAAAAAAGTTATCAACCAGCTTAAAGACCAGCTTCGCATCCAAAACAAAAAGAGCAGACCCCCGTAATGGACGCATCTTCACAAGGTTCAGACTGGTAGGTACAAATAAAGTGTGTACGTACTCGCCAAACTTCATAATCTGCACACCGCCAGCAGTCACATGAGAGCTACGGCGAAGAAGGTTGAACAAGCTGATTCGTGTATAACGGGCGAAACGCTCATTAATCATCTCAAGCGTAGGCATCCGCCCACGTACAATACGATCCTGACTGGTAATATCATAAGACTGGACATCACTGCCATCAGTATCATCATCTGCGCCAGCCGGCAGATCGTCATCCTCTACACCATGCAGAAGGACGTCAATTTCGTCTTGAGAAAGTAAGTCCTGCATAAAAAAGTCCGTCCTTACTGCATAACCAGATTCGTGAACAGAATCTGATCAATTGTTTCACCATTACCATATTTTGCCAGGACGTCCTGAACAGCCTGTGTAGCTGCCTGGCGCATCTCTTCCTTACCTTCAGGAGTCTGGATGCTTTCAAAATCCTGCTTGGCAAATAGTTGGTTCAGATTATTACGAATAACAGGTGCATGCTGCGAGACCTGAGCAACAGCATCTTCAGTCTGTGCTTTCACTGCAACATAAACCTGCATAAAACGCTGCTTTCTACCGGCATTAAAGTTAATTACAAACGCAGGTTCCATTTCATAATATACAGAGTTGCTAGGGGTGATTTGAGGCCCGGACGGAGCACTTACCTGCTCAACCGCATCACCCAAACCAGGCACCTTACCCAAGAAGAACAGCGTTCCGCCAACAGCGGCAGCAATAGAAAGCAAGACAACAGTAACAATAATGATGATTGTTTTTTTATTGCTTTTCTTCTGTTCGTTTAAGTCTTCCATTCCAAGCCTCTTGCTTTCAGTTGATTAATAGCCATATAAAATTAGTAAACTAATTACGACTCCGGATAATGCAAGGCCTAAGCAAAGTAGTCAACCAGTCCTAAAGCTGATTGCTGTTTACTACTAAGCAGAGCATCTTCCTGAGCCTCATCATCACCATCAACAGAGCCACGATTACCACCGGACGAAGTATCAGAGGAAGCAAAAGACTCATCCGGGCGCTCGGACAACGATTGATCAGAAACATCAACCTGCCCAAGGTTTATACCAGCCCCCTCCATCATCTCACGCAACCGGCTCACCTGGGCTTCAAGTGCTTCCCTTACACCAGAATTAGGGCTATGGAATTGAATTGTCGTTGTATCCCCCGACACACGAACCCGAACCTCAAGACTCCCGAGGTCCGGTGGATCCAAGCGAATTTCTGCAGTCTGAATTCCTTTTGAACGCATCATCATAATACGCTCATTCAAAGCTTCAGTGGCCCCAGGTTGTCCAGGCAATCCTCTCAAAACAGGCAACTGAGGCAAACTCTGAGCAACCCCGGAACCTCCGACTCGTTGAGCCAAACCCGATAAGCTCTCTGCGCCAGAGACAGCACCAGCTCCAGCCCCCGCCAGAGATAAGGCTTGTCCCGCACTACTCATTCCATCTTTGAGAACCAAACCTGCGAACCCTGAAATCTTTCCAGAGTTTTCATTTCCTTTCTGAGTCAGCAGTTGTTCAAAGAGTTTATCTTTATCAAAACCAGACTCAGCATCTTTTCCCGCCCCCTGCTCCTGGAGCAACTGGCTAACAAGGCGACCAGTCTCCTGAACAGCCGTGCCTTCTGCTTTCAGAACGTCAGCAAACCTTGGGGCAGACGTTTGATTGGCACGCGAGTCGAATGCAGTAGCAAGGCGAGCAATAACATCAGCACCGCCCGTTTCTTTAAGATAAGCACTGAATTCAGTATTACTTTGTAAAAGCTGCTGAAATTGTGCAATCAATTCTGCCGGATCGTTTAAAAGCTGGTCAAACTCCGACGATGACAGGATTTCATTTTCCTCCAGAAAATCCCTGATATCGTCTAAAGATACTCCCTCAGTCTCCAGAGCTTGCTCCAACCTGGACAGCAATACAGAAGCATCCAAATCGCCTTTTCGAATATCCTGTATTAATGCATCCAAGTCAGCTACTTCAATTGAAGTAGCACTGGATAACTCCGAAATAACAGCAGCATCAACAGCGTCGTCCGATACATCTAAATCTGCCACACTTTCAGATGACAACTTAAGCGCTAAAGCGTCAGCAGTATCTTGCTCTGCCACCCCAGTTTCCGCGTCGTCTTTCTGACTCGAAGCAGTGGCCGCATCTTCATCAGCTACAGCATTCTCATCAGCTACAGCATTCTCATCAGCAGCGGTGCTTCTATCAGAGGAATCTTTCGCTTCTGAATCATCATCAGCCGAAGAATGCTTATCTTCAGGTAACGCATTTCTCCCAGAGGAATCCTTCTCATCCGATGAAGCCCCACTACCTGAAGTTTTATTTTCATTCACATCAGATGTCTGCTCGGACGCCACCTTGGACTGCGACGTTTTATCAGTGGCAGACCAGGCATCCTTTTCAGGAATCTCTTTGCCGTTTTGCGGAACAGACTTGCCATTTCCCTCTGCTTTACTGCTAGTAACATCCTGTTTAGAAAGCTTTTCACTCCCTGAGGCCTGAGGCACGACAGCAGACGCACTCTTTAAGGCAACATCAAACATAGCCTGATTAGTACTATTTTGATTCCGCTTAATACCAGCGGAGCCTGAGGCGGGTAGTAGATCAAGAACCGATCGTGATTGACTGACACCCATGTTGTAACCTCTCTATTTAATTCTAAAGAAGATACAGCAAAGACCGTGCCATAGTCATTTATCAAAGTATCGTCGTCTAAGGTATGCTTGAGCTGCAAATTCATCCAAAGCCTTTTGCTCTAGCTTATCGGCTTCCGCAGCCTCTTGCGCCTCAGCACGCTCAACCAAACTTTCAAAGGCCTTTAGTTTACCCCGGGTTTTAAACCAATACTGCTGAACCTGGTCAACCTGCTGCTCCAATTCTGCAATATGATCAACCTGCTGGTTAGCGGCATTACTCAGCTTGTCCATAAAGCCAAAGTAAGTCCGCAAAGTCGCGCCATTGATGCCCGTCCGGCCTGTTTCAATGATTTTCTCATGGTATTCCAACTCATACTCAAGCAACTGTTTCTGCTTAAGCTCTTCATTAGAAACCTTAGTATTCAGATAACCAAGAGCATTGACGGCATCCCGCTCCTTCTTTTCGGCCATCGTCATAATGTTTTTCAGACGTTCTGAGCGTTTCATTAACCAGCCTCTGAAGCCTGTTCAGCAGCCGAAGAAGGCACCATGTTTAAAGCTTGGTACATCTGCTGATAGCTTGAAACAATATCAACATTCTCTTTCAGATTCTGCTGTAAGAATTGCTTAATACCAGGCATCAATGCAATAGCCTGGTCAATTGCCGGATCTGCACCAGAGTTATAAGCCCCAACACTGATCAGGTCTTTATTCTGCTGATAAAGTGCATACAGTTGCTTAACAGAGTAAGCCAGTTTTAAATGCTCATCCGAAACGACCTGGGGCATGACACGACTAATAGAGGCCTCTACGTCAATGGCAGGATAATGCCCTTCTTCAGCCAACTGACGAGACAGGACAATATGCCCATCCAAAATAGCCCTCGTAGCATCGGCGATTGGATCTTGCTGGTCATCACCTTCAGTCAAAACAGTGTAAAAAGCAGTGATGGAACCACCGGTGCCTTCATTACCATTACCCGCACGCTCAACCAGCTGAGGAATCTTAGCAAACACAGACGGCGGGTAACCCTTGGTTGCAGGCGGCTCACCAACAGCAAGAGAAATTTCACGCTGCGCCTGAGCAAAACGAGTCAGTGAATCCATAAGCAAAAGAACCTTCTTGCCCTGGTCACGAAAATACTCTGCTACACTTGTCGTCAACATGGCAGCCCGCAAACGCATCAAGGGGGCGTCATCAGCAGGTGACGCTACCACTACAGAGCGAGCCATACCTTCCTGCCCCAGAATCTCTTCAATGAATTCCTTTACTTCTCGGCCACGCTCACCAACCAAGCCTACGACAATAATGTCAGCTTCAGTAAACCGGGTCATCATACCCAGTAGCATACTTTTACCAACACCACTCCCTGCAAACAGGCCGATTCGCTGCCCCTGACCAACCGTAAAAAGCGCATTAATCGCTTTTATACCGACATCAAGTGTTTCCTTAATAGGCTTTCGGGCAAGGGGGTTGATAATTTTCCCATGCAGGCTTGTTGTATCTGTAGCAGCAATGGGCCCCCGGCCATCCAATGGCTCGCCAATACCATTCAGCACCCGTCCCAGCAAACCAGGACCAACCGGGATGTTCAGTGCTTTCTCATTCGGCGTTACTCGCCCACCCGGCTTGAGCCCCTCAGCCATACCGACCGGCATCAAAAATGTCCGGTCAGAGGCAAAACCAACCACCTCAGCTTCAACAAAGCCGCCATTAGCCGTTTCAACATTACAGTAGCTGCCAACAGGCATATCGCAACCAACAGCTTCGAGAGTTAACCCAACCATACGCACCAAACGACCTTCGGTTCGAATACGAGGCTGAAGTTTTTTCTCTGGCTTATACTGGCTAAGCCTTTTTGCCAAATTATCCATTGATTATACTCACCAGCTGCTGAAAGTTACTCTGCTGAAGACGGCCCCGGTTCTGACGATCGATCATCTTCCTCTTCGTCAGCCGAAATATCAGACTGAGCTGCAGAAGATACTGAGGCATACCGTTCAGCAACCACCTGAGTCAAAAGATCCTCTAAACGGTTTTCTACGCTGCTATCAATCAGAGAACTAAGAGTTTCAACCCGACACCCTCCCCTGGAAACACTTTCATCAGAGAAAACTTGCCAGGGGTCGATTTGGCGGCTTGCCTGCTCATGTGAAATTTCGTAATCATCAGGGTTAACAAAAACACGAATACGGTCACTGTTTCTCGGCAATGCCGCCAAAGAGTCCTGTATAATTTGGGTGGTGACAGATGAATCAATACTCAGCTCTTTATGCGTTATAATCGTCACCAAATGCGTGACCAGATCATACAGAACAGACTCCAGCTCTTCATGCTGCATAGCAATCGGTTCATGCAACAATGCCAGCATACTGTTTAAGCGAGAGAGAACATCATTAACTTCCCGTTCACCTTGCTGCAGACCATCAGCATAACCTTTATCGGAACCTTCTTCGTAGCCCTCGGCTTTACCCTTGAGAAAGCCGTCTTCCCGCCCCTGCTCAAAACCATCATGACGCCCCTGCTCCATACCCTCAGCATAAGCGGTGTCATAAGCTTCTTTACGGATAGCCTCGACTTCTTCAAGCGTTGGCAGCTGAATTTCTTCCTCAACTTCTTCGTCAGCTACATCTGCATCTACGATTTCATCAGAGATTTTCGCTCGCCCCAAACTACGAAGGGAGACACCAGTAAGATCCGGCATCTCCCAACGTTCAAAGGCTTCAATCTCTTCACTCGACCATAAGTGTCGTTTATCCAGAGACATATTTCCCACTCATATATAAAGTAATAATGAGGAGTCAGACTCCTCATCAGGTAAGGTCTACACCATCTGGTCAGCACCGCCGCCCAACGTAATCTCACCGTCTTCAGCCAAGCGTCTTGCAATCGCAAGAATCTCTTTCTGAGATTGCTCAACCTCACTCACACGAACAGGGCCTTTGGCCTCAAGATCGTCACGCAGCAGCTCACTGGCTCGCTTAGACATATTCTTAAAGATTTTTTCCTGCACCCTTGTGTCAGCACCTTTAAGCGCCAACACCAGGCTATCAGGGTTAACTTCACGAAGGAGAACCTGAATATCACGATCATCAATATCCACAAGATTATCAAAGACAAACATCAGGTCTTCAATTTCCTCTCCCAGCTGCTCATCCACTTCCTTGATCGCCTCCATGAGCTCACCTTCAAGAGCACTCTCAAGGTTATTCATGATATTAGCCGCAACCTTAACGCCACCCATACTCGTGGTCTGAGTGCCCGTGCTGCCAGAGAACTGTTTCTCAAGAATATCATTCAGCTCCTGCAGAGCCTGCGGTTGAACAGACTCCAATGAAGCCACACGCAAGATCACATCCAAGCGAACCTTGGAGTCGAAAAAGGAGAGCACTTCAGCAGACTGATCAGAGTCAAGATACGATAAAACAATAGCCTGAATCTGAGGGTGTTCATACCGAATAATATCCGCAATCGCTCTTGGCTCCATCCACTTCAGGGTATCAAGCCCTGTCGTATTGCCACCAAGCAAAATACGATCAATAAGGCCATTTGCCTTATCCTCACCAAGTGCTTCAGTCAGCATCCGGCGAATATAGCTATCAGCACCAACACCAAGACCAGTCACATTACCGGCAGAATCAAGAAACTCAGATAAAACCTCTTCCACCTGATCTTTCGATACATGCTGCATCTGCGACATTGCCATACCAACTTTCTGAACCTCTTTAGGGCCCATGTGGCGCAAAATCTGAGCTGCATCGGACTCACCGAGTGTCATCAAAAGGATGGCTGCTCGCTGAACAGAACTCAAGCTCTGATAATCTTCATCACTCATCTGAAATTACCCATTGTCTAACCACCTGAGCCACACGCCCCGGGTCTTCTGCAATCATTGCACGAATAGCGTTCAGCTGACGCTCATAAGCTTCATTCGGTCCTGCAAGCAACGGATCATCCGCAGCAGACAGTGTTACCTGATCATCCCCCAGGTCTTCCAGAGGTGTCAGCATTTCATCTTCAGCGTCAGCACCATCATTGGCATCACGGGCAGTAGCAAGATTCCGGAGAATCGGGCGCAAAACACCAAAAATCAGAATAAGAACAAAGAGACCGGCCAGTACTTGCTTAGCAATTTCCCAGAACCAAGGTTCCTGATAGAAAGGAAGTTTCTCAATCAGATCGCCACCGCCATCAGCAAACGGGGAATTAACTACATTAACACTATCACCGCGCAATGCATTAAAGCCGACAGCATCCCGAACCAGCACCTCTAGCCGCTTCAGTTCGTTCTCATCCCAGGCTCGACGAACAACCTCACCACTATCGGGCTCACGAATGATAATATCATCCACGACAACAGCTACGGTAAGTCTATCCACACGCCCCAGATTATTTCGGGAGTAACTCACTGTCCGGTCCAGCTCAAAGTTACGCGTAGCCTGCTTACGACTATTAAGAGGCGAACCACCGACAGGGTTACCATTCTGATCAAAAGCCTGCTCCGGTACATCTGTAGGAGTCGGAGGCTGGTTAGAAAGAGCCCCGGGAATCCCGCCCTGATTCATATCACCAACCCGCTGCTCATTCAAAACCTGCTCACTACGCAGGGCAGGCAAGTCCGGATTGTAGATCTCTTCCGTTTGCTCTGTTTGAGTAAAATCCACCTCAGCAGAAACAGCAGCCTGATAACGCCCTGCACCGAGCACCGGCTCCAGAATACTGCGAACACGCTCAGTCAATACACGCTCAAGCTTACGGGAGTACTCAAACTGTCGCTGAATCTGCTTGTCGGACTCCTTCGTTTCAGTCTGAGACAGTAAACGACCACGCTGATCAACAATAGTAACGTCTTTAGGGTCCAGCTCCGCAATACTGGTAGCCACAAGATTAACAATCGCATTAGCCTGACTTGAGTCGAGTGCAGCTCCACTATGAAGATTCAGAAATACAGAAGCAGATGGTTTTCGATAATCCCGCACAAAAACAGACTGTTTAGGCATTGCCAGGTGGACACGTGCGCCGCGAACAGGCTGCAGACTGGAAATTGTTCGTGCCAATTCGCCCTCGATACTACGACGGTAGCGGGCAGACTCCATAAACTGACTGGTGCCCAACCCCTGTTCCTGGTCAAGCAACTCATAACCAACAGTATTGCTGCGAGCCACGTCAGAAGCTGCAATTTTCATACGAGCTTCATAAATACGATCAGAAAGCACGAGCAAGGCACCTGATTTAGGATCAACCTTATAACTAATGCCGTTTCGCTCAAGAATATCTACAACAGCGGGTGAATCATACTCACCAATACTGCTCAGCAAGGGACGGTAGTCCTCTTCCTGCGACCAGAGAACAATAGCAAAGCCTATGGCAATACTTGCAGCAAAACCCGCAAGCAACCCCAACTGACGAAGCATATCAAGGCTATTAAACCCATCCATAACTCCACTGATTCCACCGCGGTTTTTTGACTTATCTGTCGTAACCTGAGGTTCTGTCATCTGGTCTTGCGCTGCACCCGGAGTTTCAGTAACTCCAGTATTTGCATCAGCAGAAGAGTTATCCATTCATCAAGTTCCTAGTCCAATTTCGCCCTAAAATGAGGACTCAAATATTCAATTTTTGGATTATAACGGCATGCGCATAATTTCTTGATAAGCGGATACCAGCTTATTGCGCACCTGGCTCATCGCCTCGAATGCAACTGTCGATTTCTGGGAAGCAATCATTACCTGAGTAATATCTACTTCAGGATCTCCCATTTCATAGGACTCCCGCAAAGCACTGGCCGTCTTTTGCGTCTCGTTTACCTTATCGATAGCGGCCTTCAGCATTTCTGAGAAATCTGGAGCCCCTGCGGCGTTCACAGACTTGCCATCTTCTAAGGGCTTGACGGCAGGCGCAACACGGCTCGCCTGATGTATTTCAGATTGCATAGACCGAATCTGATCCAGCACACCTGATATATCAGCTCTATCCACCATGGTTCACCTCACACTGTTAACTAAGATCGTATTCAATTCTATAACTTAACACCGGCCTATTACCAGCGTAATGAATTATGCAATTTCGATCTCTCTTTCAACATCTATGCCACTATCCCGCATCTTGGCCAATTTATAGCGCAATGTCCGGGGGCTAATGCCCAACTGTTCCGCTGCTTTATTCTTACGGCCTCTGCATTCGCGCAGCACAGCAATAATCATTTCAAACTCTTTCATTTGAAGATCATCACCCAAACGACCAGAGATGACAGGTGAAGCAAGTGCTTCGGCAGAAGTCTCAGCGCCATCCCTCTCAGGTACCAGCGAATCAAGGCAAACATTATCCGCCAGAGCAGCGGGTTCTATGCAAAGATCTGCCGCATAAATGGTATCACCCACCTGAAGAATAAGAGCACGCTGCACAACATTTTCCAACTCGCGCACATTACCAGGCCACGAATATCCTTCAAGTGCTGATTTGGCATCATCAGAGAGAGCAACCGCAGAGCGGTTCATCTTACTGGCATGCTTAGCAAATAGCTTCTCAGCCAATGGGACTATATCAGCCACCCGCTCCCGAAGAGGCACAATATTGACCGGAAACACATTCAAGCGGTAATAAAGATCTTCTCTGAACCGGCCCTCTGAAATAAACTCATGCATGTTACGGTTAGTTGTTGCAATTACGCGAACATCCAGTTTTATAACCTTTCGCCCACCAACACGCTCTACTTCCTGCTCCTGCAGCACCCTCAGCAATTTAGACTGAAGATCAATCGCCATTTCTGATATCTCATCGAGAAGCAGCGTGCCGCCATTCGCTTGCTCAAACTTACCAGGCGCACTGGTATGAGCCCCTGTAAAAGCACCCTTCTCATGGCCAAACAGCGTCGCCTCCAGCATTGTCTCAGGAATTGCCGCACAGTTTATAGCCACAAATGGCTTATCACGACGCTGAGAGTGGCGATGTATATACTGAGCAATTACCTCCTTGCCTGACCCGCTTTCACCTGCGATCAGGACAGTAGAGTCGGTTACCGCAACTCTTTTTGCCAGCCCAAATGCCTGACGACTTTTCTCACTCACCATAATAGGCTCATCAGGTGAGGCTGTGACCAACTTCGAGCAATATTTACCAACCAGCTCAACTAACTTTTCCGGTTCAAACGGTTTCACCAGATAATCAACAGCGCCCTGTCTCATAGCATCAACTGCATCAGAGATAGAACCATAGGCCGTAATCATTAAAAAACTTAACCCTGGATACTTATTGACAACATGATCTAAAAGCTGATGACCATCAATACCAGGCATATTGACATCTGAGACCACCATATCAAAGGCCTCTTTAGACAGTTTGATAATGGCTGATTCTCCACAATCTGCATCAACAACTTCATAACCTGCCAGCTCTAAAGTATCGACCAAAGCCTCCCGAAGAGCCGCATCATCCTCAACAACCAATAGCTTCCCATTCTGCATAATAACTATCCGTTAACGCCCTATAACCGGCAAAGATATAACAAAGCAACACCCATCTCCAAACCGGGAGTTGACACTCAACTGCCCTTTATGAGCATTAACAACAGACTGAACGATCGATAAGCCAAGACCTGTTCCCTGGCTTTTAGTTGTAAAAAAAGGCTCAAGAATTTTATCCAGCTGCTCCTGAGGAATACCCGGACCATTATCCTGAACTTCCACCGACAGAGCATTCTCTGACACCAATGTTACAGAGACATCAATCTTTCCAGCCCCTGCCTGCACAGCATTATTCACGAGATTCAGAATAGCACCCGAAAGAGAATCAAGGTGACCTAAAAGATCGGCCTTTACATCAGAAATCACCTGAACCTCGACTCCTGTAGCCATTTTCACACTCTCGGTTTCCGACCTGACAGAATCCACAAGAGCCTCAACAGAAAAAAGCTCTGCAACAGTGCTGCCACCACGGGCAAACTGCAACATATCACCAATTTGCTGCTCAAGGTTCTGCAAGCGATCAACGAGCTTCGCTGAAAACTTGACTCTTTTTTCTTCAGGTAGAGAGCCTGATTGCAAATGGCCGGCATAAAGCATTGCCGCGGATAGAGGCGTTCGAATCTGATGGGCCAGAGAAGCAACCATACGACCCATTTCTGTAAGACGCTCTCCACGACTCACCTGCTCCTGAAGACGGCGGGTTTCAGTCATATCATTAATAACAATCATCTGCCCAGGCTCTTTCTCTAAAGAGCGGGTAGAGATAGAAACCAGGCGACCATCTTTAAGTGAAATCTCATAGCCATCGTCCTGGCGCGGTGAAAAACAGCGCTCAATAACATCAACCCAGCGATCACCAACAAGCTCACCGGACAGCAAGTCTCTGGCACTAGGGTTGGCGCTTGCTACGCTTCCACTTCCATCAATCACGACAACACCGACCGGCAACAAAAACAGCAGATGCTCCAATTTCTCAGCTACCTGCTGCTTTTTCGTCAACTCTTCAGAGCGCTGCCTCTTAACTTCTTCCAGCTCAGTGGTCAGCGATGCAATCTTTGTTTGAAGCTGATCATATGAGGTTGTTAACTGCTCAGACAGAGCAGAAAATTCCAGAAAAGCAGCCTGTAATTCTTGAGCAGATGCACTCATACGATACCTTAAGTATTCTTAATAGCAGAAAAGCCTTGCCTACCCTCGACATACTATCAGCTTAAAAAAAGATCTTCTTTTTTTCTTGTTGTGATTTATAAAAACAGATGTAACAGCCTGTTACATCAAAGGACTGTCCGTAACCGAGGATTTTACCATGCCCGGTCTGACCAAGGGCAACAAAAGCCTACTTAATTCAGTCAAGCCAAACTTAGGGGATAGATCCAGACAATGCGAGCGAATATATTTAAATAACACTACTTAACCTTTTCACAGCACTATTGCTAGAATCCACCGCTAGTCAATTTTTTCACATTAGTTTAGAGTTCTCTTGCCAATAAAAGCAGGAACCAGCTGATATAATTACTTTGCACTCCAGACATTAAGGACATACAAAATGTTTACCGGTCAAACAATCCTCATCACAGGCGGCACAGGCTCTTTCGGTAACACCTTTGTTCCCATGACCCTGGAGAAGTACAACCCCAAAAAAATCATCATCTTTTCCAGGGATGAGATGAAACAATGGGAAATGGCTAAAAACTACCAGAACGATCCCCGTGTGCGTTTTTTCATTGGAGATGTACGCGACAGAGATCGCCTCTACAGAGCCTTGGATCGTGTTGATTATGTTGTACATGCAGCCGCCACCAAGATCGTGCCAACCGCTGAATACAACCCGTTTGAATGTATAAAAACCAATATTGATGGTGCAATGAACCTGATCGACGCCTGCATTGATAAAAAAGTTAAAGGTGTTGTTGCTCTATCTACTGACAAAGCCAGTAGCCCAATTAATCTGTACGGAGCTACCAAGCTGGCGTCAGATAAATTATTTGTTGCCGGCAACCATTACGCTGGAGGTAAAGGGACGCACTTTTCGGTAGTACGCTACGGTAACGTAATGGGCTCCCGCGGCTCGGTGATCCCTTTCTTTATGTCTATCAAAGATAAAGGGGTTTTACCGATCACAGATGACCGCATGACCCGCTTTATGATCTCTCTTGAGGAGGGTGTTGAACTGGTCTGGCACGCTTTTGAGGATATGGTGGGCGGTGAGATTTATGTCAAAAAAATCCCTTCAATGAAAGTCACCGATCTTGCCCGGGTCGTCGCACCGGAGGCTAAGCAGGAAGTCGTCGGCATTCGCCCTGGAGAAAAACTGCACGAACAGATGATCGGCCCTGAAGATGCCTACTTCACCTACGAATACCCTGAGCACTACAAAATTCTGCCACAAATAAACAACTGGGATAAAGACTCAAATCGTATCAAAGATGGTAAAAAAGTCCCGGAAGGCTTCGTCTACGCAAGTGACAACAACAAAGAATGGATGACCGACGCTGAGCTACAGAGCTGGATTGAGGCGAATAGAGAGAAAATCGGGGAAATCTGATGATTCCATACGGTAAGCAGGATATTAACCAATCCGATATAGATTCAGTTCTTGAAGTCTTGAATTCCGACTTTCTCACTCAAGGCCCGAAAGTACCGCTATTTGAGCAAACACTGGCAAGAAAAGTGGGGGCAAAGCATGCACTCGCAACAAATAGCGCTACCAGTGCACTGCACATCGCCTGCCTGGCTCTCGGTTTGGGCAAAGGTGACTGGCTTTGGACAACACCCATCACTTTTGTTGCTTCAGCCAATTGCGGTCTTTATTGCGGTGCTCAGATAGACTTTGTTGATATCGATCCCCACACCTACAACCTCTGCCCTAAAGCACTGGAAGCCAAACTGATAACAGCCAGGCAGGAAGGGAAATTACCCAAAGTGCTGGTTGCTGTTCATCTCTGCGGTCAGCCCTGTGATATGCAGGCGATCCATGCTCTATCACAGCGCTACGGCTTTAAGGTTATTGAAGATGCCTCTCATGCTATTGGTGGCAAGTATAAGGGTGACTATATCGGCAGTGGCAACTACAGTGACATCACTGTATTCAGCTTTCATCCTGTCAAAATCATCACCACAGCAGAGGGCGGTATGGCAGTGACCAATGATGACTCATTGGCCGAAAAAATGAATCTGCTCCGCAGCCATGGTGTCACCCGTGAGCCTCATCTGATGACTCAGGAGCCAGACGGCCCCTGGTACTATCAGCAGATTGAACTCGGTTTCAACTACCGTATGACCGAGCTTCAGGCTGCACTCGGTATTAGTCAGATGGAAAGATTAGATGATTTTGTCACCAAACGTCACCGGCTAGCCAAACGTTATAACGAGCGATTGCAGGATCTGCCACTGACACTGCCCTGGCAGCATCCTGATAGCTATTCTGGTTTGCATCTTTATGTGATCCGCCTACAACTGAATAAAATAGGCAAAACACATCGGCAAATATTTGAAGACCTGCGAGAGAAAGGGATTGGCGTCAACCTGCACTATATTCCCGTACATACTCAGCCTTACTACCAAAAGATGGGATTCCGCCCTGGTGACTTCCCTGAAGCAGAAAAATACTATAGCGAAGCTATTAGCCTACCCATGTTCCAGGGTCTAAGCTATGAACAACAAGATGAAGTCGTTTCATCGCTAAAGCATACTCTAAAGGCTATCGACTGATGAACATCGCTATCATTCCTGCCAGGGGTGGCAGCAAACGAATCCCCCGGAAGAATATCAAAACTTTCGGAAACAAGCCGATGATTGCATGGTCTATTGAGGCCGCATTGAAAAGCGACTGCTTTGATCGGGTCATTGTCTCAACGGATGATCAGGAAATTGCAGATATTGCACAGAAATACGGTGCAGAAGTGCCCTTTATGCGCCCGGCAAAACTAGCGGATGACTATGCAGGCACTATACCGGTAATCCGTCATGCCATTGAGCAACTCCAGACAGTAGAGCGCACTGAGATCAATTACGCCTGCTGTATTTATGCAACGGCACCTTTTGTTTGCCCCCAGGATATCCTTTCTGGCTGGAAATCCATTGAAGAAAGTGACGCTGACTACGCCTTTACTGTCACCAGCTACCCATTCCCTATCCAGCGTGCAATACAGCTCACGGAACAGGGCAGGGTTCGTATGTTTAATCCCGAACACTTTATGACTCGCTCCCAGGACCTTGAAGAAGCCTGGCATGACGCCGGGCAGCTTTACTGGGGAAAAGCCAGCGCCTGGCTTCGGGAAAAACCTCTGTTTGCAGAAGGCTCCATCCCCATAAAACTTCCGCGTCACAGAGTTCAGGACATTGATACCCCAGAAGACTGGCAGCGTGCCGAATGGCTATTCAAAGCAATGCAAGCTGAACTGAGCCTCTAATGAAAGTCGTATTCAGAGCTGATGCCTCTATAGAGATGGGCACAGGTCATGTTATGCGCTGCCTGACCCTTGCTAACGCCCTAAAAAAGCAGGGGGCAGAGTGTCATTTTATCTGTCGCGCACATAAAGGACACCTGATTCCCTTAATTATTGAGCACGGCCACAGCGTACACTCTTTAACCGCCGTCTTTCCCCAGAGTAAAGATGAGCACGCACCTGATAGCCCTCAGCTGGCCCATGCCTCCTGGCTGGGCTGCAGCCAGACAAGCGATGCTCATTTGTGTCAAAGCATTGTGCAGGAAATACAACCAGACTGGTTGGTTGTCGATCACTACGCCCTTGATATCCGATGGCACAGAGTATTACGCCCTCACAGTAAAAAAATAATGGTGATTGACGATTTAGCAGATCGGCAACATGATTGCGACTTACTGCTCGACCAAACCTTTGCCCGGGATGCAGACGACTACCGTCCTCGGGTTCCTCAGGACTGCCAGCTGCTTTGTGGCGCAGAATACGCCCTGTTAAGACCTGAATTTCCTCAATGGAGGGAGTACAGCTTACAACGTCGTCAAAAGGGCCAGCTAGAGCAGCTCCTGATCAACTTGGGCGGTGTGGATAAAGATAATATTACGGGACAAGTACTGGATGCACTATCAGGCTGTGAGATCCACCTCGGCTGCCGTATCGTTGTAGTGATGGGAGCGACAGCTCCTTGGCTTGATAGCGTCAGACAGCAAGCAGAAGCATTGCCCTGGAAAACCGAGATCAAGGTTGGCGTGAATAATATGGCAGAACTGATGGCTGATAGCGACCTGGCAATTGGTGCTGCCGGAGCGACCACATGGGAGAGATGCTGTTTGGGCTTGCCAAGTATCATGATCGTTTTGGCTGAAAACCAGCAAAATATCGCCTTTCAGCTTGCCAACTCAGGGGCTGCCGTTGTCATGCAATCTAATTTTAAAAATAGCGACCTGACACGCCTAATTAGCATTGTTCAACAAAATCAGACAACACTCGTTAAAAATGCTCACAAGATATGCGATGGTCAGGGAGTACAGCGAGTAATAGAACGACTGGACAATCAAAATGAAGATCAGTTTTTTATGCAGTAATGCACAGCACCCTGTAAATGACTATCTGCGACAGTGGATCATTGAAAATCAAAGCACCCACCAGATTGAGCTGGTACGTAATAAAAATGCTTTAACAGGTGGAGAGTTATTATTTTTGATTTCCTGCTCACAGGTTGTTAATGCTCAAGATAGAGCACAATACTCACATACACTTGTACTGCATGCCAGCGACCTGCCCATGGGGCGAGGCTGGAGTCCCCATATTTGGGATATTATCAAAGGTGCTAATAAAATCACACTGACACTGCTGGAAGCTGAGGATAAGATTGACAGTGGCCGGATATGGCAAAAAAAACTAATTCCCTTGACTAAAGATATGCTCTGGGATGAGATTAATGCTCTGCTCTTCGCGGCAGAGCTTGAACTAGTCGATTACGCCATTGCCAACTGCAACTCCATAACCCCAGCGGAACAATCAACTGAGATTGAGCCCAGTTACTACCCAAAACGAAGCCCGGAAGACAACAGAATAGACCCTCACAAAACCATAGCTGAGCAGTTTAATACCCTCAGAGTGTGCGACCCGAAACGCTTTCCCGCCTATTTCGAGCTCCATGGGAAGCGTTACAACATCATTTTGGAGAAGCCGGATGACAAATAAAATGGTTATTGATGGTCGTGAGATTGGTGCACAAACAACGCCCTATATCATTGCTGAAATGTCAGCAAACCATAATGGCAATTTAGACACCGCTTTCCGCATTATCGAAGAGGCTAAAAAAGCTGGAGCTGATGCCCTGAAGATTCAGACCTACACTCCGGATACTATAACGTTAAACTCCGATCTTCCGGACTTTCAGATCGAAGGCGGCCTTTGGCACGGTAAGACACTGTACGAACTCTATGAGTGGGCGCATACTCCCTGGAGCTGGCACAAGCCACTTTTTGAGCATGCACGAAAGACAGGCATCACAATTTTCAGCTCCCCTTTTGACACCACAGCCGTTGATCTTCTGGAAGATCTTAATGCACCTGCTTACAAAGTCGCCTCCTTTGAAGCCGTTGACCTGCAACTGATTAAGTATATTGCTTCAACCGGCAAGCCCATGATTATCTCAACAGGTATGGCCGATGAAGATGAAATCCAGGAAGCTATTGATGCAGCACGAGAAGGCGGCTGCAAAGAGCTAGCGATTTTGCACTGTGTTAGCGGCTACCCCGCTCCTGCGGAAGATTATAATCTACGCACCATCTTAGATATGCAGCAACGTTTTGGCTTAGTGACAGGCTTGTCCGACCACACACTGGACAACACCACGGCAATTACCAGTGTTGCATTGGGTGCATCTATTATCGAGAAGCACTTTACCCTGGACCGTAACGGTGGAGGCCCCGATGACAGCTTCTCTCTTGAGCCCGGTGAGCTAACGGCTCTTTGCAGGGATAGCAAAACAGCTTGGCAAGCTATGGGAAAAATCGATTACGGCCGCAAATCGAGTGAGCAGGGTAACGTTAAATTCAGACGTTCTCTGTATTTCGTTAAAGATATGAAAGCAAACGAAGTAATTACCAGGGATTGTATTCGTAGCGTCAGGCCCGGCTATGGGTTGGCCCCTAAATACTTGGAATGGGTAATAGGAAGGCGGGTTACCACTAACATCAATAAAAATCAGCCCGTCAGGTATGACTTTTTAGAAACGGACGTTGAGTGAAGCATTTAAGACCACTTAGAAGTTTCTCCTACGCCTCCTCGTTGTGCAAGGCAGGTATTTGCACAACGAGGAAGATGCTTTTAAACACTTTTGTAAGCAGAAATACCCCGATTACCCCTGGCAAGCTTGCCTGCTTCATCCTTTAAGAAACCACGTTTCTTCTTGGCCATTTTCAGGATATCCATGATATCAGAAACCAGCTGATCACCCTCTTCTTTTACCAAGGCCTTATCAACGTCACTCATCTGCACAAGCGTCTCAGAAAAGAAGAGTTGTAAGTCCCTTTCAAGCTTACCACCATTGGTTGAGACAGCATCCCAATCATCCTTTTCAGCGAGAGCATGAATTTCCTGTGCAGCATCTCTTAGCTGCTGCCAGTCATCTAACCCCATAGCCTAGCTCCTCCTAGTCGAACATGTCATACCGGGATTCCTGATCCCAGTCCAGGCAATGATCCCTGAAGTCAGTTTTAACATCTTCAAAAAATAACTTGAGCTGTTCAAACTGGCCATTTAATGACTCCAGGATTGCATCTTTAGGCCCAGGAAGCATAGCGGTGGACGTGATCACGCTTAACATGTAGAGCAGTGAGCCATCAAACAATGAGTACAGCCAAGCATGGTTATCATCCAAAACTTTATCACTGTGAAATTCCTGTATAAAGCGATCTGTTAATGCGAAAGCTTGAGGAATATCAGTGACAGGCGATATCATATTAATAGCATAGTCACAGGCCTGATCTACCCGATCCTTAACCAACTCCAGATTCTCTAACAACTGATCTGTATGTGACTCAGGGCTAAAGCTGAAAAAAGCAGCAAATACATCATCCATAAGTTCCTGCTTTTCAGAAGGAAAACTCAGAGAGTCCAGGTCAATATCTTCACTACGAAGAGGTGTTGCCCCCTCAATCAAGGCACCATCGCTACAGTTATGGAAGTTTAGATTACCTTGCATAGTGTAGCTCCAGCCCGCAATGACGGCTTCCAGCTCTCTCTTAAACATCGGGTAAAAACCAGAAGAGTAAACTTCTTTTTCATCAAAGTTTGACTCATACACTTCCGAGTTTTTCTTAAACTTAAAGTTGTCAGCCACATCTTTCTTAAGATATTGGTAGCTACTATCTTTAGAGTGGTGCTTGGTTATATCAACCGATCCCATATCCGTTCCAAAGAAATAAAAATCTTTGAAACCCATAACAACCATAGAGGTCACAGCTGAGTGGACGCAACTTGGTGCCAATCGAGGAAGAATAGCAAGCCCTTTATTGGGCAAGGCATAATTAAGGAACGAAGACCCTGTTTCAATATCCTTTAAAACCATCCCTTTTTTCTTAAATAGCTCAGCAACACCTGGGTGAACCTGAGATACTTGAATAAGGGTAATTTCTTTCAGAGTATCAGAAAAATTTTCAATGCCATCAGAAGATTTCTTGATCCAGCATGTAACACTAGCTGTACGCTCTAACTCTACATGGAAATCAGGTTTTACTTTATTTTTAAGCAATGTTCTTAGGGAAGAACCACAACTAACTACAACAAATCTATCTTGATTACTCCTAATAAAATCAAGATCCAGATCCAATGAGGGGCCATTACCTATAATCATTACAGGTAAATCATCCTGATCTAGAGTTTTCTTCAACTCTCTATTAGAAGCAAGAATAGGTATGTTCGCTTTAAAGTTACCAATAGTATGAGCCAGACTGTAACGAGAGTCGTCGTAAAAGCCAAAGCCGGAGAGATAACTATAGCTAATAGCTTCTTTCAAATTTTTAAAAAGATCTTTATAAGCGTCTTTATAAAAAGCAGAGTATAAATATGCACCCGCTACATTGTGGCGACCACTTGCTGAAACCAAAGAAGATACTTCATTAAGAAGCAATTTATGGTCTTTTTCGACAATGATATGCAACCGGAAATCATTATCAACTGCTTTCTCTAATATAAGCTTCCAATCAAGCAACTGCAACGAAGCATAGAAAACATCAGGGTCAGGCTCAATAACATAAAGATGCTTAATATCATAATCGATATAAAGCTTTTCAATATCAAAGCCCATACCAACAGAAAAGCAAAACATCGCATTAACAAAACCAGGGAGCTGATGATCAATATTAACTTCTGATTCAGCAGCTTCTTTGCTCTTTTCTGACTGAGAATTAATCAGCCTGAGTAGCTTTTCACCAATAGTGCTTAATGCAGAGAACTGATATTCAGCCAGCTTTTTAAGATGAGAAGAGTGAATGTAGTTTACTTTATCACTAACTGGCTTCTTTTCATTTCCAGGCAAAATAAAGAAAGGGCGTTGAACAGGAGCCTTAGTATATCCACTCAGATTTTCTAAACATTGCTGAACAGGGTTTCCCCCGTATAACAGCATTTCAGACGACCGATCAAAAAGATTAATATCCCCTGCATCATCATAAATAAGGAATATATTTTCTTCTTTATAGTCAGAAAATTTGGTGTAAATACTAGGCAGATATTTTTTAAATGCCTCCAGGTTATCGGTAAGCCGCTTTTCTATAAAAGCGGCTACTAACTCCTGATCTGAAAATGAGTTAGTTTTATCCGGCATCAGTACTCACCATAGGACCACTGGATCTCTGATTCTCTGCCTCAATCACAGCATCCGCAGGGATTGAATCCCACCCTGCTTTAATTTCGCCCATAACCTTCTCAGCAGCTTCAACTTTTTCAATACTCATCTCAGCAGATGCTGAAATAAGCTGATTAAGACAGAAGTCATATAAAGCCAAAAGGTTATCTGAGACCTCTTTATTTTGATCTGACTGCAAGCTTGTCGCGAGCGTTGTGATAATCGCCTGCGCTTTAGATATATGAAAAGATTTCTTCTCATAATCCTTATTTTCAATTGCGACTTTCGCTTGCTTCAGAAAGATCATGCAGCCATCAATTAATTTTTTCGTAACCTGATAAGGGGACGCCCCCTCTAAGCCACTTTCCACACTAACATTTTTATACTGACTGATTGCCCGGTTCATACAAAACCCTCTTAACTTGATGATATACCTGATAACGCTGCTAACTGCGGCTGAATCTGTGCCATGATAGCATTCATTCTGGCCATAGATGTATCCAGAGCAGTAAACTGCTGCTGCAGAGTTTCCCTGTAGCTTTCAATATAGCGGGAATGCGCTTCATACTGCTCTTCAAGGTCATCCAGCTGCTCCTGGAAAGAGTCTTCCTGACCTTTGATAATCCCGGTAATACCAACGTAACTGTCAACCTGTTCACTGATCAGATCGGCAATACCATCGCTTGAAACCGCACCAGCACCCGCAAAGAGCTTCTGCATGCCTTCAAGATTGTCCAACGCATCATCAAGGCGGTCACTGTCTGTTGCCAGGGTGCCATCACTTTCAATCTCGAGACCAATGGAGTAAAGAGTATCCATCCCCTGATCTGCACCACCAACCTGCTGAGTAATCATGCTGTTCAATACCGACTCAACATTGCGAACGATAGGGTCGTTTGAAAGCTTACCTGCGGTGTAGTTCCCATCCTCATCCACCGTACCTTTCAGCTCATTCATAGTTTCCCGGAGCTTATTGTAAGCACCAGCGAAAGCCTGCACCTTGGATTTCACATCACCGGTATTTTCACCTACGGTAACACCTGCAGTTTCGACATCGGTAGTTCCTGTGCCCGGAGACTGCTTCAGGGCTGTAATCGTCAGGCCAGCTACAGCACTGTCAAACTCATTGCTATCATTGGTAATCGAAACCCCATCCACTTTAATCTCAGCATCAGAGGCAGCTGATGTCATGCTCACATCACCCGTAGTGGCAAGCTCTGTAATCCCAGTAACACTAAGGTCGTTACCAGTACCGGTCACTGAAGACTGATACACCAAACGGCCATCGATAACATTGGCAATAACACCAAAATTGTCATCTGCGCTGTTAACGGCTGCAACAATATCATCCAGTGTTTCATCACCCGTCAGAGAAACATCAAACGTCTTACCATCTGCCGCAAAAGAAAGTGTACCGCTCAGGTTGGCATCTTTTGCACTTGCAGCTTTCTCAGTCATAGAGCCTGCAGTTGTAAAGCTGCTCATATCCGCATCACCACTGGTGACTGTTAGTGCTTCACCAGTACCTTCTGCGTAATACTCAAGACGGCCATCAGTGATTCTCGCTCCGATACCTGAAAGAGCCGCAATACTATCTTTAATATCGCTCAGGGAGTCACCCGCGCCTACTGTGATATCAACGGCCGCACCACTATCAATTTGAAAAGACAGCGTTCCCGACTTGCCCAGCGCAGCAGATGTATCAGTAAAACTATCACTTTGATACATAACCGAACGCCAGTCAGATGTTGCCTTACTACCACTGGCAAGATTAACAACTTCAATATCATAGGATGAAGCAACAGCGTTAGTATCTGACTCTACTTTGATAAGGTCGCCACTACTAGGCTGGGTTAAGGTAGGCGTCATTGTCGTAAACAATGATGCATCCTTAAGGTCATCTGCAGCGGTCTGAAAATCAGACATTAGGCTTTTTAGGATGCCCAAGCCCGATAATGAGTCTTCTGCCTGGATCTCACGTTTTCCTAGCTGTTCAACCTTAGGCTGAGCCGCAACATTAACCAGACCCTCAAGCATTGTTGATAAGTCAAGCCCGGAACCAATTCCTAAAAAGTTCATGTCGATCTCCTAATGACGCCGTGCGCCATTTTAATACGCCAGTGAATTAAACTTCATCCGAAAATAAGCTAAACGATTGAGCATTTGCGCCTGATAAAAACTCTTTCATCACTTCATCAAGACGTTTAGCAATCTCTATCGTCTGCTCTGAAGGAATCTGCCGAATCACTTCGTCAGTATCCTTATCTACAACTTTAACAACAACCTGTTGCAGCTCTTTTTCCACCTGAAGACGCAAGCTAACCTGCTGAATCTCAGCATATTGATTAACCTTGTCTACGGCATCCTGAAGCTCTTTCTCCCGATCGCTATTGCCACCTTGGCCTGTCATAGCAGACTTCAGATCCTCAACAGCTGATGTTCGGGCATTATCAAGCTTAGCACCTGCCTCTGTTGTTGCTCTGCTTACATCAACACCGGCAGTTTTTTGCCGCAATTCATAGCCTTGTGCAAAGGCATCATTAGAACCATCAACTTTCATGCCAATTCCTCCTAAGCCTTTCGGCTAAAAATTTCATTAGTATAGCTATCGGCCAGCAAGGACAAAACTTAAACACCTACGCCACAAACAGCAAAAGATCTTTACCAGGACAAAAAAAATCCCGCCGAGGCGGGATTCTTTGATCTTACAGGCGTTAAATCGATTAACGCAGCAGCGACAGTGCCGTTTGTGGCAGCTGGTTCGCCTGAGACAGAATAGTCGTTGATGCCTGCTGAATGATCTGATTACG
>JBLWVL010000003.1:0-145876 GCA_048268485.1 Oceanospirillum sp.
TCCGTTTTCTGATCTGACTGCTTCCCTGCTAAACGCGCATGCGCATCTGCGCCAATAACCGTGCGCCTGTGCTCTTAAAAGCAATGGGCAGACACGATTTCCATAATGTATTGGATTTGCAGCTTATCCAATTTCGCCGCACCAGTAAACCGAGCATTAAGTCGGACAAGCCGAGCACGTTTTTCTGCAAAACCAACAATATACTGTATATTTAACCATATTAGCGCAAATATCACATGGAGGGCGATTTATGGCTAAAAGTCCATTTTTGGAAAGCGTCGGATTAGTAAACCTGCTATTGCTGCCTGACCTGAACCTTTAAAAAGGCTTTGAAAGCCAACGTAGAAAATCATCCAACTAAAATGCAGAAACAAAAACGCCCGATCAATATCGGGCGTTTTCTTATGGCTAAACCGGATCAGATCGCTCGTAGCAGAACACTTCTGATCCAGTAAACTGAGTTAAGCACTGACGTTTTTCGCAGCGATAATCTCTTTCCACTTGGCTGGGCCTGTGGTGTGCACCGACTCACCATTAGAATCAACCGCCACGGTTACCGGCATATCTTTCACTTCAAACTCGTAGATCGCTTCCATACCCAGCTCTGGGAAAGCCAGAACTTCAGCGTTGGTAATAGCCTTAGATACCAGGTATGCAGCACCACCCACAGCCATCAGGTAAACGGCCTTGTTGTCCTTGATCGCTTCAATCGCAACAGGGCCACGCTCAGATTTACCGATCATACCCAGAAGGCCGGTACTCTCGATAACCTGACGGGTAAATTTATCCATACGGGTTGCAGTCGTAGGACCTGCAGGGCCAACCACTTCGTCACGTACCGGATCAACAGGGCCAACGTAGTAGATAAAGCGGCCTTTCAGATCAACCGGCAGCTCTTCACCAGCGTTCAGCATCTCAACCATTTTCTTGTGAGCCGCATCACGACCGGTCAGCATCTTACCGTTCAGCAGAACCGTTTCGCCTGGCTTCCAGCTTTGTACGTCTTCGGGAGTCACTTCATCCAGATTCACACGACGGGTACTTTCGCTGACTTCAAAAGTCACTTCCGGCCAGTCATCCAGATTCGGCGGTGTTTGCAGTGCAGCACCGGAACCATCCAGCTCAAAGTGTGCATGGCGCGTGGCCGCGCAGTTTGGAATCATGCATACCGGTAAAGAAGCCGCATGGGTCGGGTAGTCTTTGATCTTAACGTCCAGTACCGTGGTCAGGCCGCCCAAACCCTGAGCGCCAATACCCAGCTCGTTAACCGCATCCATAATCTCCAGACGCAGCTCTTCAGCCCGATTCTGTGGGCCGCGCTCACGCAATTCATGGATGTCGATCGGGTCCATCAGGGATTCTTTCGCCATAACCGCAGCTTTTTCTGCGGTACCACCGATGCCCAGGCCCAACATGCCCGGCGGACACCAGCCAGCACCCATGGTCGGTACCGTTTTCTTAACCCACTCAACGATAGAATCCGATGGGTTCAGCATCACCATCTTGGATTTGTTTTCAGAGCCGCCGCCTTTTGCTGCAACCTGAACGTCAACGGTGTTGCCCGGTACGATTTCGTAGTGGATAACTGCTGGCGTGTTGTCTTTGGTGTTCTGACGCTTACCAGCAGGATCAGCTAGGATAGAAGCGCGCAGCACGTTGTCAGGATGGGTATAAGCACGACGAACACCTTCGTTGATCATGTCTTCAAGGCTCATATCGCCTTCCCACTGTACCTGCATACCTACTTTAACGAATACAGTAACGATACCGGTATCCTGACAGATAGGGCGCTTACCCTCAGCACACATGCGTGAGTTGATCAGGATTTGAGCCATTGCATCTTTAGCCGCAGGGTTTTCCTCTCTCAGGTACGCTTCGTGAACGGCCTGAATAAAGTCTACCGGGTGGTAGTAGGAAATATATTGCAGCGCGTCCGCAACACTATCGATCATATCGTCTTGACGGATTACAGTCGTCATCTTCGGAGCATCTCCTATCACGGTCTGTGCACTATTGTGCTTAGCTCCGGCAAACCGGAGTCTCGTTATTGAAGGCCTGTTACTAAGTCGTCTGCCCTAATTACAACACGCTCCGGCTGTCACAAAGAGCTAAAAATAAAAAAGTAGGGCGCAACGCTATCATCAGATCCTATTAAGTCGCCGAATTATACACGATTTTCTGTGGCTAAGAGCTGTCCGTCAGCTCAACTTTAGACAAAGACATCAGGCATTTTCTTTTAACAAAAAGTTACACAAATCAACATCCAGACCACAGAATAGTTTGAGTCCTTAACCCAAACTCATAAAAGATACAATTTGTACCTTTGTTCAATAACGACCTTTCATAGAAACCTTGGCCAGTAGCCATCTCAATTACCCTTACTCTGTGGTCACATAAATGAAAACAATAAAATGCCCAGCGGCAAGAGAGCGTCACGAGCAATATTTGCGCATGAAACGCCTGGGTATATCCGCACTTTCTCATGGCATGCTGCTTCTGATTTTAGCATTGGCCCTAAGCTTGGATCTGTTATCAGACTTTAGCTTGCTAAGCTTTTTACTTTTGACAATTAGCGCCATAGCAACTCAGGGGGCTTTCTGGCTTCTCTTCCATTTCCGAGTCAACCTTAGATTCAAAGATCCATCTCTGACATTACTACAGATGGCAGTCGCTATTTTGTGGTTCAGCGCTCTGATCAGCCAGTTACCCGAAATACGTGGTAGCCTGACACTGCTTTACATCATGGTGATGCTATTTGGAATTTTTCAGATCTCAATGTTTGAGTTTGCCTTTGTTGGCCTACTCAGTTTGGTCTGCTTTGGTGGCGTGATCAGCTCAGATTTTCATTTCCGGCCAGATGAAGTTAACCTGAAGCTCAGTCTGATGCAGTGGCTTATATTGGCCTCGGCGCAAACATGGATCGCTCTTTTTGGTAGCTACGTTCGCCGTTTGAGTGAACGCCTGAAGAGGCAACGTTCTGTCCTTCGCCACAGTAACCATAAAATGCAGCGCGCTAACGAAGAGCTTGAGCAGGCGATGGAACAGCTGGATGAAATAGCAGGAACCGATGAATTGACCGGCGTACTCAACCGCCGTCGCTTCTTTGAAGAAAGCCGTCTTCGGCTTGAAAATAGTGAGCTGTACCAAGCATCTGCTCTTTGCATGATAGACCTTGATCACTTCAAGAGAGTCAATGACCGTTTTGGTCATCAGGCCGGGGATCTTGTGTTGGAACGTTTCTGCCAAATAACCCGGGAATGTCTGAGGGGCAGTGACCTGTTTGGCCGCTATGGGGGTGAAGAGTTTATCCTATTGTTGCCGCAAACAAATCAGGAAAGCGGTGTACAAATTGCCGAACGCATTAGGCTTGCTTTCGAGCAATACCCCTTTGATAGTATCGAACCTGGCCTTAAGCTTAGCGCCTCCATCGGTGCGACCCTCCATCGTTGGGGAGAAACACTGGAAGAAACATTAAAGCGAGCCGACAAAGCTCTCTATCAGGCAAAAAGCTCCGGCAGAAATCAAACTGTCTATATCTCAGGAGCACGAAATACCAATCAGGCTTTTGCCGGAAAAGGAAAAGCTGCCAAAGAGTAGCCGGTCACCTTGAATATTTCTCGCATCAAAAAAGGCCCGATCAACTCAGGCCTTCACTTTCTTTTTATAACTAAAACTGTCTGCAGAAAAACTTAATGTGTAGGCTTTACCAGTTCACTAAAACGGCCACTCCACAGGGAGTCCACCTTCTGACATACCACAAACTCAGGATTCAGAAGATTTGCCTCCTGATTGTAACGAAGTGGTTTAAGGTCGCCATCCAGGACACAACCTCCGGCCTGCTCTACTACTGCCTGAGCCGCTGCGGTATCCCATTCACTGGTTGGGCCAAAGCGAACATAGAGATCACTCTCTCCGGCGGCAACCAGACACAGCTTCAGCGAACTGCCCATAGGCACATTACGATACTCCGGCAACACCTCGCAAAACGACTGCAGACGTTCTGCGCCATGGGAACGACTACCGACAATCCGCCAGCATTCCGGCTGATAGCCCGAGTCCAGTGCTAACCGAACAGGCTTTTCATCAGCATATTGAGCATAAGCTCCGACGCCTTCAGCACCGGTATACATCCAATCTTTGACCGGTGCATAAACCACACCGAGTACCGGCTTGCCCTTTTCGATTAAGGCGATATTAACGGTAAATTCACCATTACGTTTAACAAACTCTTTGGTACCGTCCAGCGGGTCCACCAACCAGTATCGCTGCCAGTTTTTACGCTCAATCCAAGGGATTTCACCACTCTCTTCCGACAACACAGGTATATCAGGTGTCAGCTGCCTGAGCCTCTGCTCAATACAGTGGTGGGCAGCCAGATCAGCACGGGTCAGGGGGCTGTTATCTGCTTTGTATTCCACCCCAGGATCCTCCTCCTGGTAGACCTTCATAATGGCTTCACCTGCAATACGGGATAAGGTTTCTATCTCAGGTATAAGCTGTTTCAGTTCGGCTGGAGATATAGTCATTGTCTGTCCTTAACCATGGCAGTATTGAAGATCTCAGAAAAGATAGCTAAGCAGTAGTAGCGTACCAAAAACTGCGTGGAAACGTCCGGTGAGAGGAGTAATCATTAAACGATCCTGGGCAGAGGCCTTCAATAGCTTCCAGGGCGCTCTCAGCACCAGAACACTAACCAGAACCAGTCCAGTAAAAGGCATAATTTCGAGTAGCCATAAGGCTATCGCAGAAAGATAAGCCAACCCAACCATCATACGGTACAAGCATACGGCAGGCTTGTAACCAATACGAACAGTAAGGGTGTTCTGACCAACAGCTTTATCACTTTCGTAATCTCTCAGCTCGTTACTCAGCAGCAATAGAGAGGTAAGAATACTCAGAGGAATCGCCTGAACCAGATAAGTCAGCTTAAGCTGCCCTCCCATTACAAAAGCAGATCCGGCAATCATCAGAATACCCATCATAAAAAAGACGACAGGAACACCCAGTCCACGGTTCTTATAGTTGACAGGCTCCTGAGTATAGAAGTAAGCCCCTGCTAACCCGATAAAGCAGATCCAAAAAAGATCCAGCCCTCGCAAACTGATTAAGAATAAGCCGATCAGAATTGCCGCCAGGAAGCAGAAAAGGCCCAGCCGGAAATTCCGGGTAATCGACCAGGCAATCCGCTGCTTTTCATCCTCTGTGGCATCAGGAAAACGCTGATCCAACTCACCAATATCGGAATGGTCGTTAATCAGGTTCACGGCGAATTGCAGAAAAATTCCGCCAACCAGAATCAGAGCCGCATATAGAAAAGGAGCATTGCTATCCTGCCAACCAAGGACAATACCCTGCAGGCAGGACAGTACAGCAACCACCAGGGAAAAAGGGCGGGCAGCCTTCAGCAACTGATATTTTTCCGGGTTGCTATGTCTACTACCCAGTGCGTGCCTGTTGCCAAGCGTTTGCGCGGTCATGCTTTTTCCTTAAATCCTGCTACTTATAAACGTCATCAAAACCTATATCAGGCAAATTTTACCGATAAAAGCAGCAGAGATCGGTTGTTTTTTGTTGCTTATTCAAGGGGTTAGCAGTGACTATTTCAGATCACGCATCAAAAGAGCGTATTCAAGATCCGCCTCGTTAAGTCCTGTTCCGTCCAACTCGAATCTGACAATATGCCCATTACCAGGGGCAACCTGCATATCCTGGCCTTTACGGTTTTCCATCTGTTGCAGCTGAAAACGGCGGTTACCACCTGGCAGCATCAGTTCCAGCATATCACCGGTTTCAAAGCGATTTTTCACATCGATCTCCAGCACATTGCGCTGATTATCAAAGCTCATCACCTCACCCACAAACTGCTGGTTAACACCGATGGAGTTACCGGTCTCATAGTTCTGGTACTCATCATGAACATGGCGGCGGTAGAAGCCTTCGGTATAACCACGGTGCGCCATATTCTCCAGGGTATCCATCAGGCTCATATCGAACGGACGACCGGCAACCGCGTCATCAATCGCTTTACGGTAGACCTGGGCAGTACGTGCAACGTAATAATGAGACTTGGTACGGCCTTCGATCTTCAGTGAGTGAATCCCCATTTTAGTCAGGCGTTCAACATGCTGTACCGCACGCAGATCTTTGGAGTTCATGATGTAGGTGCCATGCTCATCTTCAAACACCGGCATCATCTCTCCCGGGCGGGATGCTTCTTCAATCAGAGCTGACAATCCCTGACTATTTTCATCATGGTGCATAGCGCCCGGTGACGGCATTGAACCAGAGTCCATGGAAGGATCCCAAACGCCCGCTGATTGCTCCACCTGAGAAACAGGGATCAGGTCACCAGTCGCATCGACCTGAGTCTGAATCGTGTTGTAGTTCCAGCGGCAGGCATTAGTGCAGGTCCCCTGATTGGGATCACGATGATTGAAGTAACCAGATAGCAGACAACGGCCGGAATAGGCGATACATAGCGCACCATGAACGAAAGTTTCCAACTCCAGTTCAGGGCATTCATTACGGATCTCTTCGATCTCTTCCAGCGAAAGCTCGCGGGATAGAATAATGCGCTCGACCCCTTGCTTATGCCAGAACTTAGCCGCCGCAAAATTCACCACATTAGCCTGAACAGACAAATGAATAACTTGATCAGGCCAACGCTCACGTACCATCATAATCAGACCCGGATCTGACATAATCAGCGCATCCGGTTTCATCTCAATGATGGGAGCCATATCGTTCAAGTAGGTCCGCACTTTGGTATTATGCGGAGCAATATTACTCGCCACATAAAACTGTTTACCCCGATCATGGGCGTACTGAATACCTTTCTCCAGATTATCCAGTTTAAAATCGTTATTTCGGACACGAAGACTGTAACGGGGCTGCCCTGCATAGACCGCATCTGCACCATAGGCAAAAGCGTAACGCATGTTTTTAAAGGTACCCGCCGGGGAAAGAAGCTCAGGCTTAAACATATCAACCTCTTCGGTGTCTGGTTGCAGGCCAGATCCACCCTTTGAGAAAACGCGCACTGCAAGCGTAAATCGAAAGCTGGCGATTCTACCACAGGCACTATCAGACAACAGTCTAAACCCATAGTTTTAGTAGTGGTTAATCAGATTAAGACCACTATTTTCTCTATAACTGTCATACCCTAGCAATAAAATAGTAACTTTATCGACATATGTCTTTTGTAGGCTGTTAGCCAGTTTAGATTCAATATGCCTACTTGCCTGATATAAAAGGAAATCGATATGAAAATCAAAGCATTAGCTAAAGCTCTTCTGATTACTGGTGCAATTGCAGGTGTGTCTGCTTGTGCCCAAATGGATACGGCACATAACAGTGCACAGGAACAGATGCAGCAGGCTAACGCCTTGTATGAAGTACATCATGATGATGGACGTATCTATTTTTTCTATGACAAGCCCACCTATGCTCATTTTCTGCAGCACGGTGAAACGCCCTATGCCTTTAAGCGTATTGCGTCCGGCCCCAACGGTGAAACCCTGGTCTTTGGACTCAACGGGAAAGACAAAAAGAAACGTTCCGGTGTAGCAAGTGTTGATATGTATGACGGTAAACTGACTCCAGATACCTTCTACGGTGAGATGCGTGCTGAGGGCCGTATCTATGTATTCTCAACTCTGGAAGATATGCAGAATGTGCGTGCTACCGGTGAAGCGCCTTATCGCTTTACTCAAATTGGCGATGGCCCGAATGGCGAGACGGTTGTTTACGTACTGAATAACAGCAACAAGAAAAAGCGCCCTGATGCACTGATCGCTCAGTTCAAAGCACAATACCAGTAAGCAATTACCCTCTTTAAGAGGGAGAAGACTTGCGCTTGAAACCAGCTTCGGCTGGTTTTTTTGAGCCCAAAATTCGCTGTCAGAGATCAGAAGCTAATACTGGCTAAGTACAAAACAGGCAATAAAAAAGGCGACCCTAGGGCCGCCTTTTGGTGTGCTTACGCACAGTAATTATCAGTCTTAACCAATAATTACCACTTACTCAAAGTAAGCTTATTTCCAGCCAGTAACTTCGCGCAGACCGTCTGCGATACCAGCCAGAGAACGTACAGTCTTAACACCAGCATCTTCCAGTGCAGCAAACTTGTCGTCTGCAGTACCTTTACCACCGGAGATGATCGCACCAGCGTGACCCATACGCTTGCCTTTAGGTGCAGTTACACCAGCAATGTAGGATACAACAGGCTTGGTTACGTTTGCTTTGATGTAAGCAGCCGCTTCTTCTTCAGCAGTACCGCCGATCTCACCGATCATAACGATCGCTTCAGTCTGCGGATCATTCTCGAATTTTTCCAGAATGTCGATAAAGTTAGAACCTGGGATCGGGTCACCACCGATACCAACACAAGTGGACTGACCAAAACCAGCATCAGTCGTCTGCTTAACTGCTTCGTAAGTCAGAGTACCGGAGCGGGATACGATGCCCACTTTACCTGGCAGGTGAATGTGACCTGGCATAATACCAATTTTACATTCGCCCGGAGTGATAACACCAGGGCAGTTAGGGCCAACCAGCTGAACACCCAGCTCGTCGCACTTAACTTTACAGTCCAGCATATCCAGAACAGGAATATGCTCAGTAATACAAACGATCAGCTTGATACCTGCGTTTGCCGCTTCCAGGATAGAATCCTTACAGAAAGGAGCAGGAACGTAGATAACAGAAGCGTCAGCACCAGTAGTTTCAACAGCTTCAGCAACTGTGTTGAATACTGGCAGACCCAGGTGAGTCGTACCACCTTTACCAGGAGTTACACCACCAACCATTTGAGTGCCATATTCAATAGCTTGCTCAGAATGGAAAGTACCCTGACCACCAGTGAAACCCTGGCAGATTACTTTAGTGTCTTTGTTGATTAAGATAGACATTCGATTAGTTCCCCGCCGCTTTTACCGCTTGTTGAGCAGCGTCAGTTAAGCTTTCAGCTGCGATGATATCCAGGCCAGATTCAGACAGAACCTTTTTACCCAGGTCGGCATTGGTACCCTCAAGACGAACAACAACAGGTACGTTAACACCTACTTCTTTCACCGCGCCGATGATACCTTCAGCAATCATATCGCAACGTACGATACCACCAAAAATATTCACCAGAACTGCTTTAACTTTACTGTCGGACAGAATCAGTTTGAACGCGTGAGCAACGCGCTCTTTAGTCGCACCGCCACCAACGTCCAGGAAGTTCGCAGGGAAGCCACCGTGCAGAGCAACGATATCCATCGTACCCATTGCCAGACCCGCACCGTTAACCATGCAGCCGATGTTGCCATCCAGTGCTACGTAGTTCAGATCCCATTCAGCAGCTTCAGCTTCACGAGCATCTTCCTGAGAAGGGTCGTTCATCTCCTGCAGATCTTTGTGACGGTATACAGAGTTACCATCAACACCCAGCTTGGCGTCCAGACAGTGCAGATCACCATCTTCTTTAACAACCAGAGGGTTAATTTCGATCAGCGCCAGGTCTTTTTCCTGGAACAGTTTTGCCAGACCCATAAAGATCTTAGTGAACTGGCCAACCTGTGCTTTGTTCAGGCCCAGTTTAAAGCCCAGCTCACGGCCTTGGTATGGCTGTGCGCCAACCAGAGGATCGATAACAGCTTTCAGAATCTTTTCCGGAGTTTCTTCAGCTACTTTCTCGATCTCAACACCACCTTCAGTGGATGCCATGAAAACGATACGACGGGTAGCACGGTCAACAACCGCACCCAGGTAAAGTTCGTCAGCAATGTCAGTGCAGGTTTCTACTAAAATTTTAGAAACAGGTTGACCATTTTCATCAGTCTGGTAAGTCACCAGATTTTTACCCAGCCAGTTCTGAGCGAACTCTGCAGCCTGAGCCGGAGTTTCGATCAGTTTCACGCCACCGGCCTTACCACGGCCACCTGCGTGAACCTGTGCTTTAACTACCCACTTGTCACCACCAATTTTCTCGCACGCTTGCGCGGCTTCTTCCGGGGTATCTACAGCAAAACCCTTGGAGACAGGCAGTCCGTATGCGGCAAAAAGCTGTTTGCCCTGATATTCATGAAGATTCATACTGCTAAGCCATTTTTTTTGTGCACTAACACTATTGGCGACACCTTGGGGTATGGTGCCGCCCCCTGCTACGGTTACCCGTAATTTTTATTTCTTAAACGTCAATATTACTTGCGTTTCTTACGGTTCGGCATGTGAATTGCGTGACCATCAACTGCTAAGGCTGCTTCGTGCACAGCTTCAGACAGAGTCGGGTGCGCAAAGCACATCAGCGCCAGATCTTCAGCACTGGAACCAAATTCCATCGCGATCACGCCCTGGTGAATCATCTCACCAGCATTCTGACCGATAATGTGCATACCCAGAATACGATCAGTATCTTTCTGGGTAATAATCTTCACCATACCGTCGGTGCAACCATTGGTCATTGCACGACCAATAGCGGTGAACGGGAAAACACCGGTTTCATACTCAGTACCTTCCGCTTTTACATCTTCTTCAGTCTTACCAACAGAAGCGATTTCAGGGAAGGTATAGATCACACCCGGGATAGCATCGTAGTTAATCTGAGCTTTGTGCCCTGCTACGATATCCGCAACCATCACACCTTCTTCAGATGCTTTGTGAGCCAGCATAGGACCACGTACCACATCGCCAATCGCGTAAACACCTGGCACTGAGGTACGGCACTGGTCATCAACATAGATAAAGCCACGCTCATCCAGAGAAACACCAGAGTCGTTAGATAGCAGTGCCTCAGTGTATGGACGACGACCCACACAAACGATCAGTTTGTCAAAGGTTTGTGTCTGCTCACCTTTAGCATCCGCATAGGTCACAACAACTTCGTTGCCGTTAATCTCAGAACCGGTAACACGGGCACCGATTTTGATATCCATACCTTGCTTGGACAGGATTTTCTTAGCTTCTTTAGCAATCTGCTGGTCAGTAGATGCCAGGAAGGTATCCTGAGCTTCCAGTACAGTAACCTCAGAACCCAGTCGCTGCCACACAGAGCCCAGCTCAAGACCGATAACACCACCACCGATAACACCCAAACGACCAGGAACTTCTTCAAAGTCCAGTGCGCCGGTAGAATCAACGATCAGACCTTCAGTCAGAGGTGTTGGTGGAATTTCAACGGGTACCGAGCCAGAAGCGATAATAATGTTATCCGCTTCAACAATCTGTACAGATCCGTCATGAGCGGTCACTTCTACCTTCTTGCCACTCAGTACTTTGCCCGTACCATGTAAGCCTGTAACACCATTTGCTTTGAACAGACCGGCAATACCCTGAGTCAGGTTACCAACGATCTTGTTCTTACGGGCGATCATTTTCTTAACGTCCATTTTGACGTCAGAAACTTCAATCCCCATATCCGCAAAATCATGCTGTGTTTCAGCATACTTGTGGGAGGCTTCCAATAGCGCCTTTGATGGGATACAGCCCACATTCAGGCAGGTACCACCATATACAGGTTTGCTTTCTTTATTCAGCCATTTTTCAACGCAAGCTGTTTTCAGGCCAAGTTGTGCTGCACGGATCGCTGCAACATAACCGCCAGGACCTGCACCGATGACAACTACATCAAATTTATCAGACATTACTTTTTCCTGTCTTTCGTGTCATGAGTGATCAAACTGTACTTAAACTTCCAGCAGGATACGAGCCGGATCTTCAAGAAGTTCCTTGATGGTAACAAGGAACTGTACAGCATCTTTACCATCGATCATACGGTGGTCATAAGACAGCGCAAGATACATCATAGGACGAATCTCAACTTGTCCATTAACTGCCATAGGTCGTTCCTGAATCTTATGCATACCCAGAATAGCAGTCTGAGGAGCATTCAGGATTGGAGTAGACATCAGAGAGCCGAATACACCGCCGTTAGTAATAGTAAAAGTACCACCTGTCATATCAGCGATGCCCAGCTTGCCTTCACGGCCACGCTTCGCATATTCACCAATAGTAGACTCTACATCGGCCAGGCTCATGGTATCCGTGTCACGCAGAATTGGCACAACCAGGCCGCGCTCAGTAGATACCGCAACACCTATATCGTAGTAACCGTGATACACAATATCACCACCATCGATAGAAGCATTCACATCCGGGAAGCGTTTCAGAGCTTCAGCCGCAGCTTTTACGAAGAAAGACATAAAGCCAAGACGCGTTCCATTGTGCTTTTTCTCGAACATGTCTTTATATTTCTTGCGCAGCTCCATAACCGGCTTCATGTCCACTTCGTTATAAGTGGTCAGCATAGCAGCGGTTTGCTGAGCTTCAACCAGACGCTTAGCGATCGTCTGACGCATACGGCTCATCGGTACACGCTTCTCAACACGCTCACCGGCAGCAACATTAACCTCAACGGCTGGAACAGCGGCAGGCGCAGCCTTAGCAGCACCAGACTGTACAGCTTTCTGCACGTCTTCTTTAGTGACACGGCCACCTTTACCGGTACCGGTCAGCTTGGCAACATCCAGGCCATTCTCATCAGCCATTTTCCGAGCCGCAGGGCTCAGAATCTTGTCACCAACCTGAACGGTTTCTTCTTCAGAAGCAGAAGGCGCAGCAGTCGAAGCTTCTTCAGATGCAGGTGCAGCTGTAGTACCCGCAGCACCTTCTTCAAAAATTGCGATAACCTCATCGCTTAATACTGTAGCGTCAAGATCCTTTTTGATCTCTTTGATAACGCCGTCAGCAGGAGCAACAACTTCCAGAACAACTTTATCAGTTTCGATTTCAACCAGCAGCTCGTCACGTGAAACAGCTTCGCCAGGTTGTTTTGCCCAGTTTACGATAGTTCCGTCTGCAACAGATTCAGGGAAGACGGGAGCTTTAATTTCAGTAGCCATGTTCGGTCCTTTCTGGATTGTTCTTTGTTTGCACAAACAAAAAATCTGAAGTGCCCTGCCAGTTAGTAGCAGGGCACGTAATTGATCAATTAAGCGTTAAAAGCATCGGATACCAGCTGCGTTTGCTGTTCAGCATGCACAGAGGTATAACCACAAGCCGGAGCAGCAGATGCAGCACGACCCGCAAACTTCAGTTCATAACCGAAGCCTTTACGGTAATCATTCAGTACACCACGCATGTGGTGCTGGCTGCTGTACCATGCGCCCTGATTCATCGGCTCATCCTGACACCAGACAACATCTTCCAAAGCAGGGTATTCAGCAACGATCTCTGCCAACTTCTCGGTCGGGAACGGATACAGCTGTTCAATACGGATAATGGCCGTATCTTCACGCTCATTTTCACGACGGTAGTTCGCCAAATCGTAATAAACCTTACCTGTCGTCAGAACCAGGCGTTTTACCTTGCTTTTATCAATGGTGGTATTCACTTCATTGATGATGGTTTGGAAGCTGCCGTTAGCCAACTCTTCAAGAGTAGACGTTGCATCTTTATGACGCAGCAAACTCTTAGGTGACATAACAATCAGCGGCTTACGCAGCGGACGAATCACCTGACGACGCAGCATGTGGAAAACCTGAGCAGGCGTAGTCGGAACAACAACCTGAATGTTCTGCTCCGCGCAAGACTGTAGGTAACGCTCTAAACGTGCAGATGAGTGCTCAGGGCCCTGACCTTCATAACCGTGCGGCAACAGCATAGTCAGACCGCACAGGCGTCCCCATTTGTGCTCACCACTGGTGATGAACTGATCAATTACAACCTGAGCTCCATTGGCAAAATCACCGAACTGAGCTTCCCAGATGACAAGAGCATCAGGTTTTGTTGTTGCGTATCCATATTCAAAAGCCAGAACCGCTTCTTCAGACAGATAAGAATCATGGATAGTCATAGCAGGCTGTGACTCAGACAGGTTCTGTAAAGGAACATAAACCTCTCCGTCGGCCTGACTGTGTATAACGGCATGACGGTGCGAGAAGGTGCCACGACCGACATCCTGACCGGTAATACGAACCGGATGGTTCTGGTCCAAAATCGTGGCATAGGCCAGTACTTCGGCAAAACCCCAGTTTACAGGCATAGCACCTGCAGCCATCTTACGACGGTCTTCATAAATTTTATTAACCTGACGCTGAATCTTAACGCCATCAGGGATCTCACCCAGCTTGTTCGCCAAAGCCTGCAGATGAGTCAACTCAACAGAAGTATCTGCCTGAGAGGTCCACGCATGTCCCAGGTAAGGCGTCCAATCAACAAACAACTCCTTGTTAGGCTCTTTAACCAAGCTGTTTGCCACATGACGACCATCTACTAAGGCAGAACGATAGTCTTCCATGCGTTCTTTGTCTTCAGACTCGCTTAATACACCTTCCTCAATCAGCTTCTTAGCATAAAGTGTACGTGTGCTCGGCTGCTTGGCGATCTTCTGATACATCAGAGGCTGTGTACCGGATGGCTCATCCGCTTCGTTGTGACCACGACGACGGTAGCAAACCAGATCAATCACAACATCACGCTTAAACTGCTGACGATAATCTGCAGCAACCTGAGCGGCATGAATCACAGCCTCAGGATCATCACCATTAACATGAATGATCGGAGCCTGTACCATCTTCGCAATGTCGGTGCAGTATTCCGTAGAACGGGTGTCTTCTGGTTTGCTGGTGGTAAAGCCAACCTGGTTATTGATGACAAGGTGAATAGTACCGCCAGTCTTATAAGCCCGGGTCTGAGACATCTGGAATGTCTCCATCACCACGCCCTGACCTGCAAAGGCTGAGTCACCATGCACAACGATGGGCATTACCGCATCACCAGACTGGTCTTTACGACGGTCCTGACGGGCGCGGACAGAGCCTTCTACAACCGGAGAGACAATTTCAAGGTGAGATGGGTTAAATGCCAGAGCTAAGTGAACTTCACCACCAGAGGTCATAACATTGGATGAAAACCCTTGGTGATATTTCACATCACCGGAACCATCATGATTGAGTTTTTTACCTTCAAACTCTTCAAAGAGCTCAGCAGGGTTTTTACCCAGAATGTTAACCAGAAGGTTCAGGCGCCCACGGTGGGCCATACCGATAACAATTTCTTTTACACCAAATGAGCCTGAGCGCTGAATCAGCTCATCGACCATCGGAATAAAAGACTCACCGCCTTCCAGACCAAAACGCTTGGTGCCCGGGTAACGGGATGCAAGATAATTCTCCATACCCTCAGCAGCGGTTAACCGCTCAAGGATATGCTTTTTCGCCTCAACTCCAAATGCCGGAGCGGAGCGCACGCTTTCAAAGCGCTGCTGTAACCAGCGCTTTTCTTCAGTGTTCACGATGTGCATGAACTCAGCGCCGGTGGTGGAGCAATAGGTCTTCTCCAGCGCTTCAATAATATCACGCAGCGGTGCTTCGTCTTTACCGATAAACAGTGAGCCCGTTTGGAAAACGGTATCAAGATCAGCGGGAGACAATTGATGATATGCCAGATCCAGGTCTGCTACGGGTTCGCGCTCAAGAAGGTTCAGAGGATCGATATTAGCTTTCTGGTGGCCACGGAAGCGATAAGCATTGATCAGCTGTAAAACACGAACCTGTTTTTTCTCATGCTCAGTACTCACTGAGCCTGCACTGGCGGGAGCAGCCTTATGCTTGTTTTTAGCAAGCAGATCGAAATGTTCACGGATGGGGGTAAGGGGGATATCACGGGAACCGTTACCTTCGGTTCTTGGAAGCTTGTCGAAGTAGTTCCTCCACTCTTCAGGAATTGCATTCGGATCAAGCAAATATTGCTCATAAAGCCCTTCAACGTAGGACACATTGCCTCCGTAGACGTGGGAAGAGCTCCACATCAACTCCATTATGCCTTCTTGCATTCTTAGTCACCCTGCACGAGGAACTTGAAATCCACAATGACCCCTGAGTCTTTTTCAGGTCAAAAAAAAGGTAGCGTGCCTTACCTTCTGCAGATTAGGGTCAAGCCCTGTTCCCCAAGTCGTTTTACATTTGCTAAAGCCGGTACCTTTTGAGCACCGGCTTTAGCGACCACAGGTGTCAGCCTTTTGGCAGACACAATAGCTTTATTATTGTATTGATGAGCTGCGGTATGACTAGGTTGCTTCACGCAACAACATGTCACGGATGTGGCCAATGGCTTTTGTTGGATTCAAGCCTTTTGGACACACACTCACACAGTTCATAATACCGCGACAACGGAATACACTGAACGGATCGTCCAGTTCACTCAGTCGTTCACGAGTCTGAGTATCACGGCTGTCGATCAGGAAGCGGTAAGCCTGCAGCAGACCAGAAGGGCCTACAAATTTATCAGGATTCCACCAGAACGACGGACAAGCCGTTGAACAACATGCACAGAGAATACACTCGTACAGTCCATCAAGTTTATCACGATCTTCAGGCGCTTGCAGACGCTCAATAGCCGGAGCCGGAGTATCATTCAGCAGATAAGGCTTGATGCGCTCATATTGCTTATAGAACAGAGACATATCAACTACCAGATCCCGAATAACCGGAAGACCTGGCAGAGGACGAATAACCAGTTTATCCGCAGTCACAACCTCAGAGAGAGGTGTGATGCAGGCCAGGCCATTCTTACCATTCATATTCATACCATCGGAACCGCAAACACCTTCACGGCAAGAGCGACGGTAAGCAAACGTATTATCCTGCTCTTTGATCATGCTAAGAACATCCAACACCATGACGTCAGCGCCTTTAGTGTCGATATTGAACTCCTGCATGTACGGAGCAGAATCTTTTTCCGGATTATAGCGGTATACACTAACAACCAGCATTAGGCTAACTCCCGTAAATTAGTAAGTACGTACTTTCGGTTCAAACGTCGGTACAGTTTTCGGCGAGAAATTAACATCACGCTTACCAACACGCTTATCAGCCGGGAAGTACATTGAGTGCTTCAGCCAGTTCTCATCATCACGATCACGATAATCATCACGTGCGTGAGCACCGCGGCTCTCTTTACGGTATTCAGCTGTAATAGCCGTTGCTTCCGCCACTTCAAGCAGGTTATCCAGTTCAAGAGCTTCAATACGCGCGGTGTTAAACGCCTGGGACTTATCGTCCAGCTTCGCATTAGCGATACGCTCACGAAGGGAAGCCAGTTCTTGAATACCTTTCTGCATATACTCTTCTGTACGGAATACACCGAAGTAGTTCTGCATGGTTTGCTGCAATTCAGCGCGTAAAGCAGGAACACTTTCACCGTCACTGGACTCATTCCAGCGGTTCATCCGCGCCATAGCTCGCTCGATATCCGCTTCGTTAACATCAGCGTCGGTCAGACCTTCGCTCAAAGCTTTTTCGATATGGATACCCGCAGCACGACCAAATACAACCAGATCAAGCAGAGAGTTACCACCCAGTCGGTTCGCACCGTGCACGGAAACACATGCAACCTCACCTACAGCGTACAGACCATTAATGATGTGGTCGTTACCGTCTTCATCCTGCGTCAGCGCCTGACCATGAACATTAGTCGGTACACCGCCCATCATGTAGTGACAGGTAGGAACAACCGGTACAGGTTCTTTAGTCGGATCAGCATGGGCAAAGGTTTTAGACAGTTCACAGATACCTGGCAGGCGCTTATTCAGAACCTCCTCACCCAGGTGATCCAGCTTCAGGTATACATGGTCGCCATTCTCACCACAACCACGGCCTTCCAGGATCTCCATAACCATGGAACGTGCAACAACATCACGACCCGCAAGATCTTTCGCGTTTGGTGCATAACGCTCCATGAAGCGCTCGCCATCTTTGTTTACCAGATAGCCGCCTTCACCACGACAACCCTCAGTAACCAGTACACCTGCACCGGCAATACCTGTCGGGTGGAACTGCCACATCTCGATATCCTGAACAGGAATACCAGCACGCAACGCCATACCAACACCATCACCGGTATTGATCAGGGCGTTCGTGGTAGAAGCATAGATACGACCTGCACCACCAGTTGCCAGAACCGTTGCAGCCGCTTTTACAAATACGGTTTCGCCTGTTTCGATACAAAGCGCGATTACACCACAGATATCGCCGGCATCGTTACGAACCAGGTCTACGGCATACCACTCATTCAGGAAAACTGTATTATTTTTCAGGTTCGCCTGATACAGAGTGTGCAACAGAGCGTGACCAGTACGGTCAGCCGCAGCGCAGGTACGAGCAGCCTGACCGCCTTCACCAAAATTTTTCGACTGACCACCGAAAGGACGCTGGTAGATACGACCATTGTCAAAACGGGAGAAAGGCAAACCCATGTGCTCCAGTTCGAATACCGCTTTAGGGCCTTCGGAACACATGTACTCAATTGCATCCTGATCACCAATATAGTCCGAACCTTTTACGGTGTCGTACATATGCCAGCGCCAGTCATCGTTTGGATCCGCACTTGCAATCGCACAGGTAATACCACCCTGCGCCGATACCGTATGAGAACGGGTTGGGAAAACTTTTGTAATCAGAGCGGTTTTCTTACCGGATTGCGACAGCTGCAGAGCAGCACGCATACCGGAACCACCACCACCAACGATGATGGCATCAAAATTCAGTGTACGTAGATTTGCAGTCATTCCTTACGCTCCCCAAAGAACTTGAACACCCCATACCACATAGGTAAAGAGGGCTAGGTTACATACTGCCTGGAAGACAAAACGGATCCCCGTTGGCTTAATATAGTCTGTGGAAATCGTCCACAGGCCAATCCAGGCGTGGGCAGCAATAGACAGGATCGCTAGGAACGTAAAGATACGAACCCAGGTTTGCTGAAAGAAGCCAGACCACTGCGCGTAATCCAAGTCAGAAGTCGTCAGGAAATAACCAACGATAAAAACGCTGTACAGAGCCAGAACAACCGCACTAAAACGCTGCAATAACCAGTCTGACAGGCCGCTACGGCCAAAATTCGTTACGTTGGTTACCATACCCACACTCCTGCCAGTACAATCAGAATTACAGAAATCACCAGCGTCAGCTTGGCACCCAGCTGACCTCCTTCCAGTGTTTCGCCGATACCCGCATCCATAAACAGATGTTTGATACCTGCTACCACATGGTAGGCCAGTGCGGAAAGAAGTCCCCAGAGTACAAACTTGGCGAATGCACCCTCCTGCAGAGTTTCTTTAACTGCATTGAAGCTTTGCTCTGATTCCAGAGAAGCATCAAAAGCCCAGAACATGAACGCCAGTCCGACAAACAGAATGACGCCCGTGATACGGTGCAGAATCGAAGTATATGCAGGGAGAGGGAGCTTAATAGTTGCTAGATCTAAGTTTACAGGTCTTTTGCTATTCACGGCTCTTACACACTCTCTATGCCCTTTCATAGGGCTTATGGTTTCAGGTGGTTGCATCCTTATATATAGAAGCATAAAAAAGGCAAAAACACCCATTTCATTAACTTATTTATATAAGGCCGCACCACCGCCAATCGTGCGGCAGGAATTATAGTGACTCGCTATTCTGATTACAATAAAACCAAAGGCATAGCCGGGTCATAATTCCATCAAAACGCCACACGTCCGATGGGTCATTGATTTTAACAACCATTACCTGCTTTACTGCTACCTTTTTGGGTAATTGACAATCCCGCTTATCCTTCTATATTTGTGCAGTCCGCGATTTTGGGCATGGCAAGTATGAATTAACAATTAGAAAGGAGGCCATAATGGCTGACAAGAAAGCGATCCTGACGGTACCAGGGCTTGATGATCCAATTGAACTGCCGATTTATAACGGCACTGTTGGCCCTGACGTTATCGACGTACGCGGCTTGACCTCCAAGGGAATGTTCACCTACGACCCCGGCTTTGTTTCCACAGCATCCTGTGAATCAGCGATCACCTATATCGATGGCGCCAAAGGTGTTCTGCTGCATAGGGGTTATCCGATTGACCAGCTGGCAAAACAGTCTGACTACATAGAACTGTGCTACCTTCTGCTGAATGGCGAACTACCCAGCCCGGAAGAGAAAAAAAGTTTTGAGTCAACTATCACCTATCACACCATGGTGCACGAGCAACTGACTCAGTTTTTTAAAGGATTCCGGCGTGACGCGCACCCCATGGCAATTTTATGCGGCGTTGTTGGCGCTCTGTCTGCGTTCTACCATGACTCACTGGATATCAAAAACCCACGGGACCGCGAAGTCTCTGCATTCCGCTTAATCGCTAAAATGCCGACGATCTCCGCAATGTGCTACAAGTACTCAACTGGCCAACCGTTTGTATATCCGCGCAACGATCTGAGCTATGCAGAAAACTTCCTGCACATGATGTTCAGCACCCCTTGTGAAGAATATGTACCAAATCCTGTTCTGGCTAAGGCGATGGACCGCATCTTTATGCTCCACGCGGATCATGAGCAAAACGCCTCAACTTCAACCGTACGCCTTACAGGCTCCACCGGCGCAAACCCTTTCGCTTGTATCGCGGCAGGCATTGCAGCGCTATGGGGTCCATCCCACGGCGGAGCAAACGAAGCTGTCCTGACTATGCTGGATGAGATTGGTGAGGACTCCGAAGAGAACATTCAGCGCTTTATCGCCAAGGCGAAAGATAAAGATGACCCATTCCGCCTAATGGGCTTTGGTCATCGCGTTTATCGCAATTTCGACCCTCGCGCAAAAGTAATGAAAGAAACCTGCGATGAAGTTCTGAAAGAGCTTGGCCTGGAAAACGACCCTCAATTGCATATTGCTAAACGCCTCGAAGAGATTGCTTTGGAGGATGAGTATTTCATCCAGCGTCAGCTATACCCGAATGTAGACTTCTACTCAGGCATCATCCTGAAGGCTATAGGCATCCCAACCAACATGTTCACTGTGATTTTCGCACTGTCACGCACCGTTGGCTGGATCTCCCACTGGAAGGAGATGGTAAGCGGCGACAACAAGATTGGTCGTCCTCGTCAACTGTACAAAGGTTCCGATATGCGCGATTATCCTGCAAAATAAGCAAAAATCGGTTCCCCAAAAGGGCTGCTTTGCAGCCCTTTTTTATTACCGGAAACCCTATCTCAACAACCGCAAAGCCAGAGGAATAACAACAATGACACTCAATATTGCATTTATCGGCCTAGGTGTTATGGGCTACCCAATGGCAGGTCATTTAGCCAAAGCAGGTCACCAGGTCTGTGTCTACAACCGGACCACCACCAAAGCAAAAGAGTGGGCAGAAACCTATGGTGGTAGCATTGGAGAAACACCAGCCGAAGCCGCCAGAGATGCCGATATTGTATTTTGCTGCGTCGGCAATGACGATGATGTACGTAGTGTCACCCTTGCTGAAAATGGCGCAATTAAAAGCATGAAAGCCGGCAGCATTCTGATCGACCATACAACAGCGTCTGCAGAGCTTGCCGTCGAACTCGACACCGCATGCCGTGAAGCCGGACTGCACTTTATCGACGCTCCCGTATCCGGAGGCCAACAAGGGGCTGAGAACGGTAAGTTAACGATCATGTGTGGCGGTGAAGAGCCCACTTTCGACAAAACACAGGATGTAATGTCAACTTATGCACAGGCGGTCACCCTGATGGGAGGTGCCGGCGCCGGCCAACTTACCAAAATGGTTAACCAGATCTGTATTGCAGGGCTTGTACAAGGTTTATCAGAAGGGCTGTATTTTGCTGAAAAAGCAGGCCTTGACCAAAACAGGGTTATTGACGTGATATCTAAAGGTGCTGCAGGCTCCTGGCAGATGCTCAACCGACACCAAACCATGATCAACGATCAATATGGACACGGCTTTGCTGTGGACTGGATGCGCAAAGACCTTGATATCTGTCTAAGCCAGGGGCGGAAAATTCAGGCTAAACTACCGGTCACAGCACTCGTCGATCAATTCTATGGCGAAGTTCAGGCAATGGGTGGCGGACGATGGGATACATCCAGCCTACTAAAACGCCTGAAAGCGACCGATTAAATACTCTTTATGTAATTCTCAGATACAATTTTAAGTGTACAATTTAGCTTTTTGATTTTATAAGGTGTTTTCTTACCACGAAAACAAATTAGCCACTCAGACAAAGAGGATTTGATACCTTGGCAACGGAGACCCCCAACGCACAACAGGAAAATCAATCTGAGCCACAAGGCCAACTATTGACCAAACCTGAAAGCATTTACGGGCTTCTCAACCGCCTAAAGGATCACCATATCCCGCTAAAACTGCACTTTAATACGGTCGAAGGTGTGTATAGCACCATTATCCTGAAGGTCGACCTGAAAAATCGCCACTTTATCATTGACCAGGTCACCCCTCACTGGGGCGACAAAATGATGGCAAAAAGTGGTGCCTTTATGTTTGAGGCTTACTACGATGGCTGCAGAATAGCCTCATCAACCCTGAAGGCTGCAGGCAAAGGCATTCAGGATGGACAGGCTATCTACAAGGTCCCCTTTCCCGACGAACTGGATTATTTTCAGCGTCGACAGTTTTATCGGGCCCAAATCCGCCGAGGGGTTATTATCGATGCCATCCTGGACTCGAAAGACTTTGCAAAGCCTATCGTCGGCGAACTGAAAGATATATCCGCCCAAGGCTGCCAGATCGAGATAGACGGTGACTACAGGGATACACTGGGCAACCAAATCGTTCTTGACGCCTGTTCAATAACTTTCCCGAATCAGTTATCGGTCAGCACTGCAATTCAGGTTCGGCACGTAGGCTATGATGAAAAAAAAGACCGCTCAAGTTGCGGCTGCCTTTTTGTCGATCTCCCGCCAATGGAAGAGCGCAAGGTCTCCTATGCCGTTGCAGAAATACAAAGGGAAGTTGCCCGCCGCACCAGTGATGGTAGCGCTCGTTACATATCTCCTCTTTATGAGTCTAAACCGGTTGAAGAACACGAGGATGAAGGTAATACCGGAGCAAACATCAAAAAAGCCAAAAACAAGTCAACGGGTACAAACACCGACAGCGACAACAAAAGCGGCAAGGAAACGCCAAAAGAACAGGCTGAAGACAGCTTGCTTCAAACCAGTATCAATGAGCTCAAACAGCAAAAAGAGAAAGCTAAACTACAGGAGCTTTTCAAAGAGTTCCGTATTTACCACACAAATGCTATTGCTGCGGTAAAAGGCCTTCTGGCTCAGATCAAGCAGAAAACAACACTAAAACTTCAGCCTGCCATAGAAATATCGCAGCAACTGGCAGATGCTCTGGAGCAGAACCCACACGTCTTACTGGCACTGACAACATTGCGTGATGCTCAGGACTATATTCCTCAGCACAGCGTCAGCTTTGGTATTCATCTTGCCCACTTCGCCAAAAGTATGGGCTATCAGGGCAAGCTTGCCGACCTTATCTACGCCGGGCTTCTGCACGACATAGGCAAAGCCACCTTACCCAGTACGATTATATTCAAACCAGACAGGCTGAATGCCCAGGAGCTGAAAAGCATGCAACGACATGTGATTACAACTCACAAGGCAATCACGGAGGCTTCAGAAAATATACCAAAAGAGGTTATCGCTGTTGTTCTGGGAAATACAGAAAGGCTTGACGGCTCAGGCTATCCACGCCAACTCAAGGCTGACAAAATCTCAGGTCTGGCTCGGATGGCTGGTATTGTCGATGCCTACGACGCCATGACCACTGATCGAAACTACGCAAAAGGCATGCTGCCCGCCCTGGCCTTTAAAACACTAATGAATAGTGACAAACAGTTTGACCGACTCATGGTGCAACGTTTTATCAAATGCATCGGACTTATGCCGGTAGGCTCTTTTGTTCGCATGTCCAGTAATAAGCTCGGCTTTGTCCTTACACTGGATGAGGAAACCTCTAAACCCGAAATGGTACGCGTTATTTACGACGCGGACAAAAAACAGCTGATCACACCAGACGACTTTGACTTAACCGATCCGGCCACCTCAGCCAACATTGGAAACATTGTTCGACCGGAAGACCCAGCCAAGTATTTTGTCAACCGGCTATTAATGATGGACTGACAGGGCAGACCAGCCCTATACAGAATACAAATCCAGACAATGGCAATATAGACAGAACATTAAATTCCAGACATAAAAAAACCGCCCATAAGGCGGTATTTATCTCTTTTCAACTCAATATCCAGAAGAAAAGTGGCGTCCCATAGGGGGTTCGAACCCCTGTTACCGCCGTGAAAGGGCGGTGTCCTAGGCCACTAGACGAATGGGACGCAAAAAAAATGAAGCTGACAAAATCAAACTTCAAATCATATTTGAGATTGGTGGAGCCTAGCGGGATCGAACCGCTGACCTCAACACTGCCAGTGTTGCGCTCTCCCAGCTGAGCTAAGGCCCCGTCTCAAGTACGGGACGAATAATACTGATCCACCCCGTACTGGTCAATACTTTTTTCAAAAAAAACAGCATTTTTTAAGAAAACTTATACTGACAAATCAACTGGTTAGCCATAAGGCTTACCCAGCAAAAAATTTAGCTTACTGGCTTAACGCAGCAAACTCTTTTTCCAGCTTCTTGGTTTGCTTTTTGGAGACACCGCCCAGTACCTCTACCGCATGACGCAGACGGGCACGGGTCATATCCGGGCCAATAATCGCCATAGAGTCCAGAACTGAAGAAGATGTTGCAGAACCGGCAATAGCAATAAAGATCGGTTGCAGAAACTCTTTGATTTTCACCTCAAAGTGATCTGACAACATCTTCACGTCAGCAAAGATATTATCTTTATTCCACTCACGAAGCGCTTCCATCTGCCATAACGTGAACTGCAGCTGCTTCACAACATCTGCTTTTTCAGTCTTGATATGGGCAAAGCTCTCTTCATTAATTGGCAACATACCGGAGAAGAAGAAGCCTGCCAACGGAGCGATATCACTAAAGGTTTCCACCCGACCTTTAATCTGAGGAATGATCTGACTGACATACTCAGGATTAAAGGCCCATTTCATCACTTCCTGCATAAACTGCTGATCATCCAGTGTTTCGCGGATATACAGCCCATTCAGCCAGGACAGTTTCTCAACATCAAATACCGGACCACCCAATGAAACCCGCTGGATATCAAAGTTTTCAATCATCTCATCCAGCGTGAAGCGCTCACGCTCATCCGGCATCGACCAGCCCATACGACCCAGATAGTTCACAACCGCCTGAGGCAGGAAGCCCATACGGCGATAGAAATTGATTGAGGTCGGGTTCTTACGCTTGGACAGCTTGGATTTATCCGCATTACGCAGCAATGGGAAATGACACAGAACAGGCATATCCCAGCCGAAATATTCGTACAGCAGCTTGTGTTTAGGCGCAGAGTTGATCCACTCCTCACCACGCAAAACGTGAGTGATCTTCATCAGATGATCATCCACCACGTTTGCCAGGTGGTAGGTCGGCATACCATCTGCCTTCAGCAGGATCTGGCAATCGATCTGTCCCCAGTCGATCTCAATCGTCCCACGCAGCATGTCTTCAACCTGACATACACCCTCTTCCGGTACACACATACGGATCACGTAGGGAGCGCCAGCCGCTTCACGAGCAGCCACTTCTTCAGCGGGCAGCGCCAAATCACTTTGCTTCAGCGCAGTGTGCTTACCTTCAGCCTTACGGGCCTCACGCAGCTCATCCAACTCTTCACTGGTGCGATAGCAGCGGAATGCTTTACCTTCATTTTCCAGGCGGTAAGCGTAATCAGCATAGATACCCTGGCGCTCGGACTGACGGTAAGGGCCATACTCCCCTCCCACATCAGGCCCCTCATCCCAGTTCAGACCCAACCAACGCAGAGAGTCAAAAATCATCTGCTCCGATTCAGCACTGCTACGGGTCTGATCGGTATCTTCAATACGCAGAATAAACTTACCGCCATGCTTACGGGCAAAAGCCAGGTTAAATAGTGCAATATAAGCGGTACCAACATGGGGATCACCGGTTGGTGATGGAGCAATACGGGTGCGAACAGTCATGATATTCCGTTCTATCCTGTGATGATGAATGGGAGAAATAATTGCAGCCAATTATAGTCGAGGGGCTGTCAGACCAACAGCCCCTCAGGTAAGTTATCAGGCCGCTGCAGATAAAACTTTACGTTTATTCCACAGGGCGCGTCATACAAAAGAAACCAGAGGCACACTTTACAGACGTCGATGTAACCAGCTGGGCAACTGCTGGCGAACCTCATTAAAACGACTGGCTTTAAGATCTGTCACGACAACACCTTCACCAGTTTCTAACTCAGTCAGTTTCTCACCCCAGGGATCAAGCGCCATAGTGTGTCCCCAGGTTTTTCGACCACATTCGTGATCACCACCCTGAGCTGGGGCCAACAGATAACACTGGTTTTCCACTGCACGGGCTTTCAACAACAACTCCCAATGAGCACGACCGGTCGGAACAGTAAAGGCAGAAGGCACCACCAGAAGATCCACATTATCCAACGCACGAAAAAGCTCTGGGAAACGCAGATCGTAACAAATACCAAGCCCTACCCGCCCCCAAGGGGTATCAAAGCAAACTGGCTGAGTTCCCGCTTCAATACTTGAAGATTCGTTATAACTCTCATCACCTTGCTGAAAGCTAAACAGATGGACCTTGTCATAACGGGCGATGCACGAGCCTTCAGAGTCAAAAACCAGCGTGGTGTTGGTCACATGATCCCCCTGCTTACCTTTCAAAGGTAGCGAACCTGCCACCAACCAGATATTCAGTCTACAAGCAAGGCTCGCCAAACGCTGCTGAATCGGCCCATCACCATAAGTCTCAGCGATCTCAAATTTGGCTCGTTCATCATGATGCAGTAGAGTAAAATATTCCGGCAAAGCAATCAGTTGCGCCCCCTGCTCCGCCGCCTGAGTCACCCAGTATTCTGCCCGTTTCAGATTCTGTTCCAAATCTTCACCGGAAACCATCTGCACGCCTGCTACTTTAAAATCCGCCAACATCATTTTTACCTTTTTTATCCACCGCCGCCGTCCCACGACTCTTTCAGCGGAGGCCAATTCATCAGAAAACTAATTCACAGAAAAGCCCTCTGAAATACAAAGTCATTTAATGTGCCGCAGTATAACAATAGCTTTGCCCCTCGGCACAGCAGAGGTTCTTGCGTACAATGGCTGGTTTTGACGTTATTGGCCGGTACGACTTACTTCAATAATAAACGCTGGCCCGACAGAAACTGGATACGAATTTGACCTCACAACAAAACCCACGACTAAACTTTAAAGGCCTTATGGCAGCCTGCTTCAATCGCAGGATGCTGGTCACCTTTGTCATGGGCTTTTCAAGCGGCATGCCACTGCTACTCACCATATCAGTACTTCAGGTCTGGATGCGCCAGGAGGGTGTCGATCTTTCGACCATCGGCATGATGGCTTTAGTCGGCTTACCCTATACATTGAAATTTGTCTGGGCCCCCTTTCTGGATCGCTTTACTCTGCCGTTTCTTGGGCGCCGCCGTGGATGGCTGCTTCTGATTCAACTCCTGCTCGCATTCTCTATCGCAAGTCTCGGGTTGTCTGACCCAGCGTCATCCCCCTGGCTGATCGCTTTCCTGGCTCTATTGGTTACCTTCTTCAGCGCCAGCCAGGATATTGTGATTGACGCTTATCGCCGGGAACATCTGCATGAAAACGAACTGGGTATGGGTTCCAGCCTCTACGTTTATGGTTACCGTACCGGCATGCTACTGGCTTCCGGAGGCGGGCTGGTCTTAGCCGACAGCATCGGCTTTGCAGCGGTTTATATGCTGATGGGCCTTTGCATGGGTATCGGCATGCTCACTACCCTGATGGCTCCGGAGCCTCAGGTTGAAGCAGCACCACCCTCCAGCCTTAAAGCTGCTGTTGTTGAGCCTTTTAAAGAATACTTCACCCGGGACAGTGCCTGGACTATCCTGCTGTTTATTCTGCTTTATAAGTTAGGAGACACTCTGGCCAGCGCCATGACCAGCCCTTTTTATGTGGACTTGGGGTTCAGCTCGGAAGAGATTGGCTACACGGTTAAACTGTTTGGTTTCTGGGCTACTCTGATTGGCGCATTTCTCGGTGGAGCCCTGATCATCAAGCTGGGCATTTATCGCGCACTCTGGCTGTTTGGTATTCTGCAGATGGCCAGTACAGCAGGGTTTGCACTTCTTGCAGAAGTGGGTTACAACCTGAATGCACTGGCCGCAGTGATCGGTTTCGAAAACCTTACTGCAGGAATGGGCACCGCGGCCTATATGGCCTTTATGGCATCACTGACCGACAAACGCTTTACCGCCACCCAATACGCCTTGCTCACCAGTCTGATGGGCATTCCCCGTACGCTGATCTCAGCACCCAGTGGCTTTCTTGCCGAGGCGGTCGGCTGGACAGAATTTTTCATTCTTTGCACCCTGATTGCGCTACCGGGTCTGTGGTTACTACGTCACTTCTCTGACTGGCATAGCCACAGTGATCAGGAGCAGCAATATTCTGAAACAAATAATAAACACCCAGCCGCTGATTCAAGCCAATTAAAGCCACTGGCTGATAATAAGCACTCTATAAAAAAATAAGTCCTCTGTTAAAAATGCCGTAAATCCGGGAAGAAGGAGCCAAGGATATGATTAAGCAGGATGTCGAGAAAACCATTAGCCATGCCTTAAATTGTTGCCAACAATCCGGTGTACGCCTGACTCCAAAACGGGAAAAGGTTCTGCGTGTTTTACTGGAAGCTAATAACCCTCTGTCCGCTTACGACGTGGTTGAGCAGTTTCGGGTAGATTACTCCGAAAACCTTCCAGCGATGAGTGCCTACCGGATTCTTACCTTTCTGCTCGACAACGGTTTCGTGCACAAACTGGAAACCACCAACCAGTTTCTGGCCTGTCATCATATTCGCTGCGACCACCCTCACCAGCCGCCTAAGTTTCTGATCTGTGATCAGTGCAATACTGTAAAAGAGTTGAGCCTAAGCCCGGACACACTGAATGAACTGAATCGCGGCATTGAAGAAGCAGGCTTTACCCTAGTAAGGCGGCAGCTGGAACTCCATGGCCTGTGCGATCAGTGCCAAAAGGACACCAAGGTTTAATTTAAACTAAAAAGGCCCCGATTGAGGCCTTTTCTATCTGTGCTCAGGTTCAGAAATCCCGCTCAGGTTAGGGTCAGATACCATAATCCCGCTCGACTTTAGCAATTCTCAGCTTAAAGGAGGCGTACCATTTTTCATGCCCCAGGCGCTGTGCTTCCTTGTGCTCCGCATTCTGCTTCCAATGTTTAATCGCTTCCAGACTTTTCCAGTAAGATACCGTGATACCCAAACCATCCCGAACAGATTCCACACCCAGAAATCCCGGCTGCTCGGCAGCCAGTTCAACCATGCGATCCGCCATCGCGCCATATCCATCATCACTTTCGGTTCTCTGGTTGGTAAAAATTACCGCGTAATAGGGTGGTTCCGGGGTTCTAGCAATATCAGACATCTTCTTTTCCATAAAATGAGGTTAAAAACAGGCAGGAGTCTATGCACCAAGCAGCGGTAAATGCTTAACCGAGTGATATGTCAGGGCCAGTTGCAGGCAATGTTTTATAGCAACCTCCGGCAGAGGTTCAGATAACGGCAAGACAATTGCACGATTACCTTCAAAAGCCAGGCTGTCGCGATACAACTCTTTAAAAGTCTCGACCAAACGCGTTTTGCAGTTGAAAAACAGATAATACTGATCAGGCACTTTTTCCTTCCAGTCCATTCGAACAGGGCTACCTGATTTCACGCTGAAACTGGGCTCCCCCCACTTAAGAGCCTGATCAACCTCTCCGGCATCTAACTCTGAAGCGATCTTTATAATCAGATCACGGAGCTCCAGCAGCCTTTGCCTAACCTGATCAGGATATTGATCAAATTTCAGGCTTAGTACATCACTCATTGGCCCACTCCATACCCTGCGTCACTGGCAAACTCTGAGGTCACAATGAGCCGCCACTAACTATGCGCTGAAAATAAAACCCGCCCCGACTTAAAGGCAGACACCTGAACCACACAATACTTGGTTCAGAGCGCCTGACCAACAAGCACAGACTAATATTCCAATCCTTGCATCCAAAGATCACGTAACTGATTAGGGGAAGCCGCTGCCAGTGAAACCATCACCTCACGATACCTGTAGAGCAGTGGATCGAGCTCATTTAACGGCTATCGGAAGAAGCCTCAGCCAGAGAAAGGTCTCAATCAGTGTTTAGAGGGACATAAAAAAACCGGAGTGGTATCACCCCGGCTTGAAGGACTCAGGAAAGCAAGCCTTCCCGAAAACAGTGTTAATCAGGCATCCTGCTGCCCACGATCATACTCTTCCTGGGCATCCTGCCATGCATCCGACATAGACTGATACGCTTTATTGAAGCCATTTCTCATCTCAGACCAGGCACCTTTGCTACTTTCTTTCATACTGCCATACCATTCAGACAGCTGATTCCGCTCCTGGCGCAATTCTCTGAGAGCGGCCTGGGTTTCCTGACGGGCGGGCTTGCTTAACTGATCCCAACGATTCTCAATCCGAGCTTCCAGCCGATTGATACGCTCATCAGCCCTTTGCATCACTTGCTTGGCTGTTTGAACAGCTTCCTGCTGCTGATCCTGGGTATAAGCCTGTAGGGTTTCAACAACATCTGCTGTTTCCTGCTTGATATCCTGGGCGGTAACATCAGTATCTTGCTTATTACCAGCCATAGAAAATGATGCCATAGAAAACAATAAAAAAGAGGCAATAAATTTAAAGATATTATTTTTAACCAACATATAAAAAACCCCACTATTCATCAATTAAACCAGATCTTATAAAAATTATTTAACAGATCAACTGAAACGTTTTGATGCGGAGTCCATGGCTTCAGAGAGGGATTCTTTAGCCAGATCCAGCCCTGACTTAACATCGCTCCAGGCGTCGTCGCTGGAATTACGAAGCTCTTCAAATTTGCTGGATACTGCTTCCTGCTTGATCTTTAGCTGTTCGATTTGCTCATAGTACTCAACCTGGGCAGAGGCATTGGCCTGATCTGCTTTAGATTTGAGCTTATCGATATCAGCTTTCCATTCATCAAGCTGGGCTTCAACCTTTTGTTGATAGGCTTCTTTCTTACTCATGTTCAATTAACTCCTTCGTCACTTTCTCATATAAATATATTAAAAATATAAATATAAAAGTGACTAGCTAACTGAGAATTTACCTTATCAAGGATCTAAATATGATAAGAAGCTTGGCAACTACCCTAACATAAAAAAACGGGGTCCTGTCAAATCAGAACCCCGTTATATTTATTAATATTTAAAATATAAATTATGCTATTAAAAACCTAAATATTAATCTCTGAAATTCTGATACTGAAGTGGAATATCCAGCTCAGACTGCCGGAGAAAGGCGATCACCTGCTGCAGATCATCTCGCTTTTTACCGGTAACCCGAACTTGGTCGCCCTGAATAGCCGCCTGCACTTTCAGTTTTTCCTGCTTGATCATTTTGACGATTTTACGCGCCGTATCGGTATCGATACCTTCCTGAAGGGTGACAATCGCCTTAGCGGTTTTTCCACTTTCAATAACATCGCCGACTTCCATACATTTCACATCCACGTCACGGCGGATCAGTTCGGCCTGCAGCATATCGACCATCTGACGCACCTGAAATTCAGACTCAGATACCACTTCCACCACATTTTCTTTACGCAAAAACCTGGCATCAACCCCTTTAAAATCGAAGCGGTTTTTCACCACGCGATTAGACTGATCCACAGCGTTGGTCACCTGATGCATATCTAATTCTGACACCACATCAAAAGATGGCATGTTTGTCTCCTTAATAATTCTGTCTGCAGGCATTATACTTGCGCCCCTGTTTCTGCCAACTGGATAAATTGCATGAGTCAAACACACTGGACGGTATTGGGTGCGGGTTCCCTGGGCTGCCTTTGGGCCGGCTATCTGAATCAAGCTGGATTCCCTGTCACTCTGCTGCACAGAGAAGAGGTGGCGGCACCTGAATCACTGAGCCTGACACGGTTTCAGGAGGATCAGGCTACAGCATTTAAGGCAGAGCTGACCACGGCTTCCGCCTGCCCGGAAAAATCGATTAGCCGGCTGGTTGTCGCAACAAAAGCTCACGATGCGGTCACTGCAGTCGCCGGTGTTCAGCACGCTTTAACCGATGATGCCTGCATCGTGCTGTTGCAGAATGGTATGGGCTCTCAACAGGCCGTTGCGGAAAAGTATCCTGAGTACGCCATTGTTGCCGCTTGCATTACCGACGGTGCATACCGTACAGAACCGGGCCATGTGATCCATGCCGGCCAGGGCATCAGTCGCGTGGGTGCATTAAATGCCCAGGGCCAAAAGGTCTGGCGACAAGTGGTTGAAGATCTGGAGCAAACTGATCTGATCATAGAAGCCTGCGAGAATATTAATCAGGCGCTGTGGAATAAGCTGGCGATCAATATCGCCATTAACGGACTGACAGCGCTGAATCAGTGTCTGAACGGTGAGCTAATGCAGCCGGAGCGTTATCAGCGGGTTTCCCGTCTATGCCGGGAGACAGAAGCAGTCATGGCAGCTCTGAAACTACAGTTGCCAGAGCAAGGGCTGCTGCCGCTGGCCACAGATGTTATTAAAGGTACGGCTAAAAACCGCTCCTCCATGCTGCAGGATACCCTACGGGGCAAAATTACTGAGATCGATTATATCAACGGTTATCTGGTACAACAGGCGGAACATCTGAATATTGAAGTACCGGAGAGTCTGAGTATTTATCGCGAGGTTAAGCTACGCTTTAATCAGCCGTCTTCATAAGGCGGCTGCTGACTCAGCTGTTCCAGCTGCTGTAACCCCTCCTCAATAATCTGCCGGGCCTCATCGAATAGCTCAGGGTTACCCTGCTTCAATACCTGAAGCATGGCGTACTTTTCCGGCAGATAAAGAGCAGCAAATTCAGGGTCCCGTTCTGCAATCGTACAGGTGTTATCGATAATATCAGCCAGCTTGATGGTCTTGGCCCGAATATCAGCTTTTTCCAGCTGCAAACGGTCGATCAACTTGCGTTCTGCACACTCAAGCTCTTTGCTGTGAGGCCCCGAAGTGAGCTGATCCACCAGAAGCGCCACCTCATCACCAAACAGAACCCTGATCTCTTCCAGGTCCACATCAGTATCTTCCACTACATCATGCAACCAGGCTGCGGCCAGAACCTCTGGCTGAGTCAGGTATTCGGCAACGCGCTCAGCAACCGCTTGCGGGTGAACAATGTAATCCTCATTGGTATAGCGGCGAACCTGCTCATGCCGACCATGAGCATCTGCAGCAAACTGACGGGCACGCTCTACCAGTGGATGCTGCATAACAGAATCAGATTCTGTGTTATGCATATCAGGCTGTTTCTCTGGCTCCATGCAACCTCCGAAAGCAAATTGGTTGCCTGGAAGGCAACCGGAACTTGCTGGCTGTTATGGCTCATATAAAACCAAGTGCCAGCTAAAACTCAAACCGGCAAACCTTAGGAAAATTTAACCGGTATTGCGAAGACCCGCGGCAATGCCGGCCATAGTCACCATCAGGGCCTGCTCAACCTGAGCATTCCCCGGCTGAGTGCGGTCCCTTTGCAATAGTTCTGCCTGTAAAACATGTAATGGATCAATATAAGGATTACGCACTCGTACTGCTTCGGCAATCAACGGCATATGTTCCTGTAGTTCCTTACGATCACGGATCTGCATAACCGTCTGTTTCAGGTTATCCAGACGACTGCACAGGACATCACCCAACGTGTGCAGTTTTTCTGGTACCAGCTTTTTCTCATAGTAGCGGGCGACATTGGCGTCAGACTTAGTCAACACCATCTCCAACATATCCATATAGGTGGTAAAAAACGGCCATTTATCCATCATCTCCCGAATTAAGGGCAGCTCACCCTCCTGCACTGCATCAGAAAGAGCAATATCACTACCCAGCCAGGCCGGTAGCATCAGGCGTATCTGGGTCCAGGCAAAAATCCAGGGGATCGCTCGCAGGCTTTCTACACCACCATCTGCACGGCGCTTGGCAGGACGGCTGCCCAATGGCAATTTAGCCAGCTCCTGCTCCGGTGTAATGGCACGGAAGTAAGGAACAAAATCCGGCACATCCCGCACCTGATGACGATAGCTCTGCAGAGCACGCTCAGCCAGTAAGTTCATCTCTTCACGCCATAAAGCTTTAACGGATGGTGGCGGCTGTAGTGTGGCTTCCAGCACAGCTGAGACATAAATTTCCATGCTCCTCTGGGCAATATCCGGCAAGCCAAACTTAAAACGTATCATCTCCCCTTGCTCTGTCACTCTAAGACTGCCACTGACAGAGCCCGGCGGCTGAGCGAGAATTGCCGAACGGGCAGGACCTCCACCACGCCCGACCGTACCACCTCGACCATGGAAAAGTGTCAGATGGACGCCGTGACGCTTACAAACTTTCACCAGTTCTTCCTGGGCACGATACTGCCCCCAGGCCGCAGCAAGCTGCCCCGCATCCTTGGATGAGTCGGAGTAACCGATCATAATTTCCTGCTCACCGCGAATACGATCCTGGTACCACTCAATGCGCATCAGACTACCAATCACTTCCGACGAACGATCCAGGTCATCCAGCGTTTCAAACAGAGGCACAACCTTCATAGGGAAAGGGCAGCCACACTCTTTCAGAAGCAGGTGCACCGCTAAAACATCCGAAGCATGATGCGCCATGGAGATGACATAGCTGCCAAGAGCTTCTTCGGACTGCTGAGCCACTACCCGACAGGTATCAATCACCTCCTGAACCTCAGCAGAGGGTTGCCAATTATGAGGGATCAAAGGACGGCAGGAACGCAGTTCAGTCAGCAGAAAGTGCTGTTTTTCCGGCTCGCTCCAGTCATGATAACTCCCCAAGTCCAATGCCTGACAAATTTCCGCCATAACATCCGCATGACGGCCTGAGTCCTGACGAATATCCAGTTTAAGTAAATTAAGACCAAAACAGCTCGCACGCCGCAAAGTATCCAGCAGTGCACCTTTCGCAATACGTGACATACCACTGTCGATCAGGCTTTGATAACAAAGCTTAAGAGGCGCTTTAAGCTCATCCGTATCAATCAGAATGGCATCAGGCAATTCATCCCGGCTATGGCCATCAAGTTGGTCTTCAATCCATTCCTGTGTCACCTGAAGGCGGCGGCGTAAGCGGCGTAACAATACACGGTATGGTTCTTTGGTTTCTGAACCAACCTCTGAACGCAACGCATCATTACATTGCCACATAGAAAGCTCATTCAGTAACAGATCAATATCACGCAAGTAAAGATCTGCCGCCATCCATCGCGCCAGCAGGAGTACCTCACGGGTCACACTAGCCGTAACATTTGGGTTTCCATCCCGGTCGCCCCCCATCCAGGAAGCAAAACGGATCGGGGAACAATCCAGCGGCAATGAGCGCCCGGTAGCTTCCTTCAGCCCCTGATTCAGGTGCCGGTAAAATTCAGGAACAGCCTGCCAAAGAGAGTTCTCAATCACCACAAACCCCCATTTGGCTTCATCCACAGGGGTAGGGCGCTGATGGCGAATCTCATCAGTATGCCAGGCTTGCTCTACTAATTGACGGATGCGGTTCTGAATTTTCTCCCGCTGATCCAGATAGAGGCTCTCATTTTCCAGCTGATCAAGACTCTCGGCAATAGCATCATATTTCTGAATCAATGTGCGGCGATTCACCTCTGTTGGGTGAGCAGTCATCACCAGATCAATGCGCATATCAGTAATGGTCTGCCAGACCTCCTCCGGCGAAATATTCTGGGTCGCCAGGTGGTTAAACAGTGTCACGATAGAGTGCTGCTCAACGGCTTCGTAGTTCTCTGTTTTACGGTACCGGGCACGATAATGTTGCTCTGCAATATTCGCAAGATTCAGAAACTGGTTAAAAGCCCGTGCCACTGGTAATAACTCATCATCTGATAAGTTGCTGAGGTAATCCTGCAGTCTATTGTCAGAGTGATCACCCTCGCGGTCAGCTTTCGCCAGATGACGGATGGTTTCGATCTTTTCTAAAAACTCATCACCCAAATGATGACTGATGGTTTGGCCCAGATAGTCACCCAGCTCACGCACATTGTCACGTAACGACTCATGTAACTGATTCACGGGTTACCTCCATGATGTCTGGAAAATTCATACTACGGGAAGATGCAACAGCCAAGCCCGTAAATATTTTTTACTACGTTTGCATACCATTTACTACGTTTAAAAACCAAATGTCACTGGTTACTTTGCCTAATCTGGGCCATCTTTAAGGTGTCGTTATTGGACAGCTTTAATATCAAGGTCGTCACCGGGAGTAAATTTATGAGATTTAATGAATTGGTACACAACTGGAAAAGCAATGACACCGGGGCGATCACTGAGGAGCTCTATAGTATTCGGCTACCGGTTGAAGATGCGGCTCGGTTACAGGCACTGGCAGAACTTTTTCCGCGGCGACCGGCAGAATTACTGCTGGCAGACCTGATTAAGGTTGCACTGGATGAGGTTGAGGGACGCTTCCCTTATGAAAAAGGCAGCAAAGTAGTGGCCCACGATGAAGAAGGCGACCCCATCTATGAAGATGAAGGTTTAACCCCCCGGTTTCTTGAACTGAGCCGTCACTACCTGAAAGAATATACAAAGCTTAAGGCTGCAGGTTAATTTAGCTTCAGAAAAACAGCCTTACCACCAGAAAACGAATAGCACACTGTTTTATCGCTGCCTTTCTCCCTTGGGCAGCAACTATCCGCAGGTTTTCTGCGGAACTTGCCATGTGGGGCCGCCTGCCTGACGTTTTCGCATCAGGGTTACAGGCGGTCTATTTTTTTACTCACACCAGCCAATAAAAAATACACAGTTTATTGTTCCAATAACTTGGCCTCATCCCACCACTGATCCATCTGCTCCAGATTCACATCATCAAAACTGAGCCCCGCATTCTGCAGCTGCTGTTCAATGTAGGCAAAACGGAATTCAAACTTGCGATTCGTCCCTCTTAATGCACTTTCAGGGTCTTTTTTCAGATAGCGACTGAGATTTGTTGCGGCAAATAACAGATCACCAAACTCCTTCTGGGCTTCCGGCAGATTGTTCTCTGCCACGGCTTCTTCGACCTCTTCCAGCTCTTCACGCACCTTTTCCAGCACACCCTGAATATCCGGCCAGTCGAAGCCCACTTTGGAAGCTTTTTTCTGAATCTTGGCGGCTCGGGTCAGTGCCGGTAGTCCTACGGGGATATCCGCCAGAACCGAAGGCTTCTGTAGCGAACGCTCACCAGTTTCTGTTGCCGATTTTTTCGCCTTCTCTTCCGCCTTAATCTCATCCCAGCGCTGTTTCACCTGAGCTTCATCAACATCAGCCGCTGAGACCGAGTTATTATCCGCAGGGTATAATTGCCCGTCGGCAAAAACGTGGGGATGACGGCGTATCATTTTAGTAACCAGCTCATCGGCCACATCATCCAGACTGAACCAGCCTTTCTCATCCGCCATCTGGCTGTAATAGATCACCTGGAACAACAGATCACCCAGCTCTTCCTTCAGGTGATCCCAGTCTTCACGCTCAATGGTATCCGCCACTTCATAGGCTTCTTCCAGCGTATGAGGCACGATGGTGGCAAAGGTTTGCTCCTTATCCCAAGGGCAACCGGTTTCAGGGTCCCGCAGGCGTGCCATCAGATAGGTTAGGTCTTTTATGCTGTATCGGTTAGAAGACTTCTGCTGCTCAGATAGTTGTGACTGTGCATTAACAATTGGCTTTTGACTCATAACAGATGGCTCTTGAAATAAATGAATAAATGGAAGACTCTAACGCAAAACACCCGCAAAAGCGGGCGTTTTAGGCAATCGGTATGATCGCGGCTTCCAATAGACCAGAAACAGGTCAGGCTGACTTTTTCTTTTCCTGAAAGCGCTGAACATCGAGAATATTCGGCAGCTGCTCGATCCGGTTAAGGATACGGCCCAGCACCTGAATACCATCTACTTCCAGCGTTACCAGAATATTAGCCTGGTTCTCTTTTTTGTCTGTCAGTGTATTCACCGACAGAACATTGACCTTATCATTGGCCAGTACCGACATAATATCCCGTAACAGACCGGAACGATCCCAAGCTCGGATACGCACATCAACCGAATACATATGCTGAGTGCGCTCTCCCCACTCAACGTTAATCATTCGATGCGGATCTTCAGCTTTCAGCTGTAAGGCATTAGCACAATCCTGACGGTGAATTGAAACACCACGACCGACAGTGATGTAACCCACGATGTCATCACCGGGCACCGGATGGCAGCATTTGGCAATCTGCGTCATCAGGTTACCCACACCGTGAATAGTGATGTCATCCGGTGCATTGCTACCGGGTTTCTGGCCACCATGGTAACGACGGTGCAGCAGGAATTTTTCTAACTGCTCTTCATCATCCGTTTCACCGAACAGGTTCTGGGCTACACTCAACACCTGACCGGTACGCAAGTCACCAGCCCCTAGTGCCGCATACATATCGTCTTCAGTGTTATAATTAACGGCCTGCGCCAGCTTCGGCAGATCAAGACCGCTCAGACCGAGTTGTTTGAACTCTTTCTCAAGCAGCTGACGTCCTTCAACAATATTCTGATCACGGTCCTGCAGCTTAAACCAGCTCTGAATCTTAGCCCGGGTACGGGATGTCAGGGCGTATCCCAAAGCAGGATTCAGCCAGTCCCGACTGGGCCGGGTATTTTCTGAAGTCAGAATCTCCACCTGATCACCTGTTTTCAGATGATAGGTCAGCGGCACAATACGACCATTCACCTTAGCACCACGGCAACGGTGGCCAACTTCGGTATGCACCCGGTAGGCAAAATCGACCGGTGTCGCATCATGGGGCAGATCCACCACATGGCCATCCGGTGTGAAGATATAGATGCGGTCCGGAGCTACATCATTACGCAACTCTTCACGTAACCCATTGGCATCCCCAACCTCTTCATGCCATTCCAGAACCTGGCGCAACCAGGCAATTTTCTCTTCGTAGCTATCACTGGTTTTCTTGGTATCGGTACCCTTATAAAGCCAATGTGCACAGACTCCCAGCTCGGCTTCCTCATGCATATCGAGGGTACGAATCTGAACTTCCAGCACTTTTCCCTCAGGCCCAACCACTGCAGTATGCAAAGAGCGATAGCCATTTTCTTTAGGCGTTGCGATATAGTCATCAAACTCATGGGGAATGTGGTGCCACAGGCCATGAATAATCCCCAGAGCGGTATAGCAGTCTTTTACATCCGGTACCAAAATACGTACAGCGCGCACATCGTATACTTCGGAGAAGTCGATATTTTTGCGTTTCATTTTGCGCCAGATGCTGTAAATATGTTTCGCACGGCCATTCACTTGGGCACCGTGAATACCTTCACCCACCAGCTTATCTTTCAGCAGCACGATCACTTTTTCGATATATTCGGTACGGTCGAGGCGCTTCTCAGACAACAAATGAGCAATACTTTTGTACTGCTCCTCTTCCAGATAACGGAAAGAGAGATCTTCCAGCTCCCACTTGATGTAACCAATGCCTAAACGGTGCGCCAGCGGAGCATAAATTTCGAACACTTCTCGGGCAACACGCAGACGTTTATCACGGGGGGCGTTTTTGGCATCACGGATGGCACAGGTACGTTCTGCCAGTTTGATCAGAGCGACACGAACATCATCAATCATCGCCACCAGCATTTTACGCAGATTTTCCAGCTGGCTTTTGTTCTCCTGACCAAAGACGATGCCTTCTGTCGGAAGCTGAATCTGGCTGATGGCTGCCATCTCGGTGACACCATTGACCAGCTTGGAAACCGTCTCACCAAAAGACTCTTCAACCTGAGCAATGGAGATATGACCTTCGCGCACGGCGCGATACAGAATCGCCGCGATCAGAGAGTCTTCATCCATCTGCAGCTCACCGAGAATATCGGCCATCTCAAGACCAGTACGGAAGCAGCGGGACCCTTTAACAATCCAGTAGTTGTCCTCTTTACGCGCATTGCGCTGAGCGTCACGTGCCATCTCACAGGCCGACCGAACACGCTCCGGTGTAGTGAGCGTGACATCCTCCTGCAGACGCTGTAGCCAGTTAGGGATATTTACCGTGCCATCAGGGTTTAACGGTTGATCTTCACGTACTTTTACCATGTCTTCGCCTGTAAATTTCAGTTTCTTATTATAAGGTGTTCGCTCAGACATCCGTCCGGCTGCACCCTTTATTAATGGCGGCCTTGTAAGAGTCAGCAGGCTTGCCGTTGCCCCGGCAATAAAATTGCTGACTCAGCCTCTTCTTCTCTGCCGGCCCTCCCCCTCTGATCCAAACAAAGGGGCAACAGGCAGAGAGCGTAATAAACAGCGGTATCAAACCTGTATCACGAACGAGCGCCGATACAGTATGTCGCCGCAAAAATCAGGACTTTTTCTTTTTACCACCGCGCTCAAACAGTGCCATGGATTCCACATGAGCCGTTTGCGGAAACATATCCATGATTCCGGCTCGAACCAGTTTATAACCCTGCTCCGTCAAAATAGCGCTGTCTCTGGCAAGAGTTGAAGGGTTACAGGACACATACAGCACCCGCTTTGCCCCCAACGCTTTCATCTGCTCACAGATAGCCTGTGCGCCAGTACGGGGTGGATCCAACAGAACGACATTATAACGGGTCTTAGCCCAGGAAAGACCTTTGAATGACTGACTCAGGTCAGCCACCTCAAAAAAAGCATTTTTCATGCCATTTAATTCAGCATTGGCCCGGGCCCGTTGAACCAGATTCGATGCACCTTCAATGCCTGTGACAGAAGCCACTTTTCTCGCCAGTGGCAAACTAAAATTACCAAAACCCGCAAACAGATCCAGCACCACGTCATCGCTCTTTGGTTGCAGCCACTCCATAGCCTGATCGACCATCTGACGGTTGATAGCAGGGTTTACCTGCACAAAGTCATTAGGCTGGAAAGCCAGAGTAATCTCATCATGCCGGTAGCTGAGCACAGGTAACAGGTCGCCACTCAGTGTAACCACCTTGTCCTTTTCAAGACTGGCTTTAGCCAGGCTATCCGCCTGACCTTTCTGCCAGTAAAGCTGAACCCGGTGCTCTTCAGCCCAGTTCAACCAAATCAGCTGATCTTTATGAGACAAATCTTTCAGGTGGCGCACCACAAGAGCGCACCCTTCGTCACTGTATACCAGCTCAAGGTGTCCAATGGTTTTTCGGGACTCCAGCTCAGGAATCAGGTCGTATAAAGAGGGAATCAGTGCCGATATTTCCGGGTGCAATACCGCACAGTGCTGAATCGCCACCAGATGGGAAGACCCTTTCTCACGGAAACCGATAATCAGATCACCATGACGATTCCACTTCACACCAAGTCGTGCTTTGCGACGATAGCCCCAGGCCTCATCCACCAAAGCATCCTGCAGAGGAATATCAGAAAGCTTGCCGAAACGCTCCAGCTGGTCCACCAGTGCAGACTGCTTAACATCACGCTGACATTCCAGAGAAAGATGCTGCATACCGCAGCCGCCACACTGCAGGTAATACTCACAGGCAGGGGCAACTCGATCCGGGGAAGGGGTGTGTATTGCTTCACAAACAGCTTCATCAAAACGACGATGGGATTTGACGATACGGATATCCACCGTTTCTCCAGCCAGTGCGCCCTCAACAAAAACAGTTTTTCCCTTGTGGCGGGCAATGCCCCGACCATCATGGCTCAGGCGTTCAATGGGGAGTTCAGACACTAGCTCAGGCACATAGCCCCCTTTCTTATCGACAATATCTGCACAAACACGCCTTCAGGTACCCTTATATTGAGGTAGCCTGCATTGATGATAATCAGCAGGACAACAACGGAACGTAGAGTAAAGAACTGCAAGTGCAGAATAAAGCAACAGCACTGCATAATGGTCGCAGATAATAACGGCTAATCTGAGCTTGTCCAGCCAGAGGGTTTAATCACACTCAAATTGCGGCGAAAATCACAACATCCTTATAGCCAAGATAATGCACCGCAATAATCATAATAAGTAAGCAATTTCAGCCCTAAAACAGGTAATCAACTATTAAAAACGCCTGTCGAAAGATACCGGTCACCACGATCACAGATAATCGCTACAACAACGGAGCCTGGGTTCTGGTCTGCAATGCGGATCGCCCCGGCGATAGCCCCTCCAGAAGAGACGCCGGCAAAAATACCCTCTTCCCTGGCCAGAGCTTTCATTGTACGTTCTGCCAGCTCCTGGTCGATATCAATAACCTGATCGACCCGTTCCTCTTCAAAAATGGTCGGCAGATACTCTGCAGGCCAACGTCGAATACCGGGGATACTGGCACCCTCACTGGGTTGAAGCCCCACAATCTGAATATCAGGATTCTGCTCTTTCAGGTAACGGGATGTCCCCATAATTGTGCCTGTCGTTCCCATAGCACTGACAAAATGAGTCACTTTACCAAAAGTTTGCTGCCAAATTTCCGGGCCCGTGCCACGATAGTGGGCTTCCGGGTTATCCATATTGCCAAATTGGTTCAGTACAATCCCTTTCCCCTCTTTCTGCATATTCAACGCAAGATCCCGGGCAGCCTCCATACCTTCTTCTTTGCTGACCGTAATGAGTTGCGCGCCATAGGCTGCCATTGACGCTTTACGTTCAGCACTCATGTTATCCGGCATGATCAGTACCATGTTATACCCTTTAATCGCTGCCGCCATCGCCAGAGCAATACCTGTGTTACCACTGGTGGCCTCAATCAAGGTATCGCCCGGTTTAATATCTCCACGAGCCTCCGCAAGATTGATCATACTGAGAGCAGGGCGGTCTTTAACTGAACCGGCTGGGTTATTGCCTTCCAGCTTAGCCAACACCACAGACCCATTATTCCGTATCAGGCGCTGCAAACGCACCAGAGGCGTTTGCCCTACAAAGGCTTCGATGGTCGGAAAGTTGTTAAACTGTGCCTGTGTTTCAGTGATGTGGCCCGGGGACATTTTTTCGGAAGACATAGACTCTCTCTGATTTTCGCTTTATCCGGGCACATTATTCATTCAGAAGCCGGAGGCTACCCTGTTAATTTAACAAGATACGAACACCCAAACATTCCGGAACAGCCCAATAAAAAATTACGATGATATACCTGCGACCTTACTTTTTAAAACCGCCACCAGGATCCGGCACAATTTCGACGTCTCACCGGAATAGACCATATTGGGCAGGCCCTCTATTTTTCAAAATAATTCTTTGCTATTTGCTTATAACTGCATCCGTTAAGGGTATTATGATACGGGTGTTTTTTCTGTTGTGACTGCCATTGCAGTAAAGATAAATCTGGATTACTGATGAAAAATTGGCCTCTGCGTAACAAAATACTCTTTATCGCGACCTTTCCGGCAATTATCACAGCGTTGGTTTTAAGCACTCACCTGTTTGTTAACTACTACGCCTTGGTGGAAAAGAACCTGATGGAAAAAGCAGGTGCTTTAAGCCGTCAATTAAGCACCCCCTTAGCCTACGCTCTGGAACAAAATGACCGGGAGCAGGTACGCCGCATAATGGACCGGCTAAGTCAGGAGCCTGAGATACGTGCAGTATCCATCCATAATAAAGACCGGGAAAATATCTTCCATGGCGGCCCCAGTATGTACCCCGTCAGCAACCCGGAGCAAAGGCTGCAGCCTCAACCTATGGTTCGCTACTCAGACAGTACACTACGTATTATTCAGCCTTTGTTTTCTCCCTTGCCCGCTAAAAACCATATCGCGGACACACACTCTGACAAGGGCAATAGTCACCTGGTCGCTCCCCAGTTTATTCATATGGAGATCAAAACGAATGCTATTACAGGCTGGCTGGAGCTGGAAGTCCACCTAAGCCAAATCCGCCTGAATATCATCTACGATGTCATACTTAACTGGGCTGTAGTGCTGATTCTTCTGATTGTAACCCTGTTCATGGCGCTACGTATCAGCCGCCAGTTCCAGGAACCTCTCCAGGAAGCTCAGAACGCACTGAAGCAGTTACGTGCCGGCAACTATACCGTTGAAGCCCGGCACATCGGCAGCCCTGAATTCCACCGGCTGGCAGATGATATCAATCAGCTAACCTCTAGTATTAAGCGGAAACGTCAGGAGCTGAATGACAATATTGAGCAGGCGACATCAGAACTTGAGGAAACCATGACCACCATGGAAACTCAAAGTATCGAACTGGATCTCGCCCGCAAACGTGCAGAAGAGGCTAATCGGATTAAATCTGAGTTTCTCGCCAATATGAGTCATGAGATCCGTACACCAATGAATGGCATTGTTGGCTTCTGTAACCTCTTACGCCGTACCCCTCTGACGCCACACCAAAGTGCTCACCTGAACAGTATCCGAAACGCATCAGAGAGCCTCCTTTCCATCATCAACGATATTCTGGATTTTTCAAAAATCGAAGCACAGAAGATGGAAATTAAATCAATTCCCTTTAATCCCCGTGAAGTCGTTGATGAAACCATCTCTCTACTCGCACCAGAAGTACAGCGCAAACAGCTCGAAATGGTAGCACTGGTATATGATGATGTGCCAACGACTCTGGTCAGTGACCCCTTGCGTATTAAGCAAGTACTGACCAACCTTCTGGGAAATGCTGTAAAGTTCACGGATAAAGGTGATATTGTCATCCGCGTTATGACTGAGCTGGAAGCGAATAATGAGCTACTCATTTGCTTTAAAATCAGTGATAACGGCATCGGTATTGCGAAAGAGAAACAATCCACCCTATTTACTCCTTTCACCCAGGCAGACTCCAGTCAGAACCGTCTCCACGGCGGCACAGGCTTAGGGTTGGTGATCTGTAAACGCCTTGTAGAGCTGATGGGGGGTGAAATTGGCCTGGAAAGTGACCTGGATAAAGGGGCTACCTTCTGGTTCACAATACGTACACAGGTTCAGGTGGGTGCTTATGATCTTGAGCCTGAGGCATGCTTTGATAGCCTGAACACACTCTTAGTGGAAAGCCATCCACTAAATCAGAACGCCCTGAGTCACCAGCTAAGTCAATTTGGGTTACAGGTTACCAGCCACAACAGCGTAAACGGTATTAACGTCCAACACCCAGGCTGCCAACTTGCCGTGCTGGCCTTAAATCATCAGGAAGCAACGGACAGAGCAACTCTTGCCCTGACATACAAGCTGGCAGAGAAAGTGCCCGTATTAGTACTTTTAGGCAGCAATGATGCCGACCTGATCACTCGCTATATGAGCGCGGGGGTTAGCCACGTTGAAACAAAGCCGATTAGCCAGGAAGAATTAAAAGCTGCCATTGAGGCGGTTCTTGTTCATCATCAGGCAGCGAAAACACCTAGGGTCAAACAAGCAAACCAGCTCCCGGCTAATGGACTCATAACCTACAGATCCGTTGAGCCTATGAGCTATCCATCTCAGGAAAGCACTTCGGATAATACACAAAATTATAGCCATCAGGGTGACTTTAATCTGCAGGGCAATATGACATCAGCCCCCACAATTCTTGTTGTGGATGACAATGATTCGAATTTATTGCTGGCATCAACCCTACTCAATGAGTTCGGCCTGAATGTAATGCAAGCCAGGAGTGGTAAAAACGCAATTGAGGAAGTATTAAGAAAGCGACCAGATCTGATTCTGATGGATATTCAGATGCCGGATATGGACGGTATGGAGGCAACCCGTCGCATCCGTAATCTCTCTCCTTATTACGAAGATCTGGGAATTATCGCCCTGACAGCCCACGCACTGCCGGAAGAAAAAGAAAACTTCATGGCTGCAGGGCTTAATGACCTTCTGACCAAACCCATTGACGAAGAGAAGCTGGCAAACCTGATCAAACACTGGACAGGTTTCAGCCCAAGCGTTATGCCCCCGGATGCAGAACCTCCACTGCCTGAGAATCAGCAACAGCTTGAGGACAGTATGGAAAACGTGGTGGATATGGAGATGGGAACACGACTGGCAGGAGGGAAAGCCTCCCTGGCCGAAGAAATGCTCAGAATGCTACTGCAGGACATTCCTGCCACCCGTGAACACCTCGACAAGGCTTTTCACAGTGAAGATATAGAAGAGATGATCAATGCTGTCCATCACTTGCATGGTGCAACTCGCTACTGTGGCGTACCACGTTTAGCATTAACAACTGAAACCCTGGAAACACAGCTTAAAATGCGCCAGATGCCCGCAGCACAGGAAACACTGAGAACACTGTACAAAGAACTGAACAAGCTTGAGTCATGGCAAAAAGAGCAGGAAATACTACAGCAAAGCCATTAAAACACTACCGGACTATCAATGGCTTATAGGGAGTGGTCCCGCTCTGACTAGCGGGACTCCAAAACGACAAAAGCCTGAGCTAAGCCGCCATCATCCGTGATCGAAAGATGACACACGACCTCATGATGAGCAGCGACACGCTCAGCCGCCATGCCAGATAGCACCATAATGGGAGCCCCTGATTCCGCCCTATCGACCTGCATATCCTGCCAGCTGATCACTCCGATACCCGTTCCCAGAGCTTTTGCTGCCGCCTCTTTCGCAGCAAAACGCTTGGCTAAGAAAGCAGCAGGCTGTGGGTGACCTCGATAGCGCTCTAACTCAACGTCCGTCAGAATACGCTTTGCAAAGCGCTCCCCATGCCGGTTGATGGCATTTTCAATTCGCGCTATCACGGCCAGATCTGTGCCTATTCCCAAAATCATACCTGCAACTCTACTTAGGCTGAGCCGCCAGCATAATGCGCTTCATCTCAGTAACCGCTTCCTTCAGGCCCACAAACATCGCCCGAGCAATAATCGCATGGCCGATGTTCAACTCATAGATACCCGGAATACCGGCAATGGGCTCAACGTTATGATAGTGCAGACCATGTCCAGCATTCACAACCAGCCTCTGTTTCAGACCTAACCTGACCCCATGCTTAATCACCTCCAGCTCTGCCGCCTGTTCTTCGGAGGTTTCGGCATCGGCGTAACGGCCGGTATGAAGCTCAATCACAGGAGCAATGGTTGCAGCCGCTTCAATCTGAGCCGGGTCAGCATCAATAAACAAGGACACTTCACAGCCCGCCGCAGCCAAACGTTTACAGGCATCCGCCACACGATCAAATTGACCAACCACATCCAAACCACCTTCAGTGGTCAGCTCTTCACGTTTTTCAGGTACAAGACAGATATGCTCTGGGCGTATCTCTTCCGCAAAAGCGATCATCTCTTCAGTTACCGCCATCTCAAGATTCATACGGGTCTGCATGACATCTTTAATCAAGCGAACATCCCGCTCCTGAATATGGCGACGATCTTCCCGTAAGTGAAGAGTAATGCCATCAGCACCCGCCTCTTCAGACAAAATAGCCGCCTGAACCGGGTCAGGGTAACGGGTTCCACGAGCCTGACGCAGAGTAGCAATGTGATCGATATTAACACCCAGTTGTAAACGCGGAACGGACACTGAAACACCTATAGCCATGATGACTCCTAAATTTAGCCTTTAGAAAAAAGGCTATGACATAATTAAGACTGAGTTAGCCTAACAAGGCTGCCACACCACTTTCTATATCTACGAAAAAAACTAAAGATTGATTCACTCCTGCCCGGAATCCACTAGAGCAGGATAGCGCGATTGCACAGAGCTTTGGGCCACAATGCCAGGCTGAAATAGTTGACGGGAAAGCAGCGGTTTATCACCAATAAGTGGCTGTAGCGCAATTCGACTGAGTTTTTTAGCTGCCTTCAGTGCATCTGCTGACGACCAGTTTTGTTCACTTAAGGCCTGTAAAACACCACCGGAAAAACCTCCCTGATCTACGGGATGAAAACCTGACTGCCAATGATAAACATACTGTTGATCCGGTTTAAGCCCTCCTCCCTGATAATCAGCAAAAATCAGAGGGTAACCAAGAGTATCCAATAGCTGCCATTCGAAAGACCTTAGAGAGGGTTCCAGCTGGTCAGACTGCTGCAACTGAGTAATCAGAAGCGCATATTCGCGAAACAGTTCCGGTGCAGCTTCCTGGGGCAGCAATAAACGGTTAAGCAGTTCATTAGCATAAAGCACACAGCTCAAAGACCGGCCACCTAGCAAGGGGAGCTGGCCACAAGGCTCAATATCAAATAGTGTTTTCAGACTGCTGCTGCCACGCCATGAAAGCTGCAGCGGCTGTAATGGCTGTAGCAAAGCGCGATTACGGCTTTTTTTCTGCCGAACCCCTCGGGCAACGCCGTCTATACGGCCATAATCCAGCGTCAGTAAAGAGACCAAGGCGCTGGTCTCTTTATAGGGGCGACTGTGAAGAACGTATGCCGGTTGGCAATGAACATTAGCAGCCAAGGTATTATTCCATCAGGAAGTAAAGAGACCTGGGGTTTAACGATTTGGAGTCAGAGATCAGAATAGCCCAGACTTTTAAGGGCCCGCTCATCATCAGACCAGCCACCTTTCACTTTTACCCAGAGATTAAGCATAACTTTAGCACCAAAAGCGCGCTCCATATCGATACGGGCTTCCTGTCCGATCTGCTTAATACGGGAGCCTTTTTCACCAATAATGATGCGTTTCTGACCTGATCGCTCTACCAGAATCAGAGCACCAATAAAGAGAATGCCATCATCTTCACTGAATTCTTCAATTTCAACTGTCGCCTGATAGGGTAACTCATCACCCAGCTGGCGCATGATCTTCTCCCTTACCAGCTCAGAGGCAAGGAAACGCTCAGTACGATCCGTCACCTGATCTTCCGGGTAGTAATGGAAGGACTCCGGCATATAACTCCGAACCTGCTCCTGCAGCTGCTCCAGATTATGGCCGTGCTGAGCAGAGATCGGGATAATGGCATCAAAGTTCCGCTTCTGAGCAACATCTTCGATGTAAGGCAGCAACGCTTCTTTTTCTTCCAGACGATCCATTTTGTTGATCGCCAGAATCACAGGGCATTTCAGTCCTTCAAGTTTTTGCAGAACCACATCATCTTCTTCGGTCCAGCGTAAACGGTCAATGATAAAAATGACCAGATCCACATCTTTCAATGCACTGCTGGCTGCCTGATTCATATAGCGGTTAATCGCTTTATTACGATCTTTTTCAAGCTTGTGCATCCCAGGTGTATCCACATAGACCACCTGCACATCATCTTCGGTTTTAATACCCACAACCTGATGACGGGTAGTCTGAGGGCGACGGGAAGTAATACTTAGCTTCTGGCCTAATATATGATTCATCAGGGTGGACTTACCCACATTCGGGCGGCCAACAATGGCCACAAAACCACAATGACTGGTCTGATCACTCATAGGCACACTCATTTCTTGCTATCCGACAATTTTGCAGACTGCTTTTTGGATTCAAGTTCTGTCAGGGCATTCTTTGCCGCCTGCTGCTCTGCATTACGGCGACTGCTGCCGATTCCTATCGTCTTCTCTTGCAAAAGAACCACATGACACTCAACAGTAAAAGTCTGATCATGGGCTTCACCCTCAACAGAAATCACTTCATACTTAGGTAGGTTCTGTTGGCGGGACTGCAGGAATTCCTGAAGCAGTGTTTTAGGATCTTTCTGGGTATCATTAAGATTCAGTTTCATCAGGCGCTCTTTGTACCAGTCCAGAATACGTTCACGAACCGTATCCATTCCGGCATCAATGTAAATCGCACCTATGACAGCCTCCATCGCATCGGCCAGAATCGAATCCCGCCGGTAACCGCCGCTTTTCAGCTCTCCTGAACCCAGCTGCAGGTAGTCACCCAGATCAAATTCACGAGCAACTTCTGCCAGTGTCAGACCCTTAACCAGTCGGGCCCGTAGTCGGCTCAACTGCCCTTCACGGGCTTCGGTAAAACGATGATACAACGCTTCGGCGATGACAAAATTGACGATAGAATCACCCAGAAACTCCAGACGCTCATTATTACTCCCCCCAAAACTACGGTGAGTAAGCGCCAGCTTCAGCTGGTTAATATCGGTAAAGGTATAGCCCAGTTTTTTACTGAGTTCATTCAGATTTGCTTTCAACTCTAACTCGTTTTTTTCCGTCATCAGAAAAGGCAAACCGGCCCAGTTGGCCGGTCGTTAAATTATTACTGTATTACCCGAACACTGGAGAAGCTGGGCAGACTGGACCAGCCTTCCCAATGCATCCAGACCGCAAAGGCCTTGCCGACAATATGGCTTTCAGGCACAAAACCCCAGTAACGGCTGTCATTACTGTGATCCCGGTTGTCACCCATAACAAAATAGTGACCTTCCGGTACAACCACCTCTCGCATGTTTTGACCAGGCTGTAAGCTGTTGTAAATTTCATGCTCAACATCACCAAGTGATTCACGCAGAAGTTTACGGTTCGGGTTACCAGCGGGTAATGCCGCTACAAACGTCTGAGCAGCAGGCTCGCCATTAATATAAAGAACTTTATTCTCATAGCGCAGACGATCACCCGGCAGGCCAATCACCCGCTTGATGTAATTAACCTTATCGTCTTTAGGATAGCGAAACACCATCACATCGCCACGCTCCGGATCATCAATCTCCACAACAAGATTATTGCTCACAGGCAGGCGCAAACCATAGGAGAATTTGTTTACCAGAATAAAGTCACCAATTTTAAGTGTTGGCAACATCGAGCCACTGGGAATCTGAAAGGGTTCGACCACGAAAGACCGAACAATCAGAACCAGAAACAACACAGGAAAAAAGGAGCGTGAATACTCAACCCATAAAGGCTCTTTTTCCAACTGGTTAATCACCTCAGCATCCATCGCTGAGCGCTGGGGCTGATTCAGAAAAGCGCTGACAGCACGTTGGCGCCTCTTAGCAAAGAAGAGAGCATCGGCAACATAACCGACACCCGTTACGGCAACTGCTATGACCAGCACTAATGCAAAATCAAAATCCATATTTAATTATCCACTTTAAGAACGGCCAGGAAGGCATCCTGTGGAATCTCCACACGCCCGACCTGTTTCATCCGTTTTTTGCCTTCTTTCTGCTTCTGCAGCAGCTTCTTCTTACGACTAACATCACCACCATAACATTTGGCGGTTACATTCTTACGTAATGCTTTTACGGTCTGACGGGCAACAACCTGATTTCCCATGGCAGCCTGAATAGCAACATCAAACATCTGGCGCGGGATAATCTCTTTCATTTTCTCGGTCAGAGCCATGCCCCGGCTACGAATATGCTCTTTATGCACAATACAGGCCAGAGCATCAACTTTATCGCCGTTAATCAAAATATCCAAACGAGCAAGATCCGCTGCCTGGAAACGATCAAAACTATAATCAAGAGAAGCAAACCCGCGACTCACAGATTTAAGCCGATCAAAGAAGTCCAGTACAACTTCGTTCAGCGGGATATCATAAACCAGCTGAACCTGCTTACCCATAAACTGCATATCAATCTGAACACCGCGTTTCTCAACACAAAGAGAAATAACACCGCCAAGCATATCCTGGGGTACCAGGATATTAACCCGGGCAATCGGCTCACGCATCTCTTCGATACCCGCCGGATCCGGTAGCTTCGATGGGCTATCAACGCTGATGACATCACCGTTCTTCAGCATTACTTCGAAAATAACGGTCGGGGCTGTCGTGATCAGATCAAGATCATATTCGCGTTCCAGGCGCTCCTGAATGATCTCCATATGCAACATACCCAGGAAACCACAACGGAAACCAAAGCCAAGAGCTTCACTGTTTTCCGGTTCAAAAAACAGAGAGGCATCATTGAGGGTCAGCTTTTCCAGCGCATCCCGAAAATCTTCATAATCATCTGAGCTTACCGGGAAAAGACCTGCATAAACCTGAGGTTTAACTTTCTGAAAGCCCGGCAACATAGGTACATCCGGAGTTTTAGCAGACGTAATAGTGTCACCAACAGGCGCACCATGAATATCTTTAATGCCGGCAACCAAGTAGCCTACTTCACCTGCCTTCAGAATACCGGTAGGTGTACGCTTCGGTGTAAAGATGCCAACAGCATCAACCCCCCAGGCTTTACCGGTGGACTTGAGAATAATTTTATCGCCTTTACGAACCGTACCTTCCATCACACGGATCAGGGAGACAACGCCCAAGTAATTATCAAACCAGGAGTCAATAATCAAAGCCTGCAGATCAGCATCGGGATCACCTTCAGGAGCAGGGATGCGGGCGACCAGGTCTTCCAGAACGTCATCGATCCCTAAACCGGACTTAGCACTGCAGCGGACAGCCTCAGTGGCGTCAATTCCGATGATATCTTCGATCTCCTGAGCAACCCGGTCCGGCTCAGCCTGAGGCAGATCCATTTTATTCAGCACGGGAACTACTTCCAGTTCCTGCTCAATGGCAGTGTAGCAATTTGCTACAGACTGAGCCTCAACACCCTGCGCCGCATCAACAACCAGAAGAGCACCTTCACAGGCAGCAAGGGAGCGGGAAACCTCATAGGAAAAATCCACATGTCCCGGCGTATCAATAAAGTTCAACTGGTAAGTATTGCCATCTTTAGCGGTGTAGTTAAGAGTTACACTCTGCGCTTTAATAGTAATACCGCGCTCACGCTCAATATCCATGGAGTCCAGAACCTGGGCAGCCATCTCCCGCTCACTCAGACCTTCACAGTTCTGAATAAAGCGGTCAGCCAAGGTGGATTTACCATGATCAATATGGGCGATAATAGAGAAGTTACGGATGTGACTTAAGCGACTCACAGTATATTTTCACCAAAGAAAGGTCATCTGCTGACGAATATGAATGTATCTATATATATCTGTCAGGGCTACGGATTGGCTCAAAAACATGAACAGCCCAAACCCGAATAATGCAAAAAAGCCCCAGAAAAAATTAGCCCAAGAGTCTACATGATTCCCTATGCAGACGCCATGCCCATTACCCAAGGCTTCGTCAGATTTAATAAAGACTTCCCCTGCCATATCAGCAAATATCATCGCTGATACAACAGGGGCAATTAAAGGAGCAGAAGCTCTGCCTAATTATCTTCGGTGGTCACTCAATTTTCAGTGGAACAAAAGCAGGCTCACCCTGGCGTACAACCCTGACAGGAACGGACTGGCCTTTTTCCAATAGCCCGATAGCCTTGCGGTAGTCATCGACACTATTGATCTGGCGACTGCCAATCATAGTGATAACATCACCTTCACGTAAACCTGAGCGAGCAGCACTACCGGCTTCTATAGCCACAATGACAATACCCTGTTCAATATTCCAGCGCTGCTTCTGCTCTGACGTCAACTCAGTGACTTTCAATCCGATACGATCGACAGGTTGCTCCTGCTGAGTTCGGCGTACTCCACGCTGGTCTGGTAACTCTTCAATCTCAATATTCAGTATCTTGCGTGAACCGGAACGCAGCACCAGAACACGGGCTTTGTCACCAGGGCGCACCTGACCGACCAAAGGAGGCAATTCGCCGGAACGATGAATCTCCTGTCCTTCAAACTCAAGGATAATATCTCCTTCCTGGATACCACCTTTACCTGCAGGTCCATCCGATGCAACCTGAACAACCAGAGCCCCCATAGGCTTTCTCAGTCCAAATGACTCGGCCAGGTCACGGTTTACCTCCTGAATCACAACGCCTAACCAACCACGGGCAACACGCCCTTTCTCTTTTAGCTGATCAGCAACATTCATTGCCACATCAATTGGGATTGCAAAAGATAGCCCCATAAAGCCACCGGAGCGGGTATAAATCTGAGAATTGATACCGACAACCTCACCATCCAGGTTAAACAGAGGGCCACCCGAGTTACCTGGGTTAATAGCAACATCTGTCTGGATAAAAGGCACATAGTTTTCATTTGGTAGAGAGCGATTTACCGCGCTGATAATGCCCGCTGTCACCGAGTGATCAAAGCCAAAAGGAGAGCCGATAGCAAGCACCCACTCACCTGCTTTAAGTGAGGCGGAATCCCCTAACTCAACAACAGGCAGAGAACGGCCATCAATCTTCAGAAGAGCCAAATCAGTCCGCTTATCAAGGCCTATAACGGTTGCTTCCATCTCACGGCGATCAGACAGGCGAACAATAATTTTATCAGCCCCTTCAACAACATGGTTATTCGTCAAAATATAACCATCGTTCGAGATAATAAAACCTGAGCCCAAGGACTGCTGAGGCTGCTCCTGAGGCGTGCCGCGACGGCCAAAGAAATGACGAAATATCTCAGGAAGGTTTTCCTGATCCATACCTGCAATTGGAGGATGATTGCCAGAACTGTTTTTTACAGTACTGATATTCACGACCGCTGGCGCAGCATCTTCAACCAACTCACTGAAATCCGGCAAATTATAGGCATAAACCCTGCCTGCCAGTAGCATGCAGCCCATAGCCAAACTCAGAAATACAACAATTCGGTTTATTTTCTTCATCAAACTCTCCTGAATGGAGGCACCTGAATATGAGGATAGTACCGGCTGACTCCGGAATAAAACCTGTAGCACCTTAACTACCCGCATATACAGTCACGTTCCAGATACACAGTTATCAGATATATTGATACGGGGGATTACCGTGAATCAAGTTAATAGCAACAACTTTATGACTGCACATATCTAGTGATTCACTAAGGGAATATCGCCAGCAGATGACTGTTTTCGCAATACCACAGGCTGATATTGTGAGTCTTGCCTGTGCCGCAAGCTATACCAGCGCACATAGGCAAACCCAGACAGAAGGCCAATACCGGACAGAGCAAAGCTCATGACAGAGTCTTGTCCAAAAAAGTACTCACCGATCAGAGCCCCAGCCATCAGAGCTAACAAGGGCAGCAGGTAAACAAGAGCCGAGCCACGGATGAACGCCCCCTCTCCCAGACCAAGTACAACCTGATCTCCAACCTGAAGCTTTTGATTCGTTTTAACCTGCAACCTTTGGGTCTTGCCGCCACTGATCTTACTCAGCAGCGAGTGACCGCAACTACTTTTAGCAGAACAACTCTGACAAGCTGTTTGCCGACAGGTTTCAACCCAAACCTCTTCGACCGAAACATCTACAACAATCGCTTGCTCTTCCAGCATGACGAAACCTTTCTCTTAGGGTGACGGTAAACATCAGCCAAGTTTAAACGATCCATCCATGGCTCAAAGTTGAAAAACAGCAATGGACTCAGAAAGCCGCTGCAATTTTCTGTGCGGTATGCAAAGGTATCTCACCCACAACCGTAATGACCCGCCCCTGATTCTGCTCATGGATACTTCGAACAACGACAACCGTAGCGCCATACTGGTGGTGCCCCTCCTTGAGAGAGTCAGCTCTTAACGGCTCAATGAAAACAGAAAAAGTACTCACACCATCTGACCAGGAGTACATATTAGCCAAGTGATCCTCAGACACCATCACAGCCTGTTTTTGCATAAACAGCTCAAAGCCCTCAGGAAGCCAGGGTAAAATATTCTGAGCAGCGCTCAAAGGCGCTTCACCAGGGTTAACACCTGGTTGCTCACTTTTAGCCGTAAAGGAGAAGGAGGCAAATTGAAAAGTTTCCAATGCACGGGCTAAAGGATCCAGTGTTACAGACTTGAGTAACAAAGCAGACTCTTTATCCAGCCAGAGTCTATAACCCAACCTCTGGTTATCCCGGGGAATGATCTCCACAATAACCGCCGGACGATCAACAACCCGACCCTGCCCTTTTAGCTGCAACTGATAGAACTGCTTAACCCGCTCAAGATCACCAGACAGTCGACCAGAGGGGTTACGTCCCTGAATCAGGTCACTGGTGACCACTTCACCGGAAATTTTCCGGGTAATGCGATCACCCTGCTGCAGAAACTCCCGTGGCAAACCATCCAGGTAACTCAGCCTGGCCTGCTCACCCTGATCATTAACATCATGACTCAATTCGACCGCATCCAGCTGCCCTTCCCGTGAATATACGAGCACACCACTGTATTCATAGTTGTGCATCGCTTCAGAAAAGCGCTGTAACCACTGATCGGCACTGTCCGCAGCCTTAACGGCCTGCGAAATAAAAAGCACACCGAACAAACCTATTGCGGAAATAAATTTTCTGATCATTAATTACTACCTGTCTGAGTCAACGGCGGCACGCCAGAGGTGCCCCCGGAGCTCTAATCACTTATTGACTTGACCTGCAGCCTGATAACCGGAAACACGCACGATGGGCATCATGCCGTGAGTACCATTAGTGGCAACATATTCAGAGTGCTGCATCAGATACCCTCTAATCAGTCGTTCCTGACGCAGCTTTTGGTTATCAACCAACAGATAAGGAGCCCGGGCAGTTTCTGCTCCGGCGCTCACTCTCTGAACTCCAATCGGACTCTGCTGTAACCCACGGGAAGGCAGGGTTTGCTGATAGCCCGCAGACTGAGAAGCCAGTTGCTGGGCAACAGGTAATTCCTGCTGAGGGTTTGGCATCAACAGAACGACTGCCGCTGCAACAGAAGCCGCAATAGCACCTTTCGCCATCCAGGTATCTGATATCTGAGAAGCTCGCTGCCGCCAGTTCTCAAACAGCTTTTTGCGATGAGCCGGTTCAGGTTCCTGCTCAAGGGCAACAGATATCCGGTCAGCAATATCAACCAACTGCTCCTGTTCAAACTCTTGATGCAGAACACTACGAACCAGATGATAACGATGCCAGGTATCAGCCAGGTACTCGCCACCCTGCTCATCACAGGCCTTGAGAATACGGCGTAACTCTAGCTCGTCCGCTTCATTGTCCATCAGATGTGAAAGCGACTGGTGAATATTATCACTCATAGCTAACCTCGGTTCTTAACTTACCCTGACGTGCCAGGGTGAAAAATTACTGAGCCGCCAGCTCAGGCTCAAACAGACGCTTAATCTCACGATCCACAGCCTCACGGGCCCGAAAGATACGAGAGCGTACTGTCCCCACCGGGCACTGCATAACCTGAGCAATATCTTCATAGCTCATGCCATCCATTTCCCGTAGCGTAATAGCGGTACGCAACTCATCAGGTAAGTTGTTTATCGCCTTGTATACCGTTGTTTCCAATTCATCCCGTTCCAGACGCTTGTCCGGAGACGCGTTATCGTTCAGGCGGCCGTCGTTATTCAGTACTTCAGCATCACCATAATCGATATCGGTTCCGGGAGGTCTTCGGCCGCGGGATACCAAATAGTTCTTTGCAGTATTAATAGCGATACGGTAAAGCCAGGTATAAAAAGCGCTCTCAGAACGAAAATTCCCGATCGCCCGGTAAGCTTTTATAAAGGCTTCCTGGGTAACATCAAGAACTTCATGGGAGTCCTTTATATATCGACTGACCAACGCAGCGATCTTATGCTGATACTTACGCACCAGAAGATCAAACGCTCGTTTATCACCCGCCTGAACCCGCGCTACCAGCTGCTGATCCGTTTCCTTCGTCATCTCTCAACCTCAATGCGCCAGGCATTAATACCACGCGCGCAAAGCAATAAGGTGTTTCTTTATGAACACTATGACTCATTATGGCCTGCCATACTTCATGATTATTATGCTATGCCGGCAAGCGTTAGTCAGTGCTGTTATTCCGGCTTACGTCTTTCTGCCATTTCCGGGCGTCAGACAACGACATTATTACCGGTTATACCAACAGCCGTATCTACTGAGGGTTACCTGCTCTAAAATCGGCAGGCCAAACATATTCACGACGATATCCAAAAATAGTGAAATCAAACGTAAGTTTGTCTGATGAAAGAAATTTCTCTAACATCAGTTGCCCTAAGTTGTCTTGCCATTATGACCGGAGCCTGTCCTAAAGGTTCATCATATAACAGCAGGAATATTTATTTTTTTGTGCATCGGAAAAAAATTGATGAGTCAGGTTTTTCAGCATGATGTTCTTATCATCGGTAGTGGCGCTGCCGGTTTATCTTTAGCTCTGCAACTGAGCGATCACTGTTCTGTTGCAGTCTTAAGCAAGAGTACCCTGGATGACGGCTCAACCCGCTGGGCACAGGGTGGCATAGCAGCAGTGCTGGATACAGAAGATAGTGTTGAGTCCCATGTACAGGATACTCTGGTGGCAGGTGCTGACCTTTGCGAAGAAGAGGCCGTCCGCTTTACTGTACAAAACAGTAAAAAAAGTATCGACTGGCTGATTAATCAGGGCGTGCCTTTTACCCCTAATGATGAAACCGACAGCGGCCAGCCTTACCACCTGACCCGAGAAGGAGGCCACAGCCATCGTCGTATTATCCACGCTGCGGATGCAACAGGACGAGCGGTATCTGACACCCTGATTGCACAGGCACAACGCAAACCTGGAATTGATATTTACACCCGTCGTATGGCGGTAGATCTGATAACCCGCCGAAAGCTGGATGCCAAAGGCCATGGTTGCGTTGGTGCTTATGTGCTCAACTGCGAAACAGAACATGTCGATGTTTTCAAAGCCCGCTTTGTCATTCTTGCAACCGGCGGTGCAAGTAAAGTCTATCTCTATACCAGTAATCCTGATGGTTCATCCGGTGACGGTATTGCCATGGCCTGGCGGGCAGGCTGTCGCGTAGCCAATATGGAGTTCAATCAATTTCACCCAACCTGCCTTTACCACCCTCAGGCAAAATCTTTTCTGATCACCGAAGCGTTAAGAGGCGAAGGCGCACATCTTTTGCTTCCTGATGGCCAGCGTTTTATGCATTATTTTGACGAACGCAAAGAGCTGGCACCCCGGGATGTAGTGGCCCGAGCCATCGATCACGAGATGAAGCGCCTGGGAAGTGACTGTGTCTACCTGGATATCAGCCATAAACCGGCAGACTTTATCAAAGGACACTTCCCGACGGTTTATGAACGTTGCCTGGAATACGGCATTGATATCACCAAAGACCCGATCCCGGTCGTACCTGCGGCCCATTACACCTGTGGTGGTATTGTTGTGGATACTAAAGGACATACGGATACACCGAACCTTTACGCTATTGGCGAGACCAGCTTCACTGGTCTCCATGGTGCTAATCGCATGGCCAGTAACTCGCTACTTGAGTGCCTGGTTTATGCCGAATCTGCAGCAAAGGATATTCTGAGCAAACTTCACGACGTACCTGAACCACCCTATGTGCCGCACTGGGATGAAAGCCAGGTCACAGACTCTGACGAGGATGTTGTCATCGCCCACAACTGGGATGAACTTCGCCGCTTTATGTGGGACTACGTCGGTATCGTTCGTACCAATAAGCGTCTTCAGCGGGCCAAGCACCGGATTGATATGCTGAATAACGAGATCTCTGAGTATTACTCAAACTATAAGATCTCAGGTGACCTGATCGAACTGCGCAACCTTTCAGTAGTTGCAGACCTGATCATCCGCTCAGCCCTGATGCGCAAAGAAAGCAGAGGCCTGCATTACACTCTGGACTACCCCAACCCGAGCACAGAACCACGTAATACTGTTTTAACCCCAGATCAGTGGTAATAACGCCCTTGACCATAGAACAAAACAAAAGCCGGCTCAGAATCTGAAGCCGGCTTTTTTACTGACAAAACTCAGTAAAACCCTAAGTTTGCGGAAGCTATTTTTATCAGTACTGTCACCGGCGATAAAAGCACGGTAAATCTCACCATTTTCATCCCGAAATAACAAAAACAGCCAAAAACGGTAAAAACCTATGTGACTGATCAACTCGACGGAGAATGAGACGCCCGAGTGAAGCGTTAATGTCCACTGCCCTTCAGTAAAACTAATACCGCGAATATCGCAGGGACGCTCCATCAGGCCAAATATTTTTTTGGATCGATGCCAGAAGAAAACAACCGGAATAATAAACAGCAGATTAATCCACTGCGGATACAGGTACAGCAAAAGCAGAAAAGGGAAAGCGTGACCTGCCAGAAGCCAGCCACGCAGTCGATCAGAGGCTCTTAAAGTTAGAAAGATCACCGTGCTCGGCATACGCAATAATTTTTTCCAGAATGACACGATATTCAGGCTCTTCAGGCAGATCACGCTGCATCAGCCACACAAAAAGATCCTGATCTTCGCACTCAAGCAGCTGCTCATAGCGCTGCCGATCCTCTTTGTCTAAGCCCTGAAAACAATCGCGAACGAAAGGCACCAGCATCAGATCTAATTCCCACATCCCACGACGACTCTGCCACTGCAAACGCTTAACTTCTTCTTCAATACCCATCTACGCACCTAAATACTTTTTAAAAGTCCCGGACGCAATTCCGAGCTGACATAGCCCATTATACCGCGCCTGAACAGCTTACCCCAGATCACTACGACCAATGATCAAAACAAAAAACTGCTTTTACCATTGATTTTTCACTAACCTTTTGTTTAATACAGAGATTATCTCTATTTTATTTTGCCGTAACCGGCCGATAATAATATTGCTTAACAGAATAACAAAGCCCATAAAAGAATAACGATCGACATGCAGGAAACAGACAATGACTAAATCAGAGTTAATTGAGCAAATAACCTTAAAACAACCCGAGCTATCAGCGAAGGAAGTTGAGGCTGCTGTTCGCATACTTCTTGAGCAAATAACCGATACACTGGCTACCGGTGGCAGAGTTGAGATTCGCGGTTTTGGCAGTTTTTCTCTGCATTACAGAGAGCCCCGTACCGGCCGCAACCCCAAGACCGGTGAATCCGTTGATCTGACCGGAAAATTTGTTCCTCATTTCAAGCCGGGAAAAGAACTTCGTGAACAGGTCGATGAAGCCAAAAAACTGCGAAGCTAATATGCCGTGCCTTGCAGTTTAAACTTCCGGGCTTGGACATCTGCTCTTTTTCATTAATGAGATTCCTGTCTAATGCTGGCATAATCCAGCCATACCCAATCAGATAACAGGAGTTAAGATGCGTTGGCTTAAAAGCGGTATTCTCTTTGTTGTGGTCTTAACACTTCTGATCACCGGCGTGCTTTTTTCTTCCCGAAACACAACACCCTACGCCATCGACCTACTGATTTTCCGCCTACCGGAAATCAGCATTTCTTTGCTTATTCTGGGCAGTTTGGTTATCGGTCTTGTCACAGGCTGGTTACTATCGCTTACTACCTTTGTCCGCCTGAAAGCCTCTCAGTTACGCAGTGAAAAAGCTTTGAAAACTGCTCAAAAAGAGCTGGATACCCTAAGAATATCTGGTTTAAAGGACAGTCAGAATGAATGAAATGCTACTGCTGATCATTCTGGTCACAGCAATAGCAACCGGCTTTTTTCTTGGTCAAAAAACCAAAAATAAAAGCAGGGGGCGCAAGGTTCCCCTGACGGAAAACAGCCTGAATAAAGATTATTTTACCGGCCTGACCTACCTTTTAAATGACCAACAGGATCAGGCAATAGAAACTTTTATGCGGGTTCTTGAAATCAATCCAGAGACCGTTGACACCCATATTGCCATGGGTAACCTTTTCCGCAGTAAAGGCGAAACAGAAAAAGCGATCCGCCTGCATCAGAATCTCTTTGCCCGCCCAACGTTAAGCAAGCCACTGACTCAGCAGGTTCAACTGGAGCTAGCACGGGATTTTTTTGCTGCAGGGCTCTTTGATCGCGCTGAGCGCCTTCTGCTTGAAATCACTGAGGCTCAATCTGATGAAGTGCGCCTGCAGGTGCTGAAACTGCTGCTGCGTATCTATGAACAGGAAAAAGAATGGCAAAAAGCCATTGAGATCAGTAGTAACAGACTACTGAGGGATCTGCCCGAACAACGAAAAGCGGTTGCTCACTACTACTGTGAACTAGCGGAAAACCTGCTTAACCAGCAGGAAACAACTCAAGCCAGAAAGTACCTGAAACAAGCACTTTACAACGATCCGAACTGCATCCGGGCAAACTGGTCAACGGCCAGTATGGAACTCAAAAACAACAATATTCGTAAAGGCCGCTCCCTTCTGCTGCGTATTCCGGAACAGGACAAGCGCTATTACTCTCTGATTCTTCCTGAACTGCGACAGATTATGACCAATAAAGATCTGAGCCCTATTCTGGATGAAGCCCTGGAGCAGTTTCCATCTCAAACGGCGCTCAGCCTTAAGACAGAACTGATCCGGCAATGCTATGACAGTTATTCAGCTTTAGAGTACCTTGAAGCCTATTCCACCAGGCAGAAAAGTTCATCCCCCTTCGTTGCCGGTCTTCAGGTTAACCTCATATTGGAGCAGAAGAACAGCGCTCCACTGAAGCCAAGATTGCATCAACTGGAACAGCAGCTGGCTCGCTTCGAAAGTAAGCAACATAAGTCACGATGTGTCAGCTGCGGCTTCAAAAGCCAGCATACTCCTCTCTGGCAGTGTCCCAAATGCAGAAACTGGGGTAGCGTCCGGCCAGACGATGTCATTTGATTATTAGGCCTCAGTCTCTTACAGATGCAATTTCACGCTCAATCAAAGCCAGCGCCTGCATCGGATCTTCCGCCTGAGTAATAGGCCGGCCAATAACTAAATAGTCACTACCGTCAATCAAAGCTTGCTTTGGTGTAACAATGCGCTGCTGATCACCTTTCTCAGCAAATGATGGACGAATCCCCGGAGTGACTAACTGAAAACTTCTTGGTAGCGCCTCACGCAGCATGACCGCCTCCTGGGCAGAACATACCACACCATCAAGACCTGATTGTTCGGTCAATGATGCCAGATGCATAACCTGTTCAGCCAGAGTCGCATTCACACCTGTTTCCCGCAACTGCTGCTCATTCATACTGGTCAGAACAGTCACCGCGATCAAAAGGGTATCGTGGCCAGCGCCACGCAGACGCTTCAGAGACTCCTCCATCATTGGGCGACCACCACAAGCATGAACATTAACCATCCAAGCTCCGCTATCTGCTGCAGCCAATACCGCCTGTGCCGTCGTATTAGGAATATCGTGAAACTTAAGATCCAGAAAAACTTTAAAACCACGTTTAGTCAGAGCTTCGATAATAGAAGGGCCTGAACGGGTGAATAGCTCTTTACCCACTTTCAGCTGACAACGTCCCGGCTCAAGCTGATCCACAAACGCCAATGCCTGCTCAGCATTAGGGTAATCCAGCGCAACAATAATCGGATTTTCAACAAATAGGGACATCAGTATTTTCCTCAGCTGTGAGTGCGGGCACATTATAAAGCCTGCCCTGAAAGGGTACAGAACAAATTCTCCCAAAAATTATCAGGCATATAAAAGTCAGATTAAAACCAAAGTCTATCAGGCAAATTGCCATTTTTTTTCTATGCTTAAAATGCAATATATGGAAAAAACCAACAGAGGATGTTTTATGATGGTTAAACACCTACCCTTTAAAAAAAGCCTGATGACTGCTTTATTAATCGCTTTTTCCTTCCTGGGCAGCCCCGCATTGAAAGCTGAAGCGAACAAAACAGAACAAGCTGCTATGGCCGTAACAAAAAATCAGCAAGTTTCTGTTGTTAATATAAATCAGGCAGGCTTATCTAAACTACAGGACCTGAAAGGAATTGGGCCCGCTAAGGCACAACGCATTTTGGATTTTCGGAATCAACACGGACCATTCAAAAGCATTGAAGCACTGACTCAAGTAAAAGGGATCAACCTGAGAATTCTGGAACAAAACAAAGGGAGGATCAAAATCTGATTTTAATCGATGCAATAAAAAAGGAAGGTCTGTACCTTCCTTTTTACGGCTTATCTGATCCAACAATCAGGATCAGATACGCAGACCACCATCACACTCGATGATACGACCTGTGAAATAATCATTTTCAATAATATACTCAACAGAGTGCGCTATTTCATCAGGCTTACCCAGACGCTTCATAGGAATCACTGAGCACACTTTCTCTAGTGCTTCCGGTTTCATACCAGCCGTCATATCGGTTTCAATAAAGCCAGGGGCAATTGCGCCAACACGAATACCATAACGGGACAGCTCTTTAGCCCAGGTAACAGCCATATTAGCCACACCAGCTTTAGCCGCTGTATAGTTAGTCTGACCCAGGTTACCGGAACGGGAGATACTGGAGATATTAATAATAACCCCCTGAATATCACGCTCGATCATCTGGCATGCCGCTTCACGGGCACACAGGAATACACCTGTCAGGTTTACATCGATAACCTGCTGCCACTGCTCCAAGCTCATCTTTTGCTGAACCTGACCATCTTTGGCTTTAACAAACAGTCCATCACGGGTAATACCGGCATTATTTACCAGAACATCCAGGCGACCAAAATCAGTGGCAATTTTACTGAACGTTGCTTCCACTTCAGCTTCTTTAGCAACATTTGCGATGTAAGTTTTCGCTTCAGAGCCGGCTTCTTTTACCATGCTGACTGTTTCATCCAGTTTGTCCTGATTCAGGTCAACCAACGCCAACTTAGCGCCTTTAGCCGCCAGACGCAGAGCCATCTGACGACCCAACCCCTGACCACCACCTGTAATTACAACAACTTTATCCTGTAAATCCATCACGACCCCCTGGGCTTCTTACACGGCATCATCGCCAATTATATTGAGTTTGAATACTTCTCAAGTATTTTGTGCATCGCAATATAACCCATTTTTTTAAAGTTGCGAACCCTGTTTTTCGCATCTGCAACATAAAAAGAAAGCCAAGGGCCCGATTAAACAGGATTGAAATCCTCATTCTCTATCCCAATATCTGAGTTCAGACAATCAGGAAACGACTTATGAATAAATTTTTGCTCTTATTTATCGCTGTGCCTCTGATCGAAATGGTTGTTCTGATTAAGGTTGGACAACAGATCGGAGCACTTTCTACTATTGCGCTGGTCGTACTGACTGCGGTCATCGGTATCGCTCTTCTTAAACAGCAAGGCATAGCGATGCTTAACCGAGCTAACTGGAAAATTAATCAAGGACAAATCCCTGCCAGAGAAATGGCTGAAGGTATTGTTCTGGCAGCCGGGGGAGCACTTTTATTAACACCTGGTTTCGTTACCGACACTCTGGGGTTTATTTGTATTTTACCAGGTAGCCGCCACTTTCTTTTAAATCAGGTCTTGAAAAATATCAGCATTAACCCTATCCATCAGACACATGAACAAGCCCATTGGCATGATACCCAAAATAGCCAGAGGGATACGTATCACCGACACACTCAGCAAGAGAGTAAGAAAGACTCTGGTGATGTACTTGAAGGTGATTACGAAAGGAAAAAATAATTTTCCTAAGCCATTGAATTGAAAAAGCATGTCCCCATTAAAAGGGCATAGCTTTGAGCCCTTCAGGGCAAAACAAAAACATCCGGTTCTGCCGGAACTTTAAAGATTGAACGTTAACGATCTTTTTTAGGAGTGATTTGAGAATGAAAATCCGTCCTTTGCATGACCGCGTAGTAATTCGCCGCAAGGAAGAAGAAACCACCACTGCAAGTGGTATTGTTCTGCCAGGCTCTGCTGCTGAGAAGCCTAACCAAGGTGAAGTTGTGGCAGTTGGTCAGGGTCGCGTTCTGAATAACGGCGAGCTTCAGGCTGTGAGCGTTAAAGAAGGTGACACCGTTCTGTTTGGTCCTTATGCCAGCAACACCGTAAAGTTTGATGGTGAAGAATTGCTGATCATGAGTGAAAGCGAAATCTATGCTGTCTTAGAAAGCTAATTCAGTCTGACGCATTTGTACTTATCAACAGACAACAATTTACTGAACAGGATTTTTCAAAATGGCTAAAGAAGTATTATTTGGTACCGATGCACGTCAGCGTATGCTGGATGGCGTGAATGTACTGGCTGACGCGGTTAAAGCTACCTTGGGCCCTAAAGGTCGTAATGTGGTTCTGGAGAAATCATTTGGTGCTCCGACCATCACGAAAGATGGTGTTTCTGTTGCCAAAGAGATCGAGCTTAAAGACAAGTTCGAAAATATGGGCGCACAAATGGTTAAAGAAGTTGCGTCTAAAGCAAACGATGTTGCTGGTGACGGTACCACTACAGCAACCGTTCTGGCGCAGTCCATCGTAACTGAAGGTCTGAAATCTGTTGCTGCGGGTATGAACCCAATGGACCTCAAGCGCGGTATCGACAAAGCGACTCAGGCTGTTGTTGCAGAACTTAAAGAACTGGCTGTACCTTGCGCTGACAACAAAGCGATCGCACAGGTAGGTACTATTTCCGCTAACTCTGATGCGACTGTCGGTAACATCATTGCTGAAGCGATGGCAAAAGTGGGTAAAGAAGGCGTCATTACTGTTGACGAAGGTCGTGGTTTCGACGACGAACTGGAAGTAGTCGAAGGCATGCAGTTTGATCGTGGCTACCTGTCTCCTTACTTTGTAAACAACCAGGAAAAAATGGCGGTTGAGCTGGATGACCCTCTACTGCTGTTGGTTGACAAGAAAATTTCCAACATCCGTGAGCTATTGCCCGTTCTGGAAGCAACAGCTAAAGCAGGCAAACCTCTGGTAATTATCGCTGAAGATATCGAAGGCGAAGCACTGGCGACTCTGGTTGTTAACTCTATGCGCGGTATCGTAAAAGTTGCTGCCACTAAAGCCCCTGGTTTTGGTGATCGCCGCAAAGCGATGCTGGAAGATATTGCCATTCTGACCGGCGGTACAGTTATCTCTGAAGAAGTTGGCCTGAGCCTGGAAGCAACGACTCTGGAGCACTTGGGTAGCGCGAAGCGCATCACCATGAGCAAAGAGAACACCACTATCATCGATGGTGTTGGTGAAGCCGCAACAATTGAGGCTCGCGTTGCTCAGATTCGTGCTCAGATTGAAGAAACGACATCTGACTACGACAAAGAGAAACTTCAGGAGCGGGTTGCTAAACTGGCTGGCGGCGTAGCCGTGATCAAAGTTGGTGCAGCTTCTGAAATGGAAATGAAAGAGAAGAAAGATCGCGTTGAAGATGCTCTGCACGCAACCCGTGCGGCAGTGGAAGAAGGCGTGGTACCTGGCGGTGGTGTAGCTCTGATCCGTGCTCTGGCAAAAGTTAAAGAGATTCAGGGTGATAACCACGATCAGAACGTTGGTATCGAACTGGCTTTCCGCGCCATGGAAGCACCTCTGCGCCAGATCGTAACTAATGCCGGTGAAGAAGGCTCCGTTGTTGTCGCTAACGTTCGTGCAGGCGAAGGTAACTACGGCTATAACGCTGCATCTGGTGAATATGGCGACATGATCGACATGGGTATTCTTGACCCAGCGAAAGTGACCCGTTCTTCTCTGCAGGCTGCCGCCTCTGTTGCAGGTCTGATGATCACCACTGAAGCGATGGTTGCCGATGCACCGGAAGAGAAAGGTGCTGGAGGCATGCCTGATATGGGCGGCATGGGTGGTATGGGTGGCATGGGCGGCATGATGTGATCATCAGCCCTGCCATCGGGAAAAGCGCCTCTGTTAGGCGCTGATCTCTGATACCATAAGCCTCGCTGAAATGCTTTAACCGGCAGCAGCGGGGCTTTTTTTCGTCTGTTGTTTTTCAGCCTGCAGCGGCAGTCGGTTTACGGTATCCTTGCCGCTTTGATTTTCTCCTCCCTGTTTGCATCACGGTATCTTTATGCTCGAAAAAATCCGCATTGTTCTGGTTAATACTTATCACCCCGGCAACATTGGCTCTGCTGCACGGGCAATGAAGGTGATGGGACTGGATCGCCTTTATTTGGTTTCCCCGAACCAGTTCCCCCATGAAGATGCCAATACCATGGCTGCTGGTGCCGAAGATATTCTGGACAAGGTTGTGCTCTGTGAAACGCTGGAAGACGCTGTCGGTGACTGTGAGCATGTGATTGCGACCAGTGCCCGCCCGCGTACCCACCAGGTGCCTGCGATGACACCGCCTGAATGTGCTCTCTTTGCCCACCAGACACAGACTACTGAAGAAGTTGCAATTGTCTTTGGCCGGGAGCGTAGCGGCCTGACAACAGAAGAGTATGAACTGTGCAACAAACACGTGTTTATTCCGGCGAACCCGGACTATTCGATTCTGAATATGGCTTCTGCTGTTCAGATCATCGCTTATGAACTGTACCAGAAAAGTCTGACTCACTTTGAGCCGGTCAAAAAAGAGATGGAACTACCCAGTACCAAAGAGATGAAATTCTTCCTGGATCGCATGGAAGAGCGCCTGGATGACGCAGGTTATTTTAAAGGCAAACCCAAGGATGTAACACTGGGCAAACTAAGAGCCTATTTCCAGCGCAATCTGCCGGAGAAAGCAGAACTAAGCCTTTTACAGGGCGTTCTGACCCGCCTGGAGTCCGAAGAGGACTGGCAACGTCGACAAAAGCCTGGCAACCAGTAAAGCGATCAATAAAAAACCGGCCAACCTTTCAGCTGGCCGGGTACTTGTAAAGAAGTAGTCTTTTCCAGTCACCCTGAAGCTCAATTAACTTTAAAACGGTTAATCAGGTGGATCATATCCTGAGACACCTGCATCAGGTTCTGACTGGCCGATGCCATCTGAGCGGACTCATTACTGACATTCATGGTCAGATCACGCAGGCTAACCACATTATTGTTAATCCCGGATACGGTTGTGGACTGCTCTTCTGATGCTGCTGCAATCTCCTGATTCATTCGCTGAATCGAAGTAACTTCCCGTGTAATATTACCCAACGCCTGACCCGCGGATGCCGATGTCTCTGCAGCAATACCCGCTTTCTCAGCACCATCACTCATAACCGACACGGCTTGCTCAGCTGCCGCCTGTAACTTCTCAACAATGGTCTGAATCTCGGCAGTGGATTCCTGGGTTCGCTGGGACAAGGTACGAACTTCATCAGCGACAACGGCAAAACCACGGCCAGCTTCACCAGCCCGAGCAGCTTCAATAGCAGCATTCAGTGCCAACAGATTCGTCTGCTCAGCGATACCACGGATCACCTCCAGTACGGTATCCACATTACGGCTGTCCTCTGCCAGACGGGAGATCACACTGCTGGCCTCCTGAATAGCCGATGAAAGTTGTTCTGCCTCAGCAATATTCTGACTGATAATTTTTTGGCTTTGCTCCGACTCTTTGCTCGCCTGTGCCGTCGATTTAGTGGCCTGAACCGTGCGTTCGGTCACTTCTTCAACACTGGCCAGCATCTGCATCATCGCACTGGCCAGTTGCTCTGAGTCCTGCTTTTGCTGGTGCAGACTGCCATCCACACTTTGAGTCGATGCAACCATCTGTGAGGCAGAGCTTGCCAGTCGTTCTGCAGATCCGCTGACATCCCGCATAATGCCCTGCAGCGACGCCACGAAATGATTAAAATAGCGAGCCAGAGCGACCAACTCCACAGAGCCGGTTTCCTCCAGGCGCTGAGTAAGATCCCCTTCCCCTTGTGACAACCCTCTCATCGCTTTTACTGTTCTGTTCAGAGGGGTCGTAATACTGCGGATAAAGAAGACTAAAATAACCGATAAGCCAACCAGAATAACCACCGCATTAAAGATGGACATCAGTTCAGAGGCAGCAATATCAGCCTGCAAAGCATCCATATTCAAGCCGCTGCCAATCGTCCACTGCCAGGGGGCAAAATATCCGGCATAGCTGGTTTTAGGGTCTAACTGTTCTTTGTTCTTACTGTTTGGCCATTGGTAGTCAACAAAACCACCGCCACTCTTCGCCTGAGTATACAGTTCCTGCACGAACGGCTTACCATTCGGATCCTTCAGCCCCATAATATTCTTACCGACCAGAGCTTTAACACCGCTGGCCAACTGGACACCCTGGCGGTCACCCACAAAAAGATAGTTACCGTTATCGAAGCGCATGGCCGTAACCGCAGCCAACGCCTGACGCTTGGCTTCTTCCTCTGAAAGCGTACCATCCTGACTAAGCTGGTAGTAATGGTTAATCACACCAACTCCACTTTCAACCAGAAGTGATACCCCTTTCTCATAGCTATCACGCAGGTGATCACGCATTTTGGATGCATCCAATAAGGTGTTGATCACCAGCCCTAAAGCAAACAAACCCAGTATCATCCAAGCGCGGGTCGCAATGGATATTCTTGATAAACTGGTTTCCATGATTTTCCCTCTAATCCTTGCCCAAGGTGTTTACCTAAGGCCCTGTAATACACTTTCCGGCCAGAAGTTTTTGATGCATTTCCTGTAACCGGTTCAGTTGTTCAACAGCCGACTCCCGATCCATTCCCGGGTTAGCTGTTGTTTTCCGGATGACATCCCTGATGGTTTCAAGCAGCTCTTCCGAATCTGCTTCGGAAACAGCCCCCATGCTGCCCCCCTGTTGCTCAAGCTGCTGTTTATCCTTTCTTCGTTTGGCCGCTGCCCTGGTAAAAACACTCACGCCTGATCTCCTGCATCAAAATGGTAAACATTGACCCGATTCAAGGCACAATCCGGCAAGTAAATCCGCCGGTCACGAACATGCATCAGATAAGGCATCCATAGCTGACCTTTAGAGCTATCCGCACCAAAAGCAGCAAAAGAAGACACACATTGATCATTCCGGTCGAAAACCTTCACGGCACGATTCACCAGGTCTGAAACAAAAAGATAACCCTGCTCAAACTCAACGCTGGTGGGAAGCAGGAAATGGTCGTCATCCACTCCATAGCCTGGCTGACCAAAACGACGAACCGCCTGCCCTTCCAGATCGGTTACCTGTATTCTGTGATTAAACTGATCAGAGATATAACAGAACCCATCATCAGATACAGCAATATCACAAGGGGTATGGAACTGGTCATCACCATCACCCCATGAACCAAAGGTACCTACTAATCCAGCAATGCCCAGCCTGTTAAGACGCCAGCGCGCAATACGATTATTACCGGAATCCGCAATAAAAATATCCCGACTGACAGGATCAATGGCGATCCCCTGAGGTTTATTGAGCTGCCACTGGGCGCTCCCCTGAGAACCGAAAACCGTATAGGGTATCAGCTCGTTATAGAATGGATGGTATTGATAAATTGTGACAATTCCGCCGAGGAAATTACTGACGACTAATAAAGGAGTACCAGGATCAAGCTGACCTGGTAAAGGGTTAAGTGGTGTCAGAGAGGCAATCCCCAAAGAGCCCGGTAACAGTGGCATACTGGCCGAACGCAGGCTATCTGACATTAGATTGCCTGTGGATTGCAGCTGATAATTTCCGGCATCCACCACCCAAAGCCTTTCATCATCATTCGAATTCGGTGACGGCATAAGCAGAGAAAGCCAGCTTCTTTGCCAACGCTGCATCCACTCCATCTGCCAGTTCAGGCCCATATTAAGCCAGGTTGGCATACCTGAGATCGCGACTAGTTTCAGGAGCTTTTCCTGTTGTTGCTCCAGATGGCTCATCTGTTGCCGGGCAAACCAATGCGTCGAGACTGGGGATTGAACCATGGAAGCACTGTGCCTCTCCGGGGCAATATCACCCGCGGCAGAAGTAGCAAAGTGCAACTGACCGTGACTGTCACGCTCATCACCAGCCTGTGCCAACACATCAGGAAAAATTTCACGCCCGCGCTGTACTTGTTTGAGGTTTGCTTTATGCAGTTGAAGTGAAGCAAGAATTGGCTCAGTGACCAAAAAAGTATTTTTTTGAGGATGCTCCGTCAACTGAATGGGCGAGAAATAACCTGCTAAAGCTCCTTGGAAAACACCATTCTGACTGTAAACTGAGATCGCATTACTCTTACCACCGGGTACCAGTACCTTGCCCTGGATAATAGCAACGTCCCGAGCCAGTTCCAGGCCGTCAATATAGGGTTTATCAGTGGATGAAAAGGGAACTCCCTTCCCCTGCCAATCGCATCGAACAACTGTATTAAAGCCGGTATTGGCAATGTAAATCCGCCCCTGCCGATCAACACTCAAACCCTGAGGCCAAAGCAGCTCTACGGGTGTTTTATAGCCCGTAACCTGGTGAATATCATAGAGGTAGTCGCCCTCATCGCTAAAGACTACCAGCCGACTGACACCATCTGTCCCTTCATAAAATTCATCGGCAACACATACCTTTCCCCGATAGTAAACAATGCCATTGGGGCCTTTCAGATCGACGTTTGATGTATCACCAAATGTTAAGCTCGGAGTAATGGTGTTTTCATCGTAAGAGAGGATGTGAACCCGGTAATTACCGATATCGGTAACATAGATATGGCGTTTCTCAGGGTGAGATAACAGCCGGAAAGGCATATTAAACTGCCTGTCACCACTACCAGTTGAGCCGAAAACCATCAAAATGCTTTCAAGCTCCGCATCCATAACCAGTAATCGGTTATGAGCGGTGTCGGCCAACCAAACTCTGCCAAAATGATCAACACAGCTTCCAACAGGCGTATTCAGAGAAAGGTTACCGGAGGCCTTTGCCGGCAATGGGGGTAAAGAATGGTTCACATTACCTAAATGCGTCTTATACTGAATTTCCACAGACTACCCTCCTTGTCCATAGTGCATGAAAGGTTTCGCCTTCTCTCTGCTTCTGCAGTGCAACAGATGTAAATGTAGTACTCCGAAAGCAGTGTGCCAACAATTTTTTTGAAACCATACAATAAAAGTGTGATTCAGTTACAAAAAAGCCTACAGCCCCCGACATACCTGAACTACAGCTAATACAGCAATAACAAATGCGCCGATCTTTAATAACCTGATAGATACTTTAGTAAGAGATAGATACTTTAGTAAGAGATAGATACTTTAGTAAGAGATAGATACTTTAGTAAGAGATAGATACTTTCCTGAAGACGAAAAAAAACCACCGTCTGAAGACGGTGGCTTTCTATGAATTACAGCTAATCAGTAATGATTAGTTGTTTTTCATCTGCTGCTTGATCAGATCACCAATGGTGGTAGGACCTGCAGCTTCAACTTCCTGAGAGCGTACTTTCGCCAACGCTTCTTTCTCATCTGCAGCATCTTTCGCTTTAACAGACAGATTGATTACGCGGTTCTTACGGTCAATGCTAACGATCTTAGCTTCAACTGCATCGCCTTCGTTCAGTACGTTACGGGCATCTTCTACTTTATCACGGCTGATTTCAGACGCTTTCAGAGTAGCGGTAACATCAGTTGCCAGCTCGATAGTCGCTTCTTTCGCGTCTATTGCTACAACCTTGCCATTTACCAGAGTGCCTTTGTCGTTCTCAGCTACGTATTCCTGGAACGGGTCGCTATCCAGCTGCTTGATACCCAGGGAGATACGCTCACGCTCTGGATCGATAGACAGGATGATAGTTTCAATCTCGTCGCCTTTCTTGTACTTACGAACCGCTTCTTCGCCCGCTTCGTTCCAAGAAATATCAGACAGGTGAACCAGACCGTCGATGCCACCATCCAGACCGATGAAGATACCGAAGTCAGTGATAGACTTGATAGAGCCAGTCACTTTGTCATTCTTGTTGAACTTACCAGAGAACTCTTCCCAAGGGTTTGGAGTGCACTGTTTGATACCCAGTGAGATACGACGACGTTCTTCGTCAATATCCAGCACCATAACTTCAACGTCATCGCCCACGTTAACAACTTTAGATGGGTGGATGTTTTTGTTCGTCCAATCCATTTCAGAAACGTGAACCAGACCTTCAACACCTTCTTCCAGCTCGGCAAAGCAACCGTAGTCTGTCAGATTAGTAACACGTGCAGTTACTTTGGTGTTTTCCGGGTAACGGGAAATGATGTTCACCCATGGATCTTCGCCCAGCTGTTTCAGGCCAAGTGATACACGGTTACGCTCGCGATCGAACTTAAGAACTTTAACGTTGATTTCGTCACCAACATTAACGATTTCGCTAGGATGCTTGATACGCTTCCAAGCCATATCGGTGATGTGCAGCAGGCCGTCAACACCACCCAGATCTACGAATGCACCGTAGTCAGTCAGGTTCTTAACGATACCTTTAACTTCCTGACCTTCCTGCAGGTTAGCCAGCAGCTGCTCGCGCTCTGCAGAGTTTTCTGCTTCCAGAACCGCACGACGGGATACAACAACGTTGTTACGCTTAGGATCCAGCTTGATTACGCGGAAGTCCAGCTCTTTGCCTTCCAGGTGAGTGGTGTCACGAACCGGACGTACATCAACCAGAGAGCCAGGCAGGAACGCACGGATGTTATGAACGTCAACTGTGAAGCCGCCCTTAACTTTACCGTTGATCACACCTTTAACAATTTCGTTCTTCTCGAAGGCCGCTTCCAGACCTTTCCATGCTTCAGCACGTTTCGCTTTTTCACGGGACAGACGGGTTTCACCGAAACCATCTTCTACTGCTTCCAGAGCTACCTGAACTTCATCGCCAATAGACAGGGCAAACTCTTCACCTTCATTTACAAACTGAGAGCGCGGGATCACACCTTCAGATTTCAGGCCGGCGTGAACCGTTACCCAGTCACCATCAATATCAACAACCGTTGCGGTTACAATGGAGCCTGGCTCCATGTTGACTTCCTGGAGGCTCTGTTCAAACAGCTCAGCAAAGCTTAATTCGCTCATTATTTATCCTACGTGATCTACAAGTTAAGGGATTAGCAACACGACCAAAGGCCGCTGTATACATTGCTTCTCCACAGTCTCCGTATCACCAGCAAATACGGGCTTCATTTTATCTGCGCTCAGAAGTGTTAACGCCGGTTCAGGTGAATATCCGTTTATCAGTTAAAGGACAGATATTCCCTATGACACTTTGCCTGAACGCCCCCCGAAAACAGAAAACAGAAAATCAGACCAAAGCTCGCGCTTTAGCCAGATCGATAATCTGTGTCACCACTTCCGGAATCGACATATCGGTTGTATCCAGCGTAATCGCATCGGCAGCAGGCTTTAAGGGGGCCACATCCCGATTCATATCACGCTCGTCGCGAGTTTGTATCTCGCTTAAAATGGCTTGGAATTTAGCATCAATCCCCTTTTCTTGCAACTGTTTTACCCTTCTGCCCGCTCGTTCTTCGGCACTGGCAGTAAGATAAATTTTCAGCGGAGCATCGGGGAAAACCACTGTTCCCATGTCGCGACCATCGCCGACCACACCTGGCGTCTGACGGAAGTCACGCTGACGCTGCAACAAAGCATCACGCACCGGTGTCAGAGCAGCTACGATAGAGGCATTGTTGCCGGTTGTCTCGGTACGAATCTCGTTAGAAACCTCTTCCCCATCCAGCATCACGCAGACTGGCTCATTCTCTGCTCCGGGCAGAAATGCGATATCCAGGTTACGGGCTACTTCAGCCAGTGCCACCTCATCATCAAAGGCAACACCCTTACGCTCAGCGGCCAGAGCAGTCAGACGGTACAAAGCACCGCTGTCAAGCAGATACCAGCCCAGCTTACCGGCAATAATCTGACTGATAGTGCCTTTACCGGCACCTCCCGGCCCATCCAATGTAATTACAGGAACTGATCTGCTCATTGCTATCCCCTATTCAATCAGGCTTCTTCAATATTAATCTTCATGCCAATTTTATTAGCAAGCTCAACAAAGCCCGGGAAAGAGGTCGCCACATTGGCGCAATCCTCAATAAAGATTTCACCCTCTGAACGCAAAGATGCCACTGCAAAAGACATGGCGATGCGGTGGTCATCATGGCTATGGACGCGCCCTCCAGACATCTTGCCGCCCTGGACAGCATTAATGCCGACGATATCAATACCATCTTCATAAACGGTGCATTGAATGCCCAGCGCCTGCAAACCGTCAGCCATCACCTGGATGCGATCACTCTCTTTAACCCGTAGCTCTTCAGCGCCACGCAAGCGGGTAACACCTTCGGCACAAGCAGCCGCCACAAATAATACAGGGAACTCATCAATCGCCAGCGGAACCTGGTCCTGAGGAATATCAATGCCTTTCAGATCAGCTGAACGTACCCGTACATCAGCCACGGGCTCGCCTCCTACTTCGGATTCATTTTCCAACGAGATATCAGCCCCCATTGCACGCAGGATATTAACAATACCTACACGGGTCGGGTTCATACCCACATGCTCGATAAGAATTTCAGAGCGCTCAGCAATAGAGCCCGCCACCATGAAAAAAGCAGCAGAAGAGATATCTGATGGCACATCAATGTCACTCGCTTTCAGCTTACCACCACCCTGCAAAGAAGCTGTCGCACCATCACGCACAACGTTATAACCAAAGCCTGTCAGCATGCGCTCCGTATGATCACGGGTCGGTGCAGGTTCTGTGGTTTTAGTTCTACCTTCAGCATACAAACCTGCCAGCAGCACGCAGGATTTAACCTGAGCGCTGGCCATCGGCATTTTATAATCTATCCCCTTCAACGACTGACCACCGCGGATCATCATGGGCGGACGACCACCGTCTGCCGTTTCTACCACGGCCCCCATTTCACGCAGAGGCTTAGCCACACGTTCCATAGGACGCTTGGTAAGAGAAGCATCACCGGTCAGCTCAACATCAAATGCCTGCCCCGCCATAAGACCAGCCAGTAAGCGCATAGAGGTACCGGAATTCCCCAGATAAAGTGCACTGGCAGGCTTCTTAAGTCCGTGTAAACCAACACCATGAATCGTCACTTCCCCCTGATGAGGGCCTTCGATGACCACCCCCATATCCCGGAATGCCTGCAAGGTTGCCAGACTATCTTCCCCTTCCAGGAAACCTTTTACATGGGTCACTCCCTCGGCGAGTGAGCCCAGCATGATAGAGCGGTGAGAAATGGACTTATCACCGGGAACACGAATACGGCCACTCAGGGCCGTACCCGGCGCTGTACGATAGTTGATTAGCTTATTTTGCATAGGGATATACGCCGAATTTTCCAAAATTCTTGAGAAATGCTCACGAGCTGCTTTTGCCCGGGTAAAAATACCCAGCATGGCGTCACTGTCCGACTCTTCGATGGCGGTTCGTAAACGTGACAGGCCTTGCTCAAATTCCGTAAGCGCTTGTAATACTGCGGGTTTGTTTGCGATGTAGATATCACGCCACATCACGGGGTCACTGGCTGCGATTCGGGTAAAATCGCGAAAGCCGCCAGCGGCATAACGAAAAATTTCCAGGCTTTCATCCTGTGAAGCCAAAGTATCCACCAAGGAGAATGCCAGCATGTGCGGAAGATGGCTGGTCGCCGCCAGTACCTCATCATGGCGCTCAATATCCATGATCAGTACTTCAGCACCGGCTGCCTGCCACATTTCGGTAATGGTCATCACTGCCTGTGGATTGTTTTCCGGTGTCGGGGTCAGAATCACTTTATGATTCTGATACAGATCCACCAAGGCGGCACTGACACCACTTTTCTCAGAGCCGGCAATCGGGTGGCCGAGAATAAAGTTTGCCGGTAGCCGCCCCCAGATCTTCAGTGCAGACTCTTGCACAGAGCCTTTACTGCTACCCACATCGGTCACCAAGGTATCAATACGCAGTAACGGCTTCAGCTGAGCCATCACCGATTCCATGGCGATCACGGGGACAGATACGATGATCAGATCCACCTCAGCGATCCAGTCCTCAGCCTGAGTCGAGCCCTGATCAATCATACCGATCTGAATGGCCAGATCGACCTCACCCTGATCCCGGTCACAACCAATAATTGTGCCACCAAGCCCTGCTTTACGCAGCGCCAGAGCTAATGAGCCACCAATCAGCCCCAAGCCAATTACGAGTGTTTTCTTTATCGATTTCACCCGGGGTTATTCTCCCTGTCCAGACAGCACACCGGAAGCAGACAGAACCTTTTCCAGTGCCTCGATAAATCGACGGTTCTCTTCCATAGTGCCGATAGAAACACGCAGGTGGTTCGGCATCTGATACGGGGCCACAGGGCGTACAATGACACCTTCCTGCAGCAACGCCTGATCAACAGGACCAGCAGGCTTGCCCACATCAACACTGATAAAGTTACCCACAGACGGAATATAGTCCAAGCCCATGCGTTTAAATTCTGCTTCCAGATATGCCATACCCTCGGCGTTCACCTGAACACTTTTGACCAAATATTCATCATCGTTCAGGGCTGCAATAGCAGCTTCCTGTGCCAGCATATTGGCGTTAAATGGCTGGCGGATACGGTTTAAAATATCAGCAACCTGAGGATGACTGACGCTGTATCCGATACGCAGACCGGCCAGACCGTATGCTTTGGAGAAAGTACGGGTCACCACCAGATTCGGATAATCACTCAGCAGGCTGATACCATCCGGGAAATCCGGCTGATCAACATATTCAGTATAGGCTTCATCCAGAACCACGATAATGCGCTCCGGCACTTTATCCAAAAAGGTGCGTACTGCGTTTTCGCTCAACCAGGTTCCGGTTGGATTATTCGGATTTGCGACAAAAATCACGCGGGTTTTGTCGGTGATCGCTTCAGCCATCGCATCCAGATCGTGCCCCCAGTTCACTGCAGGCACGGCAATATGCTGAGCGCCAATCGCCTGTGTCACGATGGGATAAACTGCGAAGGCGTGCTGGGAATACATAGAAGCACTATGGGCGGTCAGGTAGCTACGAGCGATCAGCTCCAGTACATCATTGGAACCATTACCCAAGGTGATCTGGTCAATGGCCACATTCAGTTTGTCAGCAATTGCCTGCTTCAGACGAAACGCGTTACCGTCAGGGTAACGGGTTAGCTCCGGCATTTGGTCACGAATCGCAGCCAGCGCCTTAGGGCTTGGGCCTAACGGATTTTCGTTACTGGCCAGCTTAACAATATTGCTGATACCCAGCTCACGCTCCAACTCTTCCACCGGCTTACCCGGCTGGTACGGCTGCAGACCCTGAACGCCTTTATTTGCTAATTCAATGTAATCACACGCCATAATTATTCCGCCTTAGCTATTTCGCTTTGCCTGTACTTGTCTGTTCTTATCTGCACTTGGTCAAGACAACAAAACGGGAGGCCAAGCCTCCCGTCTGGTTTTGCTTATTGCACACTAACCTCAGGGAGCGTTCAAAGCACACCCTTTGGATAAGAACCCAGAATTTTAATATCAGATACTCTCTGACTGATTTCCGCCAATGCTTCTTTAACTTTGTCATTTTCTGCATGAGCAGCAAAGTCGATAAAGAAAACATAGTTCCAGGCTCCCACCTTAGATGGACGCGTCTCAACACGGGTCAAATCGATACCGTGACGATGGAAGGGTTCCAACAAGTCATGCAGCGCTCCCGGCTGATTGCGGGTTGCCACCATCAGAGAGGTTTTATCTTCGCCACTGGCTGGTACTTCCTGGTTACCAATAATCAGGAAACGAGTCGAGTTATCCGGCTGATCTTCAATCTTCTCAGCCAGTTTTTCCAGACCGTACAGCTGAGCCGCCATATCACCGGCAATCGCCGCTGAGTGCCATTCACTTTTTACCAAACGTGCAGCCTCGGCGTTACTACTTACCGCAATACGCTCAGCATTCGGATAGTGATGGTCCAACCACTTCCGGCACTGAGCCAGAGAAGACGCATGGGAATAGATTCTGGAGATCTTGTCTTTACGGGTGCTCTCCCCCACCAGCAGGTACTGGTGAATACGCAGTACTACTTCACCGGAGATCTTCAGAGAGGAATCAATAAAGCTATCCAGAGTATGACTGATCACGCCTTCTGTGGAGTTCTCAACCGGAACCACACCGTAAGCGACGGCTCCAGCTTCCACTTCACGAAAGACATCATCAATAGCCGCCATTGGCAGACTGAGAGCCGAGTGGCCAAAGTGCTTGAGAGCAGCTTCCTGAGTAAAAGTCCCCTCCGGGCCAAGAAACGCCACCTTAACCGGTTCTTCAAGAGCCAGACAGGCCGACATAATTTCCCGGAACAAGCGCGCCATCTCTTCAGATGACAGCGGTCCTTCATTGCGATCCATCACCCGGCGCAGAACCTGAGCTTCACGTTCAGGACGATAAAAATGGACATCAACAGAACCGGAGGCCTGCTTGACTTCCGCCACCTGCTGCGCGCACCGGGCACGCTGATTAATCAGCTGCTGAATCTGCTGATCAATGGAATCAATTTGGTCGCGCAGCAGCGCGAGCTGTTCGGCTTCGGACATCTTGGCTTACCCGTGGCGTTTTTCGAAATCAGACATAAAGGCGATCAAGGCATCAACCGCCGCTTCCGGTACTGCGTTATAGATACTGGCACGCATTCCACCCACAGATCGGTGGCCGGCCAGATTCAATAAACCAGCAGCCTCAGACTCCTGCAGGAACAGCTTATCCAGAGACGCATCTGCTAATGTAAAGGGTACATTCATCTGAGAGCGATTTGCGACTGCAATCGGGTTAGCATAAAAGTCGCTGTTATCAATCGCCTGATAAAGCTTCGCAGCTTTGCGGGTATTGATCTCAGCCATCTTGTCCAGGCCGCCAATATCACGTTTCAGCCAGTCAAACACCAGTCCTGCCAAGTACCAGGCATAGGTCGGCGGGGTGTTATACATGGAATCGTTATCCGCCATAATGCGATAGTTCATCATCGATGGCGTAACCGCCATCGCCTGATCCAGCAGGTCATCACGGATAATCACCAGTGTCAGCCCTGCAGGGCCAATATTCTTCTGGGCGCCAGCATAGATCACACCATACTGCGTCACATCCAGCGGCTTGGACAGAATATCAGAAGACATATCACAGACCAGAGGCACATCAGCCTGTGGCAGGTAATCAAACGCCAGCCCGCCAATGGTTTCGTTACTGGTAAAGTGGAGGTAAGCAGCATTATCAGACATCTGCAGCTCAGACTGGGCTGGCATGCAGGTGTAATCACGGTCTTTACTGCTACCAGCGATATGTAAACCTTCCGCATAACGGGACGCTTCTTTAATCGCCTTACCAGCCCAAACACCAGTTTCGATATAGTTAGGAATGCCACCCTTGCCCAGCAGGTTCAGAGGAACCATTGCAAACTGACTGCTGGCTCCGCCCTGCATAAAAAGCACTTTATAGTTATTAGGGATGTTCAGCAGCTCACGAAAGTCTTTTTCCGCCTGAGCGGCGATCGCCACATAATCGTCGCTGCGGTGGCTCATTTCCATAACCGACAACCCACGCCCTTGCCAGTCCAGCATTTCGTATTGAGCTTTTTTCAGTACTGTTTCAGGCAGAGCCGCAGGTCCCGCACAAAAATTAAAGAGACGTGTCATTTAGGTCTTCTCAAAATCGAAGTTCCGGCAGATCTGCTGCCACGGAATGATCAAATAGGGTTTTGAGTCATCACAGAAACTTCAGGTCATGTCAACGCGGCAAAACCGCATCCGGTATAAAACAGTTCCGGCGAGGAGGCCCTCGCCAGACGGGTATGCTTTTACGTAGTGCACATAGTCATGCACCCGGCTTACCAATTAATCCTGAGCGTCACCACCTGCTTCCGGGCCGGTGCTTTCGTTGCTACGGGCATCAGTGGCTTGATCTGGCTGATTCTGCCCCTCAGTATTCGCAGCGTCTTCAGGCTCATCGGCAACCTCATCGTCCGAGGCTTCCGGCTCATCGATGCGTACCGCTGTAACCAGGTTTTCATCATCTCCCAGACGAATCAGAGTTACCCCCTGTGTATTACGTCCGGAAACAGAGACCTCAGAAACACGAGTACGAACCAGAGTCCCCTTGTCTGTAATCAGCATCATCTCATCCAGGTCGCTGACCTGCATAGCAGACACCAGCTGACCGTTACGATCGCTGGTCTGCATCGCGATAACGCCCTGACCACCACGGTTACGAACCGGGAAAGCTTCCAGGCAGGTACGTTTACCGTAGCCGTTTTCAGAAGCGGTCAGAATATAGATCTGGTTATCAGACGCTTCACCGTTCTCTTCAGCAGAAACCGCTTCAGCTGTCACAGCATTATCTGGGTTTTCGTCGTCTTCCGCAGCCACTTCATTAGTCTGAGGGATGATCAGGGATATCACCTGAACATCACCCTCTTCCGGCAGACGCATACCGCGAACACCGCCCGCAGTACGCCCCATTGACCGCACATTGGACTCATCAAAGCGAATCATCTTACCGGCACTGTTCAGCAACATAACATGATTACTGCCGTTGGTAATTGCAGCGCCAATCAGGCGGTCACCCTCTTTAATATCCAGCGCGATCAGGCCACTGCTACGAGGGCGGGAGAACTGACTCAGAGCCGTTTTCTTAACCGTGCCTTTAGCGGTTGCCATAAAGACAAAGTGGTCATCAGGGTAATCACGAACCGGCAGAATGGTGCTGATCTGCTCACCCTCTTCCAGCGGCAGCAGGTTCACCATAGGGCGACCTCGGGAACCACGACCGGCTTGAGGCAACTCGTACACTTTCAGCCAGTACACTTTACCTTTGTTGCTAAAGAGCAGAATAGTATCGTGAGTGGAAGCAACCAGCAGGTGCTCAACAACATCTTCATCTTTCACGGAGGTTGCAGACTTACCACGACCGCCGCGATGCTGAGCACGGTAATCACTTAACGGCTGAGACTTGGCGTAACCACTACGGGATATGGTCACGACCATATCTTCTTCGTTGATCAGATCTTCCATGGTCAGATCCAGCTGGCTGCTGATGATCTCGGTACGACGCTCTTCACCGTACTGATCACGGATCGCTTCCAGCTCTTCACGAATCACCTGCAGCAGTTTTTCTGAATCCGCCAGAATACCGGCCAGTTCAGCAATCTTCTCCAGAATATCTTTGTATTCGTTGAGCAGCTTTTCATGCTCAAGCCCCGTCAGACGGTGCAAACGCAGCTCCAGAATGGCCTGAGCCTGATTCGGAGACAGACGGTATTCACCACCATCCTGCAGACCAAACTGAGCTTCCAGTTCATCCGGGCGGCATGAATCCGCACCCGCACGCTCCAGCATGGCTATCACATTGCCCGGCGCCCAACTGCCGTTGATCAGTTTTTCTTTCGCTTCAGCCGCCGATGGAGACTGGCGGATCAGCTCGATTACAGGATCGATATTCGCCAGGGCAATCGCCAGCCCCTCCAGAATATGACCACGTTCACGGGCTTTACGCAGCTCATAAACCGTCCGACGAGTGACAACTTCGCGACGGTGACGCAGGAAGGCTTCTAAAAGCTCTTTCAGATTCATTACCCGAGGCTGGCTGTTCTCCAGCGCCACGATATTGATCCCGAAAACACTCTGCAACTGAGTCTGGGCGAACAGGTTATTGATAACCACATCACCGGATTCACCCCGTTTCAGTTCAATTACCACCCGAAGACCATCTTTATCCGACTCGTCCCGCAGTTCAGAAATGCCTTCGATCTTTTTCTCTTTTACCAATTCAGCGATCTTTTCGATCACCCGGGCTTTATTCAGCTGATAAGGGATCTCAGTGATAATAATGGTTTCTTTGTTGGCTTTATCATCACGCTCGATATGGTGACGGGCACGGACATAGATGCGCCCCCGGCCGGTACGGTATGCCTGTAGAATACCGGCACGGCCATTGATAATCCCCTGCGTTGGAAAATCCGGCCCCGGAATATATTCCATCAGATCATCAATGGTCAGCTCGCTATTGTCCAGCAGAGCCAGGCAGCCATTGATCACCTCTGTCAGGTTGTGCGGTGGAATATTGGTTGCCATCCCCACAGCAATACCGGAAGAGCCGTTTACCAGAAGATTCGGTACACGGGTGGGCAGCACTTCAGGGATCTGTTCTGTGCCGTCGTAGTTATCAACGAAATCAACGGTCTCTTTATCCAGATCCGCCAGCATCTCGTGGGAGATACGTGCCATACGTACCTCGGTATAACGCATTGCAGCCGCGTTATCACCATCAATGGAGCCAAAGTTACCCTGGCCATCCACCAGCATATGACGCATGGAGAAAGGCTGCGCCATACGCACAATAGTGTCATACACCGCACTGTCACCGTGAGGGTGGTATTTACCGATTACATCACCGACCACACGAGCCGACTTCTTATACGGTTTATTCCAGTCGTTACCAAGCTGCTGCATCGCAAACAGTACACGGCGGTGTACTGGCTTGAGGCCATCGCGAACATCGGGAAGTGCACGACCTACGATTACGCTCATGGCGTAATCCAGATAGGACTGTTTTAGCTCATCTTCGATGTTGACTGGCAGAATTTCTCTTGCAAATTCACCCATGAGTATCGGAATCCTTTATCGGCAACACTGCGTTGCAACCCAGTGCGCAACACTCTTCTTCAAAATTCACCCGATTATACTCTTTATTCCCCCCATCCAGCAATTTGCGCACCGACGCCCCACAGTTTGTAAAAAGACCACAAATCAATTTGTTAAGCCTTATCTGCTGCCTGCTCAAAACAGTACAGACTTTACGAAGACAAAAAAGCCTCTGCACTTAGCGTGACAGAGGCTGGTTTTAGTTTGCTTTTATTTATTAGTGTTACAGAGAATCCAGGATGATCAGAGCAGAAACTCCTTTTTATTCCGGGAAACCCCCAGTGCATTCGAGATCCAAAGCACCTTTTCATGCACCTCCGTCTGCACGGAAAGGATTACCTCTTCAGCCTGCTGCGCCTGCTTCTCCATCTCTTCCATACTGGAGATAAAGACCTCAACCTGCTCTACCTGGTGACGGGCTACTTTGGCACCCTGGTGAGCAAAGGTAGCCGCCTTATCTGAATGCTCCTGAACAGTTCGGGACATATCCAAAAGTTCGCTGGAAGCTTTCTTTTGCTCCTCAGCAGCATCCGAGATATCCGTCATATTGTTTTTCAGATTACCGGACGAGTTACGTAACTGCCCAAGAATGCCACCAATTTTGGTAACCGAGTTTTGCGTTTCCATGGAAAGATTTCGCACTTCATCAGCCACCACGGCAAAACCACGACCATGCTCCCCCGCCCTTGCGGATTCAATCGCGGCATTCAGTGCCAAAAGATTTGTCTGCTCAGAGATACCGGAGATCACATCCAGAATGCTGGTGACTTCATCTACAGCCATGATAAGTTCATCCAGGGATTGGTGGCCGCTACTGAGCGTTGAAATAGCCTGTTCACTGGCCTGCTCCACATTGCGGGCACTGTTCTGACTCGTTTCCATAAAACTAGCAGTTTCACGGGCAAAACTTTCCACCTGGGTAGAACTGGCGTCCACGTCCTGCGCCAAACGAGTCAGTTCATCAGTAAAACCATGGGACTTGGAAATATAATCACGGGTTTCATTGGCCGTTTTACTGATCGTATCAATATCCGTCAGCACGACTTCCAGTGAATCAGTAATCTGGGTCAGCTGAGCATGTTTTTCCTGCTGCTGACTCTGCATAGTTTCAATCATGCGATTAAAATTCTGCGCGATCTGACCCGTTTCACTATCCGGGTTATGCACATCAATTTGTCGCATCTCACCGCTTTTTACCAGCGAACTGATACCATCAGACAACTCCCGCAGTGTTTTCAGTACAACACGATTCTGAAACAGGTGCAGAATAATAGCGACAAACACAATCAGCCCTACATAAGCAATAAAAATCTGCTTAACCTGTCTCTCAAGTGTGTGGCGATAGGCAATCACATCTGCCTGCCCGGACAAAATTTGCGACTCAGCATCAGCAATTAACTGATTGACCGCAGCCCGGCTTTTCACCCCAGCTTCAATGTTACTCAGGGTATTATCCAGCTCTGTCGGATACCGGCGCACAAGCCCCTGCAGACCGCTGATCAACTCATCGCCAAGATCCACTTTAGCCGATTCGGACTCTGAGTCATCTCCCCAACCCATCAGGGCCTGCATCTCATCAACCTCCTCCTCGGCATAGACATCAAGGCGAGGCAGTGCCTTCAGTTCCGCAGCATCGGCCTTCAACTGCGCAACTTGCTCCAAAAGAGATTCACGATAGCTGCTATTAGCCGTATCCATATACTGCTCTCGCAGATACTTTACCTGAACAAGGGACTGACTCACGTGGTGCAACAGTTTAAAATATCCGGCAGCTACGCGAGGGCTATCGGACTCACCTTCATCGGCATAGTCATAAATTACATCAGCGGCATCAGCAATCTCTTTCTCAGCCTGCAAAAGCAACCCTTTCTGATTACCCGCCAGTTTGCCAGCTCCCCGAAATTCACCAGTCACCCCTTCTTTCAGACGATTCAGGGAATCCGCAATATCCCTAGCAAGGGCCGGAGGCAAAAGCGCCAAACGTTCAGAGGTCAGTCGGTCAATTTCCTGCTCTGCCGCACTCAACTTTAAAGCATTGCCGGTTTGCAGGTATTCTTGAAGCGTACGCCTAAGGTCAAGAGCAACCTCTTCTTTCAACTCGTTATAGGATTGAGTTGCGGAGAAAGCGCTATCAAGACGCTTAAGCCCCCAAAAAAGCGTTGCTGCCAAAGAAACAGCGATCAATATCAGAACAACTGAGGTCGCGCGCGTAACTGTAGCAATTTTCATAGAATGTACAGTCCTCGTTTGCGGATTTTATTATCCGCCATTCAATGCAGTGGCCAGGCAAATGCCCGCTATACAACCGTTAAGCAGCACACCATGCCAAAGCAAAATGACAGATTTCTTACATTTAAATGACAGTAATATTTCTGCAACACTCAAGTCTCGCTCAAGCCCTAGGTTTACTTTGCTCCAGAGGTTTGACACTTTTGTTACGGAGTGTAAGAACAACGGTTTTCCCCGTATTATCTGGCTTAGCCGCGTTCTTTATTGGATAATGTCGCGCCCAGAATTGATGGAGTCCTGTCGCATGTGGTTTAAGAACCTTCAGCTTTTTCAGCTCAACAACGATATTGAGCTTGATCTCAATCAGCTTGAATCCCAGTTAGAAGCGTTCAAATTCGAACCCTGCAAAAGCATTGAAACCTATCGGCTTGGCTGGACATTGCCCGCTGCGACCGCAGGACAGCGATACCATGCCAGCAGCGGCGCTATCCTGCTCTGCCTGCGCCGCCAGGAAAAGGTGATTCCGGCAGCCGTGGTGAATGAAACACTTCAGGAAAAAGTGGAAGAACTGGAAGCCAAAGAGAACCGCCACGTTGGCAGAAAAGAAAAGCTCAGCATTAAAGAGGATATCCTTAGCGAGCTAACGCCCCGCGCTTTTGTTCGCTCAAGTTTTACCTGGGGTTATATCGCACCTCAGGACAACCTGGTGGTGGTTGATGCATCGAGCACCAAGAAAGCCGATGAATTTTTGGATCTGCTGCGCCAAACCCTGGGTTCCCTGCCTGTTGTTCCTTTCAATACCGAGCAAAGCCCCAGCATCGTGATGACAGAGTGGCTGCGGGATGCCAGTAAACGCCCTCAGGGGCTGGAGCTGGATGGACAGTGCGAACTGCGCTCTGATCTCGAAGAGGGCAGTGTGATCCGCTGCAAACAGCAGGAACTGGATGCAGAAGAGATTCTGGCTCATATCGAAACCGGCAAACAGGTTGTTAAGCTGGCGATCAACTGGCAAGACCGACTTCAGTTTATTCTGAATGATGATCTGTCCATTAAGCGCCTGCGTTTTGGAGATGACTTGTTGGACGAAGCCAAAGACAGCTACAGCGACGAGGACCCTATGACCCGGCTGGACACAGACTTTACACTGATGACACTTGAGCTAAAACGTTTTATCCCAACCCTTGCGGAGTGGCTGGGCGGCCAAACAAACCTGGGGCAGAACTGAAAACTCTGCTTATAAATCCAGGAAAGACTTCAGCATCAGCGAATTAAATCCAGTATAGCCGCTATGATCTAATCAGGACGTTCAGAGCACAGGCCACCTGATGAGGCCTCCATAATGACACATACTGCCTGAACCAAAAATTACGGACCCAGAGAGACCATGAACACAACGGAAAACGACAGTTTTAAAGAGATTCGCCCCTATTATGACCACGAAGTACACGAGGTTGTTCAGGAGGTTATTAACAACCCTGAACTGATCAGTGCAATCTGTCAGTTCCGTTTTCCGCAACTTCATCAGAGCCTCGGCTTTCTGTTACGCCCCCTCATTCGCCGTAAGTTAAAAAGTCAGTTTGCCAATATCAGGCGCGTAGATGAGTTTCAAAGTCAAATTGCGGATTACATGAATCGTATGATTCGTAATACCACGGATGGTTTTACTGTTTCCGGCCTGGAGCAACTGGATACCTCTAAGTCCTATCTTTTTATAGCCAACCACAGAGATATCGCCATGGATCCGGCATTTGTAAATTATGCTCTCTTCCAGGCACAACGTAACACGGTGCGTATCGCCATTGGCGACAATCTACTGCAAAAACCTTATATCAGTGATCTGATGCGCCTGAACAAAAGCTTTATCGTTAAGCGGTCTGCCAAGGGCGTACGTGAAATGATGAAGGCTCTGACCCAGCTATCCGGCTACATCAACTTCTCCATACTGGAAGAAAAACATTCCATCTGGATCGCCCAGAAAGAGGGGCGGGCTAAAGATGGTATCGATCGCACGGATCCCGCTATCGTTAAAATGTTTTACATGAGCCGTAAGCAAAAAGACTCAGGGCCAACCTTTTCTGAGGTGATTAACGAGCTGAATATCGTGCCGGTCACTATCTCATACGAGTATGACCCCTGCGATGAGATGAAGGCGCGGGAACTCAACGCTTTAGCCACTGAAGGCAGTTACAATAAAGTGGAGTTTGAAGATATCGACAGCATCGTTAAGGGTATCTCCGGCCACAAGGGGCGTGTACATGTTCATTTTGATCAGCCTCTATCCGGTGAATTCACCAATGCTGATCAAGCCGCTTCTCAGATTGACCGCCAGATCTGGGACAACTATTGCTTCTATCCATCAAACTGGCTGGCCCTTGAAAAGCTGGGTGGTTATGAACATATTAGTGGCAAACCCATGATCACACAGCAGGAACGCAATCAGTTTGAACAACACCTGGAGCTAATCCCTGAAAAACTGCACAACTATATTCTGAAAATGTATGCGAACCCTATTCTGAACAGTCGGGGCTTAATCAATACCTGACCAGCTCTTTCCATCGGGCTTCCGGATTAGGAAAGCCCGGTGGTAAACAACTGTCCTTCGTCCCAATTTCACCTTAGTATTCTTTTTCCCTCTAAGAGTTCGCTAATATGCCTTATCACAGGAGTTGCTATGCGACAGGAATCGACTAAAGCAGCACATAAAGTCACCCTGGTCGGAGCTGCTCTGGATGCGATTCTTGGCATCTCAAAAATTATTGTCGGCTGGGCCAGCAATTCTCATGCATTAATCGCCGATGGCATTCACTCACTGTCGGACCTGCTAACCGACGCCATGGTGATGGTTGTCACCTACTACGGCCGTCAGAAACCGGACAGAAATCACCCTTATGGCCATGCTCGTTTTGAAACCATGGGCACGCTGGTTCTTGGTAGCCTGCTTATCGCGGTAGCAGGAGCGATCTCTTACGACAGTTTTATTCGTCTGTGGCAAGCCGATAAACTGGCAACCCCTGGCTGGCCGGCACTTGTCGTTGCCGCTATATCTATTCTTGGTAAGGAGTGGATTTTCCACTACACAATGCGGGTCGCACGAAAAATCAGATCGGATCTTCTGATTGCCAACGCCTGGCACAGTCGTAGCGATGCACTTTCCTCCATCGTCGTCCTGGTTGGTATCAGTGGTACTATGCTTGGTGTTCAATGGCTGGATCAGATCGCTGCCATGACTGTTGGCCTGATGGTTGCGCATATTGGCTGGAAGCTGATGTCAGGCAGCATTAAGGAACTGGTAGATACGGCTCTACCGGAAGAAGAAACACGTGATATGTTACGCCATGCAGAGAGTATTTGTTGCGTCAGGGCTATTCATAGCCTTCGTACCCGAAAAATGGGGGCAGACGTTTTTCTCGATATCCATATTGAAGTGAACCCAAGGATCAGTGTTTCTGAAGGTCATCAAATTGGTGTTCAGGTCTCTCAACTGATCCGCGACCATCACCCTGAGGTCTCAGATATAACCTTTCATATTGATGCCGAGAACGACTCAAACGACAACTTACCGCCACTGGAGGAGTTGCCGCCATTGAGAGAAGACGTTGTCGGACAACTTCAATATGCATGGCGGGCACTACCCATTGAGTTCCAAAGCAACCAACTGGTACTGCATTATCTGAATAACCGTATCGATATCGACCTCTATCTTGCCGACAGCCTGCCCGTGACGCTATCAGAGGGTATCCTTAAGCAGCACCTGAGTGATAAAGATTGGTTAGGACAGCTAAGGGTCTGGCAACGAAATAATTAAGAATGATTCATTTAACGATCGGCAGCCCTAAGCCCATTGAAAAAAAACGTCTATTTAATCTGACGGGCAGCTTATATAATTCTGGCAAGGCGGTATTCAATCCAGAGCCAGTTCCGCCACATTCACAGTCATCCGTCACCACAGATCAGATTATAAGATTGCGAACGGCATCTAAGGAGCCTTATATGAGCAGCGCAAACGAAATGAACAAAACCCGCGTTATCAACGAACTACGCCAGTTTATTAAAAAACTTCTTCAGGACCCTGAAATTATTCCCGCGTCCCTTGAGGTTGCCCGCAAACACTCCGGCACTCAAAATGCAGCCACGGTTATCGCTAATGAGATCAGTAGCCTGACCAGCGTTAAGATTCCTGATGATCCGGAAGATTTCTCCGATGCAGATCGCCTGTACCTGGAAGTCTTAAAAGAAGTGATTGATGAAGAGCAAGCGATGTATTAGCCAGAAACAGGCCTCACGTTAGGCCAGGAGCGGCCAATATCTGTACAACAGCGCTCTTTGCAAATCCAAAAACCGAAGGTGCAAACCTTCGGTTTTTTTACGACGATCAACTGAGGCTTAAGCCAGATAGAACAGATTGTGGAGCACCCTGTTATATTTATGTTCCAGAGCCAGAACATGCTGATTCTATGGTTGTCCATGTAATAACGCCACCGGTTGGCGTTGGTGTAATACAGTAGGAGGTTCCACCAAAATCTTCTGTAGCCGTTATGCTGATCTTTCCATCTGTCACCGTTAATGTAGCAACCGCTTTGTTATCAGCAGCAGCCGTAATTTCATCAGGGATATTTTCTTCACCATTGTCACAGCCATCGAAACTCCCTTTGATCTGAGCGCAAATTCCAATTGGAGTTTTGTAGGCATCTGCCGCTGAAAGCACTGCCACCCTGTTAGCACTGGCGACATAATCACCATACTGAGGCACAGCCACAGCCGCCAAAATACCGATAATGGTGACGACAATCAGTAGTTCAACCAGGGTAAAACCCTGTTCTGGTTTATTGGTTAATTTATTCGTAAATTCCATTTCCTTCACCTCTGAATAGTGAAACGCATCCTTAAAGTGATAATCTAACTCTACTTAAATGAAAGCGGATCGGCACGAATGACAGCAAAACAATAAAAAGAAATTTAAGTAAGAGCTGACTTATAACAATAGATAGTATTCTGAAAAAGTCTATTTTCCTTTTTCAGTCTGCGCAAATACCCGGACCCGGCAAACTGAAGGAAAAATGCCCACTCAATGGAGGAGAGCCAGGTGACCTTAGATGGAATAGCCAAAAGATTGATCATGGAAGGCGCGCTCAGCAAGGACAGAGCTTATGCTATTACAGAGCAGGCTAAAAAGCAGAATACCTCTTTTCTTCAGTGCGCAGCCGACAGCCATCAGGTTGCCCCCAAAGCATTAGCACTGGCAGCAGCCCAGGAGCTTGGCCTGCCATTTATGGACCTGTCTGCCTTTAATCCAAAACACTTTCCAAAAGACCTGGGAAGCGAAAAACTTGTCCGCCACCACAAGGTGTTACCTCTGTATCGTCGCGGCAGAAAGCTTTTTCTGGCTATCACCAACCCTGCAAGCCTCAACGCTGTGGATGAAATTCAATTTCAGACAGGTCTGAATACCGAGGCCGTCCTCGTGCCCTACGACCAGCTATCGCAAGCGGTTAATGAGTACCTGGAAGAGGATGAAGCTGCTTTCGTCCAGCTGGAAAAAGAAACCATTGAAAATCTGGATGTTTCAGCAGAAGAGCAGAACCCATCAGACGAAACCTACTCTAACAATTTTGATGATGCCCCTATCGTCAAGTTTGTCGATAAGGTACTGCAGAATGCGATCAGGATGGGATCATCAGATATTCACCTGGAACCCTATGAACACAGCTTTCGTATCCGATACCGTACCGACGGTATTCTGCATGAAGTACTGAACCCACCATTCAGTCTCAGACACCGTATTACCAGCCGTATAAAGGTGATGGCGCAGTTAGATATATCGGAGCGCCGCATCCCGCAGGATGGCAGTATCAAATTAAAAGTATCTAAAACCCTCACCATTGATTTCCGTGTTAATACCTTGCCAACACTTTGGGGAGAGAAAATTGTGCTTAGGGTATTGGACTCTGGTGCAACCCGAATGAGCATTGATGAACTGGGTTTATCGGAAATCCAGAAAAAGGTCTACAAGAACGCACTCGCTAAGCCGCAGGGTATGATTCTGGTTACCGGCCCCACCGGCAGCGGCAAAACCGTAACACTCTATTCAGGGCTAAACCTACTGAATACCCCGGAGCGCAATATATCAACGGTGGAAGATCCTGTAGAGATCAACCTGGAGGGTATTAATCAGGTCAACGTCAATACCAAGATCGGACTCGACTTTGCAGCGGCTCTGCGGGCCTTTCTTCGACAAGATCCGGATATTTTAATGGTTGGGGAGATAAGGGATCTGGAAACCGCCGAAATTTCTATTAAAGCAGCCCAGACCGGCCATCTGGTTCTGTCTACGCTCCATACGAACAGTGCCTCAGAAACCCTGACCCGTCTTAATAATATGGGCATACCATCCTTTAATATCGCAACATCTGTCAGCCTGATCATCGCTCAACGATTGGCCCGAAAGCTATGCAGCAACTGCAAAGTACCTATAGAAATTCCAGAAAGCTCTCTCGTAGAGGCGGGCTTCAGCAGTGCGGAAGTACCATCATTGAAACTATTTGAGCCTACGGGGTGTGAGCAGTGCAACAATGGTTATAAGGGGAGAGTGGGTATTTATGAATTACTACCGGTAACTCATGAAATTGCCCGCATGATTCTCAATAATGCAAATGCGATAGAAATAGCCCAGCAAGCAGCTAAAGAAGGCTTCCCAAGCCTGAAAGCATCGGCACTGGATAAAGTGCGTTCAGGTGTAACGACATTGGCGGAAATACACCGGGTAACCCAGCATTAATTCAGAAGGAAGCTGAGGATACGTCATTATGGAAAAACCAGAAAAACAGTCATACCGGGTATTCATCTGGTATGGTGTTGATCAGTATGGCAATAAAGCCAATGGTGAACTTCAGGCATTGAGCCTAAGCCGGGCAAGAGTCTATTTGCGAAAACAAGGCATTACTCTAAAAAAAATACGCAGAAAACCAACACGGTTCAGGGCAAGAAAACAAAAAATTACGTCACGTGAAATCACACTTTTCACTCGTCAGCTTGCCACTATGGTTCGGGCTGGTATCCCCCTGATACAATCTCTTAACGTAATCGCTGAAGGTCTTGAAAATATTGCGATGCAGACAGTCATACTGAATATCAGAAATGAAGTCACTGATGGGAATATGCTCAGTACAGGGCTACGTAAACACCCCCAGATTTTTGATAAACTTTTCTGTAACCTCGTTGAGGCTGGCGAACAATCAGGCTCACTGGATACTATGCTGGATCGGCTGGCAATCTATAAAGAGAAGTCTGAACGTATCAAAACCAGAATCCAAAAAGCGCTCTATTACCCGGCCACAGTCATAGCCATTAGCGCTGTTGTCATGCTGATATTGCTACTCAAAGTAATCCCTCAGTTTGAGTCACTGTTTAACAACTTTAATGCAGAGCTTCCGGCAGTGACCCGAGCAGTGCTTGAACTTTCAGGATGGGTACAACAAGGGTGGTGGCTGATTGTAAGCCTTATAATTCTGATTCCCCTGCTACTGATTCGAAAGTATCGATCCTCAGCAACTTTCGCTTATCGTTTTGATGCCCTGATGCTTAAATTACCGGTTATTGGTTCAATTTTACGCAAATCCTCTATTGCAAGATTCTCCCGAACGCTTGCAACATCCTTTACATCCGGTGTTCCTTTAGTCGAGTCTCTGACATCAGCAGCAGGAGCCGCCGGTAACAGAGTTTTTATCCAGGCTATCATTCAGGCCAGAGATAGTATTTCTATGGGTCAGCAGTTAAATTTCGCCTTAAAAACGACACAAGTTTTTCCCCTGATGGTGACTCAAATGATCTCTATTGGAGAAAAATCCGGCTCGTTAGATACCATGCTGAATAAAGTCGCAGATTTCTATGAAGAGGAAGTTGATGATGCCGTGGAAAATATGACAAGCCTGCTGGAACCCATCGTTGTGGCTGTACTCGGCGTTATGGTGGGCGGTCTGGTACTTGCCATGTATCTGCCTATCTTCAAAATGGGTAGCCTGTTCTAATGAACGATCTGATCCTGATTTTAAATAAAGAACCCAGCGTAACAGTTGTATTGATTACATTGATCGGACTGCTACTGGGAAGCTTTCTTAATGTTATTATCTACCGCTTGCCACTCATGGTTCAAAGCGAGTTCCTGACTCAATGCCAGGCTCTCAGCCATACCTCCTGTAATAAGCCTGCACAAGGTGATAAACGGTTTGATCTGGCATGGCCCAATTCTCACTGCCCCCACTGCCAATCGCCAATAAAAGCATGGCAGAACATACCTGTGCTTAGCTACCTTATATTAAAAGGTCGCTGTCACAACTGTAAAAACGCTATCTCATTTCAATATCCTTTTATTGAAATAACCTCAGGCTTTCTTGCTGTTGTCAGCTGGCAGCTATTTGGTTTATCACCATCAGGCATCGCTTTTTTTATCGTTAGTCTGCTGCTGCTGGCACTCAGCACGATCGATCTTAAAACCTTTCTTCTACCTGATCGGTTAACCCTGCCATTGCTTTGGGGCGGCTTGCTGTATCAGAGTATTTATCGACCTCCTTTTCTGAATGAAGCCCTATGGGGAGCCGTATTAGGTTACCTGATACTCTGGAGTATTTATTGGCTGTTCAAACTGGTCACAGGAAAGGAGGGCATGGGTTACGGAGACTTTAAACTTCTTGCCGCCTTGGGTGCATGGTTGGGGGCCAGTCTTCTACCAGCATTGCTGATTATGAGCGCTCTTACAGGATTAATCATAGGGCTCGCCTACAAAGTAAAGAACCGTGGACACCGGGGAGGAGTTCCATTTGGGCCCGCTTTGGCTTTTTCAGGCTGGCTCTGTCTCGCATTTCCTGATACCGTGCGCGCCATTATGGCTAAGCTATTTCTTTAAGGTTTGAAAAGATTCCATGAACACAACCAGATTAGTCATTGGTCTGACCGGAGGGATTGGCTCCGGAAAAACTGCAGCCTCAGATTACTTTGCCACATTAAATATCTGTGTCGTTGATGCTGATATAGAGGCCAGAGCAGTTGTTGAGCCAGGCACAGACACACTAACAGAGATATCAGAGCACTTCGGCCCAGAGGTTTTGAAGAGTGATGGATCGTTGAACCGGCCATGGCTCCGTGAGAAAGTATTTCAGCAGCCTGAAGAGCGACTCTGGCTGGAGTCAGTGACCCACCCAGCGATACGCCAGCGTATTATCAGCAAGCTGGCGGACTCAGACTCTCCTTACAGTATCTTGGTTTCACCTCTTCTGTTTGAAAGCAGGCAAAATCAACTGACGGACAGAGTACTGTTAATCGATGTGCCGGAAGCGCTTCAGATAGAACGCACAATTATAAGAGACCAGAGCGATAGTGAAACGGTCAAGGCTATTCTCAAGGCCCAGATGTCACGGGATGAACGCCGAAGCAAAGCGGATGATATTATTGTCAATAACCGAGACTTGGCTTATCTGCAATCTGAATGCCTGAAGGCCCACCAGAGTTATCTGAAACTGGCAAAACTGCACACCAAAACGCAAGCCTGATCTATAAAATCAGGCATCGTTGAATCAAATGACCTTTTGTTAACCGGATTTAAAGATGTCTAAGAAACCACTGACCGTAAAATGCCCAACGTGTAAAACAGACGTTGTTTGGAATGAAGAGAGCATACACCGGCCTTTTTGCAGCGATCGTTGTCGCTTGATTGACCTGGGTGAGTGGGCCAGCGAAAACCACAAAATTGCAGGGGAGACTGCTTTTGACGAGGCCAGCAGTGACCTAATGGATATGTACCCTAAAGGTTAGTCTCTCAATACCCCAACATGGTTTTATGCACCGGTTGGGGTATCTCAGTCAATTTAGTGGCGGTCAGACTAAATATAGCGCTCATAAGAGGCCGGTAAACGTTAAAATCAGACCTTCCCCTGGGGCCAGAAAGCCCGAATACCCGCAACTCCTTGCCCTCCTAAACCCCGCGCCCGACGAATATCCGTGCGTCCTAAGCCCCCCAAAGCATAAACAGGGACAGGAATAGGCTCGATAGCATTATGAAACTCTTGCCAGCCCAAAGGCTCTACACCCGGATGGCTTTCCGTTTCCAGAACAGGACTGTACGTAACCATATCAGCATCTAAGGCCAGGGCCATCTGAAGCTGCGTCGTATTATGGCAGGCACAGGACAGCCATTTACTCGCAGGTACCGGCCGACTGGAGTAGTGGGACAATCGCTCGGTTGTCAGGTGAAGGCCATCAGCGTCAACCCGGTCAAGCATTGAAGGCTCAGCATTCAGAATCAGAAGAGCTCCTGCAGCCCGTGTAAGCTCAAGTGCCGCATTAGCACGCTTAGCAAACTCATCTTCAGATAGATCATGAGCACGTAGCTGAATAAGCTCAATACCCGTATTAAGTGCTAAATGAAGTTTCTTCAACCACTGATCTTCATTGTCAGCATCACCTGTGATCATATAATGATCAGGTAGCCGCAGAGCCTTAAGAATCGGTTTGTTGGCCTCTGGAAAGGTGTATTGGGACAGGTCTTCTTCTTTGACCCAGCGAACAGCCTGCCCTTCGCGCCCATAAGCTTCTCCGGAAAAATTGCTAACCTGCCAGACATCTAACAGAACAGCTCGCTCCGGATAACGGTGATGAATGCGGATCAGAGGGGAAGCGGATTCGACCTGAATGCCCACCTCTTCACACAACTCCCGATTTAACGCCTGGCGGCCTGTCTCATAGGGCGCAAGCTTGCCACCGGGGAACTCCCAGAGTCCTCCCTGATCGACAGTAGCAGGACGGCGGGCAATCAAGATTTCCCCTTTTTCATTACGCACAACGGCAGCGGCAACATGAAGATGCTTAGGCATAGGGCACCTGTACTTCTTAGTATCAAAAACAAAAAAAGTAGGATACCGATTAATGACAAGCGACAATGATGATGATTGCCACATCAATCTGCATCCTACCCTCTGGAGTCTACTCAATCATTTTCAGTCGAAAACAAACAGATAGAGTTTCTAACTACGATAGTCAGCATTAATGCTGACATAATCATGAGACAGATCTGTTGTCCAAACTGTTTCGGCTGATTCACCTCGAGCCAAATCGATTCGAATAGAGATATTTTCCTGAGCCATAACAGCGGAACCAGCCTCTTCTGTGTAAGTAGCACAGCGACCACCCATCTCAACGATCTGAACATCGCCCAGCCAGATATTGATATTATCAACATCCAGCTGCTTCACATCAGCACGTCCCACAGCGGCAAGAATCCGCCCCCAGTTAGCATCACTGGCAAAAAGCGCCGTTTTAACCAGGGGTGAATGCGCGACTGTAAAGGCAACTTCAAGAGCTTCCTCACTACTTCCTGCATGAGAGACTGAGATCTCAACAAATTTCGTGGCACCTTCACCATCTTTCACAATAGCGTGAGCCAAGGGCTGGGCAACACTATCCAGCGCTTGCTGGAAAGCTTCAACAGCCGCTGTATCATCAGCTGTAATGACAGCAGATCGCCCGGTAGCAACCAGCATGCAGGCATCATTCGTTGATGTATCACTATCAATCGTGATGCGGTTAAACGAACGATCGGTTGTTGTGGTAAGCATCTGTTGCAGCAATGCCTGATCAATTTTTGCATCTGTTGCAATATAGCCCAACATGGTTGCCATATTGGGTTTAATCATACCGGAGCCTTTGGAAATACCACTGATATGAACACTTTCCCCATTGATCTCGACAGTGGCAACAGCACCTTTGGGGCGGGTATCTGTTGTCAGAATACCTTCTGCTGCAGAAGCCCAGTTATTCTCTGACAGATCAGCTACTGCATCTGCCAGAACGGCTTCTATTTTATCTACCGGTAGTGGCTCACCGATCACACCTGTTGAGAAAGGTAGTACTTCATAATCAGCAACATCGGTCTTCTCTGCAAGTGAGGTGCAGCAACGAGCTGCAGCAGCAACACCACCAGAGCCAGTACCGGCATTGGCATTACCGGTATTTACCAGAAAATAGCGTGGTGATGCTTTTTCCAGATGTTTTTTTGCCACCTGTACGGGGGCAGCGCAAAAAGCATTCTTAGTAAACACACCGGCAACTGTTGCATCTGCCGGGCACTCAATAACAACAACATCTTTACGCCCCGGCTTTTTGATTCCGGCACAAGCAACCCCTAAACGTACACCTGAGATGGTATTAAATACGGGTAACTCCGATGGGCCAACGGCCATGACCACACTCCTCAATCCTAAATATCTGATGACAACTTTCGATTAACTCAATTTACCGTGGCATTGCTTATATTTTTTACCGGAGCCACACGGGCAAGGCTCATTACGGCCAACTTTTCGGCCTTCACGCACAAAGGGTTGGGCCCCGTCCTCACCCTGAGGTAATTCTTCCTGTTCAGATCCCATAGCCTTTGTTTCCGCATGCTGATACTGGTAGGCCTGCTCTTCCTGTGCTTCCCGGCGGCGGCGCTCCATCTCCTCAACATCAGCCTCTTGCTGTACCTGAACATGGCTCAGAATACGAATTGCATCATGCTTGATATTGCCCAGCATCTCCTGGAATAACTCAAAGGATTCACGCTTATACTCCTGCTTAGGATTTTTCTGCGCATAACCCCTCAGGTGAATCCCCTGACGCAGATGATCCATAGCTGCAAGGTGCTCTTTCCAGCGAGTATCCAGTACCTGAAGAAGTACCTGCTTCTCAAACTGCCGAATCGTGCCTTCACCGACATGAGCTTCTTTGTCACGGTAAAGCTGTGATAATTCCTCCAGAATTTTTTCACGCAGGCTATCTTCAAACAGCTGCTGATCTTCCTCCAGCCACTGCTGAATTGGCAGGCGTAGCGCAAATTCAGCTTCAAGATGCATCTCCAATCCAGCGACATCCCACTGCTCTGGCATACTTTGCGGCGGAATAAAGGTGCTGATAGCATCGTTTACAACATCACTGCGAATTGAGTCGATGATCTCAGCAATTGACTCACTCTTCAGCACATCTTCCCGCTGCTGATAAACAACAGAACGCTGATCATTAGCAACATCATCATATTCCAGCAGCTGCTTACGGATATCAAAATTGCGCCCTTCAACTTTGCGTTGCGCTTTCTCGATCGCATTGGTTACCATGCGATGCTCAATGGCCTCACCATTTTCCATTCCCAGCGCCTGCATGAAACCACGGACACGCTCAGAAGCAAACAGACGCATCAAATCGTCTTCAAGAGACAGGAAGAAACGGGTGGAACCTGGATCACCCTGGCGACCTGACCGGCCTCGTAGCTGGTTATCAATACGACGGGATTCGTGGCGTTCAGAACCGATAACATGTAAACCACCAGCATCTAAAACAGCATCGTGACGTATTTTCCATTCAGCCTTAATTTTATCGATCTGTGCCTGGTCAGGAGACTCCAGCTGTTCGATTTCATTCTCCCAGCTGCCACCCAAAACAATATCAGTACCACGACCAGCCATATTTGTAGCGATCGTTACGGCTCCAGGGCGGCCTGCCTGCGCAATAATATGAGCTTCTTTGTCGTGCTGCTTAGCATTCAGAACATTATGCTTAACACCTGCCTTAGTCAGCAGTCGGCTTAAATACTCTGAAGCCTCAATAGAAGCTGTACCAACCAGGACAGGACGCTGGCGTTCCACTTCATATTTAACGTCTTTAATAATGGCATTAAACTTATCCTCCATCGTCAGGAAAATAAGGTCATTCAGATCTTTCCTCTGAACCGTTTTATTTGGAGGAATAACGACCACATCAAGACTGTAAATCTGATGAAACTCAAAAGCTTCAGTATCTGCGGTTCCCGTCATACCTGAAAGCTTTTCATACAAACGGAAATAGTTCTGGAAAGTCGTCGAAGCCAGGGTTTGACTTTCATTCTGAATAGTAACCCCTTCACGGGCTTCAACAGCCTGATGCAAGCCTTCAGACCAGCGACGACCAGGCATGGTGCGACCAGTATGCTCATCAACAATAACGATTTCATCATCCTGCACAATATAATGTACATCGCGCTGGAAAAGGTTATGAGCACGCAGCCCTGCATTTATGTGATGCAATAAGCCCAGGTTTGCCGGTGCATAAAGGCTTTCACCTTCAGGCAACAAGCCCTTCTCAATCAGCAGGTTCTCAACAAACTGATGGCCATCTTCTGTTAGTTCTACCGTGCGGTGCTTCTCATCTTTAGTGAAATGACCTTCACCATCCTCTTCAACGCACTCCTGGAGTTTAGGAATCAGTGCATTGATCGTGCGATACATCTCCGAGCTGTCTTCAACAGCACCAGAGATAATCAGAGGAGTTCGGGCTTCATCGATCAGAATCGAATCAACCTCATCCACAACGGCAAAGAAAAGATCACGCTGAACACGATCTTCAAGGCTGAACGCCATATTGTCACGAAGATAGTCGAAACCGAATTCGTTATTAGTGCCGTAGGTAATATCACAGGCATAAGCTTCACGTTTCTGTTCAGAGGTCATGCCAGGAACAGAGACACCAACAGTCAGCCCCAGAAACTCATAGAGAGGACGCATCCACTCAGCATCACGGCGTGCTAAGTAATCATTGACAGTTACAACGTGCACACCTTTAGATGGCAATGCGTTCAAATATACCGCAAGAGTCGCCACCAATGTTTTACCTTCACCGGTGCGCATTTCAGCAATTTTACCGCTATTAAGAGCCATACCGCCAATAAGCTGCACATCAAAGTGGCGCATTCCCATCACACGGGCACTGGCTTCACGGCATACGGCAAAAGCTTCCGGGAGTAAGGAGTCCAGGGCTTCGCCTTTCCCCAGGCGCTCCCGGAACTCTACCGTCTTGGCTTGTAGCTGTTCATCAGATAGGGACTTTATTTGATCTTCGAGACCGTTAATTATGTTAACCGTCTTTCTCAACCGCTTCAGTTCACGGTCATTTTTACTACCAATAATTTTTTTTAAAAAAGATGCAACCATGTTATTTCTTCAGCTATGAGGACGCATAAGAGCGTTAAGGCACGGAAAAATAAAAAAATTCTGCCCGCATAGTAACATGTACTTATGCGGGCAGAAATGATTCAAACGGGGTTTATCGACTTGCGCGATAAATAAACTTGGCGGGATCCATAGGGCGCCCCCTGTGCCTCACCTCGTAATGGACATGGGGGCCAGTAGATCGTCCACTACTTCCCATCAAAGAAAGCACCTGTCCTTTACTCACAATATCACCGGGCTTAACAAGGGCTTTCTTGTTGTGGGCATAACGTGTGGTATAGCCGTCACCGTGATCCACCTCAACCAGTAAGCCATACCCATATCGAGGACCAGCCCAGGTTACTACACCTGCCGCCACAGCGATTACATCAGACCCATCCTTACCTGCAAAATCGACGCCTTCATGCCAGGCTATACGTCCAGTAAAGGGGTCAGTACGCTTACCATATTTCGATGACAACCAGCCTTTCTTAATGGGGCGACCTGCAATAAAAACATCATCCTGAATTTTACGACTGCCCAATAAAGACTCGATAACCTGAAGTTGCTGCTCACGATCATCAATCGTTCTGGCAAGCTCATCAATCGTCGACACAAAGTCATCAACTTCAACACTCACACCCATTTCCATCGCCTCAGGCCCACCAACAGGAGGGGCGCGATCAAAATCAAACTCACCTTCTTCAAGATCTGCGATATGGGTCAGACGTTTACCCAAAGCATCAAGCCGAACCAGGCGCGCCTGCAACTCAGCAATACGTACTGTTAACGCATCCAACTGCTCCTGAGAATTGCGGCGCAGCACATCAATGTCTTCTTTTTGTTTACGAATATCCTGCAGCCATTCCTGAGCAGACTCTTCTGTCAATAAAGGAGATTCATTATTCAACGTCATGTAAAGACCGACACCACCAACTGACAGAGGTGCCAAAATGAATACCGTTAAAAAAACGCCTACCATCCAACCTGGGATGTGTAGGTTTTTTGACGCTGAATGGCTATCATTGAAAATTACGATATTCATTAAACAAACCTTTTGCTATTTCCGTATACAAAATACTTATTACCCAACCTATTATTACAGGCACAGTATATGCGATCACACCGCTCGACAAAACGCCTTAATGAGATTATTAACAAAGAAAACACCTTACTCGCCAAGCTGTTTCACAAAGCTGAGGTTCTGCAACAATTAGATACAGAGATATCATCAATATTACCATCCACCATGCAGGGCAAAGCTAAAGTGGCAAATATAAGCCGGAGCGAAATCATTATACATATCACCTCCGCAGCATTGTTGACCCGCCTCAGATTACAGCAAAGATTGTTAATGCAGAAGATAAACCAACACTATACCTGGGCCAAAATAGAGAAAGTAACGATTAAAGTTCGCCCTGAAAGCATTACAAAGGATGCCCCCCTTATAGACAAACCTCATCGCTCAGAAAAAATAGCAGCTGATGTCACTATCGCAGCAGAAAAATGCAGTGATCCGGAGCTACAGAAAAGCCTGTCAAGACTGGCAAAACATATTCGCCAACCCGATTAACCCGCAATAAATCGGAGACATAAAAAAACCTCCCAAACAGGAGGTTCTTTAAAAACCTGGAAACATATCAGCCTGCCGCTGCTGGCTTCATATATGAAATAGGAGATGCTTCAGCCTCATCAAAAGTTATCACATCATAGCAGTCTTCATGCTGAAGCAGCTCACGCAGCAACTTATTGTTTAATCCATGGCCTGATTTAACACCTTTAAACTCTCCGACCAAGCCATAGCCCAGCAGGTAAAGATCACCAATAGCATCAAGTACTTTATGGCGAACAAACTCATCTTCATACCGCAAGCCATCCTCATTGAGGATGCTGTATTCATCGACAACAATAGCATTGTCCATGCTGCCACCAAGGGCTAAATTTTTCGAGCGAAGGAACTCAATATCCTGCATAAACCCGAATGTACGGGCCCGACTCACCTCTTTAACAAAAGAGGTACTCGAAAAATCAATAGATATTTTCTGACGCTGAGATGCAAAAACAGGATGATCAAAGTCGATAGCAAAAGAAACCTTAAAACCATCGTAGGGCAGGAAGGATGCGCTCTTATCACCGTCTTCAACAACAATAGATTTATTAATCCGGATAAACTTTTTAGCAGCCTCCTGCTCCTGAATCCCCGCAGACTGGACCAAAAAGACAAAAGGCCCTGAACTACCATCCATAATAGGAACTTCAGGCGCGCTTACTTCAACATAAAGATTATCAATCCCCAAACCCGCCAAGGCGGACAACAGATGCTCAACGGTACCGACTTTGACATCACCCTGGGAAATTGTCGTGGACATGGTTGTCTCACTGACATTAGTCGCTGTAGCCTTAATTTCGACTACCGGGTCAAGATCAGTACGTCGAAAAACGATACCGGTATCGACAGCAGCCGGACGCAGGGTTAAGTACACTTTCTCACCAGAGTGAAGACCAACACCTGTTGCTCGAATTGTATTCTTGAGGGTCCGCTGTTTTATCATGACTATATCTTTTATCTTTTGGGTAGGAATTAACCGTATCTTAACAGATACGTAGTAAAAGCCACCACCAAGTTTATTGCATTTTTACAGATGTTTCGTTTGGGATTAATTAAAATTAAGAGACATTCTTAATTAATCAGCCTGACGACGTAAAAAGGCAGGAATATCCAGATAATCCATATCCGATTTATTTTCAGCTTGCTTCTTAACTACAGCAGCATCTTGCTCTTTACGATTAATCGCGGGTTGCCTGTCAAGCTTCGTATAATCAACCGGTGCCGCCGATGTTTGAGCCTTCGCAGTAGTCGTGGCAGCAGCCACAGGCTTAGGAGCTTGAGTAGCTCGATCCTGCTCGAGCCCGGCAGCAACAACGGTCACCTTAACTTCATCGTTACTGTCCATTTCAGGATCAATGGAAGTACCAATAACAACAGTCGAGTGCTCCGAAGAAAACTCGTCCAGCAAGTCACCTACTGCGGTAAACTCGCCAATAGAGAAGTCTGAGCCGGCTGAAATATTCACCAAAATACCGCGAGCATCCCGCAAATCAATATCTTCCAGCAGAGGGCTCCGAATCGCTTTTTCTGTCGCTTCAATCGCTCTGTTTTCACCGCTGGAGGTTCCTGTCCCCATCATTGCCATGCCTTTTTCTGACATAACCGTACGCACATCAGCGAAATCGACGTTGATCATGCCTGGTCGGGTAATCAGATCTGCAATGCCCTGCACCGCGCCGAGAAGCACATTATTGGCCTCACCAAAAGCCTGCAACAAGCTGGTGTTTTTACCCAGTGCAGTCAGGAGCTTCTCATTTGGAATAGTAATCAAAGAATCCACATGTTCAGAAAGCGCCTGAATTCCCTGATCGGCGATCGCCATACGCTTACGGCCCTCAAAAGGGAAAGGCTTAGTTACAACAGCAACAGTCAGAATACCCAGTTCCCGAGCAACCTCTGCAATGACCGGAGCACCACCTGTACCTGTGCCCCCTCCCATTCCTGCCGCGATAAACACCATATCTGAGCCATTCAGAAGTTCCGCGATACGCTCACGATCTTCAAGAGCAGCCTGGCGGCCAACCTCAGGATTAGCTCCCGCCCCCAAACCTTTCGTCAACTCACTGCCCAGCTGAAGAATGCTTTTAGCTTCAACTTTTTTCAATGCCTGCGCATCGGTATTGGCAACAATAAAGTCAACACCTTCGACGTTGTGACGAAGCATATGGGTAACAGCATTACCACCACCACCACCGACACCAACAACTTTGATGACAGCATTGGCGTTTGCTGCATTATCTAAAATCTCAAACATGTTTCAGTCTCCTCAAACGCACTTAACGCAGCTCAATCAGAAGTTACCCTTGAACCAGCCTTTGACCTTATCAACGATGCTCATATCATCAGCCTGCCCGGGGGACTGCTCTTCTATATAGGCCACACGGGAGTTTGACGTCACCCCCGTATTCTCCAATCCATAGACTAACAACCCGACACCCGTCGAATAAATAGGATTTCCAACAACATCGGACAACCCCTTAATGTTACTTGGCGACGCAATTCGGACTTGCATATGGAAAATTTCCTCAGCAAGCTGAACAACACCTTCCATTTTTGAAGTTCCGCCAGTCAGCACGATTCCAGCAGGGATCAGATCTTCAAAGCCACTTCGGCGTATCTCGTCAAGAACCAGTGTAAAAAGCTCTTCATAACGAGGCTCAACAACTTCCGCTAATCGTTGCCGTGACAACTCCTGCGGAGGACGCTCCCCTACACTAGGCACCTGGAATACATGCTCTTCACTCGCCAGCTGCGTTAATGCACATGCATATTTTATTTTGATCTCTTCCGCATTCTGTGTCGGGGTACGCAATGCCATCGCAATATCATTGGTAACCTGATCACCCGCAATCGGAATAACAGAGGTGTGCTTAATGGCACCTTCTGTAAATATAGCGATATCTGTCGTACCACCGCCAATATCGACCAGACAAACACCCAACTCACGCTCATCTTCATTCAGTACAGCATAACTGGAAGCAAGCTGCTCCAGAATGACGCCATCCACTTCAAGACCACAACGACCAACACACTTCACAATATTCTGAATAGCATTAACGGCGGCGGTGACTAAATGAACCTGAACTTTAATTTCACGGCCAGACATGCCGAGGGGTTCTTTAATACCTTCATGGAGATCAATTGTATATTCCTGGGGAATAACATGAATGATCTCCTGGTCTGTAGTGATGCGTGATGTCGCTTTTTCCCGGGCAGAGCTAACCACCCGATCGATATCATCTTCTGTTACTTCTCTGTTTGAGGTCGTTGCAACACCGTCTGAGTTCATACTACGTATATGACTGCCGGCAATGCCAACATAAACAGAGTGGATATTACAGCCAGCCATCAGCTCAGCTTCTTCGATTGCACGCTGGATAGAAAGGACCGTGGACTCGATGTTGATAACGACACCTTTTTTCAGCCCCCGGGAAGGATGTGACCCTATACCTACAATCTCTACCTCACCATCTGCTGTCCTATGGCCAACGATGGCAACAATTTTTGATGTTCCGATATCGAGCCCGACAACCATGTTGTTGTTCGTCATATTTGCAGCCATAAGCCGGGCATTCTCCTCAACGCGTCAACGTAAACCGTAAAATACAAACTAAAAAATCCAAGGCTCTGCCGTAGATTATAAATTCTATTGCACCCATTCAACAGAAAAACCGTTCGGATAGCGAAGATCAATCAACCTGACATCACTCCAACGGTCTTTAAGGCTTGAGTACACCGCCCCAATCCTGCCAATACGCTCTGTCGTTTGCTCTTTGCCAACTAATAACCACGGACCACCCTCAAGATGAACAGACCAAGCCCCGTGCTTAGCAACAGAAACGACATCAATACTTAGCCCAAGAGGCTTAACACGTGCAGATAAAGCGCGATAAAAATCCCAAACTCTCTTTCCGGATCCCTTAGGGCCCGCAAGTTTTGGTAGTGCTTCATGATCGACACGATCTGCAGGGAAAAAGGCGACTAGGTTAGAGTCAAGAAAGCCATTTTGCAACCAGTTTGCAACAGGTTTTTTTTCCGTGACAGCAACTTCAATTTGCTCAGGCCATACCCGGCTGACCTGGGCCTTCGCAACCCAGGGTAAGCTTTCAACGCCTTCTTTTACTTCATTAAGATCTGATGCCAAAAAACCAACCGATAAAGTCTCAGCCAGAACATACTGCAGGCGCTTTTTATCTACATGTTCAATAGAACCCACTACCCGGACACCGTCAACCGGCCAATAAAGTAAAGGCCGCACTCCTTTGAGTGCCGCCACAAGTAAAACAAAAACTCCAGTTAATACAAGAGGGTTTAACCAATTGATACGCCCCGGCAAACTAAACACACAACCTCCACCCGAAAAACCGAGTCTGTTTAAAAGTCATAGCGTTGCTTCGCAGCCTGAATTATTGCCAGCACCAGCTCAGGAAAACTGTACCCTTTTGCCTGAGCAGCCATAGGTACAAGGCTATGATCTGTCATCCCTGGTAACGTATTAACCTCTAATAATTGAGGTTCATTTTTTTCATTCAGCATCAGGTCAACACGCCCCCAGTCCTGACACCCCACGGCATTAAAGGCTTTAAGTGAAAGAGCCTGAATCCGCTCCTCCTCTTCGCGAGAAAGGCCACAAGGCAGAAGATAGCGAGTGTCATTCACCAGATACTTGGCTTCATAATCATAGAACTGGTGATTAGTTTCTAATCCGATGACCGGCAAAGCCTCCCCGTCAAGAATGGTCACGGTAAACTCTTTACCCGTTACCCACTGCTCAACAAAGACGGAACTATCAAGATCAGCTGCTTTAGCGACAGCCTCCTCCAACTGATCCAGACGATCCACTTTAGACATACCGATACTGGAGCCTTCATGAACAGGCTTGACCATAAGCGGCATACCACCCAGTGTCCGCCAAACTGCCTCCAAATCTGTGGAAGCATCAACCCAACAATACCCCGGCGTAGGCAGGCCGAGTGTCTGCCAAACCTGTTTGGTCTTCAGTTTATCCATTGCAAGGGCAGAGCCCAAAACACCACTACCAGTATAGGGGATCCCCAGGCACTCAAGTAACCCCTGTATCGTACCATCCTCACCACCACGTCCATGCAGGGCAAGAAATGCGATATCAAAATCAGCCTGCTGCAATAAGGGTAACCAATCACCGCTGTGATTAATATCAATACCGACAACATCAATTTCTACTGTTTTCAGTGCCGCAATCACAGCTTGGCCACTTTTCAGGGATACGTCGCGCTCGGCTGAGGTTCCACCATACAAAACAGCCACACGCAGAGGGGCTCCCGGGCTTTGAAACTCACTCATCACCGAACTCCTTCAATCCCTCAGTACTCAGGTTTGTTGCCAGGCCACCGATATCACCTGCCCCCTGCAGAAGTAAAATATCGCCATCCTGCAAAACTGATCTGAGCACTGATTTAAGCTCCGATTTCTCTGGAATAAAAATAGGTTCAACCTGGCCCCTTTCACGGATACTGCGACTCAGTGAACGCCCCTCTGCACCAGGAATTACTTCCTCACCGGCTGCATAAACCTCCATCAGCAGTAGCTTATCTACCCCCGAAAGCACCTGAACAAAATCTTCGTACAGATCCCTCGTGCGGCTATATCGATGGGGCTGATAGACCATCACTAAGCGCTTATCAGGCCAACCACTGCGTACCGCTTTAATCGTGGCTTCTACTTCTGTTGGATGATGACCATAATCGTCCACCAGCATCGCCAGTCCTTTTTCATGCTCTAACTGACCAAGAATCTGAAAACGGCGCCCTACACCATCAAAGCGTGCTAAACCGGCAACAATCGCTTCATCACTTACCCCTTCATCCGTCGCAACAACAATAGTAGCCAGCGCATTCAGAGCATTATGTTGACCCGGCATATTCAGGGTAATATCAAGATCCGCATGCCCATCAGGACGAATCGCTGTAAAGCTAATTTTCTGCCCCTGCTGAGTAAAGTTGGCAATTCGATAATCCGCATCATGGCTAAAGCCGTAAGTAAGTATCGGACGACTTATCTGAGAAATCAGCTCACGTACAACGGGGTCATCAACACAGATAACAGCCAGTCCATAGAAAGGCAGATTATGCAGAAAATCGATAAACGTCTGTTTCAGCTTACTGAAATCACCGCCATAAGTAGACATATGGTCAGCATCAATATTAGTAACAATTGCCACCATAGGCTGAAGATGCAGGAAAGAAGCATCACTCTCATCGGCTTCAGCCACCAAGTATCGGCTTTCCCCCAGCCGGGCATTGCTACCAGCACTGTTTAAACGCCCACCAATTACAAATGTCGGATCAAGCTCACCTTCCGCCAAAACAGTAGCCATCAGACTGGTTGTGGTAGTTTTACCATGAGTACCAGCCACAGCAATACCATGACGAAAGCGCATCAGTTCCGCCAACATCTCGGCACGGCGGACAATCGGTATACGTCGCTGCACGGCATAAGCAATTTCAGGGTTATCTGTGTTGATCGCTGTTGAAACCACAATCACATCTGCGCCATAGACATTGGTTTCGTCGTGCCCGATAAATACTTCAGCACCCAAGTCCAGTAAGCGCTGCACACTGGCAGACTTCTTCAGATCAGAACCGGAAATAGAATACCCCTGATTAAGAAGGACTTCGGCGATTCCACACATACCAACGCCGCCGATACCAACAAAATGAATCCGACGAATGCGGCGCATTTCAGGGACTTGATAACCCACTTTTTCTTCAGCCAAAACGCTTCTCCAAACACCCTTGAACGACCGCTTCCGTTGCCAGTGGTCGCGCAACACGACGAGCATTCTTACCCATCGTTATAATTTTTTCAGGATCACTGACCAGATCTCTGAGCACATTAGACAGATGATCAGCATCCATCTCTTTTTGAGGCAGCAGAATACCTGCATCCGCTTCAACTAAAAAGCGTGCATTCGCCGTCTGATGATCATCAACCGCAATAGGCAAAGGAACCAGCACAGAGGCACGACCTGCAGCTGCCAACTCAGATACAGTCAGAGCTCCTGCCCGACAAATAACTAAATCAGCCCAATCGAAAGCCTTGGTCATGTCATCAATAAACTCCTGCGCGCGGGCAGCGACTTTAAAGTGCTGGTAGTTTTTTTCCGTCATCTCAAGCTTGCCTTTACCCGTCTGATGCCAGATGTCAGGGCGCACTTCAGGTTGTATTTTTGATAACGCCTCCGGCAACCTTTCGTTAAACACCTGCGCCCCTAGACTCCCCCCTATAACCAGGATATTTATTGGTAGCGGGTGCAGGGTCTTCTCAGGGAGAGCCAACAGGCTCTCACGAACAGGGTTACCGGTTACAATAGCACCTACTTTCTCATCAAATGCACCGGGGAAAGCCGCAAAGGTTTGCCGTGCCACTTTCGAAAGCCAGCGATTGGTCATACCGGCTACGGCATTTTGTTCATGGATAAAAACAGGAATACCCAGAATCCGGGCTGCAATACCTCCCGGACCACTGGCAAAACCACCTAAGCCCACAACAAAATCCGGTTTAAAACGACGCAAAATAACAAGAGCCTGCTTAACGGCGTTAAGGACCAAAAAAGGGGCCATCAGTTTTCGCAGCAACCCCTTACCCCTCAACCCCACAACATCGATGTGATTTAAGGCGATACCTGCCGCCGGAACCAGTCGGTTCTCAATACCCTGAGGACTCCCCAGCCATTCAACCTGCAAACCTTCAGCCATAAAGCGTTCCGCAAGAGACAAGGCAGGAATAACATGGCCACCAGTGCCACCAGCCATCAGCATCACTTTTTTACCCGCGTAACGACCTGTTTCAATAGCCATAGCAGTAGGCACTGAATGCTCCCGATCTTTATCGATTATATCGCTTGGCATACTTAGCTCTTTTTTGCTCATACAAATCAACTTTATGACGGGTTTCCTGATCTATCCTCAGGCAGATAGCAACCATGACGCAACTAATTAACAAACTGCTGCCACCATAACTCATAAAGGGTAATGTTAGCCCCTTCGTTGGTAATAGGCCGGTGTTCACACCAATATTAATAAAAGTTTGCGCTGCAATAACCAGCCCCAGACCAAAAGCCACATAACAGTGAAAAAGGAGTTTATGCTCACCGGCTTTCCGGGCAATAACAAACATCCGATAAATCAGAAGGCCATAGACAAATAAAGTAATCAGAGCTCCAAATAACCCCAGCTCTTCCGCCAGAATAGCAAAGACAAAATCAGTATGAGCTTCAGGCAGATAAAAGAGCTTCTGAACGCTATTTCCAAGCCCCAGACCATCCCAGCCCCCACGCCCGAATGCAATCAGTGCCTGGGTCAGCTGATAACCAGAGTCAAACTGAGCAGCCCATGGATCAAAGTAAGTGGTCAGACGCTTCATTCGATAAGGCTGCAGCAGTGCAATAAACCCTGCCATAGCGATAGTACTGAGCATCAGCGTGATAAAACGCTTCATTCCGACACCGGATAGAAAAAGCATGCCTAACATACTACCCAGAATCACAACAGTAGCGCCGTAGTCCGGCTCCATTATCAGCAAAAGCCCCATAAAGCCCATCACAGCCAACGGCTTCATAAACCCGGACCAGTGCTCACGCACTTCATCCAGACGCCGAACCAGATAACCCGACAGATAGACCACCATAAAAAGCTTAGCCAGCTCTGATGCCTGCAGGTTAACAATCCCAAGCGAGATCCAGCGGGAGCTACCATTTACTTCGCGACCTATACCCGGAAGCAAAACAGCGATCAGCAGCAGAAACGCTGTCAATAACAAGGCAAAGCTGTTGTCATACCACCAGCGAATAGGAACCAAGGCCACTAAAAGTCCAAGCCCAAGCCCCATCACCAGATAGATACCGTGCCGGATACTGAAAAAGAAAGGATTACCGTAGCGGCTACCGGCAATTTCCATAGATGCCGATGTCACCATCAGCCAGCCCAGAAAAAGTAGAAACAGGGATGAAAAAAGCAACCAGCCATCGATACGGCGGGTCATCTCTTTGTTGACATGGACAAGGTTCAATAACTCTAATAATGGCTGCAGTACCTCATAGAGATTCAGGGAAAGCTGTTTTGCTTTCCCGGCCATTGCCTGCCATTTATCAATCAATTGCTGTTTACGATCAGCCTGCACAACAGATTTCCTTTACTGCAGCCGTGAAGGCATCGCCACGAACAATATAGCTTCCGAACATATCCCAGCTCGCACACGCCGGAGACAACAAGACCTGATCTCCTGACACAGCCAGTCCGTGCGCTTTTTTCACGGCATCTTCCATCGACACAGCCCTGAAAACAGGAGTGGATGGCGCCAGAGACTCTGCAATAACATTAGCATCGCGGCCAATCAGAACCACAGCTTTACAATATTCAGCAACCGGCGCTGCCAAGCTATCAAACTCAGCTCCTTTACCATCTCCGCCGGCAATCAGAATAATACGACCATCCACCGCAAGACCGTTCAATGCAGCAACTGTGGCACCGACATTTGTACCTTTAGAGTCATTGATATACTTGATCCCACCATGATCCAGTACCAACTGACAACGATGATCCAGTCCCTGAAAGTCTTTCAGCGCATCCAGCATTGCACTCATAGGGATACCAGCCCCCTGGCCAAGAGCTAACGCAGACAGAGCATTTAGCTGACCATGACGACCACTCAACGCAATATCATCAACCGGTATCAACGCGTTTTCGCCTTGGGATAACCACTGACGACCATCCATTGAGATCAAGCCAAACTGACCTGGCTCAGGCTTATCCAAACCAAAACTAACCAAATCACTTTTAAACTCATGCACCGGCAACGTCGCGTCTTCCCCTCTGTTGACCACTGCCAACTTACAACCCGTATAAACACGCTGCTTCGCCAGGCTGTACTCCAGCATATCCGGATAACGATCCAGATGGTCTGCACTTAGGTTCAAAATAGTAGCCGCCTGAGCTCTCAGGCTATGGGTCGTTTCCAACTGAAAGGAAGAGAGCTCAAGTACATAAAGCTCTTTTTCACCTTCGGCCAGAAGATCAAGAACCGGAAGGCCTATATTGCCACCCACACCTACATTAATATCCGCTTTTTCAGCCATATAGCCCACAAGGCTCGTCACAGTGCTCTTCGCATTAGAGCCGGTAATGGCCACAACAGGAGCGGAAACCTCATACGCAAATAGCTCCACATCACCCACAACAGGTACACCTGAAGCCATAGCTTTGGCAATCGCGGGTTCACTGACAGCAATACCAGGACTTACAATCAACCGGGTCGCTTCGCAAAGCTGACCTGCATCCAAAGGGCCCAGCCAAAGTTCAACACCAGGAAACTCACGTTCAAACTCTACCAGACCAGGAGGATTAAAACGGGTATCCGCAATAGCGAAATGCTCCCCTTTGCCTGCCAGATACCGGGCGCAGGAGATGCCGGTCTGACCTAAACCTATAACGACGCTATGGGACACAAAAACACCCTCTACTGAAACGGCAGTTCATTAAACATTGACCTTTGCACATCAACGCTCCGGTTGACCCACGTGAAAAGGCCGGCAGCATAAATCAACGAAGCTTTAAGGTCGCAAGGCCAATCAGAACCAATACAACCGTGATAATCCAGAAACGGACAATCACACGGGGCTCGGGCCATCCCTTTAACTCAAAATGATGGTGAATCGGTGCCATACGAAAGATTCTGCGACCCGTCAGTTTAAAAGAAGCCACCTGCAAAATAACTGAGACCGTCTCCATCACAAAGACACCGCCCATGATAAAGAGCACAACTTCCTGTCGTACAATAACAGCAACAACCCCCAGCGCAGCACCTAACGCTAATGCTCCCACATCGCCCATAAAAACCTGCGCCGGATAGGTGTTAAACCAAAGAAAGCCAAGACCGGCACCAGCAATTGTCGCACAGAATACAAGCAGCTCACCTGAGCCAATGATATAAGGGATTTTCAGATAAGCTGAAAACTCGATATTACCCGATGCATAAGCAAAAACCCCGAGGGCCGAGGCCACCATCACCGTGGGTAAAATAGCTAAACCATCCAAACCATCGGTCAGGTTAACTGCATTACTGGTACCCACAATAACAAAATAGGTTAAGACCACGAAGAAGACCCCCATCTCCCAGCTGAAGTCTTTCAGGAAGGGCAGAATCAAAGAGGTTTCGGCTGCGGTCGGGGCGCTTTGAAACAGGAAAACAGCAGCCCCCAAGCCGGCAACAGACTGCCAGAAATACTTCCATTTCGCGGGTAGGCCCCGGGAGTTTTTCTCAACTACCTTGCGGTAATCATCAACCCAGCCCACGGCACCAAACATCAGAGTAACAGCCAGTGCAACCCAGACATAACGGTTTGATAAGTCTCCCCACAGTAACGTACTGATTGCGATGGCACTGATGATCAAAGCACCGCCCATGGTCGGGGTTCCGTTCTTACTCAGATGACTTTCCGGGCCATCATCACGCACTGCCTGACCGATCTGCGCCGATACTAGCTTGCGGATCATCCAAGGGCCAAGGAAAAGCGACAGCGACAGGGCCGTAAGCACACCCAGAATCGCTCGCAGGGTCAGATAGTTAAACACAGAAAATGCGCTGTAATATTGGGACAGCCAGTCAGCAAGAATCAGAAGCATCTGTAGGTTATTTCCCTGTTATACCCTCTTCGGGGTTTTTCGTGATAAATGTAAATTGAAGCCTTGCTCAGCCTGAACCTGAACCAAAGACCATTATTGTTATTCAGTCCGCTGAAGGAGGTGAGCTTAATGCTTCCACCACCACCTCCATCTGCATATTACGGGAACCTTTCACCAGTACAGCGGTATCTTGTGTCAGCAGCACTTTCACCGACTCCGCAAGTCGTAGCTGGTCTGTAAAATGACAGGCATTAGCGCCAAAGGCGTCAGCGGTATGCCGGGTCAGCTCACCATAAGTGAACAGATAATCTACGCCCTTTTCCCGTGCATACTCCCCTAGTGATGTATGAGCTTGTACCGACTCATCGCCCAGTTCGCCAATATCACCTAATATCAGTATATGCTGACCACTGAAGTCCATAAGTGTATCTATAGCAGCTCTGACAGATCCGGGGTTGGCATTGTAACTGTCATTAATAATACTCGACTGTTTAAAGCCAGTAACGATTTGCAATCGCCCTACTACACCAGAAAAGCGCCCAAGACCTTCAGCTATTGTCCGCAAAGAAACGCCTAACTGTAATGCCGCAGCCGCAGCCGCCAAAGCATTACTGACATTATGACGCGCCGGAACCTGAAGAGAAATGGGGAAACTATCATGCTGAAAGCAGAGATCGAGGGTATAACCTGCATCTTTAATCTGTATATTCTGAGCCTTAATCTCAGCACCTTCATCAGCCTGACCAAAGTTAGCGCCATAGCTTGTGAGCCTGCAGCCCGACGCCAAAGAACGCCAGTATTCTGCATAGGCATCATCCTGATTGATGATAGCGCAGCCGTCTTCACCCAGGGCTAAAATCAACTCACCCTTGGCCTGAGCGATATTATCCGTGGAACCAAACTCACCCAGATGTGCACCGGTCACATTCAGCAAAACACCAATATCCGGCTTCGCTAAACCGGCACAATACTCAATCTCTCCCAAATGATTAGCGCCGAGCTCAATCACTGCAAACCGGTGCTCTGGAGAGAGCCGCAGAAGCGTCAGAGGCACACCGATATCATTATTAAAGTTTCCTGCCGTAATCAATACAGAGTCCGAGCCAAAAGCTTGACTGAGAACTGAGCCCAGCATCTCCTTTACTGTGGTTTTACCGCTATTGCCGGTAATAGCGATAACGCCTCCCCGGAACAGTTCTCGGTTAAACAGAGCAATCTGCCCTAAAGCAATTCGGGTATCCGGTACGCACCACTGGGGCAGGTCAATACCAGGCTGGTAATCACTGACCACAAGGCCTGTGGCTCCCTGCTCTTTTGCCTGCTGACAAAACCTGTGGCCATCAAAGCGTCCACCTTTTAAAGCCAGAAACACCTTACCTTCCAAAGGTTGGCGAGAGTCAGTTTCCAGTTGAGTGAAACCGTTAAGAGAGCCATAACACTCACCACCGAAACGTTGTTGCAGCTCAGCAAAAGAAAGTGAACGTATCATAGCAATCCCTCTTTTGCTTTTGTGTTTTCGGAGGAGCGCAGATCCAGGGCGAGTCTTGCCTGCTCCACATCATCAAAATGGTGCCGCACCCCTTGAATATCCTGATACGCTTCATGGCCTTTACCGGCAATCAGAATCACATCCTCAGGATCAGCACTCATAACAGCTTTTCGAATCGCTTCGGCCCGGTCAGCCGATGAGAATATTGCAGGCTTCAACAACCCCTGTTTAACTTGGGACAAAATATGAACAGGATCTTCTGTACGTGGATTATCACTGGTAAGAACGACTTCATCAGCAAGGCGCGATGCGACTTCTGCCATAATCGGACGCTTACCGGCATCACGATCACCACCACAACCAAAAACACACCAAAGGCGTCCCTGAATATGCTCTTTAACAGCTAAAAGAGCATTTTCCAGGGCATCAGGTGTATGAGCATAATCCACCACCACCTGAGGTTGAGGCACACCCTGTACCTGTAAAGGGAAAACCAGCTGCATACGACCTGCAACAGGCCGGACACTTTCCAGTTGGGTCACAACATCAGCTGCAGTAAAGCCCAGAGCCAATAAGGTCGTTGCTGCGGCCAAAGCATTCGCAACATTAAACCGACCCAACAGAGGGAGCTGTAAAGTAAATTCCCCCCAACGACCAGCCAACGACAGAGCGAACCCCCGAGACCCGGCCCTGCAACTCACACAATAAAGGTCCGCCTCGCTGGCATTCAGGCTATAACGATAAATCCGGGGTTGGCGATCAGACTGATTGATATGCTGTTCCAGCGTTGCGCTATAAGCGTCATCAGCATTGATGACCGCATAATGTATAGGATACCGGGTAAACAGCTGGGATTTGGCATAACCATAGGCAGCCATCGTGCCATGATAATCAAGATGATCACGGCTAAGGTTGGTAAACACGGCTACCTCAAAAGGAACTCCAGCTGTACGCAACTGATCCAGTGCATGGGAGGAGACCTCCATCGCCTGGTAGGTATAACCTTCCTGCTTGAGTTCCGACATCACTTTATGCAACTGAATCAAATCAGGGGTCGTGTGTGTTGCCGTTCTCAGCGCTCCAGGAGCTCCAATACCGACAGTACCAATTACCGCAGCCTTTTGTTGTAAACCTTCCAACATAGTTGCCAAATAGTGACTAACCGATGTTTTACCATTGGTTCCGGTAATACCAATCAGGTGCAGCCCATTGCCCGATAACTCACCCGCCTGAGCTAACCAATACCCCAAACGCTGCCTCAGGTGCTTTAAAGCAACAACCGGCAGCTGGTCAACCAGATAGAAATCATCACAATCTGACTCAAGTAAAACCAGACCGGCACCCAGAGTTTTAGCCTCCGGGATAAAATCCAGTCCCCGATGGCGCGTGCCATTCAATGCAACAAAAACATCACCCTCTGAGATACGGCGGGAATCAATACAGAGAACACCCTCAGGCTTTTTCAGCTCTGATAAAGGAGGAAATAAGGCTGTAACCGCCTCCAGCACATAGGTAACAAAACGATCAGTGCTCATCATTTGTCCCTTCAGCTATATTATCCGGCGGCACATTCAGGTAGCGCAAAGCATTCCCCATGATGCGACTAAAAATAGGTGCCGCCACCTCACCACCATGATATTCACGTCCTGAAGGGCTATCCACCCAGATAACGGCGACAACCTTGGGGTCCGACACAGGAGCAATACCAGCAAAAACAGCCATATACTCATACTCGTAGCCGGTTGAACCTACTTTGTGAACCGTACCGGTTTTACCGGCAACCCGGTAACCCGGAATAACAGCCCTTGTTCCGGTTCCGCCTGGAAGCGTCACAGTTTCCATCATTTCCACGACACGATTGGCTGTTGATGCTGACAAAATTTGCTCATCCGGCAGCCTGTCTCCGCCTTTAATCAGAGAAACATATTTTTTCAAACCATGATTGGCCAAGACCTGATAAGCCTGTGCCAGTTGCAGTGACGTAACAGCCAAACCGTAACCATAAGCCATCGTTGCAATCTTAGCCCGCTGCCCTTCCCTCGGAGCAACCAGAGTACCAATTGCCTCACCGGGAAAACCAATACCGGTTCCCTGTCCCAAACCCAACTGCTGCAGAAATGACCAAACCGTGTCAATTGGCATCGAAAGCGCAATTTTGGCCACCCCCACATTACTGGATTTGGTAATAATTTTTGTCAGATCCATTGCGCCATAATTACGAAAATCACGAATACTTTGATTCCCCAAACGGAGATAGCCCGGAGAAGTATTAACGACGTCATCAGCCTTATAGTGGCCACTATTGATAGCCGATGCGACTGTTAGTGGTTTAATCGGTGACCCTGGTTCAAACAAATCAATCAGGGCACGGTTACGCAGCGCCCTCAAATCAAGTGAGCTCCGGTCATTTGGGTTATAAGAGGGCTGATTAACCATAGCCAGTACATCGCCAGATTCTGCATCCAACAAAACAACCGAGCCTGACTTAGCACCATGCTGCTCAACAGCAGCTTTCAGCTCACGATAAGCCATAAACTGCAGCTTAAGATCAATAGTTAACTGAATATTCTGCCCTGGCTGTGGCTCTTTCAGAATCTGCAGATCTCGAAAAATATGGCCTCGCCGATCTTTCAGCACCCGTTTTTCCCCGGGTTCACCTTTTAACGCCTCATTAAAAGCCAGCTCTAAACCTTCCTGTCCCTGATCATCAATATTGGTAAAGCCGATCAGGTGGGCCGCCATTTCATGGGCCGGATAATAACGTTTATATTCCGGCAAGCCATAAACTCCTGAAATATTCAGAGCTAAAGCACGGTTAGCTTCCTCGGGAACCATATGCCGCCGCAGGTATATAAAGCCCTTCCCTTCGGCCGATTTCAGACGCGCCCTCAACTTTGGCAATGGCATCTGTATCGCATCAGCCAAAAGTGCTAACTGCTCCTCAGAAGCATCAAAGTGCTTTGGATTCACCCAGAGTGTGGTCACCGGTGTACTAACAGCAAGAGGCTCGCCGTTGCGATCCTGAATCATACCGCGATAACCGGGAATAGGCTCAGTACGCACGCTACGGGCGTCCCCCTGCTCCTGTAAAAAGTCCCGATCTGAAATATGCAGATGCACCATACGGCCGGCCAATAATAAGCCAGCGGCCAAAAGAACAATTAAAGCGATTGGATAGCGATAGCCAATAAGAGCCGATTCTTTTCTATCGTCCATCAGTTATTAGCCTTTACAGAAGAATCAGTAGCAAGGGGGGCCGTAACGGCTTTTGAGGCAAGTGAACGGGTCGTAACAAGCCTGGATTGCTCCGCACGTATCTGAGAGGCATTGAGCACCTGAGTATTCTCTGGCTGTATCTGGCGCATCTGCAGAGATTCTCTGGCAATACTTTCAATACGGCTTGGCGACGCCAAAGTGCTTCGCTCCAGGAGCAGCCGCCCCCACTCAACATCATAGTGCCGCTGCCGCTTTTCCAGATTCTGAAGTGCAGCATAGGCAAGACGGTTCTCATAAGCCGCATAAACCACGAGAAGGGAAGAGATCAGCGTCAGCAGGCTGAAACCGATAAAAAGACGGGCAGAATAAGATAGTTTCTCCGGCAAAAGTGCCAGAAGCTCTGAGCGAACCTGAAAAAGCAGCGGCTGGCGGGGCTCTGCCCGCCGGGTAGCCCCTTTACCGGATGTATCCTTACGTGATGTTACTGGTTCCGAACTCATGGCATCGTGTTCTCTCTAAAGCCTGTGCTCAGTGCAACATAAATCAAAGCGAGCCTATGATAATCAGGCAACGCGCTCAGCAACCCGCATAACAGCACTGCGGGAGCGTGGGTTGGCCTGAACTTCCTGCTGAGACGGTTTAATCGCCTTACTCAGCAGTTTCAGGCGAATATTCAGCTGTTCCTGAGTAAAAGGCACCCCCGGCGGCAAATGGGTATCCCCTTTAGCCATATCCCGCATAAAGCGCTTAACCAAGCGATCTTCCAGTGAGTGAAAACTGATCACTACCAAGCGACCACCCACTTTAAGCAGGTCCAGTGATTGCTGAAGACAAATCTCCAGGTCTTCCAGCTCACGATTGATATGGATCCGAATCCCCTGAAAAGCACGGGTCGCAGGATGCTTACCCTTCTCCCATGCCGGATTCGCTTCTTTGACAATCTGAGCTAAACGGCCGGTTCGGGTAATGGGCTCAATTTTACGTTCCGCAATAATGGCACGGGCCATACGACGGGCAAAACGCTCTTCACCATAGTCTTTCATTACCCGAATCAGCTCCGCCTCAGACGCAGAGTTCACCCATTCAGCGGCGGACTCACCGGCATCCGGATTCATACGCATATCCAGCGGGCCATCCTTCATAAAGCTGAAACCACGCTCAGGATCATCCAGCTGCGGGGATGAAACACCCAGATCCAGCAGAATACCATCTAACTGACCAGAAACCCCTTCCTGAGCAGCAAACTGATCCAGCTGCGCAAAGGAACCACGAAACACTTTAAAGCGGCTGTCTTCGCCTTCCAGAATCTGAGCAGTTTCAAGAGCTAGGGGGTCTTTGTCGATACCGTAAAGCTTTCCCTGCTCGTCGAGGTTCTCTAATACGAGACGCGAGTGGCCGCCCCGACCAAAGGTGCCATCTACATAGGTGCCGGATGGCGTGTGAACTAAAGCCTCTACGGCTTCATTCAACAAAACGGTCAGGTGCTGAAAAGCTTGAGTCATGATGAGATCTGATTGTTGATTTGCGGTTAAACCGGATCAGAACCCCGCCAAACAAGTTGCCTGGCGGAGCACTGTAAATGATGTGGAGTCGGCCGTAAGCCGGGTTCTGTCGTGGACAGTCATTCATCTAGGACCTGCGTTACCACAGGCCTCAAGCAACCTACCCGAACCCAGTGCGGGCCGCACCTGTAGGGTTCCTATTTGGTCTTGCTCCGAGTGGGGTTTACCATGCCATGAACTGTTACCAGTCACGCGGTGCGCTCTTACCGCACCCTTTCACCCTTACCTGTACTTCCGAAGAAGCCATCGGCGGTCTGCTCTCTGCTGCACTTTCCGTAGGCTCGCGCCCCCCAGGCGTTACCTGGCACTCTGCCCTATGGAGCCCGGACTTTCCTCCCCTTTTACAGCAAGCTGTAAAAGCGGCGACTGCCTGGCCAACTCCAAGCGAGCTAGGATATAAGGATCAAAGCCTGCAGACAACCAGTTTTTAAGCAAAAAAAGTTGAAAAGGGTCTCAAATCCTGAGAACCAGCAGCATAACCCAAAAATCAGGCTAACGATCAACCCGCTCCCAGGCTCGACCTCTGACCACAACTCTCTATTCTGTTATCACAACGTCATTATCAGGATTTTTGTAGCTCAAGGGCCTGCTGATAAAGTGCATTCTTTTTCTGGCCGGTGATCTTGGCGCACAGAGCTGCAGCTTGCTTAACAGGTAACTCTTCAAGCAATACTTTAAGCACCTTTTCTGCAGAGACCGCCGCCGCTTCTTCATCCTCTTTAACCGGAGCACCGGCAACAACAAGCACAAACTCCCCTCTCTGCTGATTAGCGTCAGCCTGAATCCAGATCAAAACGTCTTCCAATGTTCCTGTATAAAAAGTCTCAAAAGTCTTGGTAATCTCACGGGCAACTGTGATCAAACGCTCACCACCCAGCACCTCCGCCATATCCGTCAAAGAGTCGACGATTCGGTGCGGTGATTCATAAAACACCAAGGTTCTCGTTTCTTCTTCTACCTGAAGTAGCTGCTTTTTACGGCCACTGCTTTTAGCCGGTAAAAAGCCTTCAAAACAGAACCGGTCTGTTGGCATACCCGCTGCGGATAATGCGCTTACCAGTGCGCAAGGCCCCGGGATGGGAATCACCTGAAAACCAGCCTGCCGAACGGCCTGGACCACATGAAACCCGGGATCAGAAATCAAAGGTGTTCCCGCGTCCGAAACCAGTGCGATACTCTGACCTGCTGACAGCTCCGCCAGCACCTTCTCAATACGCTGTTGTTCATTGTGGTCGTGTACCGAAAACAAAGGCTTATTGATCGCAAAATGCATCAGCAGCTGCCGGGTATGCCGGGTGTCCTCTGCCGCAATCAGGTCCACAGACCGCAGCACCTTAAGTGCACGCTCGGAAATATCGGCAAGATTACCAATCGGCGTAGCAACCACGTACAATATGGACTCGGACATTCTGAAACCCTCTGTTAACGGTTTTGAAAAAGAAATATCGGTTTCTGAACACAATACCGATCATCATGATTTGTGAATAAGAGTTTGCCTATGCCAGCCAGTGAACAGCGATACCCTAATCCAAACCTTAAAACACCCATTAAACTTTATCGCTGGCTTGCCGTACCTGTCATCGTTCTACTGGCAGCCTGCTCAGGCGCACCAACAAACCAGTCAACGCCAGATAGCGGAGCCGCAGGCTCACAGGAAATTCAGCTAACCGCGGAAGACCTTTTATTACTGGCCCAACAATCCAGCTTTGATCAGTCTCAGATCTACCAGCTTCGGGCCGCGGAGATTCTAGCACAGGAAGGCAAACCGAATGCAGCTCTGACCATCCTGGAAAAAATTCACGCCTATCGCCTGCCATTTAGCCTGCAGAAACGCTTTGTCTTTCTGTCCGCCGAATTAAGCCTTGGTACTGGCGAAGGCTGGCAAGCACTTATTGCGCTGAACAACACCGGTAGCCTGATTTATGATCGCCTAACCCCCACCGAGCAGATGTCCCTGACGGCTTATCGCGCCCATGCTTACGGTATACTGGGCTACCATGAATCCAGTGCCCGTGAATATCTTACTTTGGCACGACAACAAACAGGCCTACCTGCTCAACAAGCCTATGAGCAACTCTGGCAATCTCTTCTGAATATTACCCTGGATGATATTCGTACACTTATGGACAGCGAAGAAGACAAAGAGCTACTGGGGTGGCTTGACCTGGCCCGCGTCCGTAAAGAGGCTGCTAACAACCTGGACCAATTCAACACAGAGCTAACCCGTTGGCTCGGGCAGTGGAGTGACCACCCAGGCGCACAAGCCTTGCCGAAAGATATGGCCTTTCTTGTAGAAATCAGTCGCAACCCTATCCAGCATATCGCCGTCTTCCTGCCTCAGTCAGGCTCACTCGCACGGGCTGGTAATGCGATTCGCGATGGCATTATCGCTGCGTCAGTAGATGCCAGGGCACAATCTGCTGCCACACCTAAACTAAGCTTTTTTGACAGCAACACCCTAAGCCTGGATGAGCTTTACCACTCAGCAATGGCCGCTGGTGCTGAAGTTGTCATCGGCCCTCTTTCCAAAAGTAAAGTCAGCGAACTACAGAAACGGGAGACACTTGCTCTGCCAACATTGGCACTTAACTACGGCACTTACGAAAAGACAATAAATCCCCATCTTTTTCAATATGCAATTTCAGCAGAGGATGAAGCATCTCAGGCTGCAGTAACCGCCTGGCAGGATGGTAAAAAGCGAGCACTGACTCTTACTCCAGGAAATGACTGGGGCGGGCGGGCATTAACCGCCTTCGAAACAACCTGGTCTGAACAGGGCGGTACTGTAGCGGAAACAGCCATGTATTCTAATAAGACCAATCTTGGCCTCACCATTGAAAAAATGCTGGAAGTCGACAAGAGCGAACGCCGATGGCGTCGTATAAGCCAGATCCTTGATCAAAAAATAGAATTTGAACCCCGGCGACGTCAGGATGTTGATATGATGTTTCTGGTCGCAACACCCGCAACGGCACGCCAGGTTAAACCCGCACTGGCTTTTTATTACGCCGCAGATCTGCCAGTTTATGCTACCTCCCATTTATATAATGGTAAGCCCTCGCCAGCCAGAGACCAGGACCTTAACGGAATCCACTTCTGTGATATTCCCTGGTTCCTGGAAAACAGCTCCAGTTTAAAGCGCCAAATCACCAGCGCCTGGCCCGAAGAAACCAACCATTACGGCCGGTTATTTGCCATGGGCAGCGATGCACTGCAACTGGCAGGCCGATTGAGGATGTTACAAGCCCTGCCTGACAGTAAAGTATACGGAGCCACAGGCGCACTCTCTATGCGCCCTAATCAAAGAGTTCAACGCCAGCTGGAATGGGCAACCTTTGTTCGGGGTCAGCCTGTTATGCGCCAATACCTGGCATCACCCGGCACCAAAAGCGACGGTTAAAACAATAGTCAACAGATAGTAAACGAATACACTTAGCAAGGATGCTTCCCATGAGTTCACCTACACAGAAAACCGGTCATAGCGCGGAAGAAGTTGCCGAGTACTACCTCGAACAGCAAGGGCTAACGCCCATCGAGCGTAATGTCTATTTCAAAACAGGGGAGATCGATCTGGTTATGCGCGACAAAGCCACCCTGGTGTTTGTTGAAGTTCGCTTCCGTAAAAACAGCTATTTCGGCAGCCCAGCTGAAACTGTAACCCGAAGCAAACAGGAAAAACTGATTCGTACCGCACTGCTTTATTGTCAGAAAAATAAAATAGATACGCCCTGGCGCATTGATGTTGTGGCCATAGCCCACAACCCGAGAAAAACAGTGCCTGAGATCAACTGGATACCATCGGCCATCACGGCCTGAATTTTGAGAAACCACCATGGACTTACAAGACCGCATTATCGCAAACTTCCATAGCAGCATCGACTCTCAGGCCACCGCGAGCGAAATACTACCGCCACTGCTCGAACATGCCAGTGCATTAATGGTGAACGGCCTGATCAATGACAACAAGATACTGACTTGTGGTAACGGCGGCTCTGCAGCACTTGCCCAACATTTTGCGTCTGAAATGCTGAACAGATATGAGAAGGACCGCCCCAGCCTACCGGCAATGGCCCTATCAACAGACAGCTCAACCCTGACTGCAATTGCCAACAGCGCTAGCTTTAATGAAATTTTCTCTAAACAGGTTCTTGCTCTGGGTCAGCCCGGTGACATTCTGCTGGTCATCACATCCAGCTGCAAATCCAATAATGTTGTTCAGGCTGTACAAGCTGCCCATGAACGCGGCATGACGGTTATCGCCCTGACTGGAGGCGATGGTGGTGACGTAGCCTCGTTATTGAGTAGTGAAGATTTTGAAATTCGTATTCCGGCCAACCAACCAAGCCGTATTCAGGAGGTCCAGCTACTGGCAATGCACTGTCTGTGCGACCTGATCGACTATCAGTTATTTGGTGCGATGGAGGGCTGACCGCGCCCTCCCATGACTCAATCATTGGATACAAAAAAGGCGTCTTGCGACGCCTTTCGTTTTAGTCAGCCAAAGCCAACCCAGCCTGAAAACTATTTAACCACACGCAGCGATGGTCGCTTACTTTCAGACCCTTTCTCTTCCCTGACAGACTCTTTTTCAACTGCAACAGGTCCTTTTGGCTCAGGATCGGGCAACTCAGGCTCATGACCGAAAGCCATTCCCTGACCATTTTCTTTTGCGTAAATCGCTAATACCGCTGCAGCAGGTACATAAACCTGCTGCGGCACACCGCCAAAACGGGCAGAGAAAGTAACGGCTTCATTAGAGATATCCAACTCTCGTACAGCATTCATGGCGATATTAAGAACAATCTGGCCATCCTGAATATGCTGAGAGGGCACCATCACATTTTCAATGGTGGCATCCACAGCCAGGTATGGAGTCAAATCGTTGTCAGCTAACCATTCATACAGCGCACGAATCAGATATGGACGACTGGAAGACATAACAGATCCAATTAATTACAGGCGCATATCGCGTTCTGCTTCAGATAGACTTGCCTGAAACGCTTCGCGATTGAAAAGGCGGTTATTCATATAAGAGATGAGCGGTTTAACCTGCTGTTCCGGCAAATCAATACCCAGAGCAGGCAAACGCCACAAAATTGGAGCAATACAGCAATCGACGATTGTGAACTCTTCATTCATGAAGTATGGCAGCTCTTCAAAAATAGGGCTGATACCGATTAAACCTTCACGCAGTTCTTTACGCGCCTGCTCAACCGCTTTTTCATCTTTATTAGCAGTAATGATATCCACATGAACACACCATTCACGCTGAATACGATGCATCCAAAGGCGGCTTTGAGCACGCGCTACAGGATAAACCGGTAATAGCGGTGGATGTGGGAAACGCTCATCCAGATATTCCATCATCACATTGGGTTCATAAAGAACCAGATCGCGATCTACCAGAGTGGGCAGGCTGTTATAAGGATTGATATCGGCCAACTCAGCAGGCTTATTGGCTTCAAGACAATCCAGAATATCAACAGCAACTCCCTTTTCTGCTAGCACAATACGCACACGATGGCTGTAATGATCTTCACCGTTGGAATAAAACGTCATCGAAGAACGCTTGGCTGCTACACCCATTGTCTAACCCCTATCAAATTTTCAGGCTCAATATAAAAGCATATCTTTGCTCTCAGAGCAAAAAAAGCGCGCAACCGCAAAGGGCTGCACGCTCTTCATATCCCTGGCGGACGATTAGTGAATATCGCGCCAGTACTCTTTCTTCAGCAGATATGCGAAGAAGAACAGAATAACGATGAAACCTAACACCCAAGGTGCAATACGGTTGCTTTCCAGCTTGGAAGGCTCACCGGCATATACCAGGAAGTTAGTCAGGTCATAGACCGCTTTATCGAACTCGGCCTTGCTCATCGCACCCTCTTTGGTAATTTTCAGGCAGCTTTCGCCCACCTGGTTACCCGTCAGAGGATCGAGTTCTGCTACATGATGGTTCGGATCACAAACCTTCTCCTGAATCCCCTGCAGAGGAGCCAGAACGTTTGGCATACCTACGTCAGGGAATACAGTGTTATTTACCCCCCATGGACGGCTCTCATCCGCATAGAAGCTACGCAGGTAGGTGTAGATCCAATCCGCACCACGCAGACGGGCCTCCAGACTCAGATCAGGAGGAGCCGCACCAAACCATACAGCAGCATCTTCTTTCTGCATCGCAATGCGCATCTGATCGTTATACTTCAGAGAGCTGCTGAAAATCAGATTTTCTTCGATCACATCCTGAGGAATACCTAAGTCTTCAGCAGTACGTGCGAAACGCTGGAACTGTGCAGAGTGACAACCCATACAGTAGTTCACAAACAGTTTTGCACCGTTCTGCAGAGACGCTTTGTCATACAGATCAGGTTCCATTTTATCCAGGTGAACATTACCGCCACCTGCTGCAAGCGCCGTAAACGGTACCAGCGCTAAAATCAGTGCAATCAGTTGCTTTTTCATTAGCCTGTCACCCTCTCTGGCACTGGTTTAGTGGATTCAAACTTGGTGTACCAAGGCATCAGAATGAAATACGCGAAGTAGATCGCAGTACACAGCTGAGCCACAGCAGTCCGGCCCGGAGTAGAAGGCAGCGCACCCAGAACACCCAAAATGACGAAGCTGATTGCAAAAAGAACCAGGAAAATCTTACTGATCCAGCCTTTGTAACGCATCGAGCGCACAGGGCTCTTGTCCAACCATGGCAGAACAAACAGAATTGCAATCGCACCACCCATAACAACTACACCCCAGAATTTAGCGTCTAAGCCAAACATAGGGAAGGTAATCGCACGCAGCATCGCGTAGAACGGTGTAAAGTACCAAACTGGAGCAATGTGATCAGGTGTTTTCAATGCATTAGCCGGCTCAAAGTTTGGCGCTTCAATGAAGTAGCCACCCATGGTCGGTGCATAGAAAATAATTGAGCAAAACACAAACAGGAACACCGCTACACCGACAATATCTTTCAGGGTGTAGTAAGGGTGGAATGGAATGCCGTCCAGCGGAATACCATTTTCATCTTTGTGTTTCTTAATATCGTTACCGTCCGGGTTGTTAGAACCCACTTCGTGCAGAGCAATGATGTGCAGAACAACCAGAGCCAGCAGAACGATCGGCAGCGCAACAACATGCAATGCGAAGAAACGGTTCAGAGTGATACCGGAGATCAGAAAGTCACCCCGCACCCACTGAGCCAGATCAGGGCCAATAGCCGGGATCGCAGTGAACAGGGAGATAATTACCTGTGCACCCCAGTAAGACATCTGTCCCCATGGCAACAGGTAGCCCATGAAAGCTTCAGCCATCAGCGCCAGGTAGATCGCCATACCGAAGATCCAGATCAGTTCACGAGGCGCTTTGTACGAGCCGTACATCATGCCGCGGAACATATGCAGATAAACCACCACGAAGAACGCAGAAGCGCCTGTGGAGTGCATATAGCGCAGCAACCAGCCGTATTCCACATCACGCATGATGTATTCAACGGAAGCAAATGCACCCTCAGCACTTGGGTTAAAGCTCATCGTCAGCCAGATACCGGTCAGAATCTGGTTAACCAGTACTAACAGGGCCAAGGAGCCGAAGAAGTACCAGAAGTTGAAGTTTTTCGGAGCATAGTACTTGCTCAGGTGATCTTCCCACATCGCCGTAGCCGGGAAACGATCATCAATCCAACCCATCAGGCCTGGATTACCCTTGTTACGGTTACCAGCCATTATGCTTTCTCCTGATCTACACCGATGACAATAATATCATCAGACTCGTATTTATAGGGAGGCACTTCAAGGTTTACAGGGGCAGGTACACCCTTATAAACACGGCCGGACAGGTCAAATCGGGAACCATGACACGGACAGAAGAAGCCACCCAACCAGTCCTCACCCAGATCAGCTGGAGCTATTTCCGGACGATAGGTAGGAGAACAACCTAAGTGAGTACAGATACCGATCATCACGGCGTACTCTGGCTTAATAGAGCGCAGCACACCCGTAATATACTCAGGCTGCTGAGGAACTTCTGAATTTGGATCAGCAACCTGATCATTCAGTTTTTCCAGATTCGCCATCATCTCAGGCGTGCGGTTAATAACCCATACAGGTTTACCACGCCATTCAATGGTCATTTGCTGACCCGGTTGCAGCTTAGAAATATCAGCTTTAGCCGGAGCACCTGCCGCCCGTGCTTTCGCACTGGGGTTCCAGGATGCTACAAAGGGAACCGCTACCCCCACAACGCCCACTGCACCAACTGCAGATGTCGCGCCAAGAAGGAAACGGCGACGCCCTTTGTTTACGCCGTCATTACTCATCGTAAGGTCTCTCCCATCAACCAACCCGTTAAATTTCAAAGGGTTATGCAACTTAAATTAAGCAACTTAACCCGTTGCCATTTTTCACGGAAAATAAATGGCACAAATAGTAAAAAAATCGGCACCGCAACACAAGGGAATATAACCCTGTAAAAATAATGCCTTAGTTGCATAGCTACTGTGAAGGCAGCAAGGTTAAACCTTACCACTTAAAGCCGCTTGAGCCAGATCAACTTTGAGGTAGATAGTTGTGTTACGGGCAAAAAAAACGCCCAGACGCAAGGGCCTGAGCGCTTTTTGATAACAAACCAATAAGGTCTGTAAGCGAATTAACGCTTGGAGAACTGTGGACGCTTACGTGCTTTACGCAGACCCACTTTCTTACGCTCAACCTTACGAGCATCACGGGTTACGTAACCAGCTTCACGCAGAGCTTTACGTAGAGTCTCATCATACTCCAGCAGTGCACGGGTAATACCGTGACGGATAGCGCCAGCCTGACCAAAATCACCACCGCCTTTAACGGTAATATTCAGGTCAAACTTTTCAGTGTTCTCTGTCAGCTCAAGAGGCTGACGCACAACGATACGTGCAGTAACACGACCGAAGTATTCATCCAGAGGCAGACCGTTAACAACGATGTTACCAGAACCAGCGCGCATAAATACACGAGCTGTAGAGGTCTTACGACGACCGGTACCGTAATACTGAGTTGCAGACATGTTTATCTTCCTATTAAAGTTTCAGTTCTTGCGGCTGTTGTGCTGCGTGTGGGTGATTTTCACCAGCGTACACTTTCAGCTTCGCCTGCATTGCACGACCCAGAGGGCCTTTTGGAAGCATGCCTTTAACGGCCAGTTGGATAACGCGCTCAGGAGCGTGATCGATCATCTGGTTGAAAGACATAGACTTGATACCGCCGATGTAACCGGTGTGACGGTAGTACATTTTGTCTTTTGCTTTATTACCAGTAACCTTCACTTTCTCAGCATTAACAACAACCAGGTAGTCACCGGTGTCAACGTGAGGTGTGTACTCAGCCTTATGTTTACCGCGCAGGCGACGAGCCAGCTCAGTAGCCAAACGACCCAGTGTAAGACCTTCTGCGTCGACAACATACCAGTCGCGCTTTACGGTCTCTGGTTTTGCACTAAAAGTTTTCATAATTAATAGCCTATATTGGTCTTACGATCAGAGATTCATTCCCGTCCCGATGGACCCGTTGCCTATTTTTATTGGTTGCAGATCCGTTGCAACATTGATTACCTTAAAAAAGGAGCGCGAAGTATAGCGACTTAACATACTAAAGTTAAGACCTTGGCAATTAAAATATAGAAATATTATACCTCACCAAGCCCCTTCCCCTGGAAAACTACGTCCAGATACCCAGGTTACGGGCGATGTTCACGGGACAGGTATTCATGGGACTGCATCTCCAGCAACCGGGAAACAGTTCGGTCAAATTCGAAGCTCAGATTCCCCCCCAGATAAAGGTCCGCAATAGCGGATTCCGCAGAGATAATAAGCTTCACATTACGATCATAAAATTCATCGACCAGATTAATAAAACGACGGGCCTGATCATCAGTATCCCGCTTCATCTGGGGCACATCGCTCAGAAACACCGTCTGAAACTCTTTTGCAAGCTCAATATAGTCGTTTTGACTCCGCGGCCCATCGCATAGCTCATCAAAGCTGAACCAAACCACATCATCATGCATCCGCTCCGTGGTCATCTGTCGGTGGTTAACCTCAATTACCTCACCCAGACGCCCCTCGGACAGAGCAATATTCCTAAAGCTCTTTAACAAACTTTCATTGGCACTTGCATCCAGTGGATAGTGGAAAATCTCAGCTTGCTCCAGCGCCCTCAAGCGATAATCTACGCCGCTGTCTACATTGACCACCTCGGTGTACTGCTTCAGCAGATCAATTGCGGGTAAAAAACGTGCACGCTGCAGACCGTTTTCGTACAAACCATCCGGTACAATATTTGAGGTGGTGACCAGTGCCACACCATTTCTAAACAGTTCACCCAGTAAACCGGCCAGAATCATGGCATCAGTGATATCCTTGACAAAAAACTCATCCAGGCAGAGCACACGTATTTCAGAGGCCAGGTTTGCCGCCACCAGAGTCAGCGGGTTTTTTTCACCATCATATTTGCGTAAATCATCATGTACACGCTGCATAAAACGGTGGAAGTGCACACGCATTTTTTCATCAAATGGCAGACTTTCAAAGAAAGTATCAACCAGATAGGTTTTCCCCCGGCCAACCCCTCCCCAAAAATAAAGCCCCATGGCCGGCTCTCTGGTTTCAGGCTTACCAAACAGGCTTTTCAATAACGACTTTTTAGGGGGTTGGTACGCTACTAAGTCATCGTACAAACGCTGCAGATGCTTAACAGCCATCTCCTGCGCCGGATCATAACTAAAGTCATCACGTTCAAGATCTTGTTTGTAGCGTTCTAAAGGTGTCATAGGCCTGCTTCCGAGAGAGTTACAGAAAGGGCCGGGGATCAATTACAGTCTCCGGCAGGTAATACTATGTTTACGTTTTCAGTGCTGTTCAGAGTTTTCCCTTTCTGATTTGAAAGAGGATTACAGCGATGACCCAAAAATGTGTGCGGCATTATACCGGTTTGAACCGCAACCCCCAAACATCAAGCTGAGATCTGACCCAAAGCCGCATATTTTTTAATTGCATCCAAAAATAAAAAACCAACGCGTTTTTAATGAATAAGCAGTTGCCCTCCCCAACCTGTTACCCTGTATAATAATCAGAACGTTAGGACATCTCTGATCTTTGCTGATGTCATCCAAGTAGTTAAGGAGTCATTTATGGAAGCCAATATCGACTGGACCCTTATTATTCTCACGTTTATCGTGGGTTGTGGTGTTGGTGCGCTGATCTATCACCTGCTGAACACCAATACAGGTGAAAATTCAGACCTTAAACAGCGCATGAATCAGAAAGAGATGGAACTGGCCCGCCTGAATGAAAATGTCAGTGAGCATTTTGCCCGTACTGATGAACTGCTGGCTGGTATGGAAAAAAATTATCAGAACCTGGTTGGCCACCTGCAAAGTGGTGCTGAAAGCTTTTGTGATGATGCTTCACTGTACAAGCGCATTAATAAAAAAAGTCGTCAGAACAGCAAGCAATCGAGTGATTATACGAAAGAAGACCATCATGCACCGATGGATTACGCGCCAAAAACATCGGGTACCTTGTCTGAGGACTTTGGCCTGGAGCGAGAAGAGATACCTGAGCCGCCCAAAGGGCTCTGACGCAGACTGCTACCCCCCGTCTCACAGATAACCCGGCCTTAAACCGGGTTGTTTTCATCCAGAGCAATATGCTCAATACCAAATTTATCCTGTAGCCATCGCCCCAGTGCAAGAACGCCATAGCGCTCAGTTGCATGATGCCCGGCGGCAATATAGGCGATACCCAGCTCTCTTGCAGCATGCACTGTGTTTTCGGAAATTTCGCCACTAATATAAAGATCACAGCCTGCGTCTGCCGCCTGATCAATAAACCCCTGTGCAGCACCGGTGCACCAGGCAATTTTACGAACCGCTTTTGCAGCATCCCCGATCACCAGTGGTTCCCGACCCAGTTCTCGCTGAATCCGATCAGAAACCTCACTCAGGGTTTTATCCGTCTTTGTCAAACCAACCAGCCCTATACTTCTCGGATTACCCGCTTCAAGTCCGCCGGTTACCTCCCAGTCCAGAATTCGTGCCAACTCGACGTTATTGCCTAAGTCGTTATGCGCATCAAGGGGCAGGTGATAGGCTAACAGACTGATATCATTTTTGATCAACGTGGAAAGTCTACGGTACTTCATACCTGTAACTGGCTGAGATTCGTTTTTCCAGAAATAGCCATGATGCACCAGCAATGCATCAACATCAGCTGCCACAGCCTGATCCAGAATATTCTGACTGGCAGTAACCGCTGTCGCAATCTTGAGAACCTGGCTTCGCCCCTCAACCTGAAGCCCATTTGGGCAATAATCTTTATAAGCCCGAGGTTCCAGCAAGATATCCAGATGTTCCACCAGATCGGTCAATGTCAGCATCAAAAACTCCTAAATCGAAGAGTAAAGTTAGGTTATGTCCCAGAGGGAAGCACTCTAACTTTAAAAAACGAAAACACAACGGCCTACACGGTAAATAACGCGACAAGATTAACATGCGACTGTAGAAGTGCCCCCGATGTTTCCAGGCTTAATATAATTTGATAATTGGCATCGTTGATTGAATTTTATGCCCAAAACACCATATAGTCAGAACCTTGTCTGAATCCGCAATGAGTTTTGCATGAAAAAAATATTTCACTATCTGTCATGGCCTGTTATCGCTGGCGTTGTGATCGGTCTCACTATCAATCAGCAGCATTCAAACTCTGAGCAGAGTAATACCAAACCGCAGCCAGTCTTTGTCGAGGCCGCCCAGGCAGACAGTTCTCCTAAGCTCAGCGGCCCCTACAGCTACTCCTCCGCGGTTAAACAAGCATCCCCCGCAGTGGTCAATATTTATACCAGTAAGATTATAGAACAACGCGTGCACCCCTTGCTTCAAGATCCGTCGTTCAGACAGTTTTTTGGTTATAACGGCGTGCCACGCCAGCAAAGATTACAGTCCAGTCTGGGCTCTGGCGTTATCGTCAGTACTGACGGCTACGTGCTCACTAACAACCATGTTATTACCGGGGCGGACGAGATCAAAGTCGCTCTTAAAGATGGCAGGGAAACAATTGCCCAGGTGGTCGGTACAGACCCGGAAACCGATCTGGCCGTTCTTCGTATTCAGCTGCCCGAGCTACCTGTGATCACTATCGCTCCCTCTGACGATATTGAAGTTGGTGATGTTGTTCTGGCAATAGGCAACCCTTTCGGCGTTGGACAAACGGTTACCATGGGCATTGTCAGTGCCACGGGCCGCGATCAGTTAGGGATCAATACTTTTGAAGACTTCATTCAGACCGATGCCGCAATCAATCCGGGCAACTCCGGTGGAGCACTTATCAACCCCCGGGGGGAACTGCTGGGTATCAATACCGCTATCTTCAGTAAGTCCGGCGGCTCTCAGGGAATAGGCTTTGCGATACCGTCGAACCTCAGCCGACAGATTATGATCGATATTATCCGCGAAGGTAGTGTGGTTCGCGGCTGGCTAGGCGTTGAAGTTCAGGAGCTAACACCGGCCCTGGCCAGTTCATTTGGTTACAGGGAGGAGCGCGGTATTCTGATCGCTGGATTGCTTCGTAATGGGCCCGCTCACCTGGCCGGCATGCAACCTGGGGATATTATTGTGAAGGTTGAAGGTGAGCAAATTATCAGCGGACGCAGCACAATGAATCGAATAGCCCAGAAACGTCCCGGAGAAAAAATAGCGATTACGGTTTACCGTTCAGGGCAGGAAATTACACTTGAAGCAGAGGTCGGACGTCGCCCTACCCCACCTCAAAGTTAGAGCTTGTTCAAAATAAAGCGCTCAAGTAACAGATCAGCTTGGCGCTTTTCTTTATTGATCAGAAATGAAGAGTAGCGCTGGCATACCAGCCACTTGCCGTCATATCTGCATCCAGATCATCAACATCGTCCAGCTCCATATGGAAACGGCGATACCCTAACTCACCACCAAGTTCAACAGGCCAGGGAGCTGCTGCTGCGATATATAAGCGATGGTCAGAAACTGTAGCTCCACCGATACTCAGGTAGTTTATCATCCCCCCCACAGCAAGAGGGAAAGGCGCCATAGGAAGGTCAAACTGCCCCCGGCCATACAAAAGAGGTACCGGAACATCAAGCGTCACCGACTCATCAGCACTTCCGGATCTCTCTTTAATACTAATCTCACCATCAAACTGACGGATCGTTAGCCCGACATCTGCACTCAACCAACCAAGGCCATCTAAAATTTCATAATACCCTGTGTAATCGGTATGGCTCAGGTCAAATTTGCTATCGATCTCTGTACTTGCCGTATAAGTCTCTCCCTCAAAGGAGATCGACTCACTCAAGGTGTTAGTTCGACTTTCAGATAAGCGGGTGCGCTCCAGGCGCAAGTTCGGCAGAAAAGGAACCGGGTGCTCAATAGCCACATAAAAATTATTAGCGGTCGTATCTGAAACCCCAAGATCACGCTCCATATCAACATCTGCCGCCGAAGAGCCTTCAGACTGAAAACTACCGCTCAAATCAGGCTGCCACATGCCAGCACCAGCATGCAGGCCAATAAAATCTGCCTGAGCATTTACGGCAGCCAATACCAGGCTTAATGGTGCTAATTTTCTGAACATATAAAAAACCTCTTTCCGTGTATCACGACAAGCTGCTACGTACAAAGTGAGCTCAGCATTGCTTTAATATAGTACTTTTAGTTTCACTCGAATAATCGGAAAACCTGTCTTTCACAATAACGTTCTTAAAAGGTATCAAGGATTCACAAGCCCAGTTTTTTATACCAAGGCACAGAAACCTCATCGCTGCCCACCTTCTGAGTTCCTATCGCTTTACGCTGACCTGTCGGCAAATTAAATACCTGTCGTGCAGAATGGCCATCCAGAGCATCAAAACTGACCTCCGCGCCCTTATCCGGTAAACCACGACCACGCCACCCTGTCAGGTCAAAGTTAAAATCTTCACCGGACTCAGAGCGGATGACCCCTTCCTGGGTTCCGGTATCAAATGAAATGACAACGCCTTGCATAACAGAACTCCTGAAAAGAGGCTGACCTGATCATAAACCAACAAATATAATAATCGTCATAAAAAAACAGAAGGCATCTCTAGGCTTTATGATTCAGACCAAAGTGCCAGAGGGCGCTCAATTTGTTCCTCCAGCAAGCTTAGGTTGATATGCCTAAGCTGGCGGGACAACTCCTGCCCATCCAGCCGGACAATCAAAGTTGGTACAGAAAGTACCTGAAATCGGCTACAGGCTTCAGGAAAGCGCTCAAGATTGAGCCAGATAAACTCGGCCGGATAGCCCTTATTTTCAGCCCATACGGGTAATTTGAGTTTAAGAGATTCGCATACACCGCAACCGGGTGTGGAAAAAAGCAGAAATACCAATCCTGATACAAGATCAATTGCATCAGGACTGTTGGCCTCTTTGAAATCCATCACTCAGACTAGTCCCTGCGGTCTGACAGCGTTATAGAAACAGAGTCAGAAAAACGCAGTGCATGGGGCTTATCCACCTCAACCTGAGCAACCTGAACCGGCTCATAAGACATTGTAATATCCAGGATCTCACGTGTCAGACGCTCAAGCAGCGCAAAACGATGACTCTCAACATGGGCGATGACAGCTTTAGTAATCGTGCGATAGTTCAGGGCTTCATCAATATGGTTAAAACTTACGGCACGATCAGCAAAGTACTGAATCGTAATATTAACGATGATATCCTGTTTATTGACGATCTCATCCTCATTAATACCGATATACGTTCGCAGTCGCAGATTCTTAATCTGAATCGTTGCCAGGTTATGGTCCGCTCGAGCATTGCTTACCGCATGTAATGGCATTTTAAATCCTTATTCAGCTTAAACCTCAAACAAAAAGCTAACAATGACTTAGTTACTGATTAGCTGCAGGTACTCCATCCGGGTTGATTGCGATTCACGGAAAGTACCTAACATTACAGAAGACTTCATTACGGAGTTCTGTTTCTCAACACCACGCATCATCATACACATATGTTTAGCTTCAATAGTAACAGCCACACCACGAGCTTCTGTCACCTGCATTACCGCATCAGCAATCTGCTTAGTCAGATTCTCCTGAATCTGTAAACGACGGGCATACATATCCACAATACGGGCAAACTTAGACAGCCCCAGCACTTTACCGGATGGTAAGTAAGCAATATGGCACTTGCCAATAAAAGGCAGGATATGATGTTCACACATCGAGTACAGTTCAATATCTTTAACAATGACCATTTCATCAGTTTCTGATTCAAAAACAGCACCATTGGTCACACTTTCTAATGTTTCGTTATACCCCTTGGTAAGGTATTGCATCGCTTTAGCTGCACGCTTAGGTGTATCCGTTAAACCTTCACGTTCCGGGTTTTCACCCAGTTCAGTCAGAATCGTTTCGTAAAGACCGGTCAGTTTTTCTGTCATGGCAATGCCTTAGTGTTAATCAAAATCAAGGTATATAAAATCTAGCTGATATAGAATCCGCTAAAGCCTGATATTCAGGTACTGATTAAAACAGCAGAATTCATACAAGGTAGAGATAAGCTGCATACTGAAAAAAGCAGCAATGATAGCGCATTTTAAAGATTATACGGGTGCGACAATTTGTCCATTTTACCTGACCGTTACAGTCAAGCATAATCTTTGCGCGCAAAATCCAGCCTTTAACAGTCATACCTATTACGGACCCCAAGTCCGGTTCAGGCTAAGACGCAAAAGATAAATCAGCCGGATCTGTTATACTGCGCACGCGTTAAGCCAGATCATCAGGTTGCGAGTGTTTGCTTGTAGCCAAAATATGCTGACTTATCACTGATAAATCAGCGCTGAACAGCCTTAAATATCTTGTGCAGCCTGACATTGTGAATCAAACCTGTGGTTATCACTTTAATTTAACCACAGAGATCAGATAACTCTGTACCCATAGGTGCTTAAAGCCGGGTACAAAACCTGTACTGAAGAGACGGTGAGCTATGAAACGATTACTGACATCTGTTGCCCTGCTAGGAGCCTGCCTACCCACATTTGCGGACACATCCCCTGCGGATGGTTATCAACTGCCCACAGACACAGTTCTGAAAGTACAGGTTCTGATGGATAAGAACATCTCTCAAGGTGAAACTGTGTCGCACCTGCTCCTGAAGTCCACTGGCTCAGAAACCGGCGCCACACTACCCGAACGCTGTCTGCTTTCTGCAGATGCTGCAATTGATCAGGGTAAACTGTCCCTGCATGTTAATCGCGCTTTATGCGTGGAGCCTAATGGTCATATTTTTGATGGCGTAATGGACGCTGTTATCATCAGCGACTCTGGTAATCAGGGGATTACCACTCCCTGCGTTGGCTCTTCCTGCAGCCAGGCCGTACTGCAAGCGGGTATTGACTACCGCCTGAAACTGAATAAATCTGCCGATATCGCTTTGGTTGTGAACCAGACTGAGCAGATTAATATTCAACGCCGTAACCACGCACCGGACGCTGCCGCGGCTCAATAAACGGGTAAGAGCACTCGTCTTTAACAAATGAACCATCAAAAAGAGTCCTGGGAGCACTTTATCCCAGGGCTCTTTTTGATTCGATGCTTATAAACTTCAGCTTTTTTTCTCTGCCTGTCCTACTCGTTCTTCGCAACGGCCATACCATCATATTTTTGCTTTGCTGTTACGACTTTCTCAATATATTTACGCGACTCCGCACTGGGGTGGCTACGATTAAGTTTTACGTAAACCTGTTGCGGCGTCAGACTGTTAATAACATCTACAGCACGCTTACGGTCGCTGGAAAAAGTTCGCAGTACATTACCCGCTCCACCGTTATAAGCGGAGATCACGCAGTACTCACGGGCCAGAGGGTGCGTCACGCCTTTCAGGTAAATATCATCCAAAATACTCAGATAGGCTGTACCGGTATCAATGTTGTTGGTCGGGTTGAAGAGATAACTCCGGTCCGGCTGGTCATTGCGTTTTTTGATGCGTTCGAAGACATCCCGCCCCGCTGTACTGGGTACAACCTGCATCAACCCATAAGCAGGGATATGACTGGTGGCATACGGGTTAAAATGACTCTCTGTCTCCATAATGCTATAGATCAGTGATTCTGAAACCCCGTACTGCTGCGCTGACTTGCGCACCAAAGATTCATACTTCTGGCCACGTACCTGCTGATGATTTTCCTCCATAGGAATCTCAACCCGATAAACCGTGTGACCACCAGAGTTAACCTTTTGCAGCTTATTTTCGACCAGCCAATCAGCATAGCGGTTCGCCCGCCACTCCCACTGTACAATAACTCCATCATGGTCACGCACCTGCCCCTCTAATACAGAAGGCCCTCTGTAGCTAATTCCCTGATCAGAAAAAAGGTTAGGGTCACGGGCGTCATCCGGTGTCAGCAAAGTTGTTACAATCGCATTCTGCAGCCGCTCTTTATGATTTTGCTCTTCAACGGTTTCCACCACAATATTACCGTTAACAAAATCCACCTCACCACGACTGGTATAACCGGTACCATACTTAACATACTTGCCTGAGTCCGATTCATGGACATTACCGCTTCCCCAGTAGCGGCTGGCCTTCTGTTTCAGGTTCTGAACCTTTTGCTCATACTGCCGATACTCTTTTTCCAGCTCAGACCGATATTGTTCATACTCTTTAGCTAAAGCCGGAAAACGGGATATCCAGGTTGCTGCTTCTGTATCCTCTATCGACTCAAATGCCGAGGTACTTTCTACTGGTAAGGTACTTTCTACTGCTGGGATAGATGCTACCGCTCGAGGGCTTTCTACCTGAGGAATGCTTTCTACTTGCGGGATGCTCTCTTTTGCAATACCTGAACTGATAACAGGGGATGGCGTCGGTATTGCCGGTGCAGCGGTTACAACCGGTACAGATGGAACCACCGGCGACGATACAGCGGTAGGTTGGGACTTTGGCTGAACAGGTGATGCGGAACCTGCATTAAAGAGCGGTCTAAAGCCTCCCGGAGGTGGCTGAGGTACCAGACTTTTCGGGGGAGTGATCCCGGATGTATCCTGCTGAGCCATCTGATGCCCCCCAGTATTAACACAAGCGGACAACAGCATGACAGAGGACAGCAGAATTGCCGGATGCCAATGATCCGCAATCAACGCCTTAGCCGTCAAAAAAACCGAATGTAAATTCCGCTTACTGACCAATGACATAAACATCCCTGCCCTATCTCTCTGATAAATCTGAATAAAAATATTGGCAGCAAAGTTTAAAGAGATTCAGCCATTTGTCTATACAGTGAGACATGCATTAAGCCTATGCCGCTACCGACCACATACAAATAGCTACCGGCTACATATAAGCGGTCAATGCAATCGATGGCTGCCTGAGTAATATTTTTTGCTGTTCAAGGGCATTTAAATGCTCCAGCCACCAGCTCTCTCCACCAAAGTGACTGAAAGCAGTCATAAAAGCCGGGTCCTTACGGCGCTGCGCCAGCCAACCGCTGTAATAGATCATACGAAGGGTACGCAAAGGCTCGATCAGCGCCAGCTCCCGACGTGGGAATTCCCGGTACTCCTCATAACCCTCAACGACTTCCGAAAGCCACTGCTGCTGTTGAGCCCGATCACCGGAAAGCAACATCCAGATATCCTGCATTGCCGGAGCCATACGGCAGTCATCAAAGTCCAGCAGCATCAATTCACCATCCCGCCAAAGCATATTGCCGCTATGGCAATCTCCCTGGACCCGTATTAAAGGGGCGTTAACCTGTTTGAGGCGGTGGTCACACTCGGTCAGCAGCTCATCCGTCAGAGCCTGATAGCGGGACTGATAGGATTTCAGTAATCCGCTTTTCAGCACTTCCTGCTGACCATGACGGGCATAGTCTGCCACATTCAGTTCCGGGCGATGTATAAAGGGCTTCACCTCACCGATACTGTGCATGCGCCCCAAAAAGCGCCCCAACTCATACAGATGCTCCTCATTATCCAGCTCCGGGGCATGGCCACCTTTGCGGGAAAAAAGTGCAAAACGATAGCCTTCAAAGTAATGCAGGCTTTGATCTTTATCTGCACTCTCTACCGGGCACAGCAAAGGAGGTACGGCATTGACACCCGACGCAGCTAATTCCAGAGCAAACTGATGCTCTTCTAAAATCTGAGCATCACTCCAGCGGCCAGGGCGATAAAACTTAGCAATCAACGGCTGAGCCTGCTCAATACCAACCTGAAAGACCCGGTTTTCATAGCTGTTCAGCGCCATAACCCGACCATCACAATAGAAGCCAAGAGACTCAACAGCATCCATCACCCGATCAGGGTTCAGCTGGTAGTATGGCGTCACATCCGCCGAATTGTCTTTATCTGTCATCACTAAAACCTTTACTCCCGATAGATCTATCGCCGTTGATTAGGTGTTCGGGCAAAAGCCCAGACTTGCACCGAAGCAGCACCATTATCCCTTAACAGGGACGCAATAACATCAGCTGTGGAGCCTGTGGTGACAACATCATCAACCAGTGCAACCTCTCGCCCCCGTATCTCTGCCTGATTGCGCAAAGCAAAACTTTGGTCAAGATTTTTCAACCGCTGCTCCCGATTCAAATCATGCTGAGGCCGGGTCATCACCTGCTTACGTAAGGCTGACATATTTACCGGTATTGCCAGTTGTCGTCCAACCGCATCAGCCAGACAGGCCGCAGGGTTAAAGCCTCGTTTTAACCTTGTACGCCAATGGGTAGGGACAGGCAGAATAATATCCGGCCGCTTAATCATGTCCGAATTAAGCTGCCCCATCAGATAATCCGACAGCAAATCGCTCAATAAACGATTCAGAAGCATCTGATCCTGCCCCTTAAAACGCTGGATCAGCTCACTCACGGGATAACGATAAAGGTAAGGCGCTAAAACCTGATGAAACGCCGGAGGCTTTTTCTGACAGCGCCCACAAAGTAAAGTGCCCGACACAAACTCAGCCTGAGCCATTGGCTCTGCACAATGGCGGCATGCCCTGTGGTTACATTCAAAATCCCCAAGACAGCCATTACATATCAATCGGCTAACCGTCTCATGCCCATCAAGTCTCCCACGACACAATAGGCAGGTGCGGGGGAAAAGTGCATCCTGTATCTGCCGCCAAACCCCTTTGTTCATCTGAAGCTCCCTCTCTTTAACTCCCCGCATATCAATTATCTCCCGCTTACCAGTACACCCATCATAGCCGGAGAAATTCATTATCCATTATCGATAAACAGCCATTACTGTAAACCAAAAACAAAAGACAAGGTTGACAGGATTTCAATGCTCGCTATGATCTTGGCAACGCTTATACAACAACAGGCTTTTTGAATTTAGCACAGGAATTTCCATGACAGTATCTATGGCGCCTAACTCAACGACACCCCGTTACGACTGGTCTCTTGAAGAAGTTGAGGCTTTGTTCGCCTTACCACTGAATGATCTTTTGTTTAAGGCTCACAGCATCCACCGGGAAAACTTCGATCCCAACGCAGTTCAGGTCAGCACCCTGCTATCAATCAAAACCGGAGCCTGCCCGGAAGATTGTAAGTATTGTCCTCAGTCCGGGCACTACAACACTGGCCTTGCCAAAGAACAGCTGATGGAGGTTCAAAAAGTGTTGCAGCAGGCCAAGGCTGCTAAAGATACCGGTGCCAGCCGCTTCTGTATGGGGGCAGCCTGGAAATCACCCAGCAAAAAAGATTTCCCGGCCGTTCTGGAAATGGTGAAAGGAGTTAAATCTTTAGGACTGGAAACCTGCATGACTCTGGGTATGCTGGATGAGGATCAGGCCAAGGAGCTCTCTTCTGCCGGGCTTGATTACTACAATCACAACCTGGACACCTCTCCGGAGTATTACGACCAGATTATCACCACGCGTAGTTATCAGGATCGCCTGGATACTCTGTCCCATGTGCGTGATGCGGGTATGAAAATTTGTTCCGGTGGCATTCTGGGTATGGGAGAGCAGGAAACGGATCGTGCAAAAATGCTGATCCAACTGTCCAAACTGGCACCACACCCGGAAAGCGTGCCAATTAATATGTTAGTCAAGGTCGAGGGCACCCCAATGGATCAGGTGGAGGACCTCGACCCGATCGATTTTGTCCGCACCATCGCTGTGGCCCGCATTATGATGCCAAAGTCCCATGTACGCCTTTCAGCCGGTCGCGAAGAGATGTCCGATGAGATGCAGGCGATGACCTTCTTCGCCGGTGCCAACTCCATCTTCTATGGCGAGCGCCTGCTCACTACCGCCAACCCACAGGCCGACAAAGACCGCCAGCTGTTCACCCGTCTGGGTATTCATCCCGAGCGCCGTGAAGCGCCGGTGGATGAAGCGACCCATGAAGCTGCGCTAAAAGAAGCGATCACCGAACAGAAGAACGGTGAGATGTTCTACGACGCTTCACAAACGAATCTCCCGGAATCGGGTCGTGAGCGCAAACCTTGCGGTCTGGTGGTCTAAGCCGCACCCATGAAAGATCTGCTAAGCGAGCAGCTTACCCCAAACTTAGAGGCGCGCCGTAAGGCGCATCTCTATCGCTCCCGCCGGACCCTTAACGGGCCACAGCAGCCGCAGACTCAGGTGGATGGCCGCGACCTGCTCACCTTCTGCAGTAACGATTATCTGGGGCTGGCCAATGACCCCCGCGTTATTGAGCGCTTTCAGCAAGCCGCCAGCCGTTACGGTGTTGGCAGTGGTGCGTCACATCTGGTCAGTGGGCACAGCGCCGAACATCACTGGCTGGAAGAGGAACTGGCCGCGTTTACCGGACGGGATCGGGCGCTACTGTTTTCCACCGGTTTTATGGCCAATCTGGGGACGATTCAGACTCTGGTCGGTAAAGGTGATGCGGTATTTCAGGATCGCCTGAATCACGCCTCCCTGCTGGATGGCGGCCTGCACTCCGGTGCCCGCTTTAAGCGCTATCAGCATAACGATACCGGACACCTGAATCGTTTACTGGAGAAAACCAGCCCGGATAACCGTAGCCGCAAGCTGGTGGTCACCGATGGCGTATTCAGCATGGATGGCGACTGTGCCCCCCTGCAGCCATTAATTGAAACCTGCCAACAACACAACGCCTGGCTAATGGTGGATGACGCCCACGGTTTTGGCTGCTTAGGTGACCATGGTCAGGGGCTCGGAGCCAGCTGGAGTCAGAATGAGGTTCCCATCCTGATGGGGACCCTAGGCAAGGCGATCGGCACCAGTGGTGCCTTTATTGCCGGCTCTGATGCCCTGATCGAAACCCTGATTCAGTTTGCCCGCCCCTATATTTACACCACCGCAATTCCACCGGCGATCGCCGCAGCAACACGCACCAGCCTTAACATCGTGCAACAGGAACCGGAGCGCCGTCAGCACCTAAACACCCTTATTGCACAATTCCGCACCGGTGCTCAGCAACTGGGGCTGACCTTGATAAGTTCACCAACCGCGATTCAGCCGATTCTGATTGGCGATGACGCAGAAACCCTGAACTGGAGTCGTGAGCTGGAAAACGCCGGAATTCTGGTGACGGCGATCCGGCCACCGACCGTGCCCAAAGGCAGCGCTCGTCTGCGGGTGACCCTAAGCGCCAGCCATACGGCAGAGCAGATCGACCGTCTGTTAGCGGTACTTGCGAATATCGCGCAACAACGAGGGGTTCCTGAGGTCGTTTTGCCATGAACCGCCCGATGACCAACAAACCGCTTATTCTGCTGCACGGCTGGGGCGCAACACCAGTCATCTGGCAGCCACTGACCGATGCGCTGAACGCTCTGAATCCCGAGCGGAAGATTCTGACACCGGCTCTGCCCGGTTATCAGTCGGATCAAACAACCTCAGACTGGGCCGGTGACCAGGCACAACTGCCCCAAGTAATCGATCAGCTACAACTGCCCACCGATGCCCATTGGCTAGGCTGGTCTCTGGGCGGCAATCTGCTGCTGGAGATCGCACATTTTCTGGCGGAACAGCGTCAGCCACTGCCCCACAGCCTGACACTGTTATGCAGTAACCCTTCGTTTCAACAGCGTGGCGATCACACCGCGGCCATGCCGGAGGAAACCCTGAGCCAGTTCCGATCCGGTTTTGATCGGCAGCCGGAGAAAACCCTGAAGCGTTTTCAGCGGTTACAACGGCAGGGCGAAAGCGATCTTCAGACAGTCAAAAAGCAGTTGGCTGAATTTTCTTCTAAAAAGCAGCCCACTGAAGCACTGCCCGCCTCCATTGAAGCACTGGCCAACGGCCTGACCGCGCTATCCGTCCTGGATCAGAGAGCTTATACCAACCTTGCCGAAAACGGCTGCCCAACCCTTTGGCTGCTGGCTGAAAACGACCCACTGGTTCCTGCTACCATTGCTGAGCAGCTGAATCATAGGCTACTGACCGGTTGCGGCCATCTGCCGATGCTGAGCCAACCGGAACCTCTGGCACAGCTGATTCACGATACTCTGACCCGGCTTGAATCGACCCACAGGGCATCTCAGCCATGAAGACAATGGCAGCACTGGCGGTTACGCCTGCAGAACCCCCAACCCCCAGAGACAAAAGCAAAATAGCCGATGCTTTCAGCAAAGCTGCCGCTGACTACGATCAGCTGGCCCAGGCGCAAAAACGTATCGCACAAAAGGTGTTGGATCTCTGCCCAACATCAACCTCAGCCGAAAACCGAATCCGCAATGCACTGGATATCGGATGCGGCACCGGCTACTGGACACGCAGATTGCGGGATCATAGCCAGGCTCAGCAGGTCATTGGGTTGGATCTGGCAGAAGGCATGCTTCGCTTTGCAGATGAGCAGCCCGGCAACCAGCGCATCCAGTGGCTATGTGCCGATGCTGAGCAACTGCCGTTACCGGCTGAAACTCTCGATCTGGTGTTTTCCAGTCTGGCCATTCAATGGTGTAACGATTATCACGCCCTGTTTAGCAGTATCGCCAGAACACTGAAGCCGGGCGGCGAAGCCCATATCGCCACCCTGCTTCCCGGAACTCTCTGCGAACTGGAACAAAGCTGGGCAAAGGTGGATAACAAACCCCATATCAACCGCTTTACTGATGCGCAGACACTGATACACGCGATCCGACAAGCCGGGCTGACCCTAAGCGCAACCGACCAATATTGCGAGAGGATGTTTTATCCTGACCTACGAGCAGTCTTTGATTCCATTAAAGGCGTAGGCGCTCATCACACCGGGGGTGATGCAGGCCTGACCGGCCGGCATAGTCTGTTAGCACTAAAGCAGGCCTACGAAACAA
>JBLWVL010000004.1:0-136862 GCA_048268485.1 Oceanospirillum sp.
ACTGATCTACCTGTCAGAGGTCGGAGCCTTAATTTTGGGCAGCAAGATTCCGGTTAATATTTTTGAGCTATTTGTTATCTTTATTTTGCGTACTCTCATCACGCTACCTGTGATTGCCGGTGTTGCGCACCTGTTTTTCTGAACCGACAGCCCTACCCTCTGGCTGCAGCGACTTTTATCACTGTAGTTAGGGGGAGTTAGAAGTGCCTGATAAACTCACACTCAACGTATTCGGCTTTACCTGAAAAAAGCTGTTGAGTCATTGAGGGCACACCTCATTTCATTCACTTACATTTATCAGGGAAAAGCCTACAGACCCGCTTTCTGCCTGTCTCTAGAATGCCCATAATTTTTTGACGGGTATACCGTCCAAACATCATGGACTAAAAGAGACCACACCATGCCCCACAGCACCACGAGCAAACGCCTGCAGAAAACATCCCTTCTTTGTGATGAACTTGCACTGACGATGGCTGAGATCCAGTCTCGCCTTGAAAGTCGACGCAGCCGGATGAGGGACAATATGAAGCGCCTGGCAAAAGGACTAAAAATCCAGGGGCGCTTTTAGCCCCCGGACACCGACACGGTGCTGACTGGCATATCAGGACCTATCTTTATTTAAAATTCGATACACTGCAAAACCTTCACCACTCTGCTCGCTACCCGCCCATTCCTGAAAGAAAATCCAGAGCCTTCCTTCCAAAATGTAAGGCTCTCTTCCTCCGAAACAGCACCCTAAGCATGAAAAAAGCCTCCGAAAACTTACTGCGGTAAAGTGCTGCTCGAGGTAGCAGCTCAGACTCCCACTTAGCCCTAAAAACAGGCAAAACATAAAGCGATACACTTTGATGTTTTGCATTTTAAAAAACGTGTCATATAATAAAGCATCTGAGATAAGAATTGGGCAATGCAGCCTTACTGCTTTGCCTGTTATTCAAACTGGCACGCATCCTGTCATATAGAAGGGATGCGTTCTGATTTGCTGCAACCTGCCTGCACCAAAGACATGACTTGTTGAAACTTTAAGTTGATACATAAATCGTCTACCACTGAGTCAAATCAGTTACATGGCTTGGCAGATAATAAAAAGATCGGAGAGCATAGATATGACGCCCGAAGAACAAAATTTCATGCGTAAGATCGAAGCAGAAGAAAAGATCGAGCCAAAAGATTGGATGCCTGCGCAATACCGAAAGAACCTGATTCGTCAGATTTCGCAGCACGCACACTCTGAAGTAATCGGTATGCAGCCGGAAGGTAATTACATTACCCGTGCGCCATCCCTGCGTCGCAAAGCCGTACTGATCTCTAAAGTACAGGACGAAGCAGGTCATGGCCTGTATCTGTACAGTGCGGCAGAAACACTGGGCATATCACGCTCGGAAATGATCGAACAGCTGCAAAGCGGTAAAGCAAAGTACTCCTCTATCTTCAACTATCCGGTACTGACCTGGGCAGATGTCGCTGCGATTGGCTGGCTGGTTGACGGTGCCGCGATTGTCAATCAGGTATCCCTGCAGCGTACCTCCTATGGCCCTTATTCCCGCGGCATGATCCGTATCTGTAAAGAAGAGTCTTTCCACCAGCGCCAGGGTTACGAAGCGATGCTTTCTCTGGCCAAAGGCTCCCCTGAACAGAAAGCAATGGCTCAGGATGCCCTGAACCGTTTCTACTGGCCTGCCCTGATGATGTTTGGTCCCCATGACTCTGATTCAGCACACTCCCAAAAATCGATGGAGTGGAAGATCAAGCGTGAAACCAACGACGACCTGCGCCAGAAATTTGTTGACCAGACGGTTAAACAGATCGAAGTGCTGGGCCTTGAGCACCCGGATCAGGCGATTAAATGGAACGAAGAGCGAGGTCACTACGACAGCTCTGACCTGAACTGGGATGAGTTCTGGAGCGTGATCAACGGTAACGGTCACTGTAACCGCCAGCGCGTTGAACACCACATTGCCGCTCACGACGAAGGTGAGTGGGTACGTGATGCCATCACTGCATACAACGAAAAGAAAAGAGCTAAAAAAGCTCAGCACGCAGCGTAAAGGGGATATCAAACATGTCTGTTATTACTGAAAAACTTGAGTTATTCGAAGTCTTCATCCGCTCCAAGCGTGGTCTTGACCATAAACATGTTGGTAGCCTGCACGCTGAAGATCAGGAACAGGCTCTGGAATACGCACGCGACTGCTACACCCGCCGTAGCGAAGGCGTCAGCATCTGGGTTGTTAAATCTTCTGATATCTGTGCCTCTCAGGAAGATGATGCAGATAGCTTCTACGACCCTAACGATGACAAGCCATACCGTCATGCCACTTATTACGTTCTGCCTGACCCTGTTAACAACATGTAATCACGCTTTAAGCGTCAATGCGTGAAAGAAACGTGGAAAAAGGTTCGGAGAAAGAATAATGAGTGAAGCAATTAAAGCGGCAACGCTTGAATACACCACCCGCCTGGGTGACGACTCAGTGGTACTGGGTCACCGCATTTCAGAATGGATCAGCTACGGTCCTTTCCTGGAAGAAGATATCGCCTATGGTAACGTGTCCCTCGACTACATCGGTCGTGCACGTATGTTCTACACCTATGCCGCAGAGCTGGCTAACGATGGCCGTGACGAAGACGATTTCGCTTATATGCGTAATGATCGCGAGTACCGCAATCTGCTGCTGATGGAGATGCCGAAAGGTGACTTCGCCTATTCGCAGGTTCGTCAGCTGTTTGCCGATGTGTACTACACCTATCTGCTGCCTGAGCTGCTGAAATCCAAAGACGAAACCCTGTCTGCCATTGCAGCTAAAGCGATCAAAGAAACCAAATATCACCTGCGCCGCAGCCGTGATTGGGTTCTGCGTCTGGGTGACGGTACCGAAGAGAGTCATAAGCGCACTCAGAAAGCCGTTGATGCTCTGTGGGGTTACACCCATGAACTGTTTGATATGGACGAGACTGAACAGCTACTGGCTGACGAAGGTATCGGTGTTGATGTTTCCAAGCTGCGTGATGCATGGCTGGCAAAAGTAACCGAGATTCTGAACGACGCAACCTTAACGATTCCTACCGAAGAATGGGCGGTTCGTGGCGGACGTATCGGTTATCACACCGAAAATCTGGGTCATATGTTGACCGAGATGCAGATCGTGCACCGCTCTTTTCCGGGCTGTAAGTGGTAGACACCACAACACCCTGAATCTGACGTGTTCTGATCCGAAACTGTGATAACTGAGTCACTGATGAGCGGCCAGTGGCCAGTGGCCGTTTCATCAGCCCGTTTGAGGTAACCGAACCATGACAGAAATCCCATTAATGCCGGTTGAGCAATACGAACGCCTGCAGCTACGCAATGATGAAGCGGTGAAAGACCTTTGGGATCTCCTGGATGCAGTGAAAGATCCGGAAGTTCCAGCCCTGAGTCTGTGGGATCTGGGCGTACTGCGTGAGATCCGGCGTAACGGTAAGCAGGTTGTCGTGACAATTACGCCAACCTACTCCGGCTGTCCGGCGATGAACGCCATGGCTGAGGATATCACCCAGGCACTGAACGATGCTGGTTTTGCTGATATTGAGATCAAAACCAAGCTGGCACCCGCCTGGAGTTCTGAATGGATGACTCAGGAAGGTCGTCGCAAATTGCGCGACTACGGTATCGCTCCACCGGAAGATGCTGAACTGGATGAAGACGGTTTAACACCGGATGCCCATGCACTTTGCCCACACTGCAGTTCACGTAATACCCGCCGGATCAGCGAGTTTGGCTCTACCGCCTGTAAAGCCCTGTTCCAGTGTAACGACTGCAACGAGCCTTTTGATTATTTCAAAAAGATCTGACTCCAAAAATACTGAATCAGAACGATCTGGCGGATCAAAAGCAGCACTGAATCTGGAACGACAAAAATAATCAGAGGACCCGCTTCCGGAAATGTCATTTCCGATGCTGGTTCCGGCGAGACTCCACTGAGTCTGCCAACAGGATATAGGTGACATCATGTCTGACACCCAGTTTTACACACTAAAAATCGCGGATGTACAACCGGAAACGGACACAGCGATCTGTGTAACCTTCGATGTTCCTGCGGAACTGAAAGAAAAATTTAACTTTATTCAGGGTCAGTTCCTGACTCTGCGCGCCATGATTAATGGAGAAGACGTTCGTCGCTCTTACTCCATCTGCTCCGGCGTAACCGATGGCCATATGCGTGTGGGTATCAAGCGTGTTGATGGCGGCCGTTTCTCTAACTATGCCAACGACGAGCTCAAGCCGGGCATGGACATTGAAGTAATGCCCCCCCAGGGTAGCTTCTACTCTGAACTTAAGGCAGACAACGCCAAGAATTACATGTGCATCGCAGCAGGTTCCGGCATCACGCCGATGATCTCCATCATGAAATCCGTACTGGATATCGAGCCGAACAGTAAAGTTACCCTGATCTATGGTAACCAGCGCAGCAACACCGTGATGTTTAAAGATGAGCTGAACTTCATCAAAAACCGTTACATGAGCCGCTTTCAGTGGATTAACGTCATGGATCATGAAGATCAGGGTGCTGACCTGTTGAATGGTCGTATCGACAACAAGAAAGGCTATGCTCTGCAGAAAGCGGGGCTGATCGATATTAAGAGCACCGACGAAGCTTTCATCTGTGGCCCGGAAGCCATGATGACAGAAGTATCCCGCGGCTTCCGCATGGAAGGTCTGAGCGACGACCAGATTCACTATGAGCTGTTCGCCAGCTCCTCAGCGGATGCAGAAGCGACTCTGGCTAAAGCACACGCCCGTGTTGAACAGTACGGTGAAAACAAAACCTCTAAGGTGACTGTGATTGCCGATGGCCGTTCTGTGATGTTCGATCTGGCAACCGTTGGTCAGAACATTCTGGATGCTGGTATGGAAGTAGGTATGGACTTGCCTTACTCCTGTAAAGGCGGCGTTTGCTCAACCTGTAAATGTAAGCTGACCAAAGGTGAAGTAGAGATGGATATCTCCCACGGCCTGGAACAGCACGAGATAGACGCCGGTTACGTTCTGAGTTGTCAGGCGCACCCGATCTCTGACGAAGTGGTACTGGACTTCGACCAGCGTTAACCTCATATTGAGTTTACTCACTAAAAAGCCCTGAGTTTTTCAGGGCTTTTTAGTATTTGAGATCTGAGGGAGTCTCTTCAGAACACTCTTCTTATCACTCAATACTCAGCGTTGTGGTAAACATTCTGCACGTCATCCAGGAAGTTCAGCATATCCAGGAACTTGTCCATAGTTTCCACATCGTCACCGGAGATGGCGGTCATGTTGTGAGGAACAAACTGGATTTCGTCCACTTCCAGCTCAACCGCCTCACCCACCAGCTCTGTGATCGCCGTTTTCGCTTTCGCATAATCCGTGTGCGGTGCAAATACTGTCAGCTTACCGTCTTCGTTTTCGATGTCGGTCACATCAACATCTGCTTCCATCAGGGCTTCAAGCACCGCTTCTTCGTCTTCATAAGCGAAAACAAAGATCGCGCTGTGGTCGAACATATGGCTTACGCTACCCTGCCCGCCAATTTTGCACTTTGCTTTGTTAAAGCAAGTACGCACATCACCAAAGGTACGGTTCGGGTTATCGGTCAGGCAATCCACGATCACCATGGTGCCGCCAGGGCCAAAACCTTCGTAGCGCGCCGTGGAGAAATCTTCGCCACCACCGCCTTTAGCTTTATCCAGAGCTTTATCAATAACATGCGCAGGTACCTGATCTTTTTTCGCACGGTCGATCAGACTACGCAGAGACAGGTTTCCATCTGGCTCTACACCACCGGCTTTCGCACAGACATAGATCTCACGGCCATATTTACTGTACAGCTTGGCTTTGGCGTCCGACGTTTTAGCCATGGACTCTTTTCGGTTTTGAAAGGCTCTGCCCATACCACTATCCCGTTTTATTGGTTTAAAACCCGGATTTTACCTCTAAGCGTGAAGCGATAAAACTACCGTCTAAGATTCCTGCCTAAGATTAGGGCCCAAGCTGCAATATTTCTGTGAACAGCAACCTGTTTACGGATATTAAATCAGCCTGGGAAACAATATAAAAACGACACTTCTAGCCCATCGTAATGTAAATCTTTGCAACATCCTGTAATATCTATATTACTAATAAAAAAAATAGACCTTATACCCTCTACTCAATGCAACGGTACAGTTATGTGGTTTAACAACGGATTGAAAGCAGAAAATGAGGCTCTGAAACAAGAGCTGGCACAGCTTAAAAAGCAGTACAAAGACGAAGTACAACAGCTACAGGAGGTCATTGAAGAGAAGGAGAGCCATATCCGCCATATCCAACAAGCGTCTGAAGACTTCTCCAGAATTATGCCTTGTATTCTTCAGGGAGGAGAGATGCTGGACACTGTCCGGGATGGTCTGGCTTCCGGTGCTGAAGTACTCATTGAAGAGCGTAAGGCCCAAAAGCAGATGAACGATGTTTTTGCTGAAACCCGTGATGCCCTGGTTCGCTTAGAAAGCCGGGCTCATTTTATCAGTGAGCATGCCGGTAAAAGCATGGCTGCGGTTTCCGTACTTGATGAAACCGCCATCGGAATCAGCAAACTGGTCTCTTCTATTCAGGAGATCTCTGATCAAACCAACCTGCTGGCTCTGAACGCAGCCATCGAAGCAGCCCGCGCAGGAGAGGCCGGCCGTGGTTTTGCGGTCGTTGCCGATGAAGTCCGCCAATTGGCGGCAAAAGCCCACGAAGCCAGTAGCCAGATCGAGTCCCTGATTACTCAGGTGATCGCTCAGACCAACGATATTAAAACCATGGTGAGTGAGAATCAGCAAAGTACCGCGGAGATCTCTGCGTCTTCATCCCAGATCGACCATGTAGTTGAACAGGTACTGGAACGCTCAACTCACATGCAACAGGTGATCAGCGACTCCACGACCTCAGCGTTTCTGAATACTGTGAAACTCGATCATGCGGTATGGAAAAATAATGTGTACAGCCTGATTGAAAAACAGCAGTTCACCGGCGAAGTGAATCGTCATACGGAATGCCGTTTGGGCCATTGGTACTTCAACGGATACGGAGCCAACCACTACAGCCATCTGCAAAGCTTTAAAGATCTGGATACCCCTCACAAAGAGGTACACGATTGCGGCCGCTCGGCTTTAAAAGCCGGAGCCAACGGTGATACTCAGGCAATGCTGAAGTATCTGCAACGCATGGAGGATGCCAGCCTTGAAGTGATTCGCTGTGTAGACCGCCTGATGCAGGACGCCCGTATCCTCTGACACGGCTATCAAAATCCTGGAAACAAAAACGCCGCTGAATCACAGTCATCTCAGCGGCGTCTTTATTGGCAGCAACGAAAAAGTATCAGGTCTTCAGGTAACGGCTATGAAATTCCAGATGCTCACCGATAAAACTGGCGATAAAGTAGTAACTGTGATCATAACCCTCCTGCATCCGCAGCTGCAGCGGGTAACCGACCTGTTCTGCAGCCTGCATCAGAAGCTCTGGTTTTAGCTGTTCTTCAAGAAAGCTGTCTTCAGTGCCCTGATCCACCAGCATCGGCAGATGGACCCCCACCTTACGGATCAGCTCACAACTGTCATGCTCTTTCCAGTTCTCTCGATTATTGCCCAGATAAGCGGCAAAAGCTTTTTCTCCCCAGGGTACATTTACCGGGTTAACAATCGGACTGAAGGCGGACACAGAACAGAAGTACTCCGGTTTTTTCATCGCCAGGGTTAACGCTCCGTGCCCACCCATCGAGTGACCGGACAAAGCGCGCTTCTGAGTCACGGGAAACACCGACTCGATCAAAGCGGGTAATTCCTCCAGCACATAATCTTCCATACGGTAATGCTTCGCCCAGGGCTGCTGGGTAGCATTCAGATAGAAGCCTGCGCCCTGGCCCAGGTCATATGCCTCATCATTGGCAACATCATCGCCCCGGGGGCTGGTGTCTGGCGCCACTATGGCAATGCCCAGCTCTGCCGCCATACGGTGAGCACCGGCTTTCTGCATAAAGTTCTCATCGCTACAGGTCAGACCCGACAACCAGTAAAGCACGGGGACCGCTCCTGATGCGGCCTGAGGGGGCAAATAGATGGCAAAACGCATCTCGCAGTTCAATACCTGAGACTGATGGCGATACTGTTTATGCCAGCCGCCAAAGCTGCGGTTACGGCTGATATTTTCCAAAGGTTCCATAGGGTTCTCCTGCTGAAAACCGGATACCCCGCTTTATGAAACAGGGTATCCGGCTGTCATAACGTCAGCTCAATCGGTTTTGGAGCATCAGAGTTAAGACAGAGCTTAATAATGAATGACACTACGAATCGACTTACCTTCATGCATCAGATCGAAGGCTTCATTGATCTGCTCCAGCGGCAGGGTATGGGTAATAAAGTCGTTCAGGGCAAATTTGCCCGCCAGGTAATCTTCCACAATGCCCGGCAGCTCGGAACGGCCTTTAACACCACCAAAGGCGGAGCCACGCCATACGCGACCGGTCACCAGTTGGAACGGACGGGTAGAGATCTCCTGTCCTGCACCTGCAACACCGATAATCACAGACTCGCCCCACCCTTTGTGACAGCATTCCAGTGCTGAACGCATCACATCAACATTACCAATACATTCGAAAGAGTAATCAACACCGCCATCGGTCAGCTCAACAATCACTTCCTGAATCGGCTTGTCATAATCTTTCGGGTTGATGCAGTCGGTGGCACCCAGCTTTTTCGCCAGCTCAAACTTAGACTCGTTAATATCGATCGCCACAATACGGCTGGCTTTTGCCATGGTTGCACCAATAATCGCGGACAGGCCGATACCACCCAGACCGAAAATAGCAACGGTAGCACCCTCTTCCACCTTGGCAGTATTCATTACCGCACCCATTCCGGTGGTTACACCACAGCCCAGCAGGCAAATCTCTTCCAGCGGTGCTTCTTTATTCACCTTAGCCAAAGAGATTTCCGGTAATACGGTGTATTCAGAGAAGGTAGAGCAACCCATGTAATGGAAAATCGGCTGACCGTCTTTGTAGAACCGGGTCGTACCGTCCGGCATCAGGCCTTTACCCTGAGTCTCACGTACCGCCTGACACAGATTGGTTTTACCGGATTTGCAGAACTTACACTCGCCACACTCAGCGGTGTATAACGGAATCACATGGTCGCCGACCTGCAGACTGGTGACGCCCTCACCCACCGCCTCAACGATACCGCCGCCCTCATGACCCAGAATCGCCGGGAAGATACCTTCCGGATCATCACCGGACAAGGTGAACGCATCGGTATGGCACACACCAGTAGCGATAATTTTAACCAGTACTTCACCTTTCTGTGGTGGCATCACATCCACTTCTTCAACGGACAGAGGTTGGTTCGGGCCCCAAGCAATAGCGGCACGGGATTTAATCATAGGCTGAGTCATAACAGGCTCCGGTAACTGATTCGATTAACTAAAGCGGATCTCAAAGGATCGATGTTCTAATTTTAGCTATTACTGCACAAGTGATAATCACCTAAAATATAAATTCACTTTTACTACAATGTAACAATTGCACTGCAAACACACAGATCAGATAAGACAAGATAATATAAGAGAGTCAGCACCTATGAACTGGGAAGGTATTAACGAATTTGTTGCCGTGTATGAAAGCGAAAGCTTTACGCAGGCTTCACGCCAGCTGGGCTGCTCAACAGCACAGGTCAGTCGTCAGGTCAGTCAGTTGGAAAAGCGTCTTGGCAGCAAACTCTTCTACCGCACCACCCGTAAGGTTTCGGCAACTGAAGCAGGGCAGATTTTCTACCAACACTGCCGTCAGATTCTGGATGCGCTGGACGATGCCGAGCGCGCACTCACCGACCTGCAGGCCAGCCCCAGAGGCAAGCTCAAGATCACAGCACCTGTTACCTACGGCGAAAGTCACCTCGTGCCTCTGCTTAATAACTTTATGCAGCAACACCCGGACCTGGAGCTACAGTGCCACCTGAGCAATCAGACACTGGATCTGATCACGGAGGGGTACGATCTGGCCATCCGGCTAGGGCGGCTGAATAACTCCAGTATGATCGCCCGGCGCCTGTCCAGCCGCAGACTCTATGTCTGTGCGTCTCCGGGCTACCTTGCCCGACACGGCGAACCTCATACGCTTTCCGAACTAAACCATCACAGCTGTTTACAGGGGACACTGGATTACTGGCGCTTCCGCTCTCAGGGACAGGAAAGGAATATGCGAATTCACGGACGTATTCGCTGCAACAGTGGCCATGCTTTGCTGGATGCGGCCCTTAAAGGGCTGGGGATTGTTCAGCTACCGGACTATTACGTTGAAAAGGCTCTGAGAGAAAAAAAGCTGGTTAGTTTACTGGAGGGCTATCGGTGTGAAGATGAAGGTATCTGGGCACTTTACCCGCAAAACCGACTGCTTTCCCCGAAAGTTCGCTTGTTAGTAGACTACCTGATAGAAAACTTCTGAAGACGTACTGACTATCAGTCACCCAGCCAACACTCGGCATGAACGTGCATCCAGCCAGATAGGTATCAAAAAAATAGAACTTTTAGTATATAGAATTTCAAATAAACATTTAAAAGTAATATATTTTAGCTACACTGATACCAACAGTTACAGTCATACTCTAGACAAACACAGTCATACACTAGACAAACACAGTCATACACTAGACAGACAACACAGCTCTACCATTACCGTCAGGTACATCCATCTCTAACTGTGTGACAGACCTGATTCTCAGACTTATGATATCGCTAGGATGCACTTGTATGAAAAAGCTCTTTTCCGCTCTTTTATCCCCTCCTGTCCCGATTTGGCTATCACGCTTCCTGTTGCCTGCCATGTGCAAGCGAACTTCTCTGGCACTGATATGCAGCACACTGATGATCAGTCAGCTTGGGCTGGCAGCAACAAAAGATAAAGTGGTCAAAAACGGTGATCTCAATTGTGGCGTATTCCCGGATGATCCGGGCCGAAGCGCTATTAATGACAAGGGGCGCTGGGAAGGTTTTTATGTTGACTTCTGCCGGGCAACGGCAGCTGCAGTGCTGGGCAACCCGGAGTTTGTAAATTTCATTGAGGTTGGCGCCAAAACCCGCTTCACAACGCTTATGAAGCGACAAACGGATGTGGTGATGTACAGTTCTACCTGGACACTGGGACGAGAGAATCAATACCAGATTGAGTTTCCGGCAATCTATCTACTTGACGGGCAAGGCTTTATGGTACGCAGGAGCTCAGGTATACGCAGGCTTTCGGACCTACAGGGCAAGCGAATCTGCGTAACAGCGAATACCACCACCTATAATAATCTGGTGGATACCTTCAGTGCCCTGGGCTACGACAGTCATATTATCTTTGCCAACGGTGACAGTTTCTTTCGTGGTAGTTGTGATGCCTACACCGCTGACCGTATGAACCTGGCAACCAATCGTGCCAACCGGGCGGACAACCCTAAAGATTATATTGTACTACCGGAAATGATCTCCCGTGAACCAATAGGCCCTAAGGTTCGTAATGATGATCCTGAATGGTCCCGAATTATTCGCTCTGTCGTTCATGCTGTCATCCTTGCTGAAGAGAAAGGCATTACCTCCGGGAACCTTGATCAGGTACTAAAAACGACCACAGATGTAGAAGTTATGAACCTGCTGGGTAAAACCGGCAACATTGGCACAGAGCTTGGCCTCGACCAGCAGTGGGCCTATCGTGTAATTAAAGCCGTTGGTAACTATGGCGAAATTTACAATCGCCATTTCGGCCTGGGAACCTCCATTAATATGGAGCGTGGACTAAACCGTCTCTGGAATCAGGGTGGTGCACTGTTTGCACCACCTTTTAAATAGTAGCAACTCCAGACGTTAATTTAAGCCCACAGATAAGAGTTCTTTTATGGGTCATCTTGGATCTTTTTCCGGTAAAATCATCAAAAGCATCGGCTTTCGCCTAACGCTGTTTCTGATCATCGGCCTCGCATTGTACCTGGTGATGGCAGCCTTAAGTATTCGGGCTCTGATACAGCAAACAGATGGCCTGAAAGAGCTCAGTGGCCTGCACTATGAACGTGCATTAACCGCAGCAGAGCTTTCCCGTGATGCAGAAGTTATCGCTGCTCAGACTTTTGAAAGCATCCTGAGCACCAACCGAAGCGTCAGCCAGGAAGGTGCCATTGACCAGGACCTGATGGAGCTCTATCACTATGTTCGCAAGCAGCTGACCGCCACCAACGAAGAAGAGCAGGGCTACCTGGATGAGATTGACCTTTGGCAGAAGCCTTTCTTCGAAAGCCTGGAAACGCTGGCACAGCGTATGGAAGAAGAGCGTCTGTTAATGGGGCAGGAGCAAGTATTACTTAACCAGCTACAGAACGCGGCGCAAGAACAGCCGCTCCAGACCATGCCTCTCAAGGCACAGTTGCTTAGCCAGCAGGTGATCAGCACCCTGCTGATTGCCTTGAAATCGGAAAGAAATGGTCAGCTGCATCGCCTGCAAAAAATTACAGAAGACTCTCTGGAGCAACTGGCCGCTTACCCGGAACAGCTCACCAGGCTACAGTCCTTAGCCAGTCAAACCTTTGAACTGCGTAGACCGGTAATTTTAAGTCACAGAGCAACTCTTGCTTCAGCAAGGAAATCAAGACTCTATTCGCAGCGACTGACTACCAGCGGTTATAACTATTTTCAAAGCCTGAAAAAAACAGCTCATCTTGCCTCTAAGGCCTATGAAACAGCGGCGCAGAAAGCTGTGATTGTCGTCGGTATTTTCAGTGTTGTTTTTCTGACCAGTATTCTTGCAATGGTAATCTTCATTCGCCGTCAATTAGTGGAGCGCCTGAATCACCTAAGTGACACCATGAGCGCTCATGTAGCGGGTAACCCTAAGAAAATCCCAACTATGGGTGATGATGAAATTTCCGTCATTGGCCAGGCTTTTGAGGTTTTTGTCGATGCCCGGAATACAGCGGAACAGCGGTTAAATCAGGCTCAGGAAGAGACAGAACAAGCCAATCAGCAGCTACGCAAGCTAAACCGGCAACTTTTGGTTCTCAGTGAAACCGATCCACTCACCGGAGTCGCTAATCGCCGCTATTTTGACCAGAAACTACAGGACTACTGGCAAGTGTGCCTGAACCTGAAACAACCTCTGGCTTTGGTCATGTGTGATATTGACCATTTCAAAACCTACAACGATCATTTTGGCCACCAAGCTGGCGATATCTGCCTGAAGAAAGTAGCATCAGCGCTTGATCAGACCGTGCACCGCTTCCCTGATACCCTTTTAGGGCGCTATGGCGGAGAAGAGTTTATTCTGCTTCAGGCTGACAGTTCGCAGAAGGATATCTTTGAGCTGGCAGAGGCCATGCGGCAGGCGGTTGCGGAGATGCAGCTGAAACACCCGGATTCAGAACAAGGTATTATTACCCTGAGCCTTGGGGTTGCAGTACTTCTGCCCGATGAAAAAAGCTCCGTTGACCAATTAATCAGAATAGCGGATGACATGCTCTACAAGGCCAAAGACCAAGGGCGCAACTGCACATTGCAGTCTGGGGCATTAAGCTCAAATCCAGCGACTGACTCCCATTGATTAGCCACTACCCGATAGCTCCAATCATTATAAAAAGTGAATAAAAAGTGCCTAATGATAGAAGTTGCCTATCATAATAATCAGTGCAATCAATTATCTCACCTTGATGGAACGCCCTATACTTCTCCTGACTTCAAAGAAAAGAGCCCGTAAAAAAGCTCTTTTTAAAGCATTAAGTTGCTTATCAATTTTATAAATGAATATCAGGAGCACTAAAATGCCTCAAGCAATCAACACTGAGATCAAGCCATTTGCAGCAACTGCTTTCAAACAAGGTGAGTTTGTAGAGATCACTGAAGCAGATGTTAAAGGTAAGTGGGCGGTATTCTTCTTCTACCCTGCTGACTTTACTTTCGTATGCCCTACTGAGCTGGGTGATGTTGCAGACAAATATGAAGAACTGCAAAAGTTGGGTGTAGAAGTATTTTCTGTATCGACTGATACTCACTTCACTCATAAAGCATGGCACGATAGTTCTGAAACCATCGGTAAGATCAACTACTACATGGTTGGCGATCAGTCCGGCAACATCACCAACAACTTCGGTGTTATGCGTGAAGGTGTTGGCCTGGCAGACCGTGCTACTTTCCTGATCGACCCTGAAGGTGTGATCCAGGCGATGGAAGTAACCGCTGAAGGTATCGGCCGCGATGCTGATGACCTGCTGCGCAAAATCAAAGCGGCTCAGTATGTTGCTGCTCACCCAGGCGAAGTTTGCCCAGCTAAGTGGAAAGAAGGTGAAGCAACTCTGGCTCCTTCTCTGGACCTGGTTGGTAAAATCTAAGTCTTCGTATTTCGAAGTACCGGGATTATGGGATGCCCCTCTGGTTTCCCATACCTCAGGGTCTGCTAACCGGCAGATCCTGAGGGCAAAACCTGAATCAAACCTAACATCCTGATCTGCCTTTAGAACATCAGTTCTGCTTTAACCATCAAAAGCAGGATACGGCATCGCTATGTCTGAATTCTGTCTAAGACAAGCGTCCATCAAGCCTGATGACTAAAAGAGCAACACGGATAACCTTAAACCAGACGGATAACTTTTTAACTGAGTGGGTGAAAATAACCATGCTTGAAGAAAATCTGAAACAACAGCTGGATGCCTATCTGCAACGCCTCGTTAATCCGATTGAGTTGACGGTATCCGTAAACGGCACAGCAAAATCTGATGAATTACTGGAACTGGCCCGTGAAATTGAAGGCCTGAATGACAAGATTTCTCTGACGATTGATGAAACACCAAGTGGCCGAGCGCCTCAGATGATCGTCGCTCCCAAGGGTGAGAAAGGCCGTGTGACTTTTGCCGGTATCCCCATGGGCCATGAGTTTACCTCACTTGTTTTGGCACTATTGCAGGCCGGTGGCTATCCGTCAAAAGAAGAGCAAGCCCTGCAGGAACAGGCAAAAGGCCTGACCCGAGAACTGAACTTTGAAGTTTATGTATCCCTCTCCTGCCACAACTGCCCTGACGTGGTTCAGGCGGTTAACCTGATGGCGGTTCTGAACCCGAATATCACAGCAACCATGATCGACGGTGGCGTGTACCAGGATGAAGTCAAAGAGCGGGAAATCATGGCGGTACCTTCCGTCTACCTGAACGGAGAACTGTTCGGTAACGGTAAGATGACCCTGGCTGAGATCCTGAACAAAGTCGACGACGAAGCTGATGCTAAAGCCGCTGCGGCGCTGGCCGATAAAGAAGCTTACGACGTACTGATCGTAGGCGGCGGCCCGGCAGGTGCATCATCTGCCATTTACTCCGCCCGAAAAGGTATCCGTACCGGTGTTGTCGCTGAGCGCTTCGGTGGTCAGGTAGCGGATACCGTGGGTATCGAGAACTTTATCTCCGTCTCCTATACCGAAGGCCCTAAACTGGTTGCTCAACTTGAAGAGCACGTTAAAGAGTACAACGTCGATATTATGAAGGCCCAGCAGGCGGTTGCCCTGCGTGATGGCGCAGACGGCCTGAAAGAGGTCGAACTGGCCAACGGTGCGGTGCTGAAATCCAAGTCTGTGATTCTTGCCACTGGTGCCCGCTGGAGAGAGATGAATGTACCGGGCGAAGCTGAGTACAAAGCCAAAGGTGTTTGCTTCTGCCCGCACTGTGATGGCCCGCTGTTTAAAGGCAAGCCGGTTGCTGTGATCGGTGGTGGTAACTCAGGTATCGAAGCCGCTATTGATCTGGCCGGTATCGTGGAACACGTAACCGTACTGGAGTTTGGCGACAGCTTACGGGCTGATGATGTTCTGGTGAAAAAAGCAGAATCTCTGCCAAACGTGAAAATTATCAAACAAGCAATGACCACCGAAGTGCTGGGCGATGGTAAAAAGGTTACCGGCCTGACCTATAAAGACCGGTCTACCGATGAAATTCACACGGTCAATGTGGACGGCATCTTTGTTCAGATCGGTCTGGTACCGAACAGTGACTTCCTGAAGGATACACTGGAACTGAGCAACCGCGGCGAGATCGTCGTGGATGCCCATGGCCAGACCAGCATGCCGGGTGTCTTTGCTGCCGGTGACGTGACCACAGCACCGTACAAACAGATCATCGTATCAATGGGCTCCGGCGCAACAGCTGCTTTGGGTGCCTTCGATTATCTGATTCGGTCTTAAACGAAACGACCAACTCGGCAGACCTCGCTATGACAGCGAGGCTGCTGATCGCTGCATATCTCTACTCGCTTAATCGCCGTTTATACCTATGCTGCGGTTCCAACCAATACGATTCCATGCGCCTGAACCGCAGGCTATCGTATTGTTTTACCGAAGGGCTTTTCCACAGAAGAGTTCCTTCGGTTTTTTTTATCCGCTATTAATCAAAAAGCAGTAATTAAGCTACCCCGCTAAATTTTCACAGCCAATAGCCGATGTCATTTTCAGTTCACATTTCATTTATACCAGCTAATCTTAATAAGCAAAATGTTATAGGGATAACAACACAGATTTGTCGAATCTGTCATTACTACAGGGAAGTCAGACCATGTTGAATACCAACCATTACTTTGGCCGCTTTTTTAACACCTCAAACACCGCCACGACCGGAACACAAAACACCTCATCACCTTCTGAATCTGTCCGTCAGGCAGTGCAGAGCGCCCGAGAAAACACCAAGGCACAAGCTCGGGAACTCGGTGTTGAAAACGTCGCAAGATTAGTGCCTATTGATAATGCAACCTATAACGACCTGTTTTATGGCGAACAGAAAGTCAAAGCCGATGCCTTATTGGAGCGCATGTCACTGGAACAACGGGACACCATTATCAGCAATATCGGTGATTACAAGGACCTACTGAAAGGGGATGATATATACCAATTGGCGGAAAACCTCAGCGACGAAGAAGTGTCCCAGTTCACCGAGATTATGATTGCCATGCAGTCGGAGAATCCTCGTGGTCGTTTTTATCTCAAGACCTCTAATCCTCTGGACGCTATCCATATTGGGGATGTGATGCAGACTCTGGCTGACAGTAAGCCATCACTGCGCCAACAGATTCTCGACCAGGCCCACATCTATGCAGAACAGGTACAACTAACGGAAAAACCCGATACCTATAGCCGGAAAGAGCTACTCAACCCCTCCAAAAACAGCTCGCTGGATAACCTGAAAACATTTCTGAATACCCTGCACAACGTCAAAGATCATCAGAGTCTGATGAACAATCTGGACAGTGTTGATGAGACGCAAAAAATTCCCTTAATGCAGGTTTATATCCTGGATGAAGAGTTAGGTGTACGCAGCCACCAGATGCTGAAAAACAAAGCGTTCTCACCGGAAGCAAAAGAGGGGTTGCTGCAATTTATTGCCGAGACCGCTGATAAAACCGGGCACTGGCTCGACCTAAAAATAGGGGCCAATAACAGCAGCAACCCGAATGACAGCAAAGCAGCTAGCGTGGCTTGGCTGGATAATAACAGCTACTCCATTGGGCGGGATATGGTTAAAGATACGCTGGACCTGCTGGATAACTATGAGTTCAGCGATGAGCAGCTGTTGAATATGACCGGCACGCTAAACAATCTGGACCGCAGTAACCAGCGCGCTTATCTGGAGATTACCGTGCAAGGTATGGAACACCTGTTTGGCAGTGATTACCTCGAACCGCTTGATTTGACAGAGCACAGCGATGCTTTGGCTGCTATCGATGCGGTAAGAAACAACGCTGAAGCCCGGGATCTGGTATTTATGTCCAGACTGGGAGATCTCTCTCGGCCTGCCGGAAAAACAGGGGATGCGACGTACTACCAAAAAGAAAAAGTGACCGGTATCTATAGAACCGATCCCTATAAAGATATGGCAGAAACAGCGGAAGTACTGGTCGCCAATGCCTGGCTGGGACAGCGCAAACTGGACCCGGATATCTGGCCTCCTAAAAATGGCGAGTATGAAACACCTCCGCTTAACAAGGACACACTGACTATGGTGCGCCAGCTGAATCAGTTATCTGCCAAAGAGCGCGATCTGAGTGTTGATCGTCTGCATGTTTTTGGCGATATGACCCGAGGCGCGCTGGATATACGGTAGAGCGGGGTGTACACCTGATTCAGGACGGGGCATCGCATACAAAAAAGGGCCACTAGAGCGGCCCTTTTTTGTATTCCGAGGTTGCCAATCAAAGTCTGCTTTTTTATCCGGCAACCTTCTCTTCGCTGTTAAACTCGATCATCAGATCACTACCCAGTGCCTCAATGGCTTCTTCCACCTGAGACAGAGTCACACTGCCGGGCACCGTCAGTACCATATCGGCCTTAAACAACATCTCTGAGCTCATCGGCGCAGGCTCGCAGCAGGTATCTAACTCTTTAACGTTCACCTGCAAACCACTCAACACCTGCGACACCTCTTTCACAATACCCGGCTTATCGTTACCCACCACAGACAGCGAAACAGTGGAACCTGAAACCACATGAGCACCCGCCTTAGTAGCTGTCACCGTCAGCCCAAAATGCTCCAGCTCCACCAGGTCAGCGACTAATGCATCCACCTGATCATCAGCCACAGCAACGGTGAGTATGCCGGCAAACTTATCCGCCAGATGGGACATACGACTTTCCAACCAGTTACCCTGGTGCTGAACGATAGTTTCAGAAACTTTTTCCACAAGACCGGGCTTGTCATCACCGATCAGGGTTAATACCAGTTGTTGTGACATAGCCTTTCTCCGCTCTGCTTTTATTATGATCTGTGGTTACTTTGCCTTATTTACCAGGCTGCCACAGCTGAACAGTCCTTTAGAAATAGCATGCTTTGGTATGCTTTCAAATCACTTTTTATGGCAAAACAAGTTATTGGATAAGCTAAGGCCTGACCGAGTGCATAGCGAAACAGATTCAGAGCAAATCTTTCATTACACCTCTCACACAGCTAACCACTTCACGCACACAAGCCATCCGGGAGTAGTTCGGGCGGATCAGCAGAGAGATATTCCGTGTTGGCTCAGGTGCTTTAAACCGGATATAGCGAATACGATGAGTGTCTTCCAGGTTATGAGTAGCAAGACGGGGCAGCATTGTCATGCCGATACCACTAGCAACCATGTAGCGCAGGGTTTCGAGACTTGTAGCCTGAAAGCGGTGGTCTTCTTTTGCTCCAGCAGTAAAGCAATAACCCAGAGCCTGGTCCCTGAGGCAGTGACCATCTTCCAATGTCAGTAGCTGCTGATCATTCAGGTCATCAAAAGTGACCTCAGTTTTCTTTGCCAGAGAGTGTTGAGGTGACACTGCGAGATCCAGAGGTTCTTCAAACAGGTCGTAACGCTCAACCCCTTGCATATCCTCCAGCCAGGGCAAAATCAACAGATCCAGCTTGCCTTCATTCAATTCCTGCATCAGCACTTTCGTCTGTTTCTCATGCAGGTAAAAATTCACTTTAGGCAGGCGTTCATTCAGGGGTTCCATCACATAGGGCAACAAATAAGGCGCCAGAGTCGGAATCATCCCCATATGAAGGTCACCCGCAAGAGGATCAAGCAAGGTACGCGCCGTTTCTTCAAACACCTGGGCAGCACTTAGCACATTGCGTGCTTCTTTCACCAACTGTTCTCCTGCTGGCGTTAACATCACATTTCTCCGGTGACGCTCTACCAGCTGCAGATTAAGTTGTTCTTCCAGCTTCATAATCTGCCCGCTCAGCGTAGGCTGACTCACAAAACAGGCCTCTGCAGCTCTGCCAAAGTGCTTAAAACGATCAATTGCGTCCAAGTACTCCAGATCCCTCAGCTTTACCATAGATCTACCCTTATATTTGAACCATATATTTTTAGGTTTTACCTATCTTAGGTTGCCAAAACCACGTCTGCAACGATCGGAGGAAACACAAGGTTCTAATAAGATACAAATAATAACCATGATAACCCATCCAACGTCTTGATTTATATCTGACATAGATCAAAATATTGCCGCCTGAATAACATAGAATGGCAAAAAAATAACATTAAAGAAACAATGGTTATTTGGCATGTCATATGCAGATTATTCAACCAACAGCAATAAATACTTAAATAGATCACCATCAGGATCATCAGGCTTACAAACCGTGAAGAAAATAAAAGGCAGCTATAAAACAACACAGATACCCACTCTATCTGTGAAGAAACGTCATAACCTGGACAGTCAGTTAGCGCATTCTCTAAAGCTGGAAGCAGCTATGCTTGAACTGCAAAAAGAATTCCGCAATCGCAGCAAAAACATCTCTCATCATGTTGGGGAGCTTGGGCAGCTGTTAGGCGTGAACCCTGTTGCCTGATTCATAAATGGGCAAAACCCACCAGTACAGTGCCATGATGACTCAGGAATACCCGGTATCAAGCGTACTGAATACCAAGGCAACTGCGTGCGGAAGGTTTTTAACAAGACAACGGAAGGGATTTCCGTATCTCAGGTTCAGGTAAAAGCGGACAGAGCCATCGGCACACGAATGACTCTGTCCAAAAGTTTACCATGTCATATAACTGAGCGGGTCTAGTTCGTAGAAGCAATCAGACTGGCGTTCCCACCGGCTGCGGTTGTATCTACGCACAAATGGCGCTCATGAACAAAACGCTCTGGCAAATGAGGCTCTGTCAGTAACGGTAGAAGAACACCATCGCGTTTGGCCAGTACATCACGATAAGAGGTCAGCACTTCAGACGTTGCGTTACTGGCAATAGCATCGACACCCGTCAGACCGGCCAAAACAGATGCCTCCACTGCACCATCCAGACCAACGACAGGAAGGCCCGCCTCAGCCAGCTGGTCGGCCAGCGCTTTAATACCTGGGGCAACCACTACAACCCGATTACCCTGAGCCAGTGCAACAGCCGCTTGCTGAGTTGCACTTTCCATATCAGGGCCAGCACACAGAACAAGTCCCCGGGCGTGGAAGCTCAGGCGGTTTAGTTCACCCGTCGGCCCAGGCATTTCACGAGTGACCAGTAAATCAGACCTCACATGAGAAGCCAGAGCACCCAGCTGCTGTTCAACCAGGTCAGCAGCTCTGGCTGCCTCTGAAACAGCTAGCTTTTGCGCCTGTTCAATAGCATTCTGAAGTACTTTCTCTGTCAACAGATCACCCTGCAACGCCTCGGAACGATCCTGACCCCCAATCTTTTTAAAGCGACGAACATAAAGAGGGCCACCCGCTTTAGGGCCCGTACCCGACAACCCTTCACCACCAAATGGCTGAGAGCCTACAATGGCACCGATCTGGTTACGGTTAACATAACAGTTACCCACATGAACCCGCTCCGTCACATAATCAATACGGGAGTCCATACGGGTGTGCAGACCAAAGGTCAGACCATAACCACGACCGTTAATATCCGAAATCACCTGATCCAACTCGCTGGATTCAAAGGTGCAAACGTGCAGCACAGGACCGAAGATCTCCTCTTCCATCTCGTTGATGCTATCGAGCCTGATCACAGTTGGTGGTACAAAGGTGCCGTGTTCACCTAGGCTATCAGATACCTCATATGTCTTCAGACAGCGCCCTTGCTCTTTGAACTTGTTAATGTGCGCCATGATCTTGTCCTGAGCCAGTTTGTCGATAACAGGCCCAACATCCGTGCTGATCAACCAGGGATTACCCACGGTAAGCTCATCCATTGCACCGTACAACATCTCCAGCAGATGGTCAGCGATATCCTTCTGCACATAGAGTACGCGCAAAGCAGAACAGCGCTGACCCGCACTCTGGAAAGAGGATGCCAGTACATCACGAATAACCTGCTCAGGCAGCGCGGTGGAATCAACGATCATGGCATTCATGCCACCAGTTTCTGCGATCAAGGGCGCCTCAGCCGACATATTCGCCGCCATAGAGCGATTAATATGTTGTGCGGTTGGTGTAGAGCCTGTAAAACAAACACCGTTAATGCGGGCATCAGAGGTCAGGGCAGCCCCCACAACGGCACCCGCTCCCGGCAACAGCTGAATCACATCTTTTGGGATACCCGCTTCATGCATTAGCTCAACAGCACGGGCGGCCATCAGCACGGTTTGCTCTGCAGGCTTCGCCAGCACAGCGTTACCCGCAGCCAAGGCCGCACAGATCTGACCAGCAAAAATCGCCAACGGGAAGTTCCACGGAGAAATACAGGTAATCAAACCACGGGCCGAGCCATCAGTATTGTGTAGCTCCGCTTCATCCGGGTAGTAAAGTGCAAAATCCACCGCCTCACGGATCTCAGCGATACCATCCAGCAGAGACTTACCGGCTTCACGGGTTGCCAGAGCAAAGAGTTCCGGTGCATTGGCTTCCATCAGATCCGCAAATTGACGGATACGGGCACCACGCTCTTCAACCGGTAGCGCTTCCCAGGATTTTTGGCCACTTTGCGCGGCAACGATGGCCGTTTCAATATCTTTTTCAGAAGCTTCACGTACCTCACCCACCACATCCTGGTGATTCGCTGGGTTGAGCACTGCCTTAGTATTAGAACCTTCGACATCACCAGCAATCATAGGCGCAGCTTGCCATTTATGGCTCAGGTAAGCTCCGCGCTCTTTATCCAGTTGCGCAACCGTGCGGGCATCAGTGATATCCCAGCCAATGGAGTTACGGCGGGTTTCACCTCGCTCTTTATTTGTAAACAGGTCTGCTGAGCGGGTGATAACCGGGTTAGGAATACTATCCAGTGCCATTACCGTATCAAACGGATCACGGGCGATCTCCGCCGGCGCAATATCATGATCAACAATCTGATTTACAAAAGAACTGTTCGCACCATTTTCCAACAGACGGCGTACCAGATAAGCCAACAGATCCTGGTGTGCACCAACCGGTGCATAGATACGGCAGCGAACTTTACTCTCCTGCACAACCACATCGTGCAGAGACTCACCCATACCGTGCAGACGCTGGAATTCAAACTTATCCAGATCATCCGCCAGATTCATAATTGCAGCCACAGAGTGTGCGTTGTGAGTCGCAAACTGCGGGTAGATGCGGTCAGTCATTTTCAGCAATTTAGTAGCACAAGCCACATAAGATACATCGGTGTTCACTTTACGGGTGAATACCGGGAAGCCTTTCAGTCCCATCACCTGAGCACGCTTGATCTCTGCATCCCAGTAGGCACCTTTCACCAGTCGCACCATGATCTTACGATCGAGTTTCTCGGCAGTAGCGTACAGCCAGTCAAGAACAAAAGGTGCTCGCGGCCCAAAGGCCTGAACGACCACACCAAAACCATCCCAACCCGCCAGCTCAGGGCGCGCTAATACGGCACCAATTACATCCAACGACAGATCCAGACGATCCGCTTCTTCCGCATCGATGTTAAAGCCCATGTTGGCTTCTTTCGCCATCAGTGCCAGTTGGAAAGTACGCTCAACCAGAGTATCCATCACACTGTCGTATTTACCGAACTCATAGCGAGGATGCAGCGCTGACAGTTTTACTGAGATGCCGGGGTTTTTACGGATATCATCATATTTACAGGCCGAGGCGATTTTAGCTATCGCTTCAGAATATGCGCGATGATAACGCAGCGCATCAGCATCAGTACGTGCCGCTTCACCCAGCATATCGTAAGAATAGTTGTAACCGCGGGCCTGTTGTTTCTTACCGTTTTTCGTAGCTTCTTCGATGGTACGACCCAGCACAAACTGACGACCAAGCTCTTTCATTGCCTGTTTAACCGCGGTACGAACCACAGGCTCACCCAGACGCTTAATCATGCCACGCAGAGTATTAGTCAGGCCTTTTTCATCAGGAGACGCAATCAATTTTCCAGTCACCATCAACCCCCAGGTGGAGGTGTTGATCAGCGCTGATTCCGACTGCCCCAGATGCTCCTGCCACTTACCGGGAACAATTTTGTCCTCAATCAGTTCATCAATGGTTTCAGCATCCGGCACACGTAATAGTGCCTCTGCAAGGCACATCAGAGCGACACCCTCTTTTGTGGTCAGACCATATTCCGCAAGAAAATTTTCCATCATCGAAGGTTTTGCAGATGTGCGAACGCGGGTAATCAATTTTGCCGCTTCATTTGAGATCTGCTGTCGTGTTTCGGCAGACAAGCCTGCCATCTCAACCAATGCATTAACCGAATGGGCTTCATCTGCCAAGTAATGATCACGCATCGCTTCACGGATAGCGGTGGTGGTCATAGCGGCATTTGTTATCGTCTTCATTGCCTGAGTCATATCGACACCTTTCGTTATTATGGGAATAATGCACTGCATTCTAGCTTCTGGCGAATAGACTTATTCTCTATTTTTTTTCCATATTTAAAACTTTGTTTTATTTTTTCATCAAAAAACAAACCATTTATAAAAAATAAATTTATTTATTTAGGTAATTAGCCTATAAAATAAAAAAGCATTACCCAACAGCCTGAATAGCAAGAAAATTGGCTGGATAAGGTTAAGACCTGCTAACTACAGTATTCGTAAAGGATGTCACCAGAATGAAACGAACAGATGAGTTGGATCGAATCGATCATGCCATTTTGCGCGAGCTGCAAAAAAATGCCCGCCTGACCGTCACAGAACTTGCTTCAAGGGTAGGCCTATCTAAGACCCCTTGCCAATTACGTATGAAAAAGCTGGAGCAGCAGGGTTTTATTTTAGGGTATGTCGCTCTGGTTGATCAGAAGCGCCTGGGGGTTAACCATATCGCTTTCGTGCAGGTAAAGCTCAGCGATACCAAGACCAAAGCACTGGATGCCTTCAATGAAGCCGTACGCAAAATCCCTGAAGTCGAGCAATGTCACATGATCGCTGCCGGTTTTGATTATTTACTGAAAGTACGTACCAGCGGCATGGAAGATTACCGTAAAGTCCTTGGGGAGCAGATCTCAACCTTGCCCTTCGTACTGCAAACCAGCACCTATGCAGTTATGGAAAGCGTTAAAGATATCGAATCCCACCTTCTCAGTAGCTGATTATTACTGGGGTGCGTCCTGTAAACTACCGTCGTCAGACTTCACTGTGCTAATGTACATCTCCTTCTATTCTAAATCTTTTGCCGTCACTAACAGTCAGTGAGTCCCATGCCCGAACTTTCCGCTCTGGTCTTTGCTACCGCCATCAGCATGCTCTATCGTAGCATCATCACTGTCATCGCACCGGAGCTGTCTCAGGATCTCAATCTGACCGATACTGAGTTAGGCACGCTGGCATCTCTGTTTTTTGTCGGTTTTGCTGCGGTTCAGCTACCTGTGGGTATAGCACTGGACCGATTGGGCCCGCGCCTGACTATTGTCAGCTTTATGCTACTGGCAATAACCGGTACTGCACTTTTTGCCTGTAGTGACCGGATCTGGATGGCCTATACCGGTCAGCTACTGATCGGAGCCGGATGCGCCCCTCTTATGACAGGCTCCATGGTGGTAATCTCCCGCCGCTTCTCTGCGGAACGCTTTGCCTACATGACCGCTCTGATACTGACATTGGCCAATTTGGGGGATCTGTTCAGCACTACGCCTTTTGCCTTGGTCGCAGAAGCTCTTGGCTGGCGGGGTGCACTTTGGATTATTCTGGCGATCACCAGCAGCTCTGCTCTGCTCTGCCTGATTTTTTTAGGCCGGGACCGTCAGGCCGAAGGCAGCGAACCGGAAAGCCCGATGCAGATGGTTAGAGGTATGGGCAAGGTGACACTGATTCGTCAGCTCTGGCCCATTCTGCCTCTGGTATTGACCGGTTATGCCGCATTAATGACAGTACGGGGGCTTTGGGCTGGCCCCTGGCTGGCTGAGAGCTATCAGCTGGATTCCTCAGAACGGGGTTATTTGTTGCTGGGTATGTCACTGATGATGACATTGGGGATGTACCTGTACGGTGTGCTGGATCGCCAGACCGGCCAACGCAAACCTCTGATAATGACTGGCACTCTACTACTGATTCTTTCACTGGCCATGATCAGTATGCCGGCACCACCGTTCTGGCTGGCTGCATCCGGCCTGTTCATGGTGGGGCTTTTCGGTTACACCTACGCACTGGTGATGGCGCACTGCCGGGGCTTTATTCCGGCGCACCTGATGGGACGCGGGATCGCCTTTCTCACTCTGGTTGGCTTTTTTGGCGTCGGTATTTTACAGGCGATTTCAGGCTGGTTGATGGAGCACTTCCACTCCTATAGTCTGCTACATGCAAGCCTTGCCACAATACTGCTACTGGCTCTTGCAAGTTATAGCCGCAGCGACAAGCCTCAAAGTTAAACCTCACCTAACACCCAAACCCTCACTAACCTGCCTGTTAATACGACATACCCTGCTTGCCAGCTCTTACTCAGCTACAGCAGGATCAACATCAGGCTTAACTCTTGCTGCCAGCAGCTTTTTCCGGGCGTTCAACTGATTTTCTCCAGTAAAAACTAACAGCCCAAACCAGATCAGCGCGAAAGTAACCAGCTTACTGGCATCCAGCGGCTCATGATAAACAAACACCGCCAACATAAAGGTGATACTGGGTGCCAGATACTGCACAAACCCGATCATAGATAACGGTAGTCGCCTGGCGGCACCAGCAAAAAACAGTAAAGGGAAAGTGGTCACCAGACCGGCCGCTATCAAAAGCAGATCGGTTTGCAAGCTCTGGTGACCAAAAACCAGTAACCCCTGAGACTGCATCCAGGCCATAGAGATCAATCCCACAGGCAGAACAATCAGCGTCTCAATAAAAAGCCCCGGCACCGCTTCTACCACCAGCTGCTTACGCAAAAGGCCGTAAAAACCAAAACTGAAAGCCAGTACCAACCCCACCCAGGGCAGGCTACCAAACTCGATCAGCTGATAAAGTACACCCAACGCAGCAAAGCTCAGTGCTAACCACTGCATCGGCCGTAATCGCTCAGAGAGAAACATCATCCCGAGAAAAACACTGATTAAAGGATTAATAAAGTACCCCAAGCTGGTTTCCAGTATTCGGCCTTCCGCCACCGCCCAGATAAATACCAGCCAGTTCAGGGAGATAATCAGTGCCGTTAGCACCAACCCACCCAGAAGCCTTGGTTGGCGAAACACAGCCGCCACTTTACCCAGCCTTCCGGTAAAACTGATAAACAGCAGCAGAAAGACGACAGACCAGATAATCCTATGTACGAGCACCTCAAACGCAGGAACATGGCCAACCGCTTTAAAATAAACCGGAGCAATTCCCCATAAGGTGTAAGCAGCCAGAGCAAAATAGATACCCTGACGCCAATCTTTATCTTCAGCCACGTTCAGGCACCTCATTATTTACCGCAGTTGTTGAAGAAGAATAAGTCTTCCCGCTAATCAGATATTTGTGCCAGAACTCATCACTGGCGAATCGCAACAATCGAGTGGCCACAGCAACCAGGAGCAGACTGAAAGCCAGACGAAACCAGAGCACAGCGGAAATATCTGCTCCCATCACCATGATAAGCAGCGTATCTTCAATCAGACTATGGCAGACACTCAACAGCAGCATGGCGGCAAAAATATCTTTTTTGTCGATATGTCCCTTGCGGGCCTCTTCGATCAGAAGTCCACCACCAAAAGAGAGCCCCAGCGTCATTCCGACAATGGTCAGACTGGCTGCTTCCGGGCGAATCCCTAGCAGGCGCAGTAGCGGTTGCAACAGAAAGATCATCAGCTGCTCCACATGAATCCAGCGCAGAAAACGCAGCAGGCTGATCAGAGTCGCGATGACGACGACGATCATGGCGAAGCTCTGCAACTGCTGCCATGCCCAGTGCAGAAGCGATGTTTGTTCTTTTGGAACTTGCCATACCAGTTCTGCCGGTTGTTGTAGCCAGTCAAAAGCAACATAAATATGAAACAACAGCATGCCGAAAATCAGCGCGGCCAACATCCGCATCAAAAAGGCCGTCACCAGACGCACCCCCGCCATCTGCACAATACGCACCTCAATTGGCAAGCTGTGGGCGATCAGCATCATCCCACCCAGCACACTAACCTGAGCCACTGTCATAGGGTAATCCGGCGCTAATTGAAAGAAGATGATCATGGCCGCATAGATATTCGTCATCAGATTGGTGGCCAGCACCAATCCCATCTCCTCCGGCAAACCGACTAAAGTCATCAGCGGTTCGAGTACGTCAGCAACGAGAGGAACCGCCCCCAGCTCCTCCAGTATTTTGACAATAATCAGTACTGGAATCATCAGTTTGAACAGCAACCAGCTGACGTTAAAAACCTCTCGCACTAATGAGGGTAGTGTCTGACGGCTGAACGAATGCCACCAGCGAAAAAAAGAAAATGAAGCGTTCGGAGTCATAGGGTTGCACTGCTCTGCAAAACGTTGTTATCCGCTTAAGTTGTTTCCGGTTTAATCGAGAACATCTTAGCCAGGCCCTGAAGACGCAAGTGTACTTCGCTTTATTTTTAAAAAATTTCTTTTATGCTTTAAAAAATATGTTTTTATTTCTTATTTATGGTTTTTAGTTAAAAATATTAGAAAATTAAGACACAAAACAAAATATTATTAATTAAAGATAACCCTATGGACCGCATTGATAAAAAAATTCTCAACTTACTGCAGAAAGACAATCGCATCAGCAATCAAAAATTGGCAGAAATTGTGGGTCTATCGGCCCCTGCCTGCCTGAAACGGGTGAAAAAACTCAGGGAAAGTGGTGTCATCATGGCGGACGTTTCCATCGTCAGTCCCCAGGTGGTGGGCCACCTGATTAATGTGATTGTAGAGGTGGAAATGGACCGGGATACCTTGGATGTTTACGACAGCTTTAATCGTCAGATGAGTGCCTGCCCTGAGGTCACCCAATGCTATCAGGTTACCGGCGAAGTGGACTTTGTTCTGGTGGTTCTTGTGCCTGATATGCAGCACTACGAAGCCTTCGCTCGCCGGGAACTGGCCAGCAACCGTTACCTGAGAAAATTCCGCTCTCTGATCTCTCTGCGCCGGGAGAAATTTCGCACAGCCATCGAGCTTTGATCCTGACCGCACCATAATCCTATTGACATATAGCAATGGATTGCTATCTAACAGAAGACGTCCCTTTGCCCCACCCGTTTAACTGATTACATTACCCCTTCGACTCAATCCCACGATATAACAGGCACTCAGGAAACGACCTTGCGTGCCAAGGATGAAGGCAAAGTGGATACACTGATACTCTCGATCTACCAACTTTTTGGCGTCAATTCTAAGGAACAGTTTGCTGACCTGGTCAGCGCTAAGGGTCATCAGGAGATTATTCGACAGCACAGGGCAGACCTTATTGCCAGTCGTATTTTTCCCTTCGCTGTTCTGTTTGGCATCGTCGTGCCAGCCTGGGGTATCCTCGACCTGATCTACTTCCCCACAGAGATCGCTCTGACCTTTGTTGCCATGCGCCTGGCATCCGGTGGTGCCTTTTTTATTCTGGCCTATATCACAAAAAAAGTACGTATTGGTATGAAGCGGGCGCTAACCAGCCTGATGGTCATGCTGATGATTCCAACGCTATTTTATCAACTCAGCACACCCCTGATCGCATCAGCAGAACTGACCGGCATGGCAACAACCCTGATGAATCTCTATGGCCTGCTTCCTTATGTCGTGATCGCATCCCTGGCGCTATTTCCATTAACACTGAAAGAGTTCTCTCTTTTCTCCCTTGTACTGGTTATTTTATCGGGCATAGGCCTCTATCGCAGCGAGGGCAGTGACCTTAATATGCTACTGGCTCAGCTATGGCTACTGTTGGTCATTCTGGGGGTTTCCATGTTTTCTTCCCTGCAGCAGGTACGCTATCTGATCTCTCAGATGGTAAAAGCCAGCTATGACGGCCTGACCAAACTACTGACCCGCCGGGCAGGTATGGATATTATGGAATCGCTGTTTCGGGCGACAGGACTTCAGCAATCCAATTTCTCAGTGCTTTTTTTAGACCTGGATAAGTTCAAAGGGATCAACGATACCCTGGGGCACGATGCCGGGGATGAGGTTCTGCGACAAACGGCCAAGACATTGAGTGAAAGTATTCGCCGTGGTGATGCGGCTATCCGCTGGGGTGGGGAGGAATTTCTGATTCTGTTGCCACATACGGATTCTGAGTCAGCCAAGAATGTTGTCAGTCGCCTTATGAATCGTGGTCTGGCAACTTTGCCCGACGGCACACCGGTTACAGCCAGCATAGGGCTATCAGAACAGCACGAAGACAATACACATAGTTGGAAAGATCTGGTGGATATTGCAGACAAGCGCCTCTATCACGCCAAACAAACGGGTCGGGCTAAGTGCGTTGCCCCGGATGGTAGTGAAGTCCACTTTCCTGCACAGAATTCCCAGGTTAAACCTAATTAAAACAACGCACTATTCTGACATCTCAATATAGAAATCAGCTCCTGAATAAGCAAACTTCAGGAGCCGGTCTCTGCTAAAGCCAGCAAAACTCCCGACAGAAAAGATCAGTATCTGAAGCGCCCCAGCTGGGACTCCAACTGCTTAACTAACTCTAACAAAGCCTGACTCTCCTGATTGGCGGCAACAGCACCATCAGCAACCAGACTGGTTTCATCACTGATATTAACGATATTGCGGGTAATATCCTCAGTTACCGCCCGCTGCTCCTCTACCACGCTGGCCATCTGTGTGGTCATATTATCGATCTCAGCAATTGCACCTACGACCTGATTAAGGTGCGTAGAGGCCTCCTCCGCCATCTGCAGGCACTCATCCGACTGAGCGTTACCACGCTGCATCGCTTCCAGGGCCTCTTTGGCGCGTAGTTGTAACTGGTCAATAAGAGCCTGAATTTCTTCAGTGGACTGCTGAGTTTTAGAAGCCAGCGTGCGAACCTCATCAGCCACAACAGCAAAACCACGACCCGTCTCACCAGCCCGGGCAGCCTCAATCGCTGCATTCAACGCTAATAGATTCGTCTGTTCAGAAATCCCCTGAATCGTTTCCACAATCTGGCTGATATTCTGACTGTCTGTCGCCAACTGAGCCATAAGCTGAGATGTGCTGGAGACCTGGTCTGTCAAATGTCGAATAGACTCGGCACTACGATTCACATTTTCGGCACTGTTATCTACAGAGCCTTTCGCCTCACTGGATGCACTGGCTGTTGTCGTTGCAATCTGTGCAACCTCTCCGGCAGAGGCCGACATCTGGTTGATTGCTGTAGCAATCTGATCGACCTCAGCCCGCTGCTTCTCAATACCCTGAGTACTATTATCAGAGATCTCTGCCGCCCGGCACGCTGACCCCTCAACATCGCCCATGGCAGAAGCGATATCTTTAACAATACCATGTGTTTTTTCGATAAAGGCGTCAATATTGTTTGAAAGCTCGCCCACCTCATCGCTCCGTTTAAAGTTAAGGCGCTGAGTCAAATCCCCATCCTGAGAAGCTAGCTGCCCGACCATATCAGCTGCGCGGCGGATAGGAGCAGCGATCCCCTGTGCAATCAACACCAGCAACACAATACCTAACCCCGTTACTAAAAGGCCGATAGTGATCGTTGCCGCCATGCTTTCCCGAAACTGTTTCAGCATTGACGACTCAACCTTCTTGGCGCCAGCAAGAACCCACTCAGCATCCTGGTGGATAATCACAGCCCATGGGGTAGAAACACCATCAGGTGAGATAGGCTGCACAGACCAAAAGCTGGAACCGATCTGACGGGTCACCGCTTCACCCGATTTTACACTCGCCAGCAGAAACTCTTTTTCCATGCCACTATAAGTTTTAGTCAATTCCAGCTTGTCATCGGAGTCAGCGGTCACTAAACCTTCATTGCTCAGCATAAAGACCTGCCCTTTTCCTTCGTAAAGCGAACGGTCAGCCTTATCCACCAGTGTTTTCAGGAAGCTAAGCTCCACATCGGTACCGGTCATTCCAACCACTTTGTTTTGCACAATAATGGGCATAGTAATCGATGTGCCAACAATGGTTTTTCCGCCGGCCTCCCAGGAGTATGGTTCCACCAGACAGACGGACCGGCTTTCAATCGGGCAGCTATACCAATCTCCATCGTTGGTTCCGGCAGCCGTTGCCGCTTGTGCTTTTTCTACTCCCAGTGTGCGATATCCCATGGAGCCATCATCATTCAGGTACCAATAAGGGGCAAACTGACCATTTTCATGGGTATGCAGCGCACCATCATGGAGCGCATCATCATCTACCGCATTTTTTTTCCAGGCCAGGTAGGTTCCCATAACGATGCTCTTATTTTGCGCAAGAACATCACGGGCATATTCATAGAAGCGCTCCCGGCTGATATCAGCACCCTGATCGGCAATAAAACTGGTGGAAGTGTCCGCCAATGCCTTTGTTACCCCCAGGGCCCGGCTCAGCTCAATCTGAGTTTTCCCCGCTTCCGCCACAGCCGAAGAAGACATCTGTGCCAATGCTTTCCCGGTTAACTCACTGACAACCATAGATCGGGTTTTCTGCTCTACCTCACTGTTTTTCCAGCCAAAAGTTCCCAGAAGAATAATAGATGAAAGCGCCAAACAGGCACCTGTTGCAATAGCGATGCGGGTTTTTATTTTCATACGATAGCCCAACTAAGGAGTTATTTGATCGATCAATATATCTGTAGCATGGATCTTGCCAAATTTCTGTTAAGTAATAATGATTAAACGAAAAAGGCACGCACCCAGGAGGGTGAGTGCCTTTTGATCAGCTGCCGCAAACAAAGCCTACGGCCTCACCGGACTGTCGTTTTGTTTATTTTTATTCGCCTGCCTGTTCTTTCTTAGCCAGACGTTTCTCCCAGTAGGTAGCACCTTTAATGCCTAACTTCTGAGGATCAAATGTGTACTCTGTTACACCTGCTTTCTGTTGCTCTTCATAGTCCTTCAACACCTTCATGGTCGGCTTAGACATAAAGAAGATGATGATAATACCGACAATGTTCAGCCATGCCATCAGGCCAACACCTACATCACCAAGGCCCCATGCCAGATCAGCAGCTTTCACCGCGCCATAAAAGGTCGACGCCATAATGGCCACTTTCAGTCCCAGAATCAGGCCCGGAAGATTGATGGTGCGCTTCAGGTACGCCACATTGGTTTCTGCAATGTAGTAATACGCCAGAATCGTGGTAAAGGAGAAGAAGAAAAGAGCCAGGGCAATAAATGGCTTACCGAAGCCAGGCATAGTGGTTTCAATCGCCATCTGAGTGAATACCGGGCCGTTAGCTGCGATATCTGCTGCAATATTCTGAACCAGGAAGGTGTCGCCAACGCCATGAACGTTGTAAGCACCTGTGATCAGGATCATAAAGGCAGTCGCAGAACATACGAACAGGGTATCAATGTATACAGAGAACGCCTGAACCAGACCTTGCTGTGCAGGGTGATCAACCTCAGCAGCTGCTGCTGCGTGAGGACCAGTACCCTGACCGGCTTCATTGGAGTAAACACCACGCTTAACACCCCAACCAATTGCCGCACCAAAGCCCGCCATTGGAGTGAAGGCATCACCCAGAATCTGACCGATGATCGCAGGGATCTCAGCAATGTTCAGCAGAACGATAACGCTTGCAATGATGATGTAACCCAGCGCCATGAAAGGCACAACGATCTGAGTAAAGTGTGCAATACGCTTTACACCACCGAAAATAATGAAGCCCAGAACCAGAACCACAACCAGACCGGTGAAGATCTTAGCAGAGCTCAGCTCACCCAGACCGGTCTGAATCATCGCACCAGAACCAAAGGTTGCTTCTACTGCGTTACCGATACTGTTCGCCTGAACACCCGGCAGCAGCAGACCACACGCCATGATCGTTGCGATTGCAAAGATCCACGCGTACCACTTCTGACCCATCGCTTTTTCGATGTAATAAGCAGGGCCACCACGATACTGACCGTCCTGCTCTTCTTTATACAGCTGCGCCAGGGTTGATTCTGCATATGCTGTTGCGGCACCAAGGAAGGCAACAACCCACATCCAGAAAACCGCACCAGGGCCACCGAAGCCGATCGCCGCAGCAACACCTGCGATGTTACCGGTACCAACACGACCAGACAGAGATACGGCTAACGCCTGAAAGGATGAGATACCTTTGTCAGAGCTTTTTCCGGAAAATAGCAGACGCCACATTTCGGAAAAGTGCCTGACCTGAACGAAGCGGGTCAGAATAGAGTAGAACAAACCGGCACCCAGGCACAGATAGATCAGTACCGGACTCCAGATAATGCCGTTCATAAAATCGACAAATGCTTGCATTAAAAATGCCTCCCGTTAGAGGTAAGCGCTTAAGCGCTTTTTAGTTTTTAGATTTATAGTAAATTAAGCGTAAAACATGTTTATCAGACGACAGTCCTGAATTGAGATTCTACCTAAGTCGAAACAGAAAAGTACTCTGATTTTATGACTTATCATGCACAAAAAACCTATCAAGAAGAAAAATACAGAATAACCCTACAATCAAAACAGGATATAGCAGCAATAATTATTACAGCACTAACGGATAGCCCGATACAGTACAGCCCCTCAAAATTCAGCTAGAATTAATTTCATTAACCACCCGATAGCTCAGGCATAAAGATGAAGAAAACCAATGATACACGAGTATTTTCCGCCATCGACTCTATTCGGCAACCAGCCTCACACCCATAAGGAATGATGCATGCTCCTTCCGGCAGAAACAGACACACCATCAGTCAAAATGCAGGCTGTTTTTTTACGTATTTTTCTGCCGTTAGCACTAACGACCATACTGATTGGCTGCCTGATCACCCGTATTCTTTATGAAAATGAACTCAATCTGATTCGCTTACATGAGCAGTCTCTTCTGGAGCGAAGCACTCAAAGCCTGCAGCAAAACCTTCAGCCGCCACAAGACCACCTCAGAAGCCTTATCACAGAAACTCCGGTGCTCTACAGCCTGAGAAACCTGACCGATAACCTGGAAGGAATGGAAACCAGCTTTGCATCACTATTAAGCCGCAATAAAGACTACTTGCAGGTTCGATGGATAGACCAGGCCGGACAGGAGCGCTTGCGCCTTGAGCCTGCACCTGACAGGCCTAACGGCTACCTGCGGATCCGGGATATACAGCTACAAAACAAGTCCGAACGCTACTATTTTCATGCAACTCAGGCACTGTCGGGCAGCGATAAGCTCTTCCTATCTCCTATGGATCTTAACGTTGAGCAGGGCAGTATCGAACAACCTATACGCCCAACGCTTCGCATGAGTATTCCACTTCAGGATAGAGGAGAAAGCCGGGGCATTATCATTATCAATATTGATATGCGGAAGTATCTTAGTGATCTGCAGCAGGTTCTGCAGTCTGAAGCTGACCGGATGCAGATGATCAACCCTCAGGGATACTGGCTTCAGCACCCGGATAATGAGTTGGAATGGGGCTTTCAGCTAGCTCATGGTCAAGCCTTCAAAAAGCAATATCCGGATATCTGGCAGAGGATGCACAGTTTCGACCAAAATCAGTGGGTTCAGGACCAGCAACTCTGGAGCTGGGCACAGGTTTACCCTGATAACGACCCTCAAACATTCAACAACCAGAGTATGGGGTGGCTATTGCTTGAGCAACCCCCTGAAGTGATTAACCAGCTACGTCTGAAGCTTTGGGGCAGCGCCCTACTCTTACTACTGCTAATATTCATCAGCAGCAGCTATATTCTTCAGCGTCTGCTCAGAGCACGGCAGGCCCAGCAGCGGGCGGAAAGCCAGGCTTTGCAGAACCGGATACAGGCTGACCGGCTTAACAAACAGCGGGAAGATGAACAACGCTTCCAGGTCATTTTTAACGCCTCTCACACTCCCCTTTTGGTTTGTAACAACCAAGGCAACATCACACTGGTGAACCCTGCACTGGAAAAACTCTTCGGTTACAGCGCCTTTGAGCTCTCAGGTCTGCCTGTTGAGCACCTGATTCCTGTAAAAATGCGCAAACAACATGTCACAGAGCGCACTCAGTACCTCAGTCATCCGCGCCCTCGTCCTAAAATGATGAAAAACGGCGAAAGCCTGCAGGGCGTTCGGAAAGACGGAAAACTCATTCATGTCGAAATCGGCCTGAGCCCCTACGAAAATGAAGGAGAGACCTATATCCTGGCAACGCTGGAAGATATCAGCAGCCGAATTCAAGCAGAGCGTAAAATAACCGAGCTCCACACCAGAAAAACACATCACCTGAAAAAAGCCAGAGAAGATGCAGAACGCCTGGCCCGTCTGAAAACTGACTTTCTGGCCAATATGAGCCATGAAATCCGTACACCATTAAATGCCATCCTGGTTCTGAGTGAATTGCTCGATCAGGAGCTGGCAGAGCCCCCTGCCTCCTCCGGCAATGTCCGTGAATTAAGTCAGAGTATTCAGCAGGCAGGAGAAAGCTTGCTATTGATTGTGAACGACATTCTTGATTACTCCAAGATTGAAGCAGGAGGGTTAAGCCTGGAAAAAACCCTCTTCACGTTACAGGATATTTTTGCCCCAGTACTCTCCATATGTCGCCCACAGGCAGACAAAAAAAACCTTCAGCTACAACATGACTCCGATGACAGTGAAAAATTACGCCTGATTGGCGACCCTCACCGTATCCGTCAGGTGCTGCTTAACCTGGTCAGTAATGCTATAAAATTTACAGATCGGGGTAACGTCAGAATCAGGGTTCATACTCTGAAAAAAGAGCAAAATCAGGTCAGTCTGCAATTCAGTATCACCGATACCGGCCCTGGAATTGAGCCTGAACAACAGGATGCAATCTTCAACGCCTTCACTCAGGCGGATAGCTCCGTAACCCGGAAGTTTGGTGGTACCGGCCTGGGGCTGGCTATCTGTCAACAGCTGGTATATCTGATGGGGAGCAAGCTGGAGCTTAGCAGCCAGCCAGGAAAAGGCAGCAGCTTCAGTTTTACCTTAAATCTGCCTTTGGCAGAGAAGCCAACCTCCAAAAGCCCTCCCACTCATAGCGTGCAAACAAAACCTTATGCCTCTCTCAGCCTTAAGGGACGAACAGTTCTGGTGGTTGATGACAGCAACCTCAATCTGGATATTGCCCGGCGCATCATTGAGCAGGCCGGGGGAGTGACAGTATTAGCAGAAAACGGTGCAATGGCATTGATTGAAGCAGATAACATGGCAGAAACACCACCAGATCTTATTCTCATGGATCTGCAGATGCCGGTTATGAGTGGTTACGAAGCGATTAAGCAGCTTAGACAACGGCCAGCCTATCAACAGACCCCGGTGATCGCCCTAACTGCAGGTATTACAGAATCCGCCCATAAACAAGCCCTGGAGAATGGTGCAAATCAGGTTCTGACAAAACCCTTCACGATCCAGCAGATTCTCACCTGCCTGCAAACAGGCCTAAAAGGGAGCAATAACACAGCCATTTCCTCAAAAGAACAAGCTTCTCAGGAAGGGCCGTACCCTATCATGGATGAAGAAACCGCTCTGCTAAACTGGGGGGACCGAGCGTCCTTAAAGCATTTTCTGGAGCAGTTTAAAAAACAGTACACTCATTGCTGCCAGGAGATTACAGAATATCTTCAGGCAAATGAACGAAAACAAGCCGAGGCGCTGGCTCACAAGGTTAAAGGAGCGTCTGGTAGCCTTTATCTGTGTGCCCTGGAGTACCAGCTACAACAGTTGGAGCACAGCCTGCGAGAGGGCAGCGAAACAAACGATACGATCAGAAAGCAAACAATACCAACGATTTCTGATACCTTAAGTAATACCCTGGCATTTATCTCTAGCTATTCAGGTAAATAAAAGCTAACTATAATCAAATAATAAAACATACTGAAGAAGCAAGCCCTGTATGCAGATAACTAATCATTGCTGACTATCAAGCGGATACAGGCTTTGTAACAGGTCTCTTCAACACAGTTAGACAGCGTAAGGAGCAGCTATGAAACCTTATCAGGTTCTTTTAATTGAGGATGAAGAGATCATCGCCGGGTTTATTGAGCACACACTGGCTAAAGAAGATATCCAGGTTGTTCTGATGACTAATGCCGAAAGTGCCTGGACCTATCTGCAGGATAATCCCTGCCAGACCGATGCCATATTACTGGATCGTCAACTACCGGGTATGGATGGTATTGAGTTTCTGCAACGGCTGAAACATGACGCAGCACTACAGCGAATCCCAGTGATCATAGAGACTGCCGCATCAGACAAAGAAAGTATCCAGCAAGGTATTGATGCTGGGGCTTATTATTATCTGGTGAAACCCCTACAAAGGGAACTCCTGATCCCAATTATCAATGAGGCTGCCAGCCAATATCGTGAGTTCTGCGCTCTGCAGGAAACCCTGAGTGAAACATCTCAGGCATTGCGCCTCATGGACCATGCTGAGTTCACACTACGTACTTTGCCGGAAGCACGCTTGCTGACCAATGCGCTCAGCCAGGTCTACCCTGAACCTAAAAAAGTTGCGCCTGGTCTCCTGGAATTACTGGTCAATGCTGTCGAACACGGCAACCTGAATATCAGCTATGAAGAGAAAACGCTTCTTTTAATGAGCCGTCAATGGCATGAAGAAGTAGAAAACCGGCTGCAGAACCCGAAGTTCAGAGAACGCCGGGTGCACGTCACTTACCACAAAGAACCCAGTCACATTTCGCTGACAATTACTGATGATGGTGCTGGCTTCAACTGGGAACCTTTTCTGGAAATACAGCCTGAACGGGTATTCCACCTCCATGGCCGTGGTATTGCGATGGCCCGCAGAATCAGTTTTGATACTGTCGATTATCAGGGTAATGGTAATTGCGTTGTCGCAACCGTTCAGCTGGGATAATTTCTTCGGTTAGGCTAATATACCCGCGATTTGTCGGGTTATGCTCAGGCGTCGGCTGCAGAATAGTGCAACAACCGGTGCCGTTCGTGTGAACAGATATCACCTCCCTGTAAGTCTCTGAAGCATTATCTGTTTTTCATCAATAATTCTCCCGTCAATCTGGCTGGCGACCCTGCCGGAGACTGGCGCAATAAAAGCGCAATGCCTGAGCAGTAAGCTCGGTGTTGAATCCTTGGGTTCTACTTCTTAGCAGGCTCCGTCAACCCACCAGGGTTGACATCACGCTCATCGCAAATAACGGAACAAGCGAATGCACCTGGACACATTTATTACCTCAGCCTTGATGGTTCTTATCGCAACCTCAATTGCGGTTGCCGTTTTTAAACACTTCGGACTCGGCTCTATTTTGGGCCTTCTGGTGGCGGGTATTGCTGTTGGCCCTCACTCCTTTGGCCCGGCAATCACAACAGAAGTGGAAGATGTCCGCCACTTCACTGAACTCGGCGTGGTAATGCTACTGTTTCTCATCGGCCTGGAGATGAAGCCAGCCAGGCTCTGGTCGATGCGACGTGAGGTATTTGGCTTAGGCCTGCTGCAAATTCTGCTTTCAGGTGCGGTTATTGCAGCCTATTTTCTGCTCTTTGAGCCTCACTGGACCAGTGCTCTGCTAATAGGTCTGACCTTTGCCCTCTCCTCCACCGCAATGGTTCTGCAGATACTGCAGGAAAGCGGAGAGATCAACAGTCGTCACGGTACCGCTGCTTTTTCTATTCTACTGATGCAAGATCTGGCCATTGTGCCTTTATTGGCAATCGTACCGATTCTCTCTCAAACCGGCCGCTTATCTTCCGAAGTCCCCATGTGGCAACAGTTCAGTACGGTCGTCGGGATGCTGGCACTAATCGGTGTTTTTGGCCGCTATATTCTGCCGATGACTCTGGATGCGCTTTCAAAACGAGGCAACAAAGAGGGCTTTTTGCTCGTCGTGCTTATGGCGGTTTTCCTGTCGGCCTGGTCTATGCACCATGCCGGTATCTCCATGGCTCTGGGTGCCTTTATTATGGGGATGCTGTTATCCGGCTCCAAATATCGTCTGCAGGTTCAGGCACTGGTTGAACCCTATAAAGGCATGCTGATGAGCCTCTTTTTTGTGGCGGTTGGTATGTCAATTGATATCAGTGCCCTCGCCTCTAAACCATTGCTCTTCATGCAGCATGTCGTCGTTATCGTAATACTTAAATTTATTGTATTACTGGGTCTGGCAATGATGTTTGGTTATATTCGCCAGCAAGCGATCCGCATTGCACTGCTCTTATCTCAGGGCGGTGAGTTTGGCTTTGTCCTTTTTGGTTCCGCCAAAGCTCTGCAGGTTATCAGTGATGAAACCTTTGTACTGGCTGTCGGCGTTATTTCTGTTTCTATGGTTGTCACGCCCCTGGCACTGAAAGTCGCAGATATGCTGAACCATATGCTCTCCGGTAAGAAAAGCACAGAAGATACCCCTCAGATTGAAATTCCGGTGCAAAACTGCCAGGGCCGAGTGATTATCGGTGGTTTTGGTCGCGTTGGTTATACCGTCGCAACCTTGCTGGAAGAGCGTGGCGTTCCTTATATTGCCTTTGATACCAATCCGACCCATATTGCCAAAGGTCAGGAGCTGGGTATGCCGGTTTACTATGGAGATGTGGGTGATCATCATCTGCTGGAGGCAGCACATATGCATGAGGCTTCACTGGTCGTTATGACCATCGACCATACCCCTTCAGCGCTACGGGCGATTCAGCATATCCGCACGGATTACCCAAATGTGCCTATCATCTCACGAGCACGGGACCTGGCGTCCTGTAACGAGCTTATCGAGGCTGGAGCTGATAGCGCCTTCCCTGAAGCACTGGAAAGCAGTCTGCACCTGGGTGGAGAGGCGCTGAAGATGATCAACGTGAAAGATAATGAAGTAAGCACCTTATTGGATGCGGTTCGTGAAGATGGTTATCAGGTACTGATATCGGATAAAAACTAATCATCAGCCCAGGCAACAAAGTGCAATGCTCAGTGAAAAAGGCACTGAAAACCCTCAGTGCCTTTTAGTTACCAGCAACTATTCGGAATCAAAGTCACTCATCTGGGCAGTATAAATACTGTACTGATTGCGCCCTGTCTGTTTGGAGCGATACATGGCAAGATCGGCATAACGCAGAAGTATATCTCCGGTCAGGGCATCTTCAGGGAAAAAAGCCACTCCGATACTGGCGGTAACCCTACACTCATAGCCCGTTATGATATAAGGCTTCCCTATAACCGTAACAATTCTCTCAAGATCAGGAATTACCCCCTCAACGTTAGCAAGCCCGGAAAATAGCAGTACAAACTCATCACCGCCCAGACGAGCAATATCATCATGCTCCCGCATACAGAGTTTAAGCCGGTCAGCAACAGCCTGTAGTAACTCGTCACCAATCTCATGACCGTGAGTATCATTAACCTGTTTAAAGCCATCAAGATCCATCATAGCCACCGCCATAACCTTATGATTGACCTGGCTGTCGGCTAACTGCTTTGACATATTCTCTTCAAGAAGACGGCGATTCGGCAATCCCGTTAAGGCGTCATAGAAGGCCAGTTTTTTTAACTGATGTCGACTTTCCTCCAACTGCTTCTGGACTGCACGGATTTCAGTCAGATCCACATGAGTACCCACAAGGCGTTCCACATGGCCATTTTCATCTTTCAGAGCAATGGCTCGGGATAAAGCATAAACCCAGTGCCCCTGTTTATGCCGAAGTCGAAATTCAACCTCATACTGATCTTTTTTTCCAGTCACACAACGGGCGGCTTCTTCCCTGGCAGCGAGTAAGTCATCCGGATGAAGCAGGCTTTCCCATACTGACAGCTTGTTTTCCAGTTCATCATCGGCATAGCCAAGCATGCTCTTCCAACGGGGAGAAAAGTAAATGCTGTTGTCCCTCAGCCGCCAATCCCAAAGGCCATCATTTGACCCTTGCATCGCCAGCTGGAACTGTTGCTGGCTCTCTTTTAACGCAACCTCAGTTCTTTTTTGTTCACTGATATCCGAGTGGGTACCTGTGACCCTCAATGCTTTGCCGTCACCATCACGCTCAAACACCATACCCCGGTCCATAAACCATCGGTAATTGCCATTTTTACAGCGCATGCGATAGGTCGCGCGATAAACATCGGTCTCACCAGCAAGATGAGCATCAACACGACTGAGAGCATCATCAAGGTCATCCGGATGCAGCCTTTCCGACCAGTCTTTAAAAGTATCTCCGACTTCATCCTCCCGATAGCCCAACATCCGCTTCCACTGGCTGGAAAAAAACAACTTGTTAGTGCGCAGGTCCCAGTCCCATACACCATCACCCGCAGCATCCAAAGCTTTAATCCAGCGTTCCTCGCTAAGCCTGACCTCTTGCTCAGCAACACTGACCTTAGCCATCAGTTCGTTAAAGTTTTCCGCTACCGCCCTCAATTCACAGCTGCCCTCCAGTTCAACCCGGGTCAAATCATTGCCCTGGCCATACTCCTGCATACGCGCTCTGATCAGTTGTAACGGCCTGACAATAAAGTGATTCAGAATAAACGTAATCATAAGGGCAGCAAGAAGAGCAAACGCCAGAAGACGAATCCACTGCCCGGAGCTCCAAATCTGTTGTGTTAATGCTGAGATCGCTGGCGACATATCGTACTCGACCACCAGAACAGCAAGGCGCTCCGGCCGCAGAGATGTGCTGCGTTCAAGCATTGTAACCGGCATGACAGAGCAAAGATGGTTTTCACGACTGGGGTGCTCCACAGTTACAGGAGTGGATTCAGTCACAGCCTCACTAACCCAGGTTTTCCGGTAGCAGCTGATATCTCCGGCCTTGGAACCTTTTAATGAAAGCTGATTGGCCAATAAAACACGGCCTTCATCGATCAGAGTAATCGACCTGAACCGGGTATTAGCAGAATAGCTGGTGATCAGGCCTTCAGCGATAGCCTGGCGATCAGCCAGCATAAGATCGGATACCGTTTGCCACATTCGGGCTGAGCTTTCATTAAGGCGCTGGAGCTGACGGGATTTTTCCTGAGGAACCAGGGTATATTTATATTCCAGCCAGCCATCAAGTATTACCAGCATGACCAAAATCAGGCTGATAAGTATTGTCAGGCCACGGGTAAGCCGCCAGCAGTTATCAAATCTTATCATTCATCAGCCCTGGGTAAAAAAGCATCCGTCAGGAAGTCATCGCTAATACTGACCTTCTGCCTTAGTAAACCTGTATCCAGCATCATCTGCTTAAGCTGGAATATCTGCTGTATAAACCCTTCGGATCCCCCTAATAGTTTCCTGTTTTCATCAAGACCAGGGATACGTATACTTTCAAAACTGCGCCATACCTGATACGGCGATATTTTCAGACGTTCTGACATAATACTTGCAGCTTCTGCACGGTTCTCCGACATAAACCTCAACGCCCGAAAATGTCCGGCAAGCAGGTGGCGTAACTGGTCAGGCCTGTTCTGGGCGGTTTCTTTATGCACAACCAGTACATCCATAACCCTTCCCGGTATCTCACTGCTATCAAAGAGCACGTGGCCACCTTCCATCGCCAGTAACGATTTAAAAGGCTCAAAGGTGACAACTCCGGCTACAGTCTCATCCTGCCAAAGCTTCAGATGCTCATTGACAGGGGCGTTGCGAACAGAAATCTCATATCTTTCCAAACCCGCTTTATCCAGAGCACTTTGCAGAATAATAGCGCCTACTGCACTCTTCTCAATGATCAAGGTACGACCAGAAAGCTCCTGAAGGGTTTTAATGCCCGGTTTAGCGATAAGTACATCTGCACCATGGGAAAAGTCCATTACCGCAATTACCTGCAGATCCCGCACACTGGCCTGTAAAGTCAAAGCTTCATCCATTGTCAGTGCAGCCACATCCAGCTGACCCGCCCTGAATGCCCGCAAAACCTGTGTGGCATTAACACTCTCGGTCAGGGACACCTGCTCCGGGTTAATAAATTGCTTATCACGGGCAATATAAAGGCTTTCATATCCAGGCCATATATTGGTACCGACTTTCAGTGGAGGATGGGATTGTTCACATCCCTGAAGAAAAAGAAGGGGTAGAAATAAAAAAACAGCCAATATAGCCATAACAACCTGGCGCCCCGGACCCGACAACGGCCTGATAGACAAAAAAGATAAAGACACCTTCATAAATCACCTTTGCAGGTCGTGCATCATTCTGTTTACTTTTACAGTAAGTACATAACCGGTGAACCAACAGAGATAAAGCTGCCAACCCTAAAAACACAGCTTTTAAAATACCGCTACGCTATATTAACGACGAAGAAAATAAAGTGCAGGCAAGACTGGCCTGACAGACCAACCATTCTAAACATACAATTATAGATTTGGCGACAGTGCTGCTAATGCATCTCACTATTTCACTGCTACAAAGGGTGCATTATTCAGGGGGAGCATAGCCACCATCTCTGTTTAGGGTCATAATGCGCCATAAATCTTTACAGGCCTGAGGTTTAACTATGTTGCTTGATGAGGCTCAAACAGCTGTTTCTGATCTGATAGAGGCCCTGCATGAATCACTGGATGATTATCAGGATAACCTTCAGCGTTTACACCGCACAGAGATTGCTCAGGAGTTCAACGATGCTATGAACCAGCGGACACAACTGGTTAATACCCTTGAAGAATGCATTAAAGAAGAGCTGTCTCTGCGCCCTCGCGCAGCGGATACTGAGCGCGAGGACTTCCACTATCTCTGGAGCAAACTTAAAAGTCTGGTGTTCGATGAGCAGGAGATGATGCTTCAGGAAAGAGCGGAGCAGGAACGTCAGCTAATCAGCCTGGTCGCCCGCTGCGAAAGCTTTGACTACCCTGAAAACATCAGTCAGCAGCTGAAAAAACTACACCAGCACCTGGCAGAACAGCTCAATCAGATCAAACAGTTTCAGCAAAGCTGAGCGATCACCTCAAGCATAAAAGATACATATTTATAAAATCTTTTGAAAATCAGATATGATCAGGGAAAACGTAAACATAGCCACGGAGTGATCTCATGGGCTCTATTAATCAGTTTTACATCACACGGCATACTTTCTGTGATAGCGACCTTATTCGCCGCGGGGTTGAACTGGCATACCATGACACTCATCATACGGCCACTCCTCTGGAAGCCAGTGCCAAAGTTGCCAGTTATACACTTCTGGACTATGGGCTTGATCAAGTCGGCAAAAGAGGCAAAGTGCTGCTCACCATTACTAAAGCTTGGCTACCGAATGCCAGCACACTCCCTGCAGCCAAAATTAAGGATAGACTCGTACTTCAATTGACTGAAGATACTCCCCCGGACCCGATCACTCTCAATGCGTTGCATCATATTCGCAGCAAAGGGTTTCAGATCGCCCTGACCAACTACACCCTTAATGACCCTAGGAAAGCTCTTTTAAGTGAAGTTGATATTGTGAAAATCAACTGCCAGAAGCTTATACCAGGTGACCTGAAACGCCTTTATACAGAACTTAAAAGTTATTCCGTGACCTTAATGGCCGGACAGATTGAAAGTTGGCAGATGTTTGAGCAAGTACGGGCTGCCGGGTTCGATCTTTACCAGGGTAGTTTCTTGGGTAAGCCTGAGCTTCTGGACACCCCGAAAAACAGCACAAGTCGTATTACGCTGATTAAACTGATGACTCTTCTCTTTGATGATAAAAGCAGTATAGAAGAAATTGAAAAGGTGATTGAACAAGAGCCTACTCTTTTTTATCGGCTACTGAAATTTGTCAACTCCGCGGCTTACCAGCTGCCGAACAGGATCGACAGCCTGCATCAGGCTGTCATCTATATTGGCACCGAAACCCTGCGTACTCTGGTGGCTATTCTGGTTTGGGCAAAAGATGACCACAAAGCCTATACCGTACTACCTCAGATTCTGACCCGGGCTAAAGCCTGCGAACTGTTGGCGAAAGAACAAGGGCTTACTTCTTCAGACCGTTACTTCACACTGGGCTTTTTATCCCTGCTGGATGTTGCTCTGAATCAGCCTCTGGATAAACTCATTCTCAATTTGTCGCTCTCGGAGGAGATGCAAAACGCGCTTCTGAAAAATGAGGGACCGCTGGCCGAGGTTCTGGGTTTTGTTCGCCTGTGGGAAAAGGCTAACTGGGCAGCATTGGAACAACACCCGATGTTTTCTATTGAAAGCACCCCCGGACTGATGCAGCAAGCCCAACACTGGGCGCAGGAAACAGAAAACGAGATGCACAATATCTGAAGATAGATAACGGCGTCATTGTTAAAGTACAGCTCTGCCGGGAGACATCTCAGGTTTCCGGCACCATTGCTTGATATTCGACCACTATTCAGGAGACCTCAGTGTCTGAATTAAACCATGCTGATGACGTATTTTTTCTGGCCCGTCAGGCGATAGCTGATCGGGAACTAAACCTCATCGGTTATGAATTACTCTACCGTCGAAGTAAAACAGCAACCCATGCAGACGTTCAGGATCATCTGCAGGCAAGCGCACGGGTTTATTCAACCGCACTTCTGGATCTTGGTGTTGGTCAACTGGGCTCAGGCCTTCCCGTGTCCCTGAATATACCCCAGCTCTGGTTGGAGCAGGATGAACTCTTCCCCAGCGTAACCAGCCAAATTGTACTGGAAGTTCTGGAACAGGTGCGGCCGACAAAACAGGTGATAGAGTCACTGAATCGCCTGCGTCGCAAAGGTTATACCATTGCACTGGATGACTTTGTGCTGACGGAGGAAAATATGGCACTGATTCCATGCGCCCAATGGATCAAGCTGGATACCCATCAGTACAGCCAGAAAGAACTGGAAGAAATCGTCAATACACTGAAAGCCTATCCGGTAAAACTGGTGGCTGAAAAAATCGAAAGCTGGCAGGAGTATCGTAACCTGGAAGCCATGGGCTTTGATTATTTCCAGGGCTACTTCCTGTCACGGCCTCAGGTTTTTAAAGGACATCAGGCCAACAGCAACCAGAAAGTACTGCTTGAGCTTCTTCAGGAGCTCTACAAAGAGGATATGGATGTCAATCAACTGGTTGATACTATTGTCAAAGACCCAGGTATGACTTATCGCCTGTTGCGCCACATAAACTCTGCCGGTTATATGTTCAAGAAAGAGATCAAAAGCATCCACCAGGCTATTGTTCTTCTGGGTCAGGAACGTCTGCGCTCTATGGTAAGTCTGCTTCTATGGAGCAAAAGTCCTTACCGTACCAGCTCCCAATTACCGGGAATTCTGGTTCGGGCAAAAGCCTGCGAAGAACTTGCACATTTTTATGAACTGGACCAGATCCAATCCTGCTTCACTGTCGGTGTACTCTCCAATCTGCACTTAGCGCTGGGAATGGAAGCCGAAGAGATGGCAAGTATGTTAAAGCTGGAACCTGAGATCGCTGAAGGCTTACAGGGCAGGGGCGTTCCTGGCGAGATACTTCAGCTGGTGATTGCCTATGAGCAGGGGGACTGGGATGCGATGGAAACCTCAGACTGGTATCGACCGGAAGTGAATGACTGCTTTATGAATGCCATGAACTGGGCTGATACAGTGGTCACAGAGATGAATAAGGACTGAAGGCTAAAACAGCCTTCAGACTCCGTAAAAAGAACGGGTCAATCTTCCGGCTCATCAGCCACTTCAACCAAACCGTCAACAATGCGCACCGGATAAACATCGATATCCTCATACGCCGGCGGTGCTGTTACTTCACCGGAGCGCAGACAAAAACGCGCGCCGTGGCGAGGACAAACAATTTCCCCATCTTCGATACAGCCCCCTTCCAGAGAGCCGCCATCGTGGCTGCAGACGTTTTCAATGGCGTGAAATTCACCATCAACGTTTGCCACCAACAGCTCAACATCATCTTCTGTGGTCACTAACTGATATTCACCCTCTGCGATGGCTGCAGCGGCATCTACCTTAATCCAACCCATGTTATAGCTTTCCTTCCGGTTCAGTCTTCAGCCAACACAATCTGCGCCAGCCGGATAAAGTCATTTAAGTGTTTATCCAGAACGGAAATCACAATCTCGATATTCAGGTTCTGGTAATCATGTACGGCGATATTGCGCAGACCAACCATCTTCTGCATGGAAAGCGCCAGATCCGCAGACAGGTAACCTAAACGCTCCATCTGAACAAAAGAATCACGGCTGCTTTGCGGTACCGGGCCATTTTTCAGACGCAGCACCCGGTTGGCAATATCGATAGCCGCCTCGCAGAGCCGCTGCAGATTCAGGATGACAGAATCCTGCCGGGTAAGGTTGCTGCGCAGCTGTTCCGCATCCCCCTGATACTCTTCAGCGATACGTTTCAGGCAACGCTCTATAATGGCAACTTTGTTGATAATCACATCATCATTCATTATCCGCTCCCGAAGGTGTTGCATCCTGTTGCCAGCGCTGTTTGAAGGCCTTCAGGTTATCCTGACGCTCAAGCTGCAGATCCTGATACATACGGTAGGTTTCCGTCTCAAATCCGGCAGCATCACCCTGAATATCTAACAGCAACTTGCCCTCCGTCACCACCTGATAACGCAGCACAGTGGAACAACTCATCAGGTTGATAAGATCCACATCCCGACCCAGTTCAACCGCCAGAGTTTGCCCCCACGACCAGATATCTTCATCAGAAACCGGCTGAGACGGCAGAACCGCCAGATCCAAGTCACTGTGCTCACCGGCACGACCGGAAGCAAAAGAGCCAAACAGATAGGCAAGCCGGATACGACCAGAGAAAAGGTGCTCAACAATATCGGGCAAAGCTTTCAAGTCTGTTGTCATGACGATCGACCTACAGGAGGAAGGCTAACATACAGAACCAGCCTGATCAGAACATACCTGTGGCAAGCTTGGCATCTTCGCTCATCATGTCGCGATTCCAGGGCGGGTTAAAGACGATCTCCGTCAGTACCTTGGATACCTGAGGCGCACCCAGAATTTTGCGGCGGGCATCTTCGGCAATCACATCACCCATACCGCAACCCGGTGCTGTCAGGGTCATCTTGATAATCACGACCGTTTCACCGGTCAACAGTTTATCGATCCGACAGCCATAGACCAAACCCAAATCGACAATATTGACCGGAATTTCCGGGTCATAGCAGGTGCGCAGTTGCTCCCAGACAAAAGCTTCTAACTCTTCAGCACTGGCATCTTCGGGCAGCGTCGGGCGCTCTTTTGCTTCACCACCAAGGGCGTCAAGGTTGTAGCTTTCGATCAGGTAAAGTCGGCTTTCAAAGCCAACACTGACACTACCGCCTTTGGCCTGCATCACCGTTACTTCACCACCTTCCGGCAGCGTGACCGTTTTGCCAAAAGGAATAGAGATCGCATCCACATCCCGGCTCAGAATAATTTTATCGTCTTTTTTCATGGCGCTTTATTTTTCCGGTTCCGATTTGGCCAGACCTGACCTTAAGAATCTGGCCTAGCGCAACATATCACAGGCACGGTTCAGCGCCGCAATAAAGATGTCCACTTCCTCTTTGGTGTTGTACAGGGCAAAGGAAGCCCTTGCCGTCGCATCGACACCAAAGTGGTGCAGTACCGGCATCGCACAGTGGTGACCGGTACGGATAGCAACACCCAGCTGGTCGATTAACACACCAATATCCTGTGCGTGCACGCCATCAATCACAAAGGAGATAACGCCCGCTTTGTGTTCCGCCGTGCCCAGAATCCGCATACCGGGAATCTGCTGCATCTGCTCGGTGGCGTACTTCAGCAGAACTTCTTCCCAGGCGGCAACCTTGTCCAGATCCGCCGTCATCAGCCAGTCACAGGCAACACCCAGGCCGATCCCTTCCGCGATGGCGGGTGTACCCGCTTCAAACTTGTGCGGCAGCCCCGCATAGGTGGTTTTTTCAAAGCTGACATGGTCGATCATATCGCCACCGCCCTGCCAGACCGGCATTGCGTCTAACAGCGTTTCTTTGCCGTACAGTACGCCGATACCTGTTGGTCCGTACATTTTATGGGCTGAGAAGGCGTAGAAATCACAATCCAGTTCCTGCACATCCACCTTCAGGTGGGGGACCGCCTGGGCACCATCCAGTAGTACCGGAATGTCATGCAGATGCGCCAGATCGACAATCTGTTTCACCGGATTGATCGTCCCCAGTGCGTTGGAGACATGGGTCACCGAGATCAGCTTGGTTTTGGCACTGATCATGGCGTTCAGTGCCGCCATATCCAGCTCGCCATCCTCATTCACCGGAGCCACTTTCAGCACAATGCCCAGCTGATCCCGCAGAATCTGCCAGGGCACGATGTTGGCGTGGTGCTCCATCATGGAGACAATCACTTCATCACCGGCTTCCAGCTGACGACCAAAGGTGTTGGCTACCAGATTGATACCTTCCGTCGTGCCGCGAACAAAGATCACCTCTTTTGAGGAGCGTGCGTTAATAAACTGACGCACCTTCTCGCGAGCCTGCTCATAAGCATCGGTGGCTTCACCGGACAGAAAATGCACGCCACGGTGAATGTTAGAGTTCAGCTCCCGGTAGAAAGTGCTCATGCTGTCGATCACCGCTTCCGGTTTCTGCACCGTGGCACCATTATCGAAATACACCAGCGGCTTACCGTGCACCGTACGCTTAAGAATCGGAAACCCTTTACGCAGTTCCAGCATGTAAGCGGCCAGTTCCGCCTCACTCATGTCGATTCCCGCTACGTGAGCTTTTACAGGAGCATTCATCTCAGACATTCCCTCAATCGCGCCAGCCCCGTTTACACGAGGCCTTTCAGGTTGAATTTCTCAGGCAGGCGACCGGCTACCGCGTCTTCAAGGCGGTCATGAACCGCCGGAATTTCAATACGGTCAATCACCTCGTTGGCAAAGGCCAGTGTCAGCAGACCTCGGGCCATCTCTTCACCCAAACCGCGGGAGCGCAATGCGAACAGTGCGTTCTCATCCAGCTGACCTGTGGTGCTGCCGTGGGAGCACTTCACGTCATCGGCGTAGATCTCCAGCTCTGGTTTGGTGTCGATTTCCGCTTTGTCCGACAACAGCAGGTTGGCATTGGACTGATGGGCTTCGATCTTCTGGGCATCTTTATGCACAACGGCACGGCCATTGAACACACCACGGGAGCGGTCGTTCAGAATGCCTTTGTAATCTTCGTTGCTATTGGTGTGCGGCGCATTATGGTTAACCAGCGTGTGGTTATCCAGATGCTGACGACCATTACCCAGGTACAGACCGTTCAGGTTCACCTCGGCACCTTCGCCGCTCAGTTCCACCTGAATATCCTGACGGGCCAGTTTGCCCCCCAGACACACATTGTGCGAGGTAAAACGGCTATCCCGCTTCTGATCGATATGCATGCTGGCGATGTGATACTGCTTGCGGCTTTCCTGCTGCAGCTTGTAGTGGGTAATATTGGCACCATCCGCCAGATCCACTTCCGTCACGACATTCGTCAGGTTAGCGGCGTCTTCTGCACCCGCATAATGCTCAACAATGGTCCCCTGAGCGTGAATACCCGCCCTGATCAGAATACGCGGCTGTACCAGTACCGGATTTTCCTGTTCAGTGGCGACAAACTGCAGGTAAACCGGCTGTTCCAGCACAGCATTGGCGGCAAGATCGATCAGTACACCATCCTGCCATCCCGCAAGGTTCAGCGCCGTAAAGCCGCTGAAGTTAGCCGCAGCAACCTGACCCAGAACGGGTTTGGCCGCATTGGCATTTTTCGCCAGTGGCAGCACCTGAACACCTTGCGGCAGACTATTAAGCGTGGATGCTTTTTCAGAGAAGATACCGTCGATAAAGACCAGTCGAATCCCATCCAGTCCCAAGCTGCTCTCTTTTATTAAAGCTGCAGCATCTGCCTGCTCGTTTGGCAGTGAGAACTGACGCTTAGCCAGTGCTTTAACATCGGTGTATTTCCAGTTTTCCAGACGGGCGTGAGGCAGGCCTAACACCGCAAACTGTTCTACAGCACCCTGACGCAGGTCGGTTAACCAACCCGGACCTTCGCTGATCTGTGGAGTTACCGCGCTCAGCCACTGATCGGTAAATTCGGCCAAACTCATTGAGCCGCCTCCTCGATTACCCAATCGTAACCGCGTTTTTCCAGCTCCAGAGCCAGAGACTTATCACCGGATTTAATGATTTTCCCGTCAGACAGTACATGGATATGATCCGGCACGATATAGTCCAGCAGGCGCTGGTAGTGGGTAACCATCACAATAGAGCGACCGGCATCACGCAGGCTGTTAACGCCTTCGGATACGATTTTCAGTGCATCGATATCCAGGCCCGAATCGATCTCATCCAGCAGGGCAAGCTTCGGCTCAAGAATCAGCATCTGCAGAATCTCATTACGCTTTTTCTCACCACCGGAGAAACCTTCGTTCACCGAACGGTGCAGGAAGCTGCTATCCATCTTCATAAACTGCAGTTTTTCACGGACCAGCTTCATAAATTCCGGTGCTTCGATTTCCGGCAGACCCAGGTGCTCACGCTTGGCATTCAGCGCGGCTTTCAGCAGGTATACGTTTTTAACCCCGGGGATCTCAACCGGATACTGGAAGCCCAGCAGCAGGCCTGCGCGGGCGCGGTCTTCAATCTCCATCTCCAGCACGTCTTCACCTTCAAAGGTGATGCTGCCGCCAGTCACTTCATAACCGTCACGACCTGCGATAACCGCTGACAGAGTGGATTTACCGGCACCGTTCGGGCCCATAATGGCGTGAACTTCACCGGGATTGATGGTCAGGTTCAGGCCTTTCAGAATCTCTTTGTCTTCAACACTAACGCGCAGGTCTTTAACTTCTAACATGTGGTTTTAACCTTTTCTGTGGATGGCGGCCTAGCAACGGCAGCACCATCAAATCTGAATTCTTTGTCTGTCGAGCTGTATCGGTATTACCGTCGCCTGAGCGGGCTACCGTGTATCGGCTTAACGAAGCCATGGATGGCGAAGTTCGGCTCCTCGGAACAGGGATGTTCCGGGAGCCGGAAGCCGATACCGGCCAGACCGGTTAACACTCCGGTCTTCCCGACGACTGACTGGGTTTCCATCAGAAAGCTGCAAAACATCCTGTTTTGAACAGCTTTCGCTGCGCCATCCCTGGCTTCGCTTTGATTGGAAACCACAGCCATCCGCCTGAGCGGGCTGCTGTGTATCTGCTTTTAACCAACTGCACCTTCAAGGCTTACGTTCAGCAGGGCTTCCGCCTCTACCGCAAACTCCATCGGCAGCTCTTTAAAGACGTCTTTACAGAAGCCGTTCACGATCATGTTCACCGCATCTTCTTCAGAGATGCCGCGCTGACGGCAGTAGAACAGCTGATCTTCACCGATCTTAGAGGTGGTCGCTTCGTGCTCCACCTGAGCCGTGCTGTTACCGATCTCCTGATACGGGAAAGTGTGCGCGCCACACTGATCACCGATCAGCAGGGAGTCACACTGGGTAAAGTTACGGGCGCCTTTAGCACCGGGCAGAATCTTCACCAACCCACGATACGACTGATCAGAGCGACCAGCAGAAATACCCTTGGAGATAATGGTGGAACGGGAACCTTCACCGATATGAATCATCTTGGTGCCGGTGTCCGCCTGCTGCATGTTGTTGGTCACGGCAACGGAGTAGAACTCACCGACGGAGTTCTTACCTTTCAGCACACAGCTTGGATATTTCCAGGTCACGGCAGAACCGGTTTCCACCTGAGTCCAGCTGATTTTAGAGTTATCGCCACGGCATTCGCCACGCTTAGTGACAAAGTTGTAGATGCCGCCTTTACCCTCTTCATCACCGGGATACCAGTTCTGCACCGTAGAATATTTAATATCGGCATTTTCCAGTGCCACCAGTTCTACCACAGCGGCATGCAGCTGATTTTCATCCCGCATCGGTGCAGTACAGCCCTCAAGATAAGAGACCTGAGCATCGTCTTCACAGATGATTAGAGTACGCTCAAACTGGCCGGTATTTTCGGCGTTAATACGGAAATAGGTAGACAACTCCATAGGACAGGTCACGCCCTTAGGGACAAAGACAAAGGAGCCATCGGAGAAAACAGCAGAATTCAACGCGGTATAAAAGTTATCCGCCACCGGCACAACAGAGCCCAGATACTGCTTGATCAGGTCAGGGTATTCACGGATCGCTTCCGAGATGGAGCAGAAGATAACACCCGCCTCTCCCAGCTGCTCTTTAAAGGTGGTTGTGACCGAGACAGAGTCAAACACCATATCCATCGCTACACCGGCAAGGGCCGCACGTTCATGCAGAGGAATACCCAACTTCTCGTAAGTTTCCAACAGCTTAGGGTCAACCTCATCCAGACTTTTCGGACGATCTTCGGAGGACTTTGGCGCAGAGTAGTATGACACCGCCTGAAAATCGACTTGTGGAAAATCCACATGTGCCCATTCAGGCTCCGCCATTGTCTTCCACTGCTCAAAAGCAGCCAGACGCCAATCCAGCATCCATTGCGGCTCTTCTTTTTTGGCAGAAATAAAGCGGATCACATCTTCATTCAGGCCGGGAGGCGCAGTATCTGACTCGATATCGGTTACAAAGCCTTGCTTGTACTCGCGACGTACAAGCTGCTCCATCTCTTGACTTGCCATTGGTCTCTCCTCACCCGGTTACAGGTTCTGTCGGAAGCTAATTCAATTCTTCTGATCTGACGGCTGCCGCCGAAAGCTCTTATTCTGTTGCCAGCGCCACGAGAGGAATCTCGGCACTGACGCTGTCTTTATCGGTCTGCTGTGCTGCTGGTATCTCTGTACCTGCGGTGTAGATATCATTACCGGACATCCACTGCAGCTGCAGAGGCTCTTTCTGAGCCAGCTGAACCAGTGTGATGCTCTGCAACAGCTGATGCATGGCTAAGCTGACCCGTTGCCAGTTATCCGCTACGCCACAGGTATCCTGCAGATCACACAGCGCGTCCTCCTGACTGCAATCTGTCATTGCGAAGGGGCCTTCAATAGCAACCAGAATATCGCTGGCCGTAATCTGTTTTGGTGGCCGGGATAACCCGTAACCACCCTGAGCACCACGATGAGAGACCAGCAGGCCGCTCTTCTGCAGCATCTTAAGCGCCTTACTCACCGTTGGCTTTGGAATCTGTACCTGTTCCGCAATATCGGTGGCGGTAAACAGCTGATCCGGTGTGCGGGCGATATGAGCCATCAGCACCGCCGCGTAATCAGTCATTTTGCTCAGTTTCAGCATGATTTTACCTTCATCGTCATAGTGGACTATTTTAGTCCCATTTAACTTTGAACAAAACCCTCATACCCGAGTTTTTTACTCTGTTTTACACGATAACGGCGATTAACCGGTTTTTGATTAGGGTTTTAACGACGTTCGCAGCAAGTTATTGAGAATCGTTTTCAATAAGAAGGGTGGATCAGTCGATCAGATCAGTAAAAAGAAAAGCCCATCAAAAATAGATGGGCTTTTGAAGATGAAGAAAATGACAGTTAAGCCAAGACAGCTCCAGGCTATACAAAAAAAGTTTCATACGACAAAACGGCAAGTCTTTTTATTTAAATCAGAAGCCAATACCCTTAACTGATGGCTCTCTTCCCGATTACTGTTAGCACCATCCAGAAGTTGATCAGCCATTTCACTGACATGACTGACCGCCCCGACCAGGTGATCTGCTGCCTGCTGTTGTTCATCTACGGCAAGGAACACTTGTTGGCACCGCTGATCGATCTGGGCGATCCCTGTTACCACCCCACTTAATACCTCCCGGGTATACTGAGACTGCTTCAGTACCGACTCGCTCCGATGACCACTGCGCTGACTCGAAGCAACAATCATTTCAATACTGCCAAGCAGTCTTTCAATAACCCCATCAATTTCACCGGTAGCCGTCTGAGTTTTCTGTGCCAGCATACGGACTTCGTCGGCCACTACCGCAAAACCACGCCCCTGCTCCCCGGCCCGAGCGGCTTCAATGGCAGCATTCAGCGCCAGCAGGTTGGTTTGTTCGGCAATAGCGCGGATCGTTTCCAGAATCTGATGAATTTGGTTACCATGCTCTGATAACCGGGCCGATTCAGTACATGCCTGATGAATCTCACCACTCATCGATTCCAACTCATAACCGACGTCCTGCATCACCTGCTGCGCCTGAGATACCTGTTCATTAGCCAGCCCCGCATTATCGGTCAGCTGTTGCATACTTTCAGCGATCAGGTGTGAAGACTGAGACAACTGCTCCACCGAAGCAGAGATCTGGCTGACCTGTTGTTGCTGAGAAACCAACTGCGCATTCATCTGCTCAGACAGGGCGGCTCCCTGCTGGGCAGAGCCCTGCACTTGTTTACCCGAGCGTTGGACACTGTCGACTAAGGTCTGAAGCTGACCGACAAACTGATTAAAATAACCGGCTACACGCCCCACTTCATCCTCACGACTGACATTAAGTCGACGAGTCAGATCACCACCACCCTGGGCCACCTCTTTCAGCATCGCCTGAACCTGACTTAAAGGCGCTAAACGGCAATGAATTAACCAGGCCGCCGAGAGTAGTGTCAGTAATGCCAACACAGGCCCCAGCACCAGCTGCATCAGGCTGGACTCTTTCTGCACCTCAGAAAATCGTGCCTGAAGATGTGCCAGTGGCTCCAGCACAATTACTTCAGGCACCCGAATTTGCAATATCCAACCGCTACTAATAGCTCCGTCTAGCTGAATGGGCACATCAGCACTCAGAAAACCGGAATCACTCAGATTCCCCAGGGACGTACTCGTCGGACGATGTCCTACCTCATGAGGCTGATGGCTATCACCCAGAACAATACCCTTTCGACTCAAAATTCGTACCTGTGCCTGCCCCTGATAAAGACTCTGACTGATACTCTCCGCCTGCTGTTGAATAAAGCCCAGGGAGAGATCAGCACCCACCATACCCAGAAAGCGCTCTTTATGCATAACGGGCACAACTACAGAGGTCAGTAGCCGATCCTGCCCCTGAACCTGAAAACGCTGAGGCTCCAGCAGGCAAGCGGTCTGCTGCTCCTTTGGACAGAGATAAAACTCTGCCTTTCGCGTGCCATCGGCAAAATGCTCCTCGCTTTCATGCGCTCTTAACGGTGCCATCTCAATATGGCCGCTTTCACTACGACTTAACAAAGGCGCAAACCGTCCATCCTCAGTTGAGCCCGTCAGGCGATTTAATAAGTTATCATCATCTGCATCATCAAACGCATCTGCCTCCCATGCGGAATAGAGCGTCAGAAACTCCTTATGGGCCAGAAGAGAGCCGCGCAGGACACCAATAAACTGCTCCCGTTCAAGCTGTAATGCCGGATCTTCCCATGCCAGCTCCGGCTTCAACTGCCCGGCGGTCACAGCCAGGCCATGAGCAACCTGATAAGCCCGGCCCAGTAACTGCTGAATTTGCCCCGCCTCCAGGGCTGCTCTTTGCTCCAGACGTGCCATAGCTTCATGGGTCAGTAGCTTACCCGCCTCATCGGCCAGCAACTGCCTTGATCGGTCACTATAGTGCAGCCCCACCAAAAGCTGGACTCCCAGCACCAGCAGCAGGAGTAGCCCCAACCCCAGAATCAGCTGATTTTTAATTGAATAACGCACATTCCAACCCTCAAACTGGTATATACCAAAAAAAGAGATTTTCGCGCTTTAACGTGTCAGAAATGTGTCAATGGAATCAGGCTGCAGCTAGAAATAGTAAAAAAATGTAAGCGCCGTGACCTTTGGTCACCGGCAAATCAGGTCATGCTAAGCAAGTTGGCGAGATACTCAACTTACATGCAGGGATTGGAATAAAACCATGACAGGATAGAATAGGGTCTGTAATAAATGGGCCGTACACTCGATTTAGCGATGCTCAACCGGAATCAAATCAGTATCAGATGATTCGGCTGGCCTGCAGTGAGCAACAGAAGTTTCAGGCCTAACCATCAATTCGACATTATCGGAGACACAAGCATGCCCCTGTGGTTACAGCTGGTCATTATCTTCATCGTTTCAATCAGCGGTATCGCCTTTCACCTTGTTCTGATCAAAAAAATTCGCACCTGGGCGATTCACGATCAGATCAACGCGCTTGCGGGAGATAACAGTGCTAAAAAAGAGCACCTGCAACAGGTTCATCAGCAACTATTGGCCGAAAAAATCCCCCATAAACATCACCAGGATAAACTCGAAGCAGCCGCTCAAGCATTTGAAGATTAAATAGTCCATACAAAGCGGCCTACCATTCAGGAGAAGGATTCTATGTTTGCCACGCTCAACACACTTATATCAGATAATGGATTTCAATCAGCAGCCCCCTCATTCAGCAAATGGTTTTCTGCAGGGGCACTCAGCAGCCCTCTACCATTAACCGCGGATGCACTGGAAACTCTGCTGATGACCAGTAGTGCAGACAACCCTTCTCATCTTCGGGGCACTAAATACTGGATAAGCGAGATGAACGGCCTGATGCTGAAGCAGATGCTGCAGGTTTCTCATCTCCAGAGTGAAGCGTTCCGCCCCTACGGTGTACCATCTTCATTATTTACTGGCTGGGCACAGTCCCTGATTCAGGCAACAGAAGACTCTGTTGCCAAGGATGAATCACCGGATATGATCACCCGTGCCGACCAGCAGCTGGATTCTGCCTATGCCGAGCAGCTAAAAACATTGGTAACCCATTTCACAAAAGAGGTGGATGGCGAGCTTAGCTTCAACAAAGAGACTTGTTCATGGGCCTGTAAAACCCTCCAGGGCCAAGTCTGGCTGATGACACAGCTCAATAATTTCCGCCTGCTGGAGTGGCAGTACCATAGCCGGGGGCAAACGCATCTGACCGCCATGAAAAACCTGCTGCGCTCTCTGTTTCAGGTTATTACAGGGCAGACCTTTAGCGCTGATGAAGATCAGCCCTATCGTAAAAAAAATACCGAAGGTCAATGGCGGGAAAGCGATGAAGATTACCTGAAAGCCTGTGCCCAGCGCCTTCTCGAGCTACTGAAAAATGACGCCTTTGATCTACGGAATTTCGCCCTTAACTCCCCTTATGCAAAGCTGGGTGCCTGCCAATGGGAAGCCGTCTCCGGTTCTGAGCTTTACTCCGTTAGACTACGTCACTACCCACGCCCGGCGGGCGTAAAAGCCAACGGCAAAACCCTGTATATGGCCAGCCCCATGATCAACCGCTGCGAGCTGTTCGATCTGGCACCTGAAAAGTCGGTGATCGAGGGTATGTTGAAGCTGGGTTACGATCTTTATCTGGTGGATTACGGCAACCCAGAGGCAGACCAGTCTCAGCTCGGTTTGGATTTCTATGGTAAAACCGTGCACGACACCTATCTGAATCTGATTCTGGAGCGCCACCCTGATCAGAATATAGAAGTGATGGCTTACTGTATGGGTGGCACCCTATTTATGCCATACCTGGCCCGGCGTATCGAAGAAGCTCAGATCACAGGCAAGGATGTTCGTATCCGCCAGGTGGTACTTATGACGACCCCGGTTCTGTTTGATGATGCAGACAGTGGCCATAAGCCCATGCGGGACGTGATCCGCAATGATTATGATGCTGATGTCATGCAGCTCTTCTATGGTAACTGCAATGTATCGCCTTACGCGATTGAATCCGGCATGCACACCATCCAACCTGGCGTCGAACAAACCATGTTGGAAGGCTTTTACAGCCGTGCACATTTTCCAGGTGCAATCAAAGACTCAGCCCCCTTCCTGAACTGGCTACACAGCGGCACACGCTTTCCGGCGCGGGCACACCGTGAATGGATTCAGAAAATTTTTATGGATAATCAGATATGGGAAAACCAGTACTGCCTGCCATCAGAACTACCGGAGCTGGACGGTAAACCGGTAAATATGGATGCACTGAACAACGCCAATATAGCACTGTTCGATTACGCTGGCTTACGAGACCCCATCGCACCGGTTGGTTCCTGCAAAACCAGTGAACGCTGGGGCCGAAAAGCAGAAAATCATCAGATGGTCTGTGGCGGTTTAAACCGTACCATCGAGAAAAACATTGGTCATATTTTTGTCGTCAGCCACGCTCTTTTAGGTGAGTTTCTCGAAGCGGTCACCGACTTTTTAGCCGATGAGCCACCCGCTTATCATGGAAAAAAGCCGGCAACGACTGCCGCTAAAGCAGCCTCTGCGACCAAAAAAACGCCTGCAGGTAAAGTGACGACTACAGCCGAGACAGCCACCGCTACAAAACCCGCGGCCCGTAAAGCGGCCCCGAGAAAGGCTACAACACGAAAAGCAGCGCCAAGAAAAACAGCCGCAGCAAAACCTGCTGCAACAAAAAAAGACTCCGGTAATACGGAGTCCTGATAACGCGTTTAAGCGCCGACGTAAATAAAAAAAGGCGTGCTCTGGCACGCCTTAATTCCTCTAACGTTTAGATCCTGTTTTTCTACGGACGCTATTTCTTCTCACCCGATATTTAAAGCACCAGATCCGAAAGCCTGTCACAGCCAGCCAGACCGAGGCTACAACCAACAACAGACTTAACATTCGACTCCACCAACCCAGTTCTGATTTATGCACAGCCTCAAAACCAACGGTCATCGAATCCACAGCACTCTCACCAGTGGCCTGAAAACGCGCCAGTAACCCGCCCGTTTTCGCATCAAACCAGACACTGGTCTTAGCACTATCAGCGGAATAATCCAGCGAAGAATAACTTCGGTAAAGATAACTGCCTTTATAGGCAGAGTGCGACAGACCTATAGGGTAAAAAACATCAAAACCCGCTTCCTGAGCCCACTTCTCTGTCAAACGCTGCCCGGTGGCCACTGCCTGCTCAAGGCTCATTGGCTGCGCCTGCCCCAAAGGTGAGGCTTCGATGGCTTTATGGGACAGCTGCCTCTGCGCCATAGGATCGAACACCGCATAATATAGTGGTTTCAGATTAAAGCTCAGACCGGATAACAGAAAAACAACCAGCACCGGCGTAAACAGAAGCCCCAGCCAACGATGGTTAAAAAAGTCTTTCTGGAAAGGGCTTTTCCCTTTTCGATATTTCCAAAAGCTAAGCCAGTGCAGCAGATCCTGTCGCCATTGTTTTTTGCTCTTATTCGAGTGCCTGAAGGCGCTGTGGTGTGGCCAGCTCAGATACGCACCCACAGGGATCATCAGCAACCAAAACAACGTCAGCCAGCCTAGAATAGCCCGCCCATCCTGTCCTGCCAGTATTGAATAGTGCAGTTTGTAAATCAGCGGCATCAGGTTCAACAGCGGTTGCTCCACCGAAAACTGTCCCCATTGGCGACCACCCAGCACCTCTCCGCTGTACGGGTTCACAAAGATCTGGTTATGGACTGGTGCATAGTAATCACCAACATCATCCCGTGTTCCGGTAATCCAGAACACAGCAGCAGGCTGTACACCGCTCTGCCGAGCCTGTTGATAACCTGATCCCTTATAAAAACTCAGGTCAAACCAGCTTATTCGGGACTGTGGATAAAAGGTTTGAATTCGGTCTTCTAACTGAGAAACCGATAGAGGCTCCGCATACAGGTCATACTGCTCAATCTGCATCAGGTCAGCATTCAACCACTGATCCAGCTCCTGCTTATAAACCAGCACACCACCGGTAAGCGTTAACAGCAGCACAGGTAGAATCAGCAGAAGCCCCAACCAGCGGTGGAGCAGGAGGAAGGTGTGACGTAAGGAAATGCCGGACATATTGGAACACATCATTTTCAGCACAAGTGCTTCTCAGACAGATAAGAGGAATACTCGACAAGGGCCGTACTCTACTTGCTTACCTCTTCGGAGGCCACTGTTCAGGATTTCCCGGAAAAACCTGAACAGAGATAAGTGACTGTCTTTTGCATAAACTTATTATCAGAGTTATCGCTTTAAGATAGCTTTGCTAATTTCGGTATAAAAAATGAACCCGATCGATAATCCTTATACCCCCCCGGAGCCGGAACTCAGCCATACGAGCTTACCGGTCGGAATTAGTTAAGAAACAGCCATCCATTACGATTACCCCAAAACAAACGTCCTACACTGAAAACAAAAAAGCCCAGCGCAAACGCTGGGCCTTGAGAGTTTTACTCCCTTGCCAAGTACGGGTCTGTCGCAACGATCACTCCCACTCAATGGTCGCTGGTGGCTTGCTGGATACATCGTAAGCCACGCGGGAGATACCGCTGATCTCATTGATGATGCGGTTGGAAACCTTCTCCAACAGTTCATAAGGCAGGTGCGCCCAACGTGCAGTCATAAAGTCGATGGTTTCTACCGCACGCAGCGAGACAACCCACTCGTAACGACGGCCGTCGCCTACTACACCTACGGATTTAACCGGCAGGAAGACCACAAACGCCTGACTGGTTTTATGGTACCAGTCGAAGTTGTGCAGCTCTTCGATGAAGATGGCGTCCGCTTCACGCAGGATATCAGCATATTCTTTTTTCACTTCGCCCAGAATACGCACGCCCAGACCCGGCCCAGGGAACGGGTGACGGTAAACCATATCGTATGGCAGGCCCAGTTCCAGACCGATCTTGCGTACTTCGTCTTTGAACAGTTCACGCAGCGGTTCAACTAATTCCATCTTCATATCATCTGGCAGGCCGCCGACGTTATGGTGGGATTTGATGACGTGTGCTTTACCGGTTTTAGCGGCAGCAGACTCGATCACGTCCGGGTAGATGGTGCCCTGGGCCAGAAAGTGAACATCTTTCAGCTTGGTAGCTTCTGCGTCGAATACTTCGATAAAGGTGTTACCGATCACTTTACGCTTGGCTTCCGGATCAGAAACACCTGCCAGTTTGCTCAGGAAGAGTTCCTCAGCATCAGCACGGATCACTTTAACGCCCATGTTCTTGGCGAACATGTCCATGACCATATCGCCTTCGTTCTTACGCAGCAGGCCGTTGTCTACAAATACGCAGGTCAGCTGATCGCCAATCGCTTTGTGCAATAGCGCGGCAACAACGGAAGAGTCTACGCCGCCAGACAGACCCAGCAGAACTTTCTGGTCACCAACCTGAGCACGTACACGCTCAATCTGATCTTCGATAATATTAGCGGCTGTCCAAAGTGCTTCACAGCCACAGGCTTCCATCAGGAAGTGTTCCAGCAGACGACCGCCCTGCAGAGTGTGAGTTACTTCCGGGTGGAACTGTACGCCAAAGAAGTTTTTCTCTGGGTGGAACATGCCGGCAATCGCACAGCTTGGTGTAGAAGCCAGTAGTTCAAAACCTTCCGGCATGGCCACGACTTTGTCACCGTGACTCATCCAAACGTCCAGCAGCGCCTTTCCATCTTCAGCCAGATGATCTTTTACATCTTTGGTCAGTGCGTTATCCGCTTCGATTTTCACCTGAGCATAACCGAACTCACGCACATCTGAGCCCTGAACCTTACCACCCAGCTGCTCAGCCATGGTCTGCATGCCATAGCAGATACCCAGAACAGGCAAACCCATACCGAAGACACACTCAGGGGCTCGCGGAGAGTCCTGCTCGGTGACGGACTCAGGACCACCAGCCAGAATGATACCTTTCGGGTCAAATTCACGAATCTCTTCTTCGGTCATATCGAAGGCGCGAATTTCACTGTAAACACCCAGTTCACGAACACGGCGAGCAATAAGCTGCGTGTACTGAGATCCGAAATCCAGAATCAGGACTTTCTGAGCATGAATATCTTGGCTCATTATTTTACCAACCCATCAATAAAGTAACGGTCTGCCCGGGATGAACAGCCTGTATAAAGTGGTCGTCCGGCCAGCAGTAGCTGCTGCTCCGGGAATCATTCGTGCGCCGGTGCCGGCGCTGACTTACGGCATGACATTTCAGGCATACCTCAAATCAAAAGTGGGGCGCAATGCCCCACTTTTCAGTACCGGTTAAAAGATCAGCTCACCCGATAATTCGGGGCTTCTTTGGTGATCTGTACATCGTGCACATGAGACTCCATCATGCCTGCGCCTGTAATCTTCACAAACTCAGGTTTGGTACGCATGGTCTGAATATCGCCGCTACCTGTATAGCCCATCGAAGAGCGAAGACCACCCATCAGCTGATGCACGATAGCTGTCATGGAACCTTTATAAGGCACACGGCCTTCAATGCCTTCCGGAACCAGTTTCTCTACACCTGCATCTTTATCCTGGAAGTAGCGGTCGCTGGAACCCTGGGCCTGTGACATAGCACCCATAGAACCCATGCCACGGTAGGACTTGTAAGAGCGCCCCTGATATAGCTCGATCTCACCCGGTGCTTCTTCAGTACCTGCCAGAAGACCGCCCACCATAACAACACTTGCACCAGCAACAATCGCTTTCGCCAGATCACCGGAGAAACGAACACCGCCGTCAGCAATAACCGGAATATCGTATTTTTCCAGTGCAGTAGAAACATTCGCTACTGCAGAGATCTGAGGTACGCCTACACCAGCAACAATACGGGTGGTACAGATAGAACCAGGGCCAATACCCACTTTAACGGCATCAGCTCCAGCTTCAGCCAGAGCAACAGCAGCTTCAGCAGTTGCGATATTGCCACCGATCACCTGAACCTGAGGAAAGTTTTCTTTCACCCAGCGAACACGTTCGATAACCCCTTTAGAGTGGCCGTGAGCAGTATCAACCACGATCACATCAACACCCGCTTCAACCAGCGCAGCAACACGATCAGGGGTTTCAACACCCGTACCGACGGCAGCACCTACACGCAAACGGCCATCTTCATCTTTACAGGCGTTCGGGTAAGTACGGGCTTTCTCAATATCTTTAACTGTTACCAGCCCCTGCAGGTGGAACTCATCGTCCACAACCAGGATCTTTTCAATACGGTGCTGGTGCAGCTTGGCTTTGATCTCATCGAGAGAAGTACCCTGCTTAACAGTAACCAGCTTTTCTTTCGTGGTCATGATGTTGGCAACAACATCATCCAGATTCGGTTTGAAGCGAAAATCACGGCTGGTTACGATACCGACCAGCTCATCACCTTCTACAACCGGCATACCAGAGAAACGGGTGTCTTCGGTCAGCGCCAGCAGTTCACTGACGGTAGTCGAGGGGGTTACCGTTACAGGATCTTTAACGATAACACTTTCGTGTTTTTTAACCTGACGCACTTGCTGAGCCTGCTGAGCAATGGTCATGTTTTTATGGATAATACCAAGGCCGCCTTCCTGCGCCATGGCAATCGCCAAACGCGCTTCAGTAACGGTATCCATCGCTGAGGAGATCAGCGGTATATTAAGAGAGATATCACGGGTGAGTCGTGTCTTCAGGCTGACGTCATTCGGGAGGACGTCTGAGTAACCTGGAACCAGCAAAACATCATCAAAGGTGAGTGCTTCTTGAGCAATACGTAACATATTCCGCGAGCCTGCTGAAGAGTGAGGATAGAAAGAAGAATAACCCAATATTTTATCGTAACTGTTTTTCCGGGTAAACCGCTATTAGACTAGGATTCTTCTCTTTTACCGTCATACACTGTAAAAAATGACTAACACTGGCAACACCGAAACGATGAATCGCTAAAAAAATGCCAAACGGAGTAAAAAATGCCTGACCAGCCTCCATCGAATTTCACCCATGGGCAGGATGAAATATTTAAACAACCAGAAACAGCCGCACCTATCGCCCCCGAGCGAAAGATATTAACGGTCAGTCAGCTAAACCGGCAGGCGCGCCAACTGCTGGAAAAACAGTTTGCACTGGTTGTCGTTGAAGGTGAAATATCGAACCTGACTACTCCCGGCTCCGGCCATCTTTATTTCAGCCTTAAAGATGAGAGCAGCCAGGTACGATGCGCCATGTTTCGCAATAGGGCAGGGCTTCTAGCATTTCGCCCGAGAAATGGCGATAAAGTTCAGCTGCACGCTAAAGTCAGTCTTTACGAAGGACGTGGGGATTTTCAGCTGATCGCCGAAACCATGGAAGAGCAGGGGCGTGGTGCACTGATCCGGGCTTTTGAAGCCCTGAAATTCAAGCTAAAAGAAGAAGGCCTTTTCGACCGTAGCCGCAAAAAGCTTCTGCCACCAATCCCGGGTGTCATTGGCCTGATCACCTCTCCGACAGGAGCCGCGATCAGGGATATGCTGATTGTTCTCAAGCGACGTTTTCCCTTGGCAGAAGTGGTAATCTACCCTGCTGTTGTCCAGGGCAGCGAAGCACCGGACTCCATCGCGCGGGCCATTGAATTGGCTCATATTCACGGCAAAAGCGACCTGTTGATCATTGGTCGTGGAGGTGGCAGCCTCGAAGATCTGCAGGCTTTTAATGATGAGCGGGTCGCCCGGGCGATCTCAGCCAGCTATATCCCTACCGTCAGTGCGGTCGGCCATGAAACCGATATAACCATTGCTGATTATATCGCAGATTACAGAGCCCCAACGCCGTCCGCTGCTGCCGAGCAGGTCAGCCCCGACCTGACCCAGTGGCAGCAGTGGCTGCTTCAGTCTGAAGTCACTTTACAACGTCAGATAGAGCGTCAGTTGCAGAATAGCCAGCAACGACTCGACCACCTGACTCATCGCTACCAGAGCTGTTTTCGCGGACTACAGCAACAAAGCAAACAACTCACCCAGTTAGAACAACGCCTGATCCAGGGTATGAAAAACCAGCTCTTCAGGCAACAGCAACAACTGGATAAACATGCGGGTCAACTAAAGCACCCCAAAACAGAACTAAACCAGCAACAGCAACAACTGAACAACCTAAAACAGCAACTGCTTCGCACACATGAATATCAGGCCCGGTATCACCAGCAGCAATTCAGGCAGCTACAAAACCGGTTATGGCTGGCGGCACCAGGCAAGAGCATTCAAAACCAGAAAACTCAATTACAGAAGCTGTCACAAAGCTTACAAAAAGCATGGCAACACCAGCTTGAAGGCCACCAACAAAAGCTGGCAGAGTTAAGCCATCAGCTTCAAACTATCAGCCCCTTAGCGACCTTGTCACGGGGATATGCCATCGTTCAGGATGACAAAGGCAATATTGTTCGTCATTATCAGGAGGTTAACCAAGGGGATCATGTCTGTGCCCGGCTGGCTACAGGTGTATTACACTGCAAAGTTATGGCGCAAGATGCCGATAACTAGACACTGAAGAACAACTGCGCTGCTAAGGGGAAGAAGATGCGCCGAACAATAAAGACCAGACGTTCCGGATTTCATGTAGTTAATACCAATACCGGGACTGGCAAACTTCGCTCTTTTCTGTGCCGCAGAACAGCCATACTCAGAGTTTCAGTACTGACCATGCTACTGACCCTCGGGTTCAGCCTAAGCACAATCAGCCAGGCGGATACTCTCTCCAGCTACAAACCCAAGCCAGACCCTATGCCCGGAGGGGTAGCTGTTATTGAGTTACCGGTTTCGCTCGGCACCGAAGAAGAGCCCGTTGTGTACTTTCAGGGCAGACGGACTTTTGTAAAAAATCATCCCTATAACAAAAAAAGTGACAACCGCTGGATTACCTGGGTGGGTATCCCACTGAACACTCCGTCCGGCAAGGAGCCTCTGCTGATAGAGCAGCCAAATGGCCGTAATCGTGAAATCATGATTAATATTCGTCCTCCTAAACACAGCGAGCGCTACCTGGTCAGTCGAGAACCTGTTCAAAAAAACCTATCTGCAGCTCAACAGCAACAGATCATAAACGATGCCAACCTGATTAAGCGTCTGACCCTGCAACGTAGCGGTTTGGAACCGGATGTCCGTCCATTTTTGCACCCTACCCGAGGCGAGATTATCCGTCCTTTTGGCGATCAAACGTACCTGAACGGCAAACTCCTTGATAGCCATAATGGTATTGACCTCAGTGGTCAGCGAGCCAATGCGCCCGCTGATGGTAAAATTGTGCTGATAAAAGACCTGTTCTACGGTGGAAAAACTGTTCTGATTGATCATGGCCGCGGGCTTTTCACTCAGTACAGCCACCTTGCAAGCGTCAATGTGCGTGTCCGGGAAGGACAGCGTATTCGCCGGGGCGAAGAGATCGGAAAAGTAGGCCGCTCAGGCCACCGCATCGATATTGGTAAGGACTACGCGGCCGATATTAAACAACCTCATCTTCACTGGAGTGTCAGCCTGAATGGTGTGTTTGTTGATCCGAAGCTTTTCCTGATGGAAGCGGAGTAGAATGACGGAATACCTGCAGGCCTTAAAAAGCCTGCCGGGCTCCTTATCTGTTTATCCTTTAAAAAACTGCATAAACGCCCTTTCTTCAAGCTGAGCCTGGTATAAACTCACCGCTTTAAAGCGTACATCACTGCCGGGGGGACGCTGGGCTAAAGCATCTAAACTTCGTGGCGTAACTGCACCCAGTTTTGGATAGCCACCTATGGTTTGGCGGTCATTTAATAAAATAATAGGCTGACCGTCAGCGGTCACTTGAATAGCGCCTAGGCTAATTCCTTCTGAAATTAATCGCTCACCTACAACCTCTAAACGGGGGCCATCTAAACGCGCGCCCATACGATCAGTTTGTGGGCTAATACGGTAGGTCTCATTAAAAAATTGCGCCAAGCTTTCACTTGGAAACCTATCTACTTGTGCGCCTAAAATCACATCCAGTATCAAGGGTTGTCCGTAGTCAGGAATTCTATTTTCGGGCACTTTAAAAGAATGTTCTTTTAACGCGCTGATGGACAATGAATGACAGGGAAGCCAGTCACCTGCAGCAACCTTTTGTCCTTTTTCATTTTGTCCACCCGTCCCTTCGCGCATAAGCGTTGCACAACTATCACCTAAATTCTGCGGCACATTAAAGCCACCACTCACGGCTAAATAATTACGCAAACCCGCTTTGGGCGCATCCAGCTTAAGTCTATCGCCGGGCATTAAATTAAGGCTGGACCATAAAGGCTGAGGCTTATTATTAAGGGTAAAAAGAACGTCTGTGCCAGTCATCGCAATGCGTGTTGCAACCTGGCTTTCTAACTGCAAACCACCAAAAGTAATCTCTAAGGCTGGCGTGTTGTAAGCGTTACCTAACAGTCGATTAGCCCAAGCCCAGGCATGTCTGTCCATCGCACCGCCATTTGCAAGCCCTTGATGCATCACTTGGCTACGCCCGGCATCCTGCAACAGCGTTAAGAAACCAGCATTAATGACATTTAGCCCCTGCTGTTTATTATTTTGTTTATTCATCCAACTGCCCACCTAGTGCTTGGTATTCAGCAAAATCGATGGCCCTAAATTTAACTTGCTGACCGGCATTTAACAGGCTGACTGGTTCACGCCTGGGGTCAAAGAGTGTTAGCGGGGTACGGCCAATCAGGTTCCACCCACCCGGCGAAGGCAAGGGGTAAAGGGCAGTTTGAGTATCAGCGATGCCCAAGCTACCCGCCGGCACCTTAACCCTTGGAGTGGAAAGGCGCGGTGCAGCCAGCTGTTCGGGCACCTCACCTAAATAAGCAAACCCTGGGGCAAAACCGATCGCAAAAACCTGATAAGCCTGACTGGAATGAAGCTGTATAACGTCCTCTTCACTTAATCCGGCTAAGGCTGCAATACGCGGTAAGTCTGGGCCAACCTTGATATCGTACCAAACCGGGATCTCTACAATATCCGTTGCTAATTGGCGGCTCGAACTGTTGGATAAGTTATTGAGTAACGGCGTAAGGTCAGCCATTAAGCTGGTCAGATCATCAGCTAATAAGTCGTAACGCAGCATTATGGAGGTATAAGAAGGCACTACATCCAGAAGGCGTGCACCTAACTGTTCGCGCAAGGCTTGCGATGCCTGTTGAATCGGGTCGACCAAAGCCAGATCGATGCGTTCACCAAAATGCAGGGTCACCGTATCCACGCCGGTTACATCATAGCGCCACTGCATTAAGCTTTTGCCCCTAAAGCGGCTCGTATGGCTTCTACCGCTTTTAAAGACTCCGGGTTATCACCGTGCACACAAAGGGTGTCAGCCTCTAGAATTAAATTCTCACCCCCTAATGTCTGAATGGCTTTTCCTTCGGCCAGTTTAGCTGCCTGCTCCACAATATTTTCTTGTTGATGATAAACCGCACCAGGCGTTGAGCGTGAAACAATAAAGCCGTTCTTGTCATAAGCTCTATCTGCAAAAGCTTCTAATAACAGAGGAACCTGTTGCTCAGAGCACCGTACCTTTAAATACCGATTATCAGCAGTCGACATGGCCATCAGCGCCAGTGGCATGGCTGATTTTTTAACGGCAAGTAAAACAGCATCAAGCACTTTAGGGTCACGCATCATATCGTTGTAAAGCGCACCATGAGGCTTCACATAGCTTAATTGCCCACCTTCAGAGGCGGATATATTTTGTAACGCGCCGATTTGATAAAGCACCATTGCTGTAATTTCTTCTGGAGCGCAGGCCATGGAACGACGACCAAAACCCTGCAAGTCAGGATAAGCAGGGTGGGCACCCAGACTGACGCCATAAGATAAGGCTAATCGCACCGTTTTTTGCATAATCAGAGGGTCACCGGCATGGAAGCTACAGGCGATATTTGCTTGATCAATTAATGGCATCACATCTGCATCAAGCCCCATTGTCCAGGAGCCAAAGCTTTCACCTAAGTCACAATTCAATAGCATCAGCTCACCTCTCATTACGCTCTGACAACTGTATCAATCAAAAGAAAACAATTTATCGATAAAATATCAACAATACAAAAACTTTTTACCTATGTTTCTTAATAAAAATTTGACAGTAGAAAATTAGATCGCTAGCTTTTTAGCAAGAGGCCGTCCGTCGGAAGCATGGAAAAGGCTGTTTTTATAAGAATAAACAGTTGTCTACTGGAGATTAACATTATGATTTTCAAAGCAAAAAAAATAAGAAGTAAGTTGCAGTATTTCGCTGTGACTACTGTTTTGGCCTTTGGCGCAACAAATCTACAAGCAGCTGAATGGGATATGCCCACCCCTTACGGGGACACCAATTTCCATACCGTTAATATTACCCAGTTTGCCAATGATGTGCGTGAAGCCACCAACGGCGAACTGGACATTACTGTTCATAGCAGCGGCTCACTCATAAAACATGCCGATATAAAAAACTCAGTACGCCGAGGCTTAGTGCCTATTGGTGAAGTGATTATGTCGCGCCTTGCCAATGAAGACGCTCTATTTGAAGTTGATTCTGTCCCTTACCTGGCAAGTAACTACGAAGAAGCATGGAAATTATGGCAGGCCTCTAAAGGTATTCTTTCAGAGCGCCTTAAAAAACAACGCCTCATGCTACTGTTTGCTGTACCTTGGCCTCCTCAGGGTATATACACCAGCTTTCCTGTTGAAACAGGTGAAGAGTTACGCGGTGTAAAAATGCGCGCATACAACAAGTCCAGCGAGCAAATAGCAAACTTACTGGGTGCTCTACCCACTCAAGTTGAAGTGCCTGATATTCCTACCGCCTTTGGTACAGGTCGCGTCGATGCCATGATCACATCACCTTCTACCGGTGCAAATACACGTGCCTGGGATTACTTAACCGACTTTAATCATGCACAACTTTGGTTACCAAAAAACATGGTGATCATTAATGCTAAAGCATTTGATCGCTTATCAGATGATGCAAAAGCAGCCGTTAAAGCCGCTGCAGAACGTGCAGAGAAACGAGGCTGGGAAGCAAGCAAACAAGAAACTGACGCTAAAATCGCGATTATGCGTGATAACGGCATCCAAATTTCAAAACCTTCCGGCATTTTAACTCAGCGGTTAAGAGCAGTAAGCGAAACCATGACAGGAGAATGGTTAAAGCGTGCTGGTAAAGATGGTGTGACGCTACTTAAAGCGTATCAGGCTAACTAATTCATCTGGTGTTTAACCCGCTGAGCAGGAGTGGCAATGCGTAAAGTACTTAATAATTTATATCGGTTAGGGGGCGTGCTTTCAGCCCTGCATTTAACTGCCATTATGCTGCTTATCGTGCTACAAGTGCTCGGTCGGGTGCTGGATAAAATATTGCTTTGGGTGGGTATTAATCCCTTGGGGCTACACCTGCCCGGTTTGGCAGAAATATCCGCTTTTCTACTACTCGGTGCGACTTTTTTTGGCTTGGCCTACACCTTTTGGCAGGGTGGGCACATTCGTGTAACGCTTATAATTCAACGTCTCCCTCCCTGTCTACAGCGTGGATTAGACTCACTTATGGCGTTCATTGCCATGATGATTACCGGTTTTGCACTATGGTTTAGTGTTCTACTAACTCTCGATAGTTACGATTATGGCGACCTGTCTATCGGCATGGTGCCCGTGCCTTTATGGCTTCCACAAATGGGCATGTCCTTAGGTTTACTTTGGTTGTTAATTGCAGTCACCGATGCCTTTATTTCTTTGCTGAGTGGCCGTATCACTCAACTTGATACTGACGCCCCGCAGGAGTAATTGATGGATATGATCTGGATGACACTCATCCTGCTAATCGTGCTATTAGCACTATTGGGCGTTGGTTTATGGGTTTCTTTTTCGCTGACAGCCATAGGCTGTATTGCGCTATTTTTCTTTAGTGGCATTCCTGTTGGCGATAGCTTGGCAACGGCTTTTTACAGTGCCGCTGTATCTTGGGAGCTGGCTGCTTTACCCATGTTTATTTGGATGGGTGAAGTGCTATTTCGCTCCCGGCTTTCCGAGGAGATGTTTCGCGGTATTGCCCCTTGGGTTGGTAAGATACCGGGGCGCTTATTACATACCAACATTGTTGGCTGTGGTATTTTTGCGGCTATTTCCGGGTCATCTGCTGCAACAGCAGCTACTATCGGCAAAATGACCATCCCAGAACTTGATAGTCGCGGTTATAACAAAAACCAGGTATTAGGAACTTTAGCGGGTTCAGCGACTTTGGGCTTACTGATACCGCCTTCAATTATCTTAATTGTCTATGGAGTTGCTACCGAGCAATCTATTGCCCGCTTATTTGTCGCAGGCATTTTGCCTGGGCTGTTGCTCATGGCTCTCTTTGCCGGCTATGTCATTATTTGGTCTTTAATGAACCCACAAGGTGCACCAGCTGAGCAGTCTGAAACGTTATCTTTTGTAGAAAAGGTTAAGCGCAGCAAACCCCTGGTTCCCGTTTTCTTACTGATAGTGAGCGTAATTGGTTCCATTTATACCGGTTTAGCGTCACCGACGGAATCTGCCGCGGTTGGCGTTGCTTTAGCGCATTTATTGTCTATTCAATCAGGCTCTATGAATTGGAAAACCTTCCAATCCGCATTAATGGGCACAGTTAAAACATCATCAATGATCGCCTTTATTTTAGTCGGCGCTAGTTTCTTAACGACCTCCATGGGCTTTACGGGCATACCAAGAGAGCTGGCTACCTGGATAGACACACTGGCTTTATCACCTCAGATGCTGCTTGTTGCCCTTACACTATTTTTTATTCTGCTTGGCTGCTTTTTAGACGGTATTTCTGTTGTTGTACTCACAACTTCCATTATTTTGCCCATGGTGCAAGCCGCTGGTATCGATCCTCTTTGGTTCGGTATTTATCTGGTTATCGTGGTAGAAATGAGTCAAATAACACCGCCGGTAGGGTTTAACTTATTTGTGATCCAAGGATTAACAGGCGAGAATATACTCCGTGTTGCCTGGGCTGCTTTCCCTTATTTCCTGCTAATTTTAACATCGGTTATATTGATCACCATCTTTCCAGAAATTGTCACCTACCTTCCAAGCCAGATGGGTAACTAAACATTAAAACAAAAGTGAAAAGATCCGATTATGAGTAAAAAGACAAGCAATCACTTTGATTCAGCTAATTTAGACAAGCCGGCTCGTAAAATTGGCCCGATTGTTTCATCAGCTCATTTGGCCTCTGGCCGTTCTAGCGAGCTCTCAGAGTTAGAGTTTGGATTAATTGTTGCTAGCCATGCTTTTAATCGCTGGATGATTCACTGCGCAAGCGCTGCGGGAATACCCGATATGAGCCACTTAGATGTCTTGGTGCTGCATAGCTCGAACCACCGCAGCCGTGCAAAAAAAGTATCTGATATCTGTATGGTATTGAATATTGAAGATACCCATACCGTCACTTACTCATTAAAAAAACTGCTTAAGCAAGAACTTGTTAAATCTGAAAAACGCGGCAAAGAAACCTTTTATTCGGTGACGGATAAGGGCGCGGCCCGCTGTAAGGCTTACAGCGAGGTGAGGGAAAACTGCTTAGTCGACTCACTTAAAACACTGGGCTTTGGTGAAGAGGATCTAGGCAAAGCCGCTGTATTATTACGGGGCATGTCAGGCTTGTATGATCAAGCGGCAAGGTCTGCCGCTTCACTTTAACTGGTTGATACGTTTGTTGACTGGCCAAAATTCAGCCCTTTAGTCAGCCGTAAAATAAAACTCCGTATCAAGCGCTCAAAAAAAACCGCCCTATAATGGGCGGATAATTTAGATTGAGCGGTTTTCAAAAAATCATGACTTAAACGTAAACACTTCAGCGGCCCGCTCAGGGCTTTCGCTTCTCTGCACGGGAAGTGCATACCCATAAAGCTATTCAGCGCGATTTTTTAGCACTCCCCTGGCGGGCTTTAAAACGTGGGTTACTTTTACAGATAACATAAAGGCGCCCCCTACGTTTAACTATCTGGCAGTCCGGGTGACGTAGCTTGGCTGTTTTTAATGAGCTGAGTACCTGCATAGATCCATCCTAGAATGACATTACACAAAAAGTCTTGGCAAAAGCTATCAATCAGCCTTTTTTAAGCCACGATTTCCAAAACGCTGCTTAAATCGCGCCACACGCCCCTCACTACTGACTTTATGCTGCTCACCGGTATAAGCTGGGTGAGATGCACTGGAAACATCCAGGTTATACAAGGGATAAGTTTTGCCATCCTCCCAGACAATGGTTTCACTTGGTTTGCACGTTGAGCGAATACGAAACGTTTTACCGCAGCTGCCGTCCCGAAACACAACATAATCGTAATCCGGGTGAATATTCTTTTTCATGATCATTTATCCTGATGGCTACAAATAATATGTTACAACATAACATTAAATGCAAATGAAAACAATTATCACTTGCTGGTATTATTATTTTGTACTAGGTTTTGATCAGAAAAAATCATCCGATTACTTGACGCACAACAAGTATAAGCAACAACTAAACAACAAAACTCCTCTAGAATGTAAGTAAACCAAAGGACAGGCTTAGACTTAAAGCCGGTTCTTAGGGCATGACCTTATGGCCTAATTACGGAGATCGCAGTCATGGCAAATCAATTCCTTTCCGACTTTTCATTATTCACGGGGGTTATTCCCCAACCTGCTCCGGTGCAAAAGGTGCAGCAGCACTGGCTTGATGGAGTAAATAATCTCGTCAATCTGGAGTTAGAAGCAATGATGGAATACAACCATCTCTGGTTCGATCTGTGGCAGGATTGCGCAACATCTGATCCATCGGAGTGTCATCAGCACTTTATCGATCATTGGGAAGATCATCACAAGCTGCTGATCAACCATCAGAAACGTCGTGAAGCCGCCATGAATGAGTGGAAAGAGCATATCGAAGAAGTGCTTTGATCTGCTGAAAGTCAAAACAGCGTCAAAGGCTTGAGGCTTCCCGGATCAACAGAACGTCTTCAAACAAAAGCGGCCATCACTGTTCAGTGATGGCCGCTTTTTATTTCCGGTTTGATAACTGAAGAAAGTGCCCTGAAAGAAGACTACTTCAGCAATTCGCTGATATCTTTCGCTTCCCAGTGCGGGAAGTGTTTACGGATAAGTCCGTTCAGTTCCAGTTCAAAGGCACTGATTGGGCCTGCCGCAGTCTGTACTCCGGCTTCTGCTACGTCTTCAATCATACCGGCACCTACCGTCACATTACTCAGGCGATCCACAACGATAAAGCTACCGGTAAACTTGCTGGATTTGTAAGCATCGAATACCACAGGAGCCGTCAGTTCAACCGTTACCAGAGCGATACCGTTCAGCGGCAACTCACGGGCATCAGATTTTTCCATGGTATTCACATCAATCTGATGCTCAATGTGCGTCACATAACCACTGGTGAAGTGAGTTCCAACCTTAAAGCTATACTGCTTACCCAATTCCAGGGGCGCCTCGTGCATCCAGACCAGATGCGCACTAAAACTGTTGCTTACTTTTGCTTCCTGACCGGTTTCCACCAGCACATCGCCGCGGGAGATATCGATCTCATCGTTCAGCGTTACCGTTACGGCCTGGCCTGGCTGCGCCTGTTCCAGATCTCCATCAAAAGTGACGATGGATTTAACCGTACTGGTTTTGCCGGAAGGCAGTGCTGTAACCGACTGGCCTTTCTTAACCAGGCCCGCGGCAACGGTGCCGCAGAAGCCCCGGAAATCCAGGTTCGGGCGATTCACATACTGTACCGGAAAGCGCAGGCTCTCCAGTGCGATATCGTGATTCACCTCCACGTTTTCCAGAATATCCATCAGCGGAGCTTCGGTGTACCAAGGCATCAGCTCGCTGTTGTTGGTTACATTTTCACCCTTCAGGGCAGAAACCGGCACAAACCGGATATCCGGCAGATTCAGATCTTTAGCAAATGCTTTATAGTCCGCCACGATCTCGTCATAACGGGCCTGGGAGTAATCCACCAGATCCATTTTATTGACGGCAACGATCACATGCTTAATACCCAACAAAGAGGCAATAAAGCTATGACGGCGGGTCTGAGTCAGTACGCCGTGACGGGCGTCGATCAGAATAATCGCCAGCGATGCAGTAGAAGCACCAGTCGCCATATTACGGGTATACTGCTCATGCCCCGGCGTATCAGCAATGATGAACTTACGCTTCTCAGTGGAAAAATAGCGGTACGCCACATCGATGGTAATCCCCTGCTCACGCTCAGACTGTAAACCATCCACCAGCAACGCCAGATCGATCTCTTCACCGGTTGTGCCGCTCTTTTTACTGTCACGGCTAATCGCCGCCAGTTGATCTTCATAGATCATTTTAGAGTCATGTAGTAAACGGCCAATCAGAGTACTTTTACCATCATCCACACTACCGCAGGTGATAAAACGCAGCAGGTCTTTATGTTCATGTTGTTTCAGATACGCTTCAATATCTTCCGCAATCAGATCGGATTGGTGAGACATTTTGTGTCCTCTATAGGCTTGAGGCTGACCAGTTCACTGAACGTCTCAGCCCCAACTTAATATTCTTTATCAGATCCGCGAACCGGGCGGCCTGACGCTCGCATTGTCGGATGGCGCCTGCGGCTTATCCGACCTACGGGTAAACGCATTTCGCTACCGTCAGATCTTAGAAATAGCCTTCGCGCTTTTTCTCTTCCATGGAACCGGTGCCATCGTGGTCGATCACCCGGCCCTGACGTTCGGAAGTCGTGGTCAGCAGCATCTCCTGAATAATATCCGGCAGGGTTGCTGCGGTTGATTCCACGGCACCCGTCAGTGGGTAACAACCCAGGGTACGGAAACGCACAGAACGCATCTCTGGCTTCTCATCTTCAGCCAGTGGCATGCGGTCATCATCAACCATAATCAGGGTGCCATCACGCTCAACCACGGGGCGTTCTGCTGAGTAGTACAAGGGCACAATCGGAATTGATTCCAGATAGATATATTGCCAGATATCCAGCTCGGTCCAATTGGACAGCGGGAATACACGGATCGACTCGTCTTTATTGACCTTGCCGTTAAACAGGTTCCACAGTTCAGGACGCTGATTTTTCGGATCCCAACGGTGGAATTTGTCACGGAATGAGTAAACACGCTCTTTCGCGCGGGACTTCTCTTCGTCACGACGTGCCCCACCGAAAGCAGCATCAAAGCGGTACTTGTTCAGTGCCTGCTTCAGAGCATCGGTTTTCATCACGTCGGTGTACTTGCGGCTGCCGTGATCAAACGGGTTGATATTCGCTGCTCGACCTTCCTCGTTGGTATGAACGATCAGGTCCATACCGGCTTCCTTCGCCATCTTGTCCCGGAACTCGATCATCTCACGGAATTTCCACGTGGTATCAACGTGCATCAGAGGAAACGGCGGCGTACCCGGGTAGAAGGCTTTACGGGCCAGATGCAGCATTACCGCAGAGTCTTTACCGATGGAATACAGCATTACCGGATTATCAAACTCAGCAGCTACTTCCCGAATGATGTGGATGCTCTCGGCTTCCAGCTGTTTCAGGTGAGTCAGGCGTTCGGGCGATATCATCGTTGTGATCCACTCCTGCTAAAGGTCATAAGCAAGCCCAGCAACAGCGGGCTTTTAAGTCAAAATCTGTGTCTGTGATTGCAGACTGAACCGGTTTGCGGGTTAAGCAAAATGCTGTGACCAGCAAAAAGCTGCAGCGATCCCAGTAGGTGCAATTTTAATAGGTGTAGTTAAAACGGAATCTTTAATTACGTCAAATTATTTAAAATCATTGATTGATAACTTTTTGATATAAAGAATTCAATACATAAGGATCCCTGCAACAGCTGCTTCCCGATACCAGAAGCATAATCCTTTAATGACCATGCAGGCATCTAAGTAAACCGGCAGTGCAATAAGCGCTCAATCCAACTTGTCACTAACCCATCATCCGACAACTGCAGACAACGGTAACCGGGCGCTAAGTCACTCAGCTCAAAACCATTAATATCAGCAGTGAACTGGATACTGGTTGCCGGAGAAGCCAAAAGAGCCAAGCCATTACGCTCAATCTGCTGCTCCTGATGCACGTGCCCGCAGATCACAGCTTTTACTCTCGGCTGCACACTCAGCGTCTGCCAGAGCCAGCCTCTATCCATCAATGGAATGCTATCGATACCCGCCACTTGTTCAGGTGCGGCCAGTTCAGAATAGAAAAGCCCCTGACGCCCAGGCCCTACCAGTAAGGGCTGATGATGTACCGCAACAACCTGATAACGGGCTTCAGGTTCTGCCAGCATCGTCAGAAGCATCTGTCGCTCAGGTTCGGCTAACTCACCGTGAGGATGTCCGGAATTGGAGTTCAGTAACAGCCACTGCCAGTCACCTGCCACCACTGAGAGCTCCGGCACTTTATACTCTGCCATAAGCTCTGGCTGGTCATGGTTTCCGGGAATCCACTGCCAACGGCTACCGGTCTGATCCATACGTTCCGCCAGCATTCGGTAAACCAGCCGGGCCGCCTCCGGTGTATGATCCTGGCAGAGGTCTCCGGTGAGCAGATAGAGATCAGGCTGACCGTCGCAGGCGATCTGCGCCAGCAAGTGGTTAAGATTGCGCCAGGGATTCTGTCCCTTAAAGTCCCGTTTTATATCGGCAAGCAGATGCAGGTCGGTAAGCTGGATAACAGAAACAGACATTACGGATGGATATCCTGAGCAAGAGAACAAAAAGCAGGCTTCCGGCGTAAGAGATAGAAGCCCATCATAGTAGTTAGGCTTGAAGCTTTAAATAGTAGTTAGGCTTGAAGCTTTAAATAGTAGGTAGGCTGAAGCTTTAATAAGAAAAACTTACTGGCTTGGCAATATGCCCATACTGCTGCAGATGTGCCAGCCACTCCCCCAGAAACAGATTAATCTGTAGCTTCTCATCAGGCTGACGCATTTTGTCATTGGGGTACAGATAGCGACCGTCAAAGTGGCGCTGCTTCTGGTAACCAACGACTTCAGCCATACGGGCATCATGGTACAGCCGTACCGAAAGCTCCGGCTGACTGAGCCAATGCCCCCAGCTATCCTTTTGAAAGATACGAATCAAGGTGGTGTACTTACTACGCTCGGTCACCTTAATCACCAGCTCACCAAGGTGCAGCGATTCGTCACTAACAGCAAAATGCCACTGCTCAGATTCATCAAGATCCGGCAATAGCTTAAGCAGACGCAGATAGTTAGCTTCACATTCAGCCATCTGCTTTTTTAAGTCTACGGCATAATTAGGTTTGGTTCTCCAGCCATTGTGCTGCTGCCAATTGCCAAATGCCGGCTTTTTATCAGGATTTGAATTCATAGGGAAATACTCCCGCCACAACAGGCTGATCTTCGGTACTCATCTCTCTGGCAATCAAGTATAGGAAACCGGAGAAAAAAGGGCTCCGTCCGGTCAAGCCTTATACACCTGCTGCAAGCGTTGTCGGTTAAGCTGCAACCACTGCAATCCGATAATGGCCATGGCATTGTTAATACGGCCATCCTCAAGCCCTCTAAAGGCTTCATCAGTGGCTATCAACTCAACGCGGATATCTTCATTTTCCTCTTCCAGGCCGTAGATTCCTTCCTCAATCTCACGGCTGTCTATAATGCCCAGAAAAAGATCGATCTGTTCATCCATACCACCGGGGCTCACCCAGTATTTGTAGAGGTGCTCAAGGTGCAGCACTTTACAGCCAGCTTCCTCTTCAGCCTCCCGGTGGACCACATTTTCATTGGTTTCACCAGGCTCGGTCATCCCTGCGACCAGTTCAAACTGCCAGGGGCTTTGACTAACATCATAAAGGCAACCAGGGCGAAACTGTTCAACCATCAGCAACTGATCCACTAAAGGGTCATAGAGCAAAACACCAACAGCATTACCGCGAACAAACACTTCGCGACTCATAACCCCAGACCAGTTGCCATCAAATTTCCGGGTTTTGATCCGCAGTTTATCAAAGCGAAAAAAGCCTTGGAAAACAGTACGTTTCTCAAGTACTTCCACAGCATCCTGCGCAAATGTTGGTATTAGCCCCTTACTCATATTTTTTCCTTATCGACCTGGCCCCTAAGCATAACAAAATATCAGGCGAACCGAAGCCGCCGCCTTTCTTTCTCGCCCCTCTATTCATTAGCGTGCCAAAAGTTCTCAACGAAAACCCAATAACCTGAGTCAGATCAAACTAAAAACGAATACCAGGGAGCCATGTAACATAACATGACTGAAATAATGCAATTTTATTGCAAACATAGAGGTCAAAATCCACTATTGAATTACTGGATATCTGTAGCAATAAAAACAAACTCTAAGCTAACTTTCTGGCAATCTGCTTTGCCAGCAGACTGATAAAATTATAACGACCAAGTCATAAGAGCGAGCGTTGCAATGCATAATCTCCTGGGCAATATAAAAATCAAATATAAACTCTGGGTCATTATTGGTTTGATGGCAATGGGTACAGCGATTCTGATCAGCGTCTCCCTAATGTCTCTGAAAGATAACCTTCTCGAAGACCGTAAAATCAAAACTAAGCATGTCGTTGAAACGGTACATGGCTTCCTCGATCACTACTACAGTATGGAGAAGACTGGCCAGCTGAGCCGTGAACAAGCCCAGCAAGCGGCGCAAAAAGCAATTGAGGGTCTGCGCTACGACCAGGATGAATATTTCTGGATTAATGACATGAATGCCGTTGTGATCATGCACCCGATCAAACCCGAGCTGAACGGAAAAAACCTGGCCAACCTCGAAGACCCCAACGGCAAGAAAATTTTCAGCGAATTTGTCAGTACCGTAAAAGCCTCTAAAGAAGGTTATGTTGACTATCTCTGGCCAAAGCCAGGTCATGAGGCCCCGCAGGCTAAGGTCTCTTATGTAAAAGGCTTTGCACCCTGGGGCTGGATTGTTGGTAACGGTATCTACCTGAACGATATGGACGAGATTTTCTGGCAAACCCTACTGCAATACTCCATAACAGTAGGGATTCTAAGCCTGCTGATTGGCGGCCTGGCACTTTTCATTATTCATATCATCACAGTACAGATCACCACGCTGAAAAACACCATGGTAGCGGTGAAAGATTCCGGTGACCTTCGTGAGCGTGTTGATATTACAACCAAAGATGAGTTGGGTGATATGGCAGGTGCCTTCAACCATATGATGGATAAATTCCAGAACATCGTAAACTCTGTTGGCCAGTCCACACAGCAGCTCTCCCATGCTATCAGCCAGATGTCCGATATTACGGCCAGTACAATTAACGGCGTTACCCGTCAACGCTCTGAAACAGAGCAGAGCGCTGCGGGCATGAACGAAATGGCAGCCTCAGCTCAGCAGACTGCAAATATTGCTGACCAGGCTAATGAAACAACGCGACTGACCCACGAGCAGACCGAAACAGGCCTGCGGATTGTTGAAGAAGCGACCAGCAGCATTAACGAATTAGCCGGCGAAGTGGAAGAGGCAGGCAGTGTGATTAATGCACTGGAAGACCACACCGCAAAGATTGAAAGCATCCTTGATGTTATCGGGGGGATCTCCGAACAGACAAACTTGTTAGCACTTAATGCAGCGATCGAGGCTGCACGGGCCGGGGATCAGGGACGAGGCTTTGCTGTTGTAGCCGATGAAGTGCGTCAACTGGCGCAACGCTCCGCCGAATCCACCCAGCAAATCCAGGAGATGATCCACGAACTGCAAAGCCGCTCGAAAGTTGCCGTCGATGTTATGAATACAAGCCGTACAAAAGCCGAAACTACCGTCAGTAAAGCAACAGAAGCTGGCGAAGCCTTTCAGACTATTGCAGCATCAATGCAACAGATCAGCTCTTTAAACGCCCAAATCATGACGGCAGCGGATGAGCAGAGCAATGTAGCTCATGAAATGAGCCAGAACCTGGTATCCATCTCCAGTATTTCAGAAGATACCGAACAGGGTACCAGCCTGATACAAGACTCTGCTCAGGAACTACAGAAGAATGCTTATAACCTTGACGCCCTGATCAAGCAGTTCAAAACCTGATCTGCAGAAAGGTATGTTTCAAACAGCCTGTATACCGGTTTAAAATCGGGATACAGGCTTTTTTTTGCTGAGAACAAAGCAGCTCAGCCCACATCCAACACACAACTCCCAAGGGAGGCTGATTCCGGTATGAAAGGGCGCAATATGCAACGCTGGCGAGATCCGGCTAAAGATCCCCGGCGCGAAAAGAAAACTAACTTGATCACCCCGGAAGGCTATGAAGTCCTGCAGAATGAGCGCAATTTTCTCTGGAAAGTCCGTCATCCTGAGTTAGCTCAGAAAGTGCAGGAAGCCGCCGCTCAGGGTGATCGCAGTGAGAATGCTGATTACACATACAACAAGCAACTACTGAATAAAACTCTGGGCCGCATCCGTCATCTCGATAAGCGCCTGGATGCGTTAACGGTTGTGGATAAAAAACCTGATGACCTGGAGCGCATCTTCTTCTCTGCCCGGATAGAACTTGAAGATAATGAAGGCGAACTGATGCAGATCCGTATTGTTGGGCCGGACGAAGCTGATCTTAAAGAGGGTAAAATCAATATCGACTCACCTATGGCCCGCTCTCTGCTGGGAAAAACATTAGATGACGAAATTCGGGTACAGGCACCCGGCGGCGAACAGGTTTATTACGTGCTATCCGTCAGTTATGACTAACCCATACCAACTAAACGAAAGACAGGTATGCTCACGCAAAAAAGCCGCTCCGGATCTAAGTCCGGAGCAGTTCTTTAGTTCAGAGTGGGTTATCAAAAGACAACCCTGAGCAGCTGCTTTACTTAAACGCACAGCCAGTTTTAATGCCCATCATATTGAATATTTTTGCAGCCGGGCAGAAACCAGTAAATGCAGACTGAATCAAATTAGCACCGATAAATACCGTGAACCAGAGGAAGTTCGGGTGTACATACTGAGTCAGAATAACACTAAGCAGTACCATAGAACCGGCAAAAACAAACACCAGACGATCAATATTCATAACACTCTCCAAGACTCACCCAGGTCAAAGAAGCTGACCAATTAAGAGAGATAATATTAGAAAATCCTTAATCAAAGAAATACCGCTTAATTCTAAATAGAATTTAGTTATAACTATTAAGAATAATCAATTGATCAAGCTATTTCCTGTTATCAATAAGGTCGCTCCGCAAGAATCACAGCGCGCTTAGGGGCGGGATAGCCTTCTGCTGTTTTTGTCGGATCATTCGGATCGAGAAAATCCTGTAGCGATTGATAGGTCATCCACTCGGTACTACGCTGTTCATCTGTCGAAGTAACCGACACATCCACCATCCGTACGTTAACAAAACCGCACTTCTCCAGCCAAAGCACAAGAGCTTCAGGGCTGGGCAGATACCAAACGTTATTCATCATCGCGTAGCGCTCTCCCGGCACTAATACGGTTTGCACATCGCCATCGACCACCAGCGTTTCCAACACCAACTCACCGCCGGGGCGCAAGGCTTCTTTCAGCTGAAAGAGATGATCAATCGGTGAACGGCGATGATAAAGCACCCCCATGGAAAAAACCGTATCAAAGTAATCCAGATTCGCGGGAACATCCTCAATCCCCACCGGAAGATGGAAAACCCGATTACCATCCGCCAACCCCATCAGACGACGTACCAGCTGAAACTGCATATGAAATCGGGGTGACGGATCGATGCCAACCACAAAACGGGCACCCGCTCCAGCCATGCGCCAACAATGGTAGCCGCTGCCACAACCCACATCCAGTACACGGCGGTTGTGAAGAGGTGCAATAAATTCAGCCAGACGATCCCACTTCCAATCAGAGTGCCATTCGGTATCAATATAAGAACCATGCAGTTCAAATGGCCCTTTACGCCACGGCATCAGCTTTTTCAGCAGATTACGATACTTGGCCTGCATCGGTTGTGGTAGCTCAGGTTGGGTGGTCACCTGAACAGCACTTTGCTCCAGCTGGATCTCAACCTGGTAGCCCTGCTCTGCCAACATTTCTGCAGTATCAAATTTATCCACAACCCTCTGCCAACCCGGCAGATCGGAATAACGTTTAGCATCCAGCGCCTCTTCCAGCTGCTCAGGTACTTTTGCCAGCCATCGGGTGAGACCTTCTTCAGCAAATTTTTGATACAGAGGTGCATAATCCTGCATGGTGAAGCTCGCTTAAATCGGGTTGGAATAAAATTCAGGAACAATCTGATTGCTTTGATTTTCAGTGATGACTATCGGGCTTTTATCGCCAACAAAGAAGCAAAGTTCAGATATTGAAACCAAACTGTGCTTTGAGCAAAGCCGGCTTCTTTGAAGCGCTGATGATGGGTGTCAAAGCTCTCAGCCTGGAGGAAGTTTTCCAATGCGGCACGTTTCTGGCTGATCTCCAGCTCGCTATAGCCGTTAGCGCGTTTAAAATCCAGATGCAGATCGAACAAGGTATCCTGCTGCTCAGCGGATTCGAAGCGCACTTTTTCAGACAGGATTATCACACCACCAGGTGCTAAACCTTCATGAATACGTTTCAACAGGGGTAGACGCTGCTCCGTCGGCAGAAACTGAAAGGTAAAATTCAGGATCACAACAGAAGCATTTTCAATCGGCGCACCACAGATATCGGCACACTCCAGGTGTACGCTGTTGCGCTGCTCATCTGACACCTCCTGAGACAATACCTCTCGGCAGCGCTCGATCATTGCATCGGAGTTATCCAGGCCGACAATTTCAAGACCCGGTTCCTGAATCTGGTGCAGAACCGATAGCATACTGGCTCCCAAAGAGCAGCCCAAATCATAGATACGGGTTCCAGGCTGCCAGTAACGACGAGCAATAACGCCCGTCATACCGATCATATTACTGTAGCCCGGTACTGACCGTTTAATCATATCCGGAAAGACCTGAACGACCTTATCATCAAATGAGAAGGTAGCCACTTTATCCAGTGGATTAGCGAAAATCGCGTCTTTTTGCTCTTTTTTCACAGAAGGGTCTCTCTTGACTGACACGGAGTCTACTTTCTCTTGTGGGTCGGGCTTTAGCCCGTCAATCCAACCAGCAACACCAGACCTATGACGCCCTAAAGGGCGACCTACACTAAATGGTTAAATCTTCGCTGACCAGATACAGAATTTACCGGTCTCGGCGATACGCTCACAGTGACCGAAGGTCGCTTCAATAATATCCGGGCATTTCAGAAAACGGTTAGCGACAATACGCAGTTCACCACTGCGCTTCAGGTGTTTCTTCGCCTGGCGAATAAAGCGATCAGCCAGCTCATAATCCGTTTTCTGGCCGGTATGAAACGGTGGGTTAGAGATAATCAGATCAAAGCGATCTGTGATATCACTCCACATATCAGAGGCGTAAACCTGCCCTTGCATATCATTTGCAATAAGGCCGCGGCGGGTCGCTTCCAACGCCATAGCATTGACATCACAAAAGGTCACTTCCAGATCCGAGTGTTGCTTTAACAGGCTCAAACCGATAATACCGGTTCCACAGCCCATATCCAGCACCCGGCGGTTGCGCACTTTAGAAGGTTTAATGCGCGGCATATTCTGCAGCATAAGTGCCGTGCCTTCATCTAACCGGCCATGACTGAATACGCCGGGCAAACTGATAAGTTTCAGGTCTGCCAGCTCCACCGGAAACTCTTTCTTTTCCGGTAGCGGCCAATGCAGCTCCCAGGGCTCAGGATTAAATGTCTCCGACTCTGGCAGCGAAAGTCCCATACTTAGCTGCAGCTTCAGTAATGCACTTTTTTTCGCTTTGTCCGCCTTGCTCAAGCTCCAGGTACTCTCTGGCCACTGGCCATCTGCCGCTGCTTTAAGTAATTTATCCGCCGACTTAATGCCACCGTTGTTTTCACCCACCAGCCAGAAACAGCCGCCGGATTTTAACAGAGGTAAAAACTGAGCAATCAGATAACGGGCCTGCTCTTTCGCTTTTGGCATAAAGAGAATAATGTTGTCATAACCAGAAAGCAGACCTGTATCTTTATCCTGTCCCAGATAAGCCTGAAATAGTGGTAAAAAGCGGGATTCCCGTTGCCTAAAGTCTGCCATCGACTGATAACTGCGCCAATCATCCATCAGCAGATGAAGCGCCTGCACATCATCAGTAAGCAGAGGGTTAATAAAGTTACTGATGCCATCACTCACCGGTAAGTGTGCCAGCAAGACCTGCCCCTGAATCGATGACTGGTTACGTAATAAGAGGTCTGCTGCAGGAGATAAAGCACTCATAATATTTCTACCGGGATATAAAAGAATTAAAAAGCGAAAAGGCGTAAGATCAAGTCACTTACCGCTAGTCAGGGCTTCTTAGCCAAAACATGGATGTAGCGCCCCATCCGCCAATAGGGTTCCTGGTGACAATAACGCCACTCAAGCTCTAACAGCTTTTCCAGATCTTCGTCCGAAGGCGTTTTATCCCGAAGATAGTCGGTAAAAACCCGTACACCGGCAACAGAAACAATCTCCAACCCCAGCTCTTTTAAACCGTCAATCACTAACATTGGCTTTTGCGGACTAATGGGCGTTAAACGCAAACGTTGCCCCGTGCCATCAAGAGTGTCTCTAAGTGCTTTGTCGTAGTTACCCTTCACAATATTACTGAAGCGCAGACCGTCTTCATTAAAAAACATCAGGGATAGCCAACCACCAGACTGTATCTGATTAACAATAACAGGCAAGGCGTCCAGCGGTTGATGTAACCATTCCAGCACCGCATGGCACACCACCAGCTGAGCCGGCGGCACCTGCTCGCTCAGCTCCTGCAAGCGATAAGGGTAGCATGCTACAGGCTTATCGTAGGTCGTTGACTGTTCCTGAAACAACTGATCAGCCTCAGCCCGCATATCATCCGCCGGCTCAGTAAAGGTAACCTGATGGCCTTGTTTAGCAAACCAGTCAGCCATCTGCCCCAGGCCTCCGCCAATGTCCAGCACCTGCGCAGAATCAACTGCAGCCACAAAGGGGATTTTCTGCAGATCACGGGCTAAGATTTCCTGACGCAACCAACCCTTGTTGGTGCCGTAGACATTATTACGAAACTTCTCTGCCAGACCATTAAATATCTTATCGGTCTGGATTTTTGCACGCGGTGCAGCCAAAGCAGTGACCTCAAAAGGACTTGCCGGAACGGCCGGCGGCGGGAATTAATAAAACAGCGGATGGTAAAGGATTTTTGTCGAGGTTTAAAGGCTAATACCCGATCTGAAAAGACCCTATAGATTATATGCACGGCATCGATAGGGCTGAGGCATGACTTATGTATTAAAACTATATTGGCCGTTCAAGGAACGGCCAATGGGCCATCAATCAAAAAATCAGTTACTTATGACTTTTCAGATCCAGACCCTTAACAATATATAGGCGGTTACCATCAACGGTTTCAGCATCCAGCATCTTCTGCTCTAACTCGCCACCAGTTGACCAGGTTGCAAAATCATCATCATTTAACACACCCAAGCGCTCATCATCAATCAACCACAAGCCTTCCATCTTATCATGGGGGTATTGGACCTCTGAGACCATATCCACTACCAAGGTTTTTTCAACCGGCAAAATACCAATCTCTGCCAATCCCTGCCAACCATGATCCAGCACCACCTGCTCAACAGTTTGCCCGTTCACAAGCAGGCCTAAACCTTCATCCTGAGAAAGCTTTCCTGTCTCACCCAAAGATTCCAGATCAGTACCAGAAGCTAAATCAATACGATAAACCGTTTTTTGTGCACCCGGAGAAGCTGCACCTGAACCTTTTGGCCCACCAAACAGAAAGGCACCATCGCGCTCCAGCACTAAAAACTCAGTATCACTAATGGCAACAATTTCAGAGTTGGAGTTTTGACTCTTTTCCTGTTTATACAAATACTGTCCAATCGCGCCAGTATCCAAGTTTATAGTCACAATGCGCGTCACATCTGAATTTTTCACCACTTTTGATGGGTTATAGATCGTTGACTGCATAATACCTACCAACGTCTTTTCATCAGGCGTAATCGCCAAACCCTCCATACCGCGGTTAGCACGTCGATTAGCATACTCCCCTGGAAGCTTAATTTTGACACGCTCATCGTTAGCAAAGGCATTAATCCGGTCTATCTCAATACCTTCGGCATTGTAATGAACAATATGAGGGCCATATTCATCACTTACCCAAAAAGTCCCATCCGTCAATGCCACTAAACCTTCACCATCCAAGCCGTAGTCATCTAGTTTAATGGGGTTACTCACCTCATCATAAGGTAATCCAGGCGTCACCAGAACAGGAGAACCATCAGCGTTATATGGCGTTTCGCCTGTTCCACCCAGTGAGGATGAGTTTGGCAAACCACTAATTAAATTCCCATCACGATCCTTCAGACGGATCGTTTTACGTAGCTCAACAGCCCCATCAGCCATTACTTCGAACAAACCGATTCTCGGCGTGTAATCAGGTGTAGGAAATTTCTTGCCTTTACCGTAGCCACCAACAAAAGATGCATTTGGGCCTCTGTCAGTCAGTGCATAAAACTGCGTTGCCTTTTGCGGATGCGCTGTCATAGCTGAGCCATAACCACCATTACGCACTTCAAAAGCCTTCTCAGTTTTATTATCGATTAAATCATCTCTTAGCACGGTATAAGGTAGCAAAGCACCTTCGGAAGAAACGACATCCAGTTTGTGTGTTATCGTGGAGTTCTTATTGTCACCGGAATCATTGCTGCTATCATCACAACCGGCTAAACCGACAGATAATGCAACCACAGCAGTAGCAAAAAAAATCTCTAATTTCATCAAGCTCACCTTTATCTTCATTTTAAGCATCCTGATAAAACCTCACTTGAGATAGATATCATCCAACAGCAACCAGATATCTCTAATTTCAGCTAAATAAAACCTAAAGGGGGCAACTCCATTCACTCCAGTCAAGTCCCGTTTCTCTTCAATATGCCCAATGCAAGTGTTCACAAATGCCATTACATCGCATAGCAACGAATAACAGCTATATTAAGTCTGTCAGATGACAGTGATATAACCTTAATGTGACAAAAATAATTACCTGATAATGCACTTGGCTCTTCAGTATTAAGAGGCAGAGTCACGAGATTGGTCTTTAGGTTTAGCGGAAAGGAGAAAGAAGGGGGCTTGGCAGGAAACGGCAAAAAGGAATAAAGCCTTACGGGTAAGCTAGGCGAGAATATTTCCAGACATAAAAAAACCAGCCCGAAGGCTGGTTCTTTTTGTTCGGTATCTTAGCTAATCAATAGATTAGAATACCAGAACAGCACCGATAGCAGTGCTCTTAGCATCGCTCAGGTCGGTAGTGTTAGGAACAAACTCATCATTATCGCCAGAAACAACTTCAGCGTAAACGTACATAGAGTCTGCCAGGCTGTAGTTAGCACCTGCAGTTACACGGTTACCATCGACGTCGCCAGTATCAAACATAGATACGATTGCGTAAACACTACCCATGCCGTAGTTGAAAGCACCAGAAGCAGATACGGTTGCATCTACGTCATCCTGAGTTTCAAAAGAAGCACCAGCAGACAGAGCACCCATGTCCAGAGTTGCAGCAACACCTGCCGCAGACTTGTAAGTGTCAAAAGCAGCAGCAACAGAAACGCCTTCAGCAACAGCTACTTTAACACCAACCTGAACAGCATTGTCCAGATCGCCATCAGTGTCGCCACGAGATTCTTCAGTGCCGTTCAGGTTTACAGAAGCACGAGCTTCAACAGCACCGAACTCACCAGAATACTGAACTTGCTGGATTTCGCGGTTAGCGCCATCTTCGAAAGCAGAGAATTCACCGCCCACAAATTCTTCACCAAAGATAGCATCACCGATCAGATCGTCAGCAACAGTATCCATAGAACCTACACGAACTGTACCGAAGTTACCTTTAACACCCAGGTAAGCTTGGTCACCTTTAAAAGGAGTGGTGTCGCCTTTAGTACCAGCGGCATTCACGTCCATTTCAATTTTGTAGATACCGGTCAGACCGTTGTTCAGTGCTTCTTCACCTTTAATACCGATGGTAGAACCATTGTCAGCAGCGGTGTTGTCATTTTCAACATCTACAACAACCTGAATGTTGCCGTATACAGTAGGAGCAGCTTGTGCAGCTACAGAGAAGCTCATAGCACCAGCAATAGCGGTAGCAATCAGAGTCTTTTTCATTTGATAATTTCCTTTCTCTACTCAATCGCTCTGCATAAATGCAGAAATTTTCGGTGTGCTGACTGGATATTCATACAATCCAGCCAATCAATAACCGTTATTGTTTCAATCGCAGGAGCTACTTTAAACATCCTGCGGCCGCATGGCAATAGTCAAATCCGTCCTTTTTTCAATGAATTTATACGGTTTTGATCTGTGTCCGTCAAAGATTTAAAATGTAGCAGCCCAGAGAACCAAGGAACCTTAAAGAATGTTTTTGACATATTCATGACAAAAAAAGAGTATGCCTAAAAATCTTTACCGCTTAACTAACAAAAAATAGAGCACTCATGTGCATTAGTTTACTCTATTACTGTAACAACTCTATCAAATAACTCAGACCTTTCTGAGCGCATATTCAACAAGAAGCTGAATATTTCTTTTGCCACGAAATTCATTAATATCAAGCTGATAGGCGACATCTACCTGATCACCCTCTTTAAAATCAACAACTTGTCCACCAGCCAGTGCTTTGAACCAGATACCTTTAACCGATGTTTTTTTAGCCGGATCACTCAGTAACAGTTGCAAATGGCTCTGGTCAGCGCCCACAACCCTCAACTGCTCAACTAAAAAGATGCTGCTGAAACAAGGCGCTTCAAACTCCCTTCCAAAAGGTTGAAGCTGCTGCAAGGCTGACCAGGTTTTTTCTGTAATTGCTTCAATCTGTAAAACTGAGTCTATTTTTACTACAGGTTGCAACACTTGGTTATTCAGTGCCAATTTTACGGCAGAATTAAAAGCTTCGGCAAACTCCTTGTACTTGCTTTTATCTAGCGTCAGGCCAGCTGCCCCCCGATGGCCACCAAACTTCACCAGAAGTTCTTTATCCCAGTCATGTATCTGCTGCAGGATATCTCTGATATGTATGCCATCAACGCTTCGGGCAGATCCGGATAAGTGATCAGGATTCAACGCAGGGCACATGACAATACTGGGTTTACCTGTTTTCTGAGTAATACGTGACGCAACAATTCCCTGAACACCTGCATGGCCGTTTTCCAGAAAAACCGATAACCCCTGATAGTTTTGTGCCAACTGATGCTCAATCATTCGATAGGCATCCTGAGTCATCTCTTGCTCAATCGCCTTACGGTCTTCGTTATCCTGATCAAGAATCGACAGGTAGTATTCTGCCTGATGATCAGTCAATGACAGCATATAATGTAACGCCGCATAAGGGTCATCGAGCCGGCCTCGTGCGTTAATACGAGGCCCAAGCTGAAAGCCCAATGTACCCGCATCAAAAGACTCACTGTCCTTACGCAATAACTTTCGGATGGCACGCCAACAAGGCAGATCAAAACGGTTGATCAGGTCCAGGCCGGTTTGGACGACAGCCCGATTCACAGCACTTTCCCCAAGAGAGACGCAGTCTGCAACGGTTCCCAATGCCACATAACCGAGTAAAAAACCCAGCTTAGGCGTCTCTTCCCTTATTCTGCCCTGTTTAATTAATTGATCACGTACCTGAGCCATAACCAGCCAACTAACCATACACCCCGCGATGGTAGCATCAGGGTAATCACAATCATGTTGTGTCGGGTTTACAACGGCATAGGCAGACACCGGAGCACCTTCCTCTGGCAGTGCGTGATGGTCAGTGACAATCACATCAATACCCGCTTGCTTTAACAGGTTAAGCCGGGCTTCATCGCTGGAACCACAATCAGCTGTAATGATCACATCCGGTAAAACGTCCTGCTCCAGAATCCGGGAAATCAGACCTGCGCTGACACCATAGCCATCATTTATACGGTGACCTATCAGACTGTGAATTTTATCGGGGGAAATGCCAAATAGCTCTGTCAATGCACGATACAGAACAACATGAGAGGTAATGCCATCCACATCATAATCGGTTAGTACGCCAATACGCTCGCCACTGATTACGGCATGAGCAATACGGGCTGCAGCTTTTTCACAATCTTTCAATAGAGTTGGAGGGGGGAGGTGCTTGAGTGCAGGTTTAACAATGCCATCAAGATTAAAGGTATTCCCCTGAATCCTCCCGGCAATTATTTTAGCCAATAAAGGATCCAACCCCATCTTTTCTGCCTGATCTAAAACGGAGGGGTTGAGGGCTCGGGACTGAAAGACAGGGCGGCTCATGTTTATTCCACACAATGATAAAACAGAAGGCAAAAAAACAGGGAGCCTCAGCTCCCCTCTTTATTTGTACCGCTACAGTCAGCACCAATCCATCTGAGGCTGCGCTAACTTAACGCTTGTTATCTGCCACAAACGCTTGAATTGCTTCAGCATCTGCCGGTAAAACACTGAAGCGCTCTTCACGCTCCAACAGATCTGCCATATGAGGTGGCAAGGGCGCACCTTCAAAGCCCGCTTTAACGATAGCATCTTCAAATTTAGCCGGATGCGCAGTAGCCAGTGTAATCATAGGCACAGACTTATCACGATTACAGGTTTCTGCGGCACGGTAGCCAGTGGCAGTGTGCGGATCCAGCAGCTCACCCGTGCGCGCAAAGGCTTCTTTAATCACCTCGATGGTGGTTTCGTCATCCACGCTCAAGCTGTCAAACAGCTTACGGGCTTTGTCCCAGCGAGCCTGTTCAATCTGAACGGGTTCGTTGTTAAAGCGTTTCAGCAGATCTTCCACGGCAGCACCATCATTGTCGTACAGATCAAACAAAAGCCGCTCAAAGTTGCTGGATACCACAATATCCATACTTGGCGATAAAGTGTGCAGCAGCGGTTGTTTGCTGAAGTCGTTTTTGCTGATTACGCGGTGCAGAATATCATTCGCATTAGTTGCAACAACAAACTGATTCACCGGCAAGCCCATCTTGTAAGCAATATAACCGGCAAACACATCACCAAAGTTAGCAGACGGTACACTGAAAGACACTTTACGGTGTGGCGCGCCTACGGCAACAGCAGAGACAAAGTAATACACCACCTGCGCCATAATCCGTGCCCAGTTGATGGAGTTCACCGCAACCAGGCGGGTATTACCACCCAGGAAACTCTGATTATTAAAACTGTCTTTCACAATCGCCTGACAGTCATCAAAGTTACCTTCAACGGCAATATTAAATACGTTATCGGCCAGTACTGTGGTCATCTGACGACGCTGAACTTCCGATACCCGGTTGTACGGATGCAGAATAAAGATATCCACATGCTTGCACGGCTTACAGCCTTCAATGGCAGCAGAACCGGTATCACCGGACGTTGCCCCCATGATCACAGCGTGCTCGTTACGTTTGCCCAGGAAGTGATCCAGCAAACGGCCCAGCATCTGCAGAGCAACGTCTTTAAACGCCAGTGTCGGGCCATGGAACAATTCCAGCAGGTAGTGGTTGCTGTCCAGCTGCTTCAGAGGGGTTACCGCATCATGTTTGAAGGTGCCGTAGGTATCATTAATCATACTTTTCAGCGTATCCGCAGGGATCTCATCACCGATAAAAGCGTGCATCACCTTATAGGCGATTTCGGTGTAAGGCAGCCCCGCCCATGAAGCGATCTCTTCCTCAGAAAACTGAGGAATCGTTTCAGGTACATACAAGCCACCATCGCTGGCTAATCCGGTCAGAACAACATCTTCAAAGTTAAGGGTGGGCGCTTGGCCTCGAGTACTGATATAACGCACGGTGAGATTCTCGTATTCAGGTTTATAACGGCCCGATAGGGTACGGGACGGTTATGATCCGACACCTGGGTAAGGTGCCGGATTTTTAATCAATCAGCTATCCAGATCTTCAACACGGATACGTACCACTTCACCACAGATATCCACCAAAGATTCGATCTCACGAATCGCTTCGTTCATCTGTAGTTCCTGACACTGATGCGTCATAAAGATGATAGGTACCATCTCGCTCTCTTTGTCTTCTTTCTGGATGATCGCTTCGATGCTAATGCCTTTGTCGCTAAGAATCGTTGCAACCCGAGCCAACACCCCTGGGCGATCAACAGCCTGCAGGCGAACATAATAAGCGGTAGACACATCATCCATGGACAGAATCGGCGCAGTCTGGTCCAGATTATCCTGAGTAAAGCCCAATGGAGGTACGCGATCAGAGTAATCTGTATTCATACCCCGCGCCACATCCACAATATCAGCAATCACAGAAGAGGCTGTCGGCTCAGCACCAGCACCCGGTCCATAATACATGGTCGGGCCTACTGCATCTCCGTGTACCATTACCGCATTTAAAACACCATGGACGTTGGCAATCAAACGGTCTTTAGGAATCAGGGTCGGGTGAACCCGTAGCTCAACACCCTCTTTGGAGCGGCGAGCAATACCCAGGTGCTTGATCACATAACCCAGTTCATCGGCCTGTTCGATATCCAGAGGTGTGATCCTGCTGATACCTTCGGTGTAAGCTTTATCAAACTGCAGTGGAATACCAAAAGCAACGGAACCCAGAATCGTCAGTTTGTGCGCAGCGTCGATACCTTCGACATCAAAGGTCGGATCGGCTTCAGCGTAGCCCAGCTCCTGAGCTTCCGTCAGAACATCAGCAAAATCACGACCATAATCACGCATCTGAGTCATAATATAGTTGCCGGTGCCATTGATAATACCTGCCAGCCAGTTAATCCTGTTAGCTGCCAGACCTTCACGAATTCCTTTTATCACCGGAATACCACCGGCAACTGCCGATTCAAAGGCAACAATCACACCCTTGGCCTTGGCCGCTGCAAAAATTTCGTTACCGTGTACCGCAATCAGTGCTTTATTAGCGGTTACCACATGTTTGCCATTTTCAATGGCTGTCATTACCAGCTCTCGGGCAACGTCATAGCCACCGATCAGCTCAACAACCACATCAATTTCCGGGTTGTTAGCTACATCAAAAATATCGCGGGTGACATCAATTCCTGTAGTATCACAGTCAGGGTTATCACGACGGGCACCAATCTGCTCAACAATAATAGGGCGACCAGTACGACGGGCAATCTCTTCAGCATTGCGGATCAAAACATTAACTGTGCCGCTACCCACAGTACCTAAGCCACATACACCCACTTTTACCGGTTTCAATACAATACCCTCTTACCTGTTCCTGCTTAAACGATTGGCATGCCTGTTTCAGCATATTCTTTATCTGGCAAATGCTGTCAGAACCTTACCGGATCTGCAGTTAAATCACTTACCATAGGAGTCCACATCTTATCGTTTTTTCAGTCTGATAAAAACCAAGTCAGGCCAGAGAAAACAAATATTAGCTCTAAGGAACAATAAAAACTGACAGATGAAACCCCATAGAAAAAACGCCCTGAAATATATCAGGGCGCTCATTTCAATCCTGAAGATCTATAAGGTTAAGCCTAAAGCAGTAGCCAGGCGCTCAGCAGGCATATAGCCCGGCAGAAGACGACCGTCATCCAGAAAAATCGCTGGCGTACCCTGCACACCTAATTTCTGACCAAGGCGATACTGATCAGCAATTGGATTCTCACACTGTTTATCCTCAATGGACTCGCCTTGTTTGGCCTGGGTCATAGCATCTTGCTGGTTCTCTGCACACCAGACTGACACCATCGAGTAATATGAGCCAGAGCCTATTCCTGCCCGTGGGAAGCCAAGGTAGCGTACGGTGATACCCAAGTCGTTCAGCTCTGTCACCTCTTTGTGTAACTTACGACAGTAGACACAATCAATATCTGTAAAGACAGTGATCTGCCCTTTCTGCTCACCCCTGGCCGGGAAAACCACCATCTGACTGGCATCAAGGTTCTTAATTTCAGTAGCACGAGCGGCCATACGGCGCTCTTCAGTTATATTCTTGAACCCCTGGGGCGCGATCTGATAAAGATCTCCTGTAAAGATATATCCCCCATCCGCTGTACTATAAAGAATCTCACCAGTTTTTAACTCAACCTCATAAATAGCCTCAACCAGAGACGGGCGAATCTCATCAACCGGAATACTCGGCCCTGCAGATTCAAGTTTCTTTAAAATAATTTCTTCAGGTGTTGCTCCCTGAGCAGAGGCAGATAAAAACGACGCAGCCAGTACAAGACAGATCGCAATGACTGATTGACTGCTATCCAGCAGACGCGGCAATATTTTCATAATTGGATATCCTGAACCTAAAAATCGCAGCTTCATTATCCGGCCAGTTAAGCCAGCAAACTGCACAGTGTTTCCCTGTGACCAAATCACCCCGGGAATGTTCCATAAAGCGCACTATCAAAGCTCAGCACAGAAGGCCCGTCAACCTGAAAAATATCGGGCAACTCAAACATTACAATCTTCAGGTATAGCGACTACGCCCTAGGATGATGCTCCTGGTGCAATTCTTTCAGCCTTTGATTTGCCACGTGAGTATAGATCTGCGTTGTCGTGACACTGGAGTGCCCAAGCAACAATTGCAAAGATCTGAGGTCTGCACCATGATTCAAGAGGTGAGTAGCAAATGCGTGTCTTAACTGGTGTGGCGACAGAGTCTCCGGGAGCCCTGCCTCTGAAGCATATTTATGGATACGATACCAGAATGCCTGTCGACTCATACTCCTCCCTTTTCGGCTGGGGAAAAGTGCCGTTTCATTCTCTTTCAAACCCGGTAGCATAGGGCGAATATCTTTCAGGTATAGACATAATTCATCCAGAGCAACTTCCCCCAAAGGAACCAGGCGCTCTTTCTGCCCTTTTCCCGTAACCCGAACAACACCCTGCTGAAGACTAATTTGCCCAGCAGTCAAACTCACCAGCTCTGAAACCCGAAGCCCTGTGGCATAAAGCAGTTCAAGCATACAGCCATCACGGGCCTGGATCGGGTCAGAACGGTCAGGCTGAGCCAACAGAGCTTCAACCTGGCACTCAGAAAGTACAGATGGCAGCTTTCTTTCCGCTCGAATTTTTGGCAGCAAACTGACTGGGTTCTGTGTCACCAGTCCCTCATCCATCAACCAGTAATAGAAGCCTTTCAACGCACTAATAATTCGGGCAACAGATCGTTTATCTAAACCGATGTCAAAACAAGCCTCACGAAAGGAAGCCAACTGATCCGTATCCAAATTTAGCAACAGGTCTTGATCGCAAACAGCATTCTTGCTGCTTCCCGAGCCTATAAAAGCTTCAGGCTGCACTAACCAAAAAACCAGATGCTTCAGATCCCGCCGGTAAGCCAGCTGAGTATTCCGGCTCAGCCCTTTCTCCAGAATCAGATAACCCAGGTAACCCTGTATTAAAACATCAGACCCTGCGGCCATTCACAACCTCCAGAAAAACAACCTCCAGAAACAACAAATCGCAGGCATAAAAAAACGGACAACCCCGAAAGGTTACCCGTTTTTTCAGCAAGTCGAACTGATCTTAGCGAATCAGGACAGCTTTTCTTTAATACGTGCAGCTTTACCGCTCAGTTCACGCAAGTAGTACAGTTTCGCCTGGCGAACATCACCACGACGCTTAACAGAGATACTGTCTACCAGAGGGCTGTAAACCTGGAAAGTACGCTCAACACCAACACCATGAGAGATCTTACGTACAGTGAACGCAGAGTTCAGGCCACGGTTACGCTTACCCAGTACAACACCTTCGAACGCCTGCAGACGCTCACGGTTACCTTCTTTAACTTTTACCTGAACAACAACGGTGTCACCTGGTGCAAACGCAGGGACTTCTTTGCTCATTTGTTCGGCTTCAAGAGCCTGGATTACTGTATTTTTGCTGCTCATTAGCTCGCTCCTAGATTTAAGCCGCTCGACTTGCGCATTAGCGCGAACCGTCATGATTGCGGATGAATTCTTCCAACAATGCCTGGCGCTCATCGTCCAGGTCGACCTTTTCCAACAAGTCTGGCCGCCTTAACCAGGTTCGGCCCAGAGATTGCTGAAGACGCCACCGACGAATGGCTTCATGATTCCCGCTTAGCAGAACTTCCGGCACATCAAGATCATCAACTTGCTCAGGTCTTGTATAGTGCGGGCAGTCCAACAAGCCATCGGAAAATGAATCCTCTTCAGCAGAGTCTTCATGCCCGAGAACACCGGGAACCAACCGTGATACTGAATCGATGAGGGTCAAAGCAGCGAGTTCACCACCGCTCAGAACATAATCACCGATTGACCACTCTTCATCTATTAATGTCTCCACCACTCGCTCGTCGATGCCTTCATAACGACCGGCAACAATCACCATGCAGTCGCGCTGAGACAGCTCACGCACCCCTTCTTGATCAAGAGGACGTCCTTGGGGAGACATATAAATCACCTTGGCATCAGGCCCGGCTTTTTCTTTGGCCGCTAAAATAGCATCGCGCAAAGGCTGAACTTTCATCAGCATACCGGGACCACCGCCGTAAGGGCGATCATCTACTGTGCGGTGTTTATCTGTTGCGAAATCTCGAGGATTCCAGAATTCAAGCGACAACAGCTCTTTTTTAACTGCCCGCCCGGTAACACCATATTCGGTGACCGCATCAAACATCCCCGGAAACAGGGATACAACGCCTAACCACACAGTTTAATCTCTTTTAAAAATGCCGGTTTCATTACTGCAACCCGCTCAGAAGTCAGGATCCCAGTCAACAAGCACAGTGCCGTCGCTGAGATTGACCTCTTTGACTACCTGGTCCACCAAATAAGGAATCAGACGCTCAGCATCATCAATACTATCCGGCGTTGCCTTCACTACCAGCACGTCATTGGCACCGGTTTCCAGCAGATAGTCGACCGAACCCAGAACTACGTTTTCGGTTGTGACTACTGTCAGGCCCTCTAACTGATGCCAGTAGTAATCACCCTCTTCCAGATCCGGCAATGCGTCTTTTGGCATGCGAATTTCACAGCCACACATCTCTTCAGCGCCACTACGATCAGCAACAACCTTCAGGCGGGCAACGAGACCCTTACCGTGTTTTTTGCCCTTTGCAACGTCAAACTCACCCAAAGGCTTGTCATCTTTCCACAAAGACCATTTCTTGTACTGGAAGATACCGTCCATAGGATCGGTAAAAGAATAAACCTTGACCCAGCCCTGAATACCAAAAGGACTTGTAATTCTACCAAGGACTACAAAATCTTCTGGATCTGACATAAGCCTGACTTATTCTCTCAATTCATCGGATTAGCCAACTGAAAACAGCAGGCCGACTCGATGTTTAAAACGACAACCGCTTTAATACTCAAACGTAAAAAGCGTTAAGCTATTCGCTGGTTTTAACACCAGCCTAAAGCGGTCATACTGGTTTATCACTGCATCTGTAAAGAAAGCAGCAATTACTTAGCAGCATCTTTCAGCAGCTGAGCAACACGGTCAGATATAGTTGCACCCTGACCTTTCCAGTATTCTACGCGTTCGAAATCAACACGCAGACGCTCTTCCTGGCCTTTAGCCAGTGGATTAAAGAAACCAACACGCTCAAGAAAACGACCATTACGGGCGCTACGAGAGTTAGTTACAGTCAAGTGATAGAACGGGCGCTTCTTAGAGCCACCGCGAGCAAGACGAATGGTTACCATTGCCTTTTTATCCTATGTTCGGAGTTCTCAAAATTTCGCTACAGACTTTCATTTACGGCCTTTCAGCCCGAAAGGCGGCATATTCTAAGGGAAAACACCGGCTTTTGGAACCACAAAAGCACAATATTCCGCCACAACCACAATTTACATTGGGCTGAGCAGAAACGTCAGTCTGAAAATGTGCGCGCTATTGTAGGCGTACACAGCCTAAACGCAAGTCTGAAGCATCTTTTTCTGCAACTTATCAGTAGAAAAAACTGACCAAAGCTGCAATAAAACAAGAGGCCGAGTCTAGCAACCTATTGTTTTAAAAGCATTATACTGACATTGATCAGTAGAAATGCCAAACCACAAAAAGAAAGAAAAGGCCTGATAAAACAGCACCTTTTCTTAGAGGCATTTATAAATACCCATTTCAGTCAGGTAGATTCAGAAACGAGGAGGCATTCCGCCACCACCCATTCCAGGAGGAAGCATACCACCAAGCCCACGCATCATTTTAGACATTCCACCCTTACTGCCCATTTTCTTCATCATCTTCTGCATCTGCTTGTGCTGTTTCAACAAGCGATTCAGATCCTGAATCTGCAGGCCGGAGCCTGCGCAGATACGACGCTTACGCGAACCAGAGATCATATCCGGCTTCTGGCGTTCCAGGGGTGTCATTGAATTAATCAACGCCTCTAGCTTGCCCATCTCTTTTTCCGCAGCGCCATTTTTAGCAACCTCAGCGATCTGCCCCATGCCCGGCAGCTTATCCATCAGGCCAGCCATACCACCCATGTTTTTCATCTGCTGAATCTGGTCACGAAAGTCTTCCAGGTCAAAACCCTTTCCTTTCTTAACTTTCTTCGCCAGTTTTTCTGCTTTCTCTTTATCGATTTTCTGTTCTGCTTCTTCGATAAGAGAAAGGATATCGCCCATACCCAAAATACGGGAGGCAACACGATCCGGGTGAAATGGCTCGAGGGCATCAACTTTTTCCCCCATCCCCATAAACTTGATCGGCTTACCGGTAATATGACGTACAGACAGTGCAGCACCACCACGTGCATCACCGTCGGCTTTAGTCAGAATCACACCTGTCAGTGGCAATGCATCGCCAAATGCTTTGGCAGTATTAGCCGCATCCTGACCTGTCATAGCATCAACCACAAACAGTGTTTCGACAGGATTAATACCGGCATGCAACTCTTTAATTTCGCTCATCATGTCATCATCGACATGCAGACGGCCCGCAGTATCGACAATGACAACATCAAAGAACTGAATCTTAGCGTGAGCAATAGCTGCGTTTGCAATATCCAGAGGTTTCTGATCGGTAGAGCTTGGGAAAAATTCTGCTTCTACTTCGCCAGCCAGAGTTTCCAGCTGTTTAATTGCTGCCGGTCGATAAATATCGGCAGAAACCACCAGAACTTTTTTCTTCTCTCGCTCTTTCAGGTAACGGGCCAATTTCGCCACGGAAGTGGTTTTACCCGCACCCTGCAGGCCCGCCATCAGAATGACCGCAGGAGGGTTAGCCGCCAGGTTCAGCGTTTCATTCGCCTCCCCCATAATCTGCTCCAGCTCCTGCTGAACGATCTTAACGAACTGCTGACCAGGGCTTAAACTCTTGCTGACCTCCTGACCAACCGCACGTTCTTTAACCTTTTCAATAAAAGCTTTAACAACGGGCAGCGCCACATCAGCCTCAAGCAGCGCTTTACGAACCTCCCGCAGAGTGTCTTTAATATTATCTTCCGTCAGGCGCGCCTGACCGGTAATCGAACGCAGGCTTTTCGATAGGCGTTCGGTTAAATTCTCAAACATCTATAACTTCCTCGCTGCTAAAACAGCAGAAAAACATCCAAACATGAGTACTTATGGCACAAAAAAAACAAACAGAGGATCGTGCCAAGCAAGTAGAATCCAGTTAATGTTGGCATTATAACCAGTGCAGGCGCCTGTCATCTATGGGCAAATAAGCTTTAACAGGCATTCATAACCAACAGACTAACAAAACAGCCCCTTAATAACGGGCTGTAATGATGCAGCGCCGCCTGCAATCGGTTACTATTAATGCTCATTTATCAGGCATGACCTGATTCTGATTTCAGGCAGTCCGTTAAGGGTTTCCAATCCCCCAACCTGCTGTATTTATACGGGATAACTGACAGATTATGGATGCTATCGCACTAGCTCTGATCGCCATCGTTTTCTATTGTGCTGCAGCCACTTATCAGCTGCTTGCCTTGCAACGCAAAGCACCAAACCGCCCTCCCATGATCCGCCTCCTGGGAGCAGCAGCAGTTCTTAATCATGGCCTCAGTGTCTGGTTAGCAATTTTTCAGTCAGATGGCCTGCATCTTGGCCTGACAGAGATGAGTTTGTTAGCTACTTTCACCATTAGCCTGATGCTCCTGATCAGCAGCCTTAAAAAACCAGTCCTGAATCTCAGCATCGGTGTATTCCCAATGTCGATGCTTGCTCTGATTTTTGCTATTTGGGGCCCAGCTTCAGCGCCCAGCAATCACCTTCCTCCCGGCCTGACATTACATATTCTGACTTCTTTAGTTGCATACAGCTTGATTATTATTGCAGCCTGTCAGGCACTTCTTGTGTCAATCCAGAACTATCAGCTAAAGCATAAACAAACCCGTGGCATCATACAGGTATTGCCTCCACTTCAGACGATGGAACGCTTACTGTTTGAATTGATCTTCAGCGGCGTTATTATTCTGACCATCGCTATCGGTAGTGGTTTTATTTTTATCGAGAACCTGTTTGCTCAGCACCTGGCACACAAAACCGCACTAAGTCTGATGGCATGGCTTGTTTTTGCTGTTTTGTTGGCAGGGCACAAATGGCTAGGTTGGCGCGGCATGACAGCGGTTCGTTGGACCTTGGGTGGAGCAACACTTCTGGTTCTGGGGTATTTCGGTAGCAAGGTTGCCCTTGAAATTCTGCTGAACTAACCCGAAATTACGGAAACTAATCTTCTGCTTTACAGCCCGCTCACCTTGACGTCAGCAGGCCGAAAATTTAAAAAGTAGAATCTGCGATTTTCGGTCGCAGTAAAAACAATAAAAGCGGTCACCTTTTGACGCTGTCCAGCGGCGAATTAACTGAACACTGACCCGAGGAGGTCATCCGGCTGTCATACAGCGGCGGTTAAATCGTCAGTTTTTCATTTTTGCAGGATACCTGATCTCTTGAACGACACCCCCCTTGGCATTTTATTTGGACTTTTAGCCTTTCTGATTGTCTGTTCCGGTTTTTTCTCCAGTTCCGAAACCGGCATGATGTCACTTAACCGTTATCGGTTAAGTCACAAAGCAAAAAACCGCGATAAGGGAGCGTTGCGGGTAAGCCGCCTGCTGGAACGCCCTGATCGTCTGATTGGTGTTATTCTGATCGGCAACAACTTCGTTAACATTCTTGCATCCGCTATCGCTACCGTTATTGCAGTTCGCCTCTACGGCGACGCAGGTATTGCCATCGCGACTGCACTACTGACCTTAGTTATTCTGATCTTTGCAGAGGTCACGCCTAAGACACTGGCAGCGATGCACCCGGAAAAAATCGCGTACCCTGCATCTTTGTTACTCACACCCCTTCTCAAAATAATGTACCCGCTGGTCTTTCTGGTAAATGCCATTACCAATGGACTGCTTAAGGTGATGGGGGTTAATCAGAATGACAGCAGTAATGATCAGTTAACACCCGAAGAGCTGCGCACAGTCGTGCTTGAAGCCGGCGCAATGATACCCCGTCGTCACAAAACCATGCTGCTCAGTATTCTGGATCTGGAGTCAATGACCGTTGATGACATTATGATCCCCCGCCATGATATTCAGGGTATCAACCTCGATGACCCGGTCGAATCCATTATCGAACAGTTACAGAACTGCCAGCACACCCGCCTGATTCTATTTAAGGGGGATATTAATAACGTACTGGGCATTCTGCATATGCGCAACGCATCACGCTTTATGGCCCGACAGATGCCGACTAAAGAAGATCTGCTGGCTGAAGCCCGGGAGCCCTATTTTATTCCGGAGACCACACCATTACAGACACAGCTGCTGAACTTCCAGCGCCTGAAGCGTCGTATCGGTATCGTAGTTGATGAATACGGAGATGTACTGGGTATTGTGACACTGGAGGATATTCTGGAAGAGATTGTCGGCGACTTTACCTCTCCGATGAGTGGCCATAATGATGAGATCAAACCAGATGGTAATGGCAACTTTGAAGTAGAAGGCGCTGCCAGTATTCGGGATATCAACAAGACACTGGACTGGGCGCTACCGGTCGATGGTCCAAAGACCCTGAACGGCCTGATCATTGAGTACCTGGAGGCGATCCCGGAAGCTCCAGTCTGTCTGAGCTTCGGACCATACCAACTGGAAACACTGGAGATCAGCGGCAACTTCGTACACAAGGTGCGCTGTAAAGAGATTAAGAAAGGCAAAAAAAAGCGTAGCTCTTAACCCTTTACTTTTTTCCTTCCGCCTCTCAATCAGTCGCTATAAAGCGGCTGATTGCGCTATAGGCTTCCTGACACACCTCGGGCACCAGTAACTCCAGATTCAGAAAGGCATGCAGCATCTGCTCGTAACAGACACCCTCTACATCGACGCCGGCAATCACCAGCTTATCGAAGAAGTAGCTCGCCTCATCTCTTAGGGGATCGTACCCGGCACTCATCAGCAAGGTCCTGGGAAAGTAAGCAGGCACGGGCATCTCAAGTGGCGAAATAGAAAGCGGATCAGATTTGCCCTGCAGGTACTGATCAAAATACCAACGCATCCGCTCTTCAGTCAGGAAGTACCCCTCAGAAAACTGCTGAATCGAACCTGCCTGCATACGATAATCAAGACTTGGATACAGTAAAACCAGGGCTTCTGGATAACCAGGCAGCGTTTTCGGTTGCTGCAAACAAAGGGTCGCGGCCATAGCAGCGCCGCCGGAGTCCCCCATCATCATTACCCTGATATCTGGTGGCAGCTGAAAGGCCTCAAGTACCAGGGGTAAAAGCCTCATCAGTTCGGCAACACTTTCAATCCCCGCCGGCCAAGGGTTTTCAGGAGCAAGAGGATAATCCATAGCCAATACGACCTGGCCACTCTCCTGAGCCAACCTTCGGCAGATAGGGTCGTAAACGTCAATACTGCCCGCCATATGTCCGCCGCCATGAATGAAGAGCATCAGCGTATCCGGTGACTCAACCGGCTGATAAAGGCGCAACGGCAACTCTGTCACGTTATGCTCCGAAACACAGCTAAGGGGTGATACCAGATTTTCGACACGCAGCAACTCAGGGCCTTTTGGCACAAAACGTGTGGTAATTCCTGCCAACGCCTGGCGGGCATGCTCCGGCGTTGCTGTTTTTTGCTCTGGAGTAAGGCTCGCCAATAACTGATTAAATTGTACCCGCCAATGCTCCAGCGTAGGGTGGAGTGGCTTCAATGCCTCAACTGAAAACGCTGACAATGGTGTGATAACAACATCCTGCGCAAACTGTTCTGACTGAGATAACCCCATAGCTCACCCCTTCAAATAGTGAATTAAGCATGGTCAGGATAACTGAACTCCAGTACCTGAATATTTCCCATTTCACGCCCCAGCGAAAAACTCGCTCCCAGCTTCTGTGCTAATTTAATCGACGGCTTATTCTCGCTGTGAATCAGGCTGATCAGAGGCTCCTGCGGAAAATACGTTCTCTGGTATGCCAGAGCCGCCTGAGCCGCCTCAAAGGCAAACCCCTTACGCCAACTCTCTTTGGCGATCATCCAGCCCAACTCCATGCCCGGCCAGCCCTCCGGTTGATACAAACCAACACGGCCTATCACCCGTCCAGAGTTTTTTTCTTCAACCGCCCATAAGCCAAAACCTTTCAGACACCAGTGCCCCATCAGATATGCCATGCTCTGCCAGGCCTGTTCAGCATTCAGCGGCACGCCCTGACCGACATAACGTACAACATCCGTATCACTCACCATACCGTGATACGCAGAAAAATCTGGCTGCCTGAAGGCTCTTAAAATAAGACGTTCCGTTTCAAGCACAGGCACTTCATCCCGGGTAACCATTTCAGAGGCTGGCACGCCTGGAATATTATTAGCGGTCATCTGACCATCCTCCTCTATTTTCCTTTACAATCAGGTCAACGCATTCATATTAATGGGAAAATTCATGCTCCTAAACACGCTTCGTCATCGCTGCTTTCAACTGCTTGATGGAGAACAGGCGTTCAGTATCACCGGAAAGCTTATCAATGGTTTTATTATCATTCTGATCGTTCTGAACGTTATCGGTGTTATCCTGGAGACCGTACCCGAGATTGGTAAGCAGTATTCGCCCTACTTCCAGGTTCTTGAGGTTTTCTCAGTGCTGGTATTCACTATAGAGTATCTGATTCGAGTCTGGATTAGCCCTGAAAATCCCAAATATGGACCCGGTATCAAGGGAAAATTACGTTACATCTTCTCTCCGATCGCACTAATTGACCTGTTTGTTATTCTGCCTTTTTATCTATCGCTTTTTATCAATATAGATCTGCGATACCTGCGTCTGCTACGACTACTACGACTTCTGAAGCTCTCCCATTATATCCGCAGCATGGATATTTTTATTAAGGTTGTAGCTTCAGAACTGGCGTCTCTGGCCTCAGCTGTCTTTGCTGTTTTGGTACTGGTCGTACTTGCCGCTTGTGTAATGTTTGCATTAGAGCACAAGGCGCAGCCTGAGACATTCAAAAGTGTACTGGATGCGATCTGGTGGGCAGTCGTTACTATGACAACGGTGGGTTACGGTGATATCACGCCGGTTACAGCTGGAGGTAAAGTTCTAGCTATTCTGATTATGCTACTGGGAGTCGGCACCGTTGCTCTGCCTGCAGGTATGCTGGCAGCCCGGTTCTCAGAAGAGCTGCAGGACCGGAAATCTGCTATGACAGCGGAGGTGATTAACGCCCTGGAAGATGGCGAACTGAGCCGAAACGAAAAAAGCATGCTCGCTCGCCTGAGTAAGAAATACGGTATTTCTGAGGAAGACCTCAACCAGATCATTCGTAATAAAAAACTGGAGCTTGGGCATCAGCTACACTGCCCAAAATGCGGAGCTCATATTATCGATAAAATATGATCAACTGACAGAATCAGGTAACACCAGGGAGTCAGGCTTAGCGGTCAATACAGAACACTTGACGGAACTCAGTAGACTCTCAGCGGTGTTGCCAATTACAACGCCTTTTATTCCTGTTCTCGCCACCGTACCCATGATCAGGAGGTCTACATTCAGCAGGTTAACCATACTCGTCAGCTTCTCAGCCGCAACACCCTGGACAACATGCCCTGTGGGTGACACATACTGATAAACATCACCTCCAAATTTCTTTTTCAGCTCAGCCTCTAAGTTAGTCAGGGCAGCAGATTTATGCCGGAACTCTTCATTCTCCATAGTACGTCGGAACTGCTCTGGCTCATCGGACCAAACACTCAAAACACCCGCCTTGACGGATTCGTAGACTGTCACAAAGTGCAATGCAGCAAGATCCTGACTGGCAAAATAAACACCCAGCTCTGCTAGCATCTGATTAAATGTGGCATTATTGGCACACTCAGCATGATCAAAGTCCAGGGCCACCATAACAGACTTCAAAGGCATAGGTGTATCAGGCTTCAGAAGCCAGACAGGGCAAGGGGATTTTCGTAACAACTGCGTATCATCATCACCAAGTAGTTGGTCAAGCCAGTCCTTATCTTCCACCTCTTTTATCACAAGATCGAAGCTCTGCCTGCTAAGCAACTCAATAGCATCGTTAATCAACTTCCCACGGGAGATATGTATTGGTGGTTGCTCTAAAATATCTCTTTCAACATCTTTGCCAGTGATCCCGGATAGTTGTTTTCGTATCTGGGCAACCTGCTCGGATTCAGTAACACTATCGCCTTTGCCTTTCCCAGCTGAAACAGCAACCATTAGAGTCAGAGATAAGTTAGCCTGCTCTGCAATTTTAAATACTCTGCTTACAGTTTTTTCTGAATAGCCGGTCTGCAGCAGACATAAAATATTTTTAAATTGTTTCATGACATCCGTACCTGTTTGTAAGATTTTGCAACGCTTTACAGAGCAAGATTTTATATAAAAAAACAAATAATACGGTTATTCAATTTGTTCCAACAGCGTTTCCATAATATCATTCATAGTAATAATCCCTATAAGCTCGTTATTAGACAATACGAGTAGGCGTTTAACATCTGACTTTGTCATTAAAGTGGCAACATGTTTGACAGCCAGGTCTTCTCCAACAGTAATCACAGGCTTAACACACACATCGTATACATTCAGAAGATCAATATCCCCTTCTTCAGCAAATACTGTTTTCAGTATATTTGAGTATGTAATAATACCCCAGGCATCGTTAGGTGAATTACGCTCAACAACGAGTGACTTGATTCTATGCTGCTTCATCAGCGCCAAGGCATCACGCAACCGGGCAAAAGGACTAATGCTTATAACATTTGTCACCATAACATCTTTTACGATTTGCATTACACTACTCCTGGAATCCTTGAGAGCCTGATACCAGCTCTCTTATGACTACATTCTGATTCATTAAATTTGCTCTTTTAAGTGAGATTCAAACTTCTCAAACTGAGAATGATCAATCCCCCCCAGATGCTCCAAAGGCATGGTAAAAACAAGGCCTTTAGAACCCTCATCCGGAGTAATAACCAGCTTCTGCAACGACTTCATAATGCTCAAGGACAGACGTTTCTCAAGCACCATAATAAGGACACTCTGACTACCATCGTAACTGAGGCCAAAAAAGGTTTTTTTAACCTCATTGCTGATACCGCGTCCATTCAGAACCGTAATACCACCCGCACCAAGGTCACGGGCCGCATCAACAGCTTTTTGCTCCAAGTCCTGAGGAATAATCGCGACGAGCACAGAAAACTTCATAGGTTCACCTTGTGATATTTTGTAATTACATCTGAAATAATCGCGTAAATCATGACTGAAATGATAGGGAATATAGATGCAAAAGCGATAAGACCAAAGCCATCAATCAGCACATTCCGTCCCTCAATATTTGATGCCAGCCCAATCCCCAGCGCAGTCACCAGAGGCACAGTCACCTCAGAGGTAGTGACACCTCCAAGATCATACGCTAAAGACACAATGAATTTAGGGGCTAACAGCGTCAGAAAAACAACCAGAATATACCCGGTCATGACATAGTAATGCATGGAGCCGCCACTGATGATCCTATGCACACCTATCGTGATTCCGATAGCGACCCCTAAAGCTACAAGGTATCGAATAGTATTACCATTAATACGTCCTGCAGCCGCTTCCTCTGCTTGCTTTCCGATAGCTAACAATGCGGGCTCAGCCATAGTCGTTGCAAAACCTATCATAAAAGCGAATAAATAAATAAAAAACACTCGGTCTAAATGTATAAGCTGCTCCGCCATATTATTTCCTATCGGAAACAACCCCATTTTCAAACCGATAACAAAGGCATAAAGCCCTATAATGACTAACGCAAAACCAAAAATTATTCTGGCTGGATTAGATAAAGGTCGGCGTAGAACCAAATACTGAAAAAAGAGAATTGTCAGAATAATAGGCAGGACATCACGCAACATTGATGCAAGGTCGAAAAAAATCTTAAGCAAAAAGTGAGGGGGCGCAGAGTACTCAGAAACAACTGCTTCAGAAGCGATACTCAAAGTATCCACTGATGATGAGTAAACAACAATGCCATATAGCTGAACACTGATCATTGGAACCATTACTGCAAGTGCCACCAGACCAAAACCATCCCTAAGAGGGTTACGTCCCCGAATAGATGCAGCTAAACCTATCCCCATTGCAGCAATAAGAGGAACAGTAACAATGTTCGTTGTCACGCCGCCAGAGTCATACGCCAAACCAACAATCTCTTCAGGAGCAAAGTAAGTTGCGATGACGACCAGGATATATCCTGGGACAATAATCCAGTGCAGAGGAATACCGGCAATAATCCGGAAAACGCCAAGCCCGGTCACAACCCCGACGGATGTGGCTACCAGTATACGCAGTGTAAAAGCATCAATTCTGCCCTCGCTGATATCCTGAGCCTGCTGGGCAACTGCAATCAATGCAGGCTCAGCGATAACAGCAGAAAAACCTATAGCAAAACCGAAACAGACCAGAAGAGGTGCCGAGCCGCGCTCTGCAAATTGATTTGAAAGACTCTTACCTACCGGAAAAATACTTAGCTCTAGTCCTTGTAAAAATAATGCTACTCCAAAGGCCACAATTAAGAGCCCAATCAGCATTCCCATCGCATCATTCGGCATCTGCTGAAGAATCAGAAACTGAAAAAAAATGACAACAGCAACAATAGGAAAGAGATTGCGCAATGCATGTATAAACGAGATTTGAAAGTCTTTGAAGTATTGTTCCATTCAGCAGCCCCTTGCCTGCCAAACCTTTTCCCGGGAAAAAAGGTTTGGATAAAATAATTTTATTTACCTCAGCACGGGCTATCGAACATATACGGAAAATAAAGTTCCGTTTAAAGCGACAAATATATAACTGATTGTTTTATCCTTTGATCTATATCAAAACCAGTTTTATGGAGCACATTATTTTGCACAAGACCTGCTATATCGGGCTTTCTCAGTGGAACCATAAACACTGGGTGCAGGGACCTTTGATGGGTGGCAGTCAACGACCTGTTCTTAGTCGTTACAGCAGTTACTTTTCCTCTGTGGAAGGCAATACCAGCTTTTACGGCCTACCGGAGGCACAAACAATGCAGGACTGGTATCAGCAAACACCGGAGCATTTTCGGTTCTGCTTTAAACTGCCACGCAGTATTACTCATGACCGCTTGCTGCAGGTATCCGAAGAAGAGCTGGCGGCGACCCTTGATCGCTTTACTCTGCTTAAAGAAAAACTGGGTATGATCTTTCTGCAACTGCCGGAAGCTTTCGGGCCAGAACGACTACCGCTGCTTGAATCGTTTATCTGCAGCCTTCCCAGTAGCATAAATTTCAGCTTAGAAGTGCGTCACCGAGGCTTTTTCAATAAAGATGCAACAGAGCGTCAATTAAACGCTCTGTTAATGAGGTACAGCATCAACCGTGTTCAGTTTGATACCCGGGCTTTGTTTAAGAACCCGGCAGATGATGAAGATACCCTGGAAGCATTAAAAGCCAAGCCCAACCTACCTCTGCATGTGATTGCCACCGGAAAAAACCCTATGGTGCGTTTTATCACGGCGAAAGACTGGCAAAGCACCCTGCATTATCTGGAACCATGGGTCGCCAAAATTGCTCAATGGATACAGGAGGGCCGTACACCTTATATGTTTCTGCACACACCCAGTAACACTCATGCTCCCGAAGTAGCCGCCTACTTTGCCGAGCGACTGAATAAGGTTGTACCGGATAGTGCTCTGTTTACCCCATGGCCGGAAACTCAGGAAGCGTTGCAAGATTCCTTATTCTAACAGACGGTTTTAAAAACTTTTTTAAAGACCGGTTTTAAATACTTCTCTTCAAAACCGGTCTTTAAACATCGATGGGGAAAAAGGGGCAAGGTAAGATGCATTCGAGCAGAAAAGCACCCAACAGCCATATGATCAGATGCTTCTATTCGCCTGAGTAAATGTTTTCTTTAATATATGGTCTGCCGATAAAAGCCCAGGACCGAAAACGGCTGTTATCAGGAACATCAAGCCCCATAACTGGTGATCGTAGAATCCCTGGCTCCACAGAACGGGATAAGAAACCACAGCCATAATATTAAAGACAAAGAGTGCGGAGGCCACACCACGACTCATCAGTCCCAGAATTAAAAGCGGGGGCAGAATCAGCTCTGCTGCCGTTCCAAGGTAAGCCGCCAGTTCCCAAGGTAGCAGAGGAACCTGATACTCTTCTTCGAACAGATACAGGGTACTGTCCCAACTTTGGATTTTAACTAACCCGGATTGCAAAAAAGCTTTGGCCGCCCATAGCCTAACGAACAATAACAACAATGGACTGGCAAGCTTTTCGAATCCGCTAAAAAAGCGGTCATACCATAAGGCAAGTGATGTCATTCTTCGATTCCTTTATTCTGTGCGTTTTTCAGAACGCCAAACCCAGTGATTAGCCCCGTACGAATGACATCCTGTAGCAAGAGGTCAGCCGCATCGTACTCAAACTGGCTAAATAGTTTGTCCGCCTGGCAATGCTCCAGCAGACAAAATACGCCATCGTCCAGCTCCTGATAGAACACTTCTGCCAACCCTGAGGTTGCAATATAGCCCTTCTGGGGCTGATCCAACTGAAACCCTGCTAAGGGATCATCGTCGTCAGAGATAAGCACATCACCTTTCCCGGCATCCGCCTGTCGTTCAAGCCAGTTTTTTAAGCGGCGAAACAGCTCGATAATCGCCCACGGGGATTGAAAAAGCGTGATATCGGGGTTAACCATAAAGTGAATCCGCTCATAATCATCTTCGCCGACCTCAGATAAACCCTGATAAGGAAAAGGCTCTGTCGTGGGAATACGATTAATACGCACGGAATAAGCCCACTCGAAGCGCGCCAAGTCAGCGAGATAAGGCATCTCCTTCAGCTGCTCCAGATCAAGCATAAAGTCCGGCAGAGCCCCGCCAAACTCAGCCACCGCAGCGTTTGACATCGGCACGGTACGGATAAATGCTTTGGCTAGCTGGGCAAAAAATTCGTCACCAACCATCACCTGAAGCACAGGGAAAGTCACTTCCAAAGCCTCTGTCAGACTTAGAACAAAGTTATTCCGGTAGATTTGCAACAGTTGGTCCGCATCAAAATGCGTCTCCTGAATACCTTGATAGAGCTTAGGGTGATCCACGGACGATGCAGGTGATATCAGCGCCTGAGCAAACTGCTGCTGTAAACGATAGAGTTCAGGAGCAGGCGGTACATCAGCTGCTGCGGAAGCAAAGTCAGTCATGGTTAACTCCATACTCACAAGCCAAGCCTGATACCGCCAATGCCTCTATACCCAACTGTTGAACGCGCTCAGCTTTACCAACTTCATCCAGTAAAACAGACATTTCCGGTATATCCGTATCCCATTCCACCAAAACGGGAGCCTGGCAGCCCAGCTTATGCCTAACCTGTGCAAACAGTTGCCATACCTCGTCGCTGACACGGTTCCCATGGGTATCAATCAAAATACGGCCCTGCTCATAGTCATTGACTGAAAAGCCAGCCAGATGCAATTCACCCACTGCATCAAGGTCAATATTGTTCAAATAATCGAGACTGTCGAAACCGTGGTTTACGGCGTTAACATAGATATTATTCAGATCAAGAAGAAGACCACAGCCTGTTTGCTCAACAATCTGGTTTAAAAAATCCCATTCCGTAAAAACAGACGCCTTAAAATTCAGATAGGCCGTAGGGTTCTCAATCAGGATCTGACGCCCAAGTGCCTGTTGGGCCACCTCAACCTGCCGGCAAAATTGCTCAAGACTCTCATGGGTATAAGGAATTGGTAAAAGGTCGTTAAAGTATCGGCCCGATACCGCACTCCAACTCAGATGCTCAGATAGCAATGTCGGTTGAAACTCATCCACTAAGGCCTTTAACGCTGCAAGATGTTTAGAGTCTAAGGCATCCCCAGAGCCAAGAGATAGCCCGACACCGTGGAGGCTTAATGGGTAGTGTTGTGCGACCTGACGTAAAATATGACGCTGGACACTCTGCTCATCCAGATAGTTCTCACTGTGAACTTCCAACCAGGAAACATTCGGCAGCTCTGACAGCAGGTCATTATAGTGTGGTGCCCGCAGCCCCATGCCAATACCCGCCGCAGGCACAGAAAAGCCCTTCACAGTATCCATGGTGAGCACTCCGTATCTTATTTTTCAAAGTGAATAAAAATGTTTCTTAGAAAGTGAATAACGAATTTCTGGAGAACAATAAAAGAGGCTCAGGAACCCGTTAGCGCAGTGAACCGCTAACCACAGAAGGCTCCTGATATAAACCTAGCTAAACCATAAGGCTTAACCTTTAGACGTCAGACTACCACCCGCAAGTTTAGAGCACATGCCCTTAGGCACCGCAATAAATGCATCGCCTTGGAAATCAGTTTTAGATGTGCCGGCGCAAGAACTGTTTTTCGTTGCGCAGTCATTGTGACCCGCTTTTGCAACGCCGTAACATTTCTCTTTACCTGCCGCCAGTGCAGGTGTTGCTGTAGCAGCACTCAGTGCAATAATGCCGGACATTACAGAAGCCATAGCCAGTTTAGATTTTGTCATCGTTGTTACCTCAGGTTGTATACACCGAAAAAGGTTTTATTAAGCGTATTTTTATCTTGATTTTTTAAGTTCGTTTTAACGTACTCAATAATACTTACGCAGCATCAGTTCAGGTGGATGCAAAAAATTTTGCACAATTATTTCAACCGATAGAGCAGAGTTCAGCCCATGACGGATTCTTTCAGTATGGCCCATAATCAGTCAGGGCAACGAGCTTTTGGAAGAAAACATATTATTTAGATGCATATGATCTGCTTGTGTGATTGACTGCATCTGTCAAAGTTTTTTTTTCGTATGGTGTACATTGAATAAAGCACTTAGTAATGAGTCTTTGTGCACTTGGCAAAACTGAGGCTTAGCTTTAATCAGACAAAAATAATGCCTTCAGATACTTCACTATCACACTATGCCCACTGTGATCTTAATTTAATGTTTAAAGGATGCCCTATGTTCACTCAGCTTCGGTTAGCCCAGCAGCTTGCTATTGGTTTTGGTGTGCTGATTTTGTTCAGTGTCGTCTTAACTCTGTTTTCCTATAAAGGCTTAAGTGACAGCTCGCATGGGGTTCAACAGTATCGTGGTTTTGTAGCCGACACCAATATCGCCAGCCACCTGCAAAGCAGCATGCTGATGCAAGGTGCAGATGTGCAAAGTTACCTGATACATCAGGAACAGGGCACACTGGAGCATTATCAGAAACAGGAAAAAGAAGTTGCTGAGCTTATTCTCATGGCAAAATCTCAGTTCAAAGATCCTAAAAGGCTGGAGCTGATTAAAGCTATCGAAGTACAGGTTTCGCAGTTTCAGCAAGCTTTTGATCAGGTTAAGGCTCAAATAGGAAAGGTGGATAACATCACAGAGCAGCAGCTATACCCGGCAGGCTTTGAGATTCGTAAGACAATGACAACCCTGATCGAAAACGCTTACCTGAGCGGTGTCGGCGATACTATTTTTTACGCCGCCAGCGTGCAGGAACACTTGCTGCTTGGGCGCCTTTACACCAATCGTTATCTGATTTCACGTAACAAGGAACATTACGACAGAGCCGTAAAAGAGCTTAATGACATTATGCCCAATGCACTGCAGTTATTAAAAAATGCATTGAACGGCGAAGAAAGCGAACTCATTGCACACTTTGAAAAAAATCATCAGGCATTTCTAACTTCTCTTGAAGAGGTTTATCACTCAGCTAGCCAGATATCTCAAATTACTCAGAAAACCATTATTCCCCTCTCTGTAGACATCACAGTAAAAACCGACCAGATTAAGCAGGATATATTAAAAGACCAGGAGCAGGTCGGCCCAAAACTACAGCAGGATATTGAAAACCTGACCGACCTGATTTTGTTTGTCTCAGCGATTGTTGTTATCGCAGGCATTGTATTTACAGTTGTCATGTTAAGGGTGATCAAACAGCCTATCGGTGGTGAACCAAGAGATATTGCGGCGATCACCCGCCAGATTGCCTCCGGCGACCTGAAGGTTAAGCACCAGGAAAACAGTACCGGCATTCTTCAGTCTGTTAGCCATATGGCAGAGCAGCTCAGAACCATCATTGCATCAATCACCCATACCGGTAACCAGTTGCAGGATACGGCACAATCAGCATCTGCGGTTGCTCAGCAGACTCATGCTGTTGTCAATGAACAGCAAAGCCGTATTGAACAGATCGCAGCGGCCGCTACAGAAATGGCGGCCAGTATCCATGATGTCGTTAACCACTCAGAGTCTTCGGCTCAGGCCGCATCAACAGGCATGGATTACGCCGCCCAGGGTAAAGAAACGGTACAAAGAACTCTGGAAGCCATTAATGATCTTGCTGAAAATGTTGAAAAATCTGTCGAAATCATACAATCCCTTGAGGCCAGCAGTACTAATATCGGCTCCGTGACAGAGGTTATTCAGACAATCTCTGAGCAAACTAACCTACTGGCTTTGAATGCTGCAATCGAAGCAGCCAGAGCTGGGGAATCGGGCAGAGGGTTTGCTGTCGTTGCCGATGAAGTCAGGAACCTGGCTCAACGGAGCCAGGACTCAGCTCAGACCATTCAGGATATGATTAACCAGCTACAGTCTGATATCAATCATGCTGTTGAGGCTATGCTCACCAGTCGTGATAAGGCGCTAAACACAGTAGAGCAGTCTGAGAAAACCGGAGCAGCCCTGGATACGATTGTTGAAAGTATCCGGCAAATCAATGAAATGAATACTCAGGTTGTGACCGCCGTTAGCCAACAGTCTTCTGTTGCTGAAGAGATCAGTCTCAATATTACAGCGGTCACCCAACTATCCGATCAAACCGTTGAAGGGGCGCTACAAACAGCTGACGCCAGTAGTGAGCTCTCAAAAATATCGAAAGAACTGGCCAAAACTGTTGATCACTTCAAGCTCTAAACGGGAATAAATTGATCGCAGAACACCTGCGACCAATACCTAAAACGCAAAAAAGGCAGCCGAAGCTGCCTTTTTTGTACCTTTCAGATAAGACTCTTATCCGATCAGTTTGCCCATACTCGTGCATTACGGAACATACGCATCCAGGCACCATCCTCACTCCAGTCATCAGGAGCCCAGGAGTTAGTCACGGCACGGTAAACCCGTTCCGGGTGCGGCATCATGATGGTGACACGACCGTCGGTGGTGGTCACACCGGTAACACCCGCCGGTGAACCGTTCGGGTTCGCCGGATAGGTTTCGGTCACTTTGCCATAATTATCCACATAGCGTAGCGCCAGATTGCCGCTTTCCAACAGTGCATTCAGGTGAGCTTCACTGGCGAACTCAGCATGGCCTTCACCATGAGCCACAGCAATCGGCATACGGGAACCCGCCATACCCTGCAGGAAGACAGACGGGCTATCCTGTACTTCAACCATGCAAACACGGGCCTCAAACTGCTCAGACTGATTGCGTACAAAGTGCGGCCAGTGCTCGGCACCCGGGATCAGTTCGTGCAGGTTAGACAGCATCTGACAGCCGTTACATACGCCCAGCGCGAAGGTATCTTCACGGTGGAAGAAGTTCTTGAACTGCTCACGGGCAGTGGTGTTGAACAGAATACTCTTCGCCCAACCTTCACCGGCACCCAGGACATCACCATAGGAGAAACCGCCACAGGCTACCAGGCCGCGGAACTGATCCAGTGTCACACGACCTTCCAGAATGTCGCTCATGTGCACATCAACGGCTGCGAAACCAGCACGATCAAAGGCGGCTGCCATTTCGATCTGACCGTTAACACCCTGCTCACGCACGATGGCCACTTTCGGACGGTTGCCGGAAGCGATCAGAGGTGCAGCAACATCTTCATTCACGTTGTAAGTCAGCTCAGCGTGCAAACCTGGATTAGTGGAGTCCAGCAGGCCTTCAAACTCTTCCAGTGCGCAGTCTGCGTTATCACGCAGCGCCTGAATTCGGTAGCTGGTTTCGCTCCACTTACGCTGATAGTTCACACGGGCATTTTCCAGAACTGCTTCGCCGTCATAGGTGAAACGTACCCAGTCTTCGTCGTTCAGCTCGCCGATAACCGCGACGCAGTCCCCCAGGCCCGCTGCCTGGAACTGAGCCAGCACTTCTTCGGAATCATCACGGGAGATCTGAATTACTGCACCCAGTTCTTCGTTGAACAGAGCTGCCAGAACATCCTGATCCGCATCGCTGTCTGCGATCAGATCCAGTTTGATGTTCAGACCGGTATGACCGGCAAAAGACATCTCAGCCAGCGTTGCGAACAGACCACCATCAGAGCGATCATGGTAAGCCAGTAGCTTGCCATCCTGATTCAGGCCCTGAATCACAGCGAACATCGCTTTCAGGTCTTCCGCATCATCCAGATCAGGTGCTTCGTTACCCACCTGATTGAACACCTGCGCCAGCGCAGAACCACCCAGACGGTTCTGACCACGACCCAGATCGATCAGCAGCAGATCAGTGGCGCCTTTGTCGGTACGCAGTTCAGGGGTCAGGGTCTTACGCGCATCGCCAACAGGGGCAAAACCGGTAATCACCAGAGACAGTGGCGACGTTACCGCTTTCTCTTCACCGTTATCGTCCCAAACGGTACGCATGGACATGGAGTCCTTACCCACAGGAATCGCGATATCCAGCTCAGGAGCCAGCTCCATACCCACCGCTTTTACGGTGTCGAACAGCGCCTGATTTTCGCCGTTGTGGCTGGCTGCCGACATCCAGTTAGCCGACAGTTTGATGTCGCCCATCTTGTTGATCTGAGCCGCCGCCAGATTGGTGATGGTTTCACCCACCGCCATACGACCGGAAGCAGCAGGATTGATCAGCGCCAGCGGGGTACGTTCGCCCATCGCCATCGCTTCACCTGTGGTGGAGTCCTGAGTGGTGGTGGTTACCGCAACATCGGCAACCGGCACCTGCCACGGGCCTACCATCTGATCACGGGCAACCATACCGGTAATGGATCGGTCGCCAATGGTGATCAGGAAGTTTTTACTGGCAACCGTCGGCAGCTGCAGAACCCGTTTAGCAGCTTCTTTCAGCTCAACGCCTTCCAGTTTCAGTTCCGGCAGCTCAGGGTTTACGCGGTTAAATTCACGGTGCATCTTAGGTGGCTTACCGAACAGCACACTCATCGGCAGGTCAACCGGCTCATTGCTGAACACAGTATCCTGAACCGTCAGGTGCATCTCGGCGGTAGCTTCACCCACGACAGCAAACGGGCAGCGCTCACGGGCACAGATCGCCTCAAACGCTTCCAGATTCTCAGGAGAAACCGCCATCACATAGCGTTCCTGAGATTCGTTACACCAGATCTCCAGCGGGCTCATGCCCGGCTCGTCGTTCAGTACTTTACGCAGATCGAACTGACCACCACGGTCGCCATCTTTAACCAGCTCAGGCAGGGCGTTAGATAAGCCACCTGCGCCAACATCATGGATAAAGCTGATTGGGTTCTTGTCTCCCAGCTGCCAGCATTGGTCGATCACTTCCTGGCAGCGACGTTCCATTTCGGGGTTTTCACGCTGTACAGAAGCAAAGTCCAGATCTTCAGAGCTGGCACCCGTCGCCATAGAAGACGCCGCACCGCCGCCCAGGCCAATCAGCATGGCTGGGCCACCCAGAACGATCAGCTTAGCACCAACTTCAATCTCGCCCTTCTCAACATGATCAGCGCGGATATTACCCATACCACCGGCCAGCATGATCGGCTTGTGGTAGCCCCACATCTCGCTGCCGTTCACGCCGGTCGCTTCCTGCTCGAAGGTACGGAAGTAACCATTCAGGTTAGGGCGACCAAATTCATTGTTAAAGGCTGCACCGCCCAGAGGACCTTCGATCATGATATCCAGCGCAGACACAATACGCGCAGGCTTTCCATAACCACCTTCCCATGGCTGATTCAGGCCAGGGATATTCAGATTGGATACAGTGAAACCGGTCAGACCTGCTTTTGGCTTAGAGCCTCGGCCAGTCGCGCCTTCATCACGGATCTCACCACCGGAGCCGGTAGCTGCACCGGGGAAAGGCGCAATCGCGGTCGGGTGATTATGGGTTTCCACCTTCATCAACAGGTGAACCGGCTCGTTGTGTTTGCCGTATTCTTTTGTCTCAGGATTCGGGAAGAAGCGGTTAGCCTCGTGGCCAACAATCACAGATGCGTTATCTTTGTAGGCAGACAGCACACCTTCAGGGCTTTGCTCGAAGGTATTTTTGATCATGCCGAACAGGGATTTTTCCTGCGCTTCGCCATCAATTGTCCAGTCAGCATTAAAAATCTTGTGACGGCAGTGCTCGGAGTTAGCCTGAGCAAACATCATCAGCTCGATATCATTAGGATTACGACCCAGATCGATGAAACTTTGCACCAGATAATCGATCTCATCATCCGCCAGAGCCAAACCCAGTGACTGGTTAGCCTCTTCCAGTGCCGGACGGCCACGACCCAAAATGTCTACAGAGGTCATCGGCCGGGGTTGCTCGTGACTGAACAGTAAGGACGCCTGATCAAGATCCGTCAGTACGGCCTGAGTCATGCGGTCATGCAGCAGATCTTTGATCACAGCCAGATCGGTTTCCGAAGCGCTTGGCAACTCGACATAATAGGCGATACCACGCTCAATACGACTGATAGTATTCAAACCACAGTTATGAGCGATATCGGTCGCCTTGGAAGACCAGGGAGAAATGGTTCCCGGACGGGGCACCACCAGAAACAGGGTGCCGGAGGACTCCAGCAGATCAGACTTGGGCCCATAGCGCAGAATGCGGTCCAAAACCGTTTGCTGCTCGGTTGTCAGGTCTGCGGTCAGCTCTGCAAAATGCATGAACTCGGCGTGTACATTCTGAACCGCTGGCACTGCCTCTTGAAGGGCAGACAGCAGCTTCTGGGTTCGGAAGGCAGATAGGGCGGGCGCTCCACGCAATTTAAGCATGACGAAAAGAAGCCTCTTTAAAAAAATCGGAAACCGGAACTTGTTCTACTATTTAAAAGCAAACGAAAAACAAGGATACAGTTCATTTGCTTTGTTAAATGGCAGAAATGATGAGGGTGCCAATAATACTGCAAACCCTGTGTTTAAAGCCAATCTGAAGATGACTTTCTTGCTATATCATTTAGCAGAGTGTCATTTTAAGCAAAAAAAATGCGACAATAGGGTTCTGTTTATTTTTCCATCGGCGAAACAGCCCGTATTACAACGGTTATTGAGTTCGCTCTATACTACAGCAACGTCTGGTGAACACTGTGTTTAAGCAGCCTTTTTTACAATTTACAAAGTTCACAATGGCCGCAGCAACGCTGCTGGCAGCCGTGTCTTTGTCTGGCTGCAACCAACCCACCGTTCTGGAAGAAGTCAAACAAAATGGCACGCTGAAAATTCTGACCCGGAATACCCCAACGACCTACTATGAAGGGTCCGATGGCCCCACTGGTTTCGAGTATGAACTGGCAAGCCTGTTTGCGGACCATCTCGGAGTAAAGCTCGAAATCGATAGCAACCATGACATTAAGGGTATTTATCAGTCTCTGGAAGAGGGAGACGCTCATTTGGCTGCGGCAGGGCTTGAAGTCAATCTGGATCGTATCGGCGACTTCTACTACAGCCAGGGCTATATGGATGTGCAGCCGGTTGTGATCTATAACCGGAAAGAGTCCAGGCCCAAAACAATAGAAGACTTAGTGGGTAAACAAACTGCCGTCATTGCCGGCACAAACAACGCCCTCCTGCTCCGAAGCCTGCAACAGAAACAGCCAAAACTTAGTTGGAAAGAAACCAGCGACCTGGAAGCCACGGATCTTATCCGTATGGTACACGAGCAGGAACTGGACTTTGCTGTCATCAACTCGAACGAGCTGGGAATTAACAAAGCTTATTACTCCAGGGTAAAAGAAGCCTTTGTACTGAACGAGACTCATAAGCTCGCATGGGCGATGCCAAAACGCAGAGATAATACCCTATACAATGCTGCCCGGGACTTCTTCTCCCAGATAGAGAGTGATGGCACCCTCTCTCAAATTCGCGACCGCTATTATGGGCATAAAGAGGAGCTGAACTATGTTGGCGTCCAGCTGTTCCTGCGTCATATCCGAGGACGCCTGCCTAAGTATGAAAAGCACTTCAGGCAAGCGGCTGAAAAATACAACCTCGACTGGCGCTTACTGGCCGCCACAGGTTACCAGGAATCCCATTGGCTGCCTCGGGCCAAGTCACCAACGGGAGTTCGGGGACTAATGATGCTAACCCTGAATACAGCCAGTGATATGGGTGTAACAAACAGGCTGGATGCAAAACAAAGTATTTATGGGGGAGCCCGTTATCTTTCCAAACTGATTCGCCGTATGCCGGAACAAATTCTGGAACCGGATCGCACCTGGATGGCACTTGCTTCCTACAACGTCGGTTATGGTCATTTGGAGGATGCCCGGAAAATCACCGAGCATATGAAGAAAGATCCCAATAAATGGATCGATGTGCGCGAACACCTGCCACTACTGCAGAAGCGTAACTGGTATCGTTTCACCAAACACGGCTTTGCCCGGGGCGAAGAGCCGGTACATTATGTTCAGAACATCCGTCAGTACTACGACATTCTGACCTGGTACGACAGCCGCCTACAGCAGGTGGCGCAAAACCAGGCCACAGAAGAAAGTGTCCAGAAAGCCGTTAACTTCAGTATCGTACCTCCGGTACTCTAGCCTCAGTAAAACAGCACATCCTAATATCTGCGACACTTCGCCACTGAGGCATAGTGCCGCGCGACACTATGTCAAATTCAGTCAAGTCAGTACCTTTATTATGATGGCCTCCCTTACATGGAGGAAGAGAGCATAATGAAAAAACTGATGATATACGGCACCCTAGCCAGCATCGCAACACTCACCGGCTGCCTGGGGAGTGATAACGATAATAATAGCAGTGCAATACAAAAAGATGTCGTCATTCAATTTGCAGGAGAGGTCAACGGTCAACCTTTTAGCTGTGCAGACACTTACGCCGGCCTGGGAACCAATAACTCTTCAGCCGTATTAACTGATTTTCGTCTGTACTTAAATAATGTCAGTCTAATTGATGCCGAAGGTAACAGGCATCCTGTCACATTGAAAAATGACGGTGCATGGCAAACTGACGAAGTTGCCCTGTTAGACTTTGAAACCGGCGATGGCAGCTGCACATCAGGTACACCAGCAACCAATATGGTTGTCAGCGGTACCGTTGATGAGAGCGACTACACAGGCCTTGAGTTCAACGTAGGTGTTCCAGGACAGACCAATCACCAGGATTCGACAGCAGCCCCCTCTCCACTCAATATTTCAGGCCTGTTTTGGCGCTGGCAAAGTGGTTATAAGCATGCGCGCATGGATCTTAAACTCGATACGCCCTACAACTACACCGATAAGGACGGTGCCACACAAAGCACCCAGTCCTGGTTTCTTCATTTAGGCAGCACAGACTGTTCCGGTGATCCGACTCTGGGCGAAACTGTAACCTGTGCCAATCCAAACCGCCCAACAATCACCTTAGACGACTTCAATATTGAAGCCAATAAAGTGATCGTCGATTACGGCAAACTGATGGCAACCACAGACCTTTCTACCAGCACACCTTACCCATTTGGCTGCATGTCTGGTGCCACCGATGCCGACTGTGTAGAAGTCTTTAAAAACCTGGGCCTTACAGGTGATCAAACGCTATTTGGTAAAGGGTCTCTTTAATGGGAGCGGCACTATCTTCTGCCTTGAACACCAAGATGGCTGCCCTGAACGCAAAGCTGGCCATTCCAGCTTTGCGTTCAAAAACCATCAAAACAGGATGGTTAGCATCAGCCCTATGCTCACTCGCAGCATTGACTGGTTGCGGGGATTCTGACTGGCAGCACCAGGAGTTTTCTACAGGCAACAGTACTTTCGACTTCCGAATTCCCACAAATACTCCCGCACCTTTTGTGCCTGAAGATAATCCAATGACACCTGAAAAAGTAGAGCTGGGTCGCCATCTGTTTTTTGATATCCGCTTATCCGGTAATCAAACCCAATCCTGTGGTAGCTGCCACTTGCAGGAACTCGGCTTTGCTGATGGCATCGCATTACCGACCGGCTCCACCGGAGAGCAGCTTGACCGCAACTCTCAGGGCTTACTCAATGTTGCCTATAACTCCACCTTTACCTGGGGTAATCACTCGCTAACCAGCCTGGTTGATCAGCACTCTGTTCCCCTTTTTGCAGAGTTTCCGGTTGAGCTGGGTGTTAACGATAGCAATAAAGAAGAAATTCTATTGCGACTTTCTCAGGATACAACTTACCAGCAACTCTTTTCCTCAGCTTATCCGGATAGCAATTCAGGTGGTAACCCAGAAATTAATTTCCAGCAAATCAGCCAATCACTCGCATCTTTTATCCGCTCAATGGTCTCCTTCAATACGCCCTATGATCGCTATGAGCAGGGCGATAGCAACGCACTAACCGACTCCCAGAAGCGCGGCATGGATCTGTTCTTCAGCGAACGGACCGAGTGTTTCCACTGTCATGGTGGTTTTAATTTCTCCCAATCCACCCGCCACAGCAAAACCGTATTTTTTGAAGCACCTTTTTTTAATAACGGTCTTTATAACCTTGATGGTGCAGGCAGCTATCCGGTGGGTAACCAGGGCCTGTTTGAGCTCACAGGCAAAGAAGAAGACAAAGGCAAGTTCAGGCCCGTTTCTCTCCGTAATATCGAGGTAACCGCTCCTTATATGCATGATGGTTCCATCGCGACATTGGAGGAAGTAATTGATCATTACGCAGCCGGTGGCCGGGCACCAACAACCATTAATGGTCAGGCCACGGGCGATGGCCGTAAGAACCCTAATAAGAGCGGCTTTGTGGGTGGCTTTGAGCTAACGACGCAAGAGAAACAAGACCTGATCAACTTCCTGAAATCTCTTACCGATGAAAGTTTTAACAAGGATGAACGTTTTGCTAATCCCCATTCTTAAAGCAGCAGATCCAACCCCCTCAGCGACAAAGTGGGCCATGATATTAACATTAGCATGCCTGCTGATAGTTCCGTCTTCCGACGTACTCGCCCATGGCTCTGAAATGGATATTCCTGATACAGGAATACGCATTAGTTTAGATGTGGAGCAACATATCCTGTCAGGGGTTTCGGAACAAAGCTATCAACTTACAACACCGATTCTGCAACAGGCGGAACCTGCTGAGGAAGGAATAGGTGCCGCTGAGATAACACTGGCATTAACCACTGAGCTTGCCGATCACTGGCTGGCTTACGGTGCGATCAGTAATCATAGCCATGGGGGTGAATCCTCACTGGATATTGACCAGGGTTTTATTCAGAGCGCTGATCAGGATTCACCTTTACGGGGCTTTACATTACGTATAGGCCGGTTCTACTCGTCTGCAGCACTTTACAACGACCAGGGGCATAGCGGGTTACTTTTTCCAACGGCTCCTCTGATCTATCAGAGCCTGATGGGGGGTGAACTAAAAGATGATGGTTTGAGTATCGGCTACAATGTAGCCCCCAACACCAAAATCACTTTTGAAACCTTCGCTGGCGATAACAGTCTTTCTGGCCAACAGGCTGGCAACAAATTCAGCCAAACACAGACTTTATCCCTGGATCAAAGTGCTGAGATGGGAGTCTGGGGACACCTGGATACCAAGGTAGGTTACTTAAGCAGTAAGCAAAATTATCAAAGTGAAGATTCAGGCCATAGCCATAATACTGATAGCGACCTTGTCTATCAGCTATCAGGGGATATTGAGCAGTGGATGCTGTCGGCATTATGGCAAAAAGAGCGCTGGCAGGTTAGCGGAGAGTATTTTATTCGGGACCTGAACACCAATGCTCAGACCGACAGCCAGATTCTGCAGATTAAAGATAAAAGCTCTGGTTTCTACGCTTTAGTCGCTTACCAGGTCTCCCCTGAGTGGATACTGGCAACCCGCTATGATCGATTAACAACAGATATTGATACCTATGGTCATCAGGAGCTGATAACCAGCTTTGGTTTACCTGTCTCACAAACCCCTGAAAATCTGACTCTACTGGCTAACTGGCAACCAACAGATAACCAGCAATGGTCATTACATCTGAGCCAGCCAAAAGATCTGTGGCAAAACACTTCATCAAATGATTTGTACGGTGGTATCAGTTACCAACTCAGCTTCGCCGGGGAGACGCTTTAAAATATGACATTACAGCCGGTCAAGCTTGACCGGCTGGCTCTCATTTTAACTTCCGGCGTTCAGAAAAGAAGCGCTTCATCACCTGTTTACTTTTCCCGGCCAGCAAACCACCGGTAACCTTTACTTTATGGTTATACCAAGGCTGAGCAAATAAATTACAGATGCTCTCATTAACACCTGTTCTGGGTTCTGCGGCACCATAATACACATGCCGTATCCGGCTGTGGATAATCGCACCAGCACACATAGTGCAAGGCTCTAACGTCACGTAAAGATCGCAATCGATCAGCCGGTAATTATCCATCTGCCGGGCAGCATCCCGTAATGCCATAATCTCTGCATGAGCCGTTGGGTCACAGCCTGAAACCGGTTGATTCCAGCCTTTCCCCACAATCTCACCATCAAACACTACAACAGCCCCCACCGGAACTTCTCCTTCACTGGCAGCTTTTTGCGCCAGTTCCAGAGCTCTGTGCATAAAATACTCAGGTTTGTGGCTCATCGCTTATATCCTAAATAAGGTTATTCCTGCCGCGCTTATGATAATCTCTTTTCCTATTATCATCACAGCAACACTACTCAAACCCTTATCACAAATACAGCCGCCACATGAGGTGTCGGCCAGCCGGAACTGTAAACTGAGTTTATTCAGAACCGGAATAGACTGCCGGAGGTGCTTAATTTATGTTTTTCACAACCCAGCCCGATATCAGAGCGATCTGTTCAGTGCTGATACTTAGCCTATTAGTCCTTATGCCTCACACTCAGGCAGAGGCTGCCCCCATCCGCTTTCTGGTAGGCTATCCAACAGAAGCTTCAGCTCCCTACTACCTGGATTCAGGCACTGAAATTCCAGCCAATAACCCAGGCTACAGTGTTGAGGTGATGCAGGAAGTCGGAAAGCGGATAAAAGAGGTTCGTTTTCAGCTGGTTCGCTGCGAATTCAATCAATGCCTGGAACAGGTAAAAACAGGCAAACTCGATGGCCTGTTTAACGTCCCTTACCGCGAACATTGGCTCTTTACTGGTAAATACCCTTTTACCAAAGCAAAAGTTGACCCGCGACAAAAGCTCTATGGGGAAGAATATGCCCTGTATCGTGTCAAAGACGACCGCAAAATAACAACTGATGGCGATCGTATTTATGGGCTCAAAAACCGGGGAGTAGCCGTTAAAAACCATAGCCCGATCATCCCTCTTCTGGAAACACACAATTATCCGGTACAGAGTTACGCAACGACCACAGAAGCTCTGCAGGCCCTGTTGCGAAGAGAAGTGCCTGCCAGCGTTCTTGTTGTCAGTCATGTGGAAGCCTTGGCCCGGATGCACCCGGAGCTTTCCGATCTGATCAGCCGGGCAGAATACAGCCTTCATGAAGAAGATTACTACCTGATGCTTAGCCGCCAGTTCTACGCCAAAAAACCCTGGCTGGCAGAAAAAATTTGGGTAGAGCAAACTAAAGTTCAGCAGGAGCTGGGCGAAAAACTGGCGAATAAATATATTCGATAACCTGATGTAACCTGCCAAAAAGCACCTTACCCGGAGCTTTTTGGCAACAAGGCCGACAACCCCTTTTCGCTGAAGGCTATCTGCACGTCAGCCCGGGTTTATAGTAAAGACAGCACTTGCTTAATCCTATTGTGTGACTAGGTTTATAGAGGTAAAACTTTCCTTATCGATCAGGAGGATCTCTGTGAGCGATATCAACAGCACTCAAAGTCAGCAAGACCTACATTCGAAGAACGATAGTAATTTATGGTCAGATATCATCTGGCAAGCGACTCAACTGCGTCATCAGCTACATCAGCAGCCAGAGCTGACCTGGCAGGAAAAAGAGACCGCTCAAACCATAAGAAAGTATCTCGACCAACTGGGTATAAAGTGGCGGGAATATGAAAGTGTCGGTACTCTGGCGACACTGGCACCCAATGCCAACGGCCCCCATATTGCCCTCCGGGGGGATATCGATGCCCTTCCTATCCATGAAGAAGCCCAGGTCAGCTTTGCCTCCCAAACCTCAGGTTGCATGCACGCCTGCGGGCATGACGGGCATACCGCCGCACTCTGGGCAACAGCCGCCTGGCTAAAAGCCCATGAAGATCAGCTTCCGGGACCAGTCACCCTGATTTTCCAACCGGCAGAAGAAGGTGGGCATGGTGCAAAAGCCCTGATTGATGCCGGTGCCCTCGAGGGAATTGACCGGATTTACGGTTGGCATAACTGGCCTGCTATTCCCTATGGACAAGCTATTTGTCCGGATGGAACCGTGATGGCGGGTAACGGTACCTTCCATATCCGTGTAAAAGGCAAGGGAGGTCATGCCAGCCAACCCGAACTCTGCCGGGACCCCATACTCGCTGGCTCCGCCATGGTGATCAACCTGCAACAAATTATTAGCCGTAGAGTCGCGCCTCAAGGTGCCGCCGTCGTCAGTGTTTGCTCCTTTAAGGCGGAAAGCGCCGCAACCGTCATCCCGGAAAATGCCCTAATTGAAGGCAGCATACGCCTCTCATCTCCGGAACAGCGACAACCGATAAACACTTTAATCAAGCAGATCTGCCAGGACACTGCACGCACCTACGGCGTTGAAGCAGAGGTGGAAATCAGGCCACGATATGAAGCCACCGTGAACGATACCCAAGCCGCTGAGGCCTTTCGGGTCGCCCTCAAGGAACAGCTCGGCGATAGTTGGCAAAGTAATACACCGGTTCCTATTATGGCCTCAGAAGACTTCAGCTACTACCTGCAGCAAATTCCCGGTGCATTTGCGCTGATCGGCATGGCGGAACAGGAGAATTACACAGCCCCCTGCCATAGCCCGCACTATCAGTTTAATGATCGGCTACTACCACAAGTGGTCTCTGTTTTTGCCCGATTAGTGGGCGCACCTCAGCCCAAAACAGAGCATATTTAATGATTAATTTCATTAGCTTGCAGGATCGCCTTATCTCTCCTACGTTGAAAGCAGATCTTTTAAAAACCCACGTTTGACTGCCACTCCAAAATTTTTGTTTTGCAGAGTATAAGCGGAACAAACGGAGGTTTTTTTCAGCCTGAACTCTGATTCAGGCAGGGTCTGTTCATCATTTTGGTCAGTTCCTCCAGAGCCTATCTGGCGAACTGGCTGCATTTAAAAATACCGAGCTGCCGCAAGGGCAGTATCTGCACGCTGGGCGATACCTCTGTATCCGCTCAGTTTGGGAGGGGTTATGGAAATTTTTGAGCAATGGGAATCTGAAATCCGGGGCTACTCCCGGGCCTATCCAACCGTATTTGCATCGGCGTCTAATGCTCGACAGACCGATGAGTCAGGCAAAAGCTATATCGACTTCTTCGCTGGAGCAGGCGTTCTGAACTTCGGTCACAACAACCCGCATATGAAGCAGGCGATCATCGACTTTATTCAGGCCGATGGTGTAGCCCATAGCCTTGATATGAGCACAACGGTTAAGCGAAGCTTTATCAGCGCATTTGCCGAAACCATTCTGAAACCCCGCAACATGAATTACAAAATGCAGTTTATGGGCCCCACCGGCACCAACGCTGTGGAAGCTGCGCTAAAACTGGCACGCAGAGTCACAGGCAGGCAAAGCATTGTCGCCTTCAGTCAGGGCTTCCATGGTATGACCCTGGGCTCATTGGCCTGCACTGCCAATCAATACTTCCGTAATGCTGCAGGTGTGCCTTTGGGCCATGTTCAGCATGCTCCCTTTGAAAGCAATGTTGGCGGTGGGCTTGAGGGTCTGACTACCCTACGGGCCAGTTATGAAAACAGCAGTAGCGGCCTGGAGCCACCGGCCGCTTTTATTGTTGAAACCATACAGGCCGAAGGTGGAGTTAACGTTGCCAGCGAGTCCTGGCTGATGGCACTGCAAAATCTGGCAAAAGATCTGGGTGCGCTACTCATTATTGATGAAATTCAAGTGGGATGTGGTCGCACTGGCAGCTATTTCAGCTTCGATAAAATGGGGCTTGATCCGGATATTATCTGCCTGGCAAAAGGGATTGGCGGATTTGGCACGCCACTGGCGATGAACCTGGTAAAACCTGAGCACGATGCTCACTGGCAACCAGGGGAGCATACCGGCACCTTCCGCGGGCAAGGCTTCTCTTTTGTGGCAGGCCGCGAAGCACTTCGCTATTTCGAAGATGATGCCCTAATGGCACTAACACTGGAAAGAGGGGCTATGATTTCGGATCGAATGACCGCTCTGGCAGCCCAATACCCTAACGTCACGGCCCGTGGTAAAGGCATGATCCAGGCGCTGGACATCCAGAATGGCGCTAACTCAAAAGCGATCGCCCGTGAATGTTTCGACAAAGGTTTACTGGTAGGCCCTTGTGGCATTGATGGCCAGGTTATCAAACTGATCCCCCCTTTAACGATTCCCGATAATGATCTGGAAGAAGGGTTACAGATACTCGAACGCGCAGTAAAAACGGTTATGGAGGCACGCCAATGAAGCAACGGGATGATATGACCTTTCCATTCGCAGAGTATGAGCGACGTCTGAACGACCTCCGCCAACGAATGAAAGAGCGTCTTCTGGATGCGGTGATCATCACCGACCCCGAAAATCTGATGTACCTGACAGACTATCAAACCACCGGATACTCCTATTTCCAGGCACTGGTAGTCCCCCAGGATGATGAGCCCTTTATGATTACTCGCATGATGGAGGCCTCTAACATACACGCCCGTACCTGGGTAGAGAAAACCCGTCCTTACCCGGATACTGGCGATGCGATTCAGATGCTGATTGAGTCTCTGAGAGAGTTTGGCTTATCGGATAAAATATTGGGGTATGAGCGCAACAGCTATTTCTTCCCGGCATACCATCAGGACTACCTGCATACCGCCTTCACTGATGGTCGCCTAATGGACTGCTTTGGCATTGTGGAAGAAGGGCGTGCCTGCAAGTCAGAAGTAGAATTAGAGATTATGCGGATCGCCGCAAAAGCCACCGTCGCAGGGATGCGGGCAGGCTTTGATGCCGTATACCCAGGTGTGACAGAAAACGAGATAGGAGCGGCTATTAGTGAAGCGATGTTCCGTGCCGGAGGGGAGCCGCCAGCAGTCATGCCCTACGTCACTTCTGGCCCCCGATCCATGATCGGCCACGCAACCTGGGAAGGACGCAAAGTTCAGCCCGGCGAGCATGTATTTCTGGAGGTTGCAGGCTGCTATCGGCGCTACCACACCGCGATGATGCGTACCGTGGTCTGCGGAGAGCTGGGCGACTCCATGTACAAAGCCCAGGAAACCATGAAGCACGCCCTCAAGCAGGTTCGCGCTGAACTTCGCCCCGGCATGACCGTCTCCGATGCAGACAATCTGGTACGCACAATCATCACAGAAAATGATGTAGGTGCCCGCCTGATCACCCGTTCCGGCTACTCCATCGGCATCGCATTTCCACCCAGCTGGGATGAGGGCTATATCATCAGTCTGAAGCAAGGCGACAGCACCATACTAAAGCCAGGCATGACCTTCCATATTATCCCCTGGATGTGGGGTGTTGATGGCGATAAAACCTGCGGTATCTCAGACACTATCTATATCACCGATACAGGTTGCGCTTCTTTCTTCGAGGGTATGGAGGAGGACTTTATCGTTAAACCTGAAACAGAGATTAAGGATGTCATCCCGAGTACATTTCCCACCGAAAACGCTCAGGAAACTGTACAGGCCCTGAAGAAAAACAAGCACACAAAATCGGGAAAAGCAGCGAGCAAAGAGAAACACCCTACTAAATCCAAAGCCACTAAGAAAACGTCCTGAGCGCAGCCAAACGCCTGACCGATAACAAGGAGCCTGATATGTTATCCGTAATCAATCCGACAACCGGACAGATACTTTATGAAAAGCCATCTCTGGACAAGGCTGGAATGGAGCAACGCATAGAGGCCTCTTACGAGGCCTGGCTGAATTGGCGTAAATTCAGTTTTACCGACAGGGCTTCCGTACTGACCCGTGTTGCCCGAATCATGCGCGAAAGTGTTGATATGCTGGCGATGCCCATGACCGAAGAGATGGGAAAACCTATTAAAGAAGCAAGGGCTGAAGTCATCAAAGCGGCTTGGTGCGCTGAGCATTACGCCGAGCACGCCGAAGAGTATCTCAGCCCTAAAACACTGCCATCCGATGCCAGCCACAGTTATGTGCAGCATCTTCCCATAGGTCCGGTTTTAGGAGTCCTGCCCTGGAACGCCCCTTTCTGGTTGGCATTTCGCTTTTGCGCCCCGACACTGATGGCCGGCAATACCTGCCTGATGAAGCATGATCCCCACGTACCCGGTTGTGCCGAGGCAATTGCCGGCCTGTTTAAGCAAGCAGGTATTCCGGACAACATTATGCTAAACCTCCCGTTACAAACACCTGAGGTAGAAGCAGCAATCCGACATCCCCGGGTTCAGGCTGTCTCCTTCACGGGGTCCGGTAAAGCGGGAGGCATCGTCGCATCCATCGCTGCCTCAGAAATTAAACCCTCCGTTCTTGAGTTAGGCGGCTCTGACCCGGCAATTGTACTGGCGGATGCTGACCTGGACGCCGCAGCCGATGCCATTACTCTGTCACGGACGATCAATGCCGGTCAGTCCTGCATTGCAGCTAAACGCATCATTGTCGAAGACACTGTCTACGATAGTTTTGTTGATAAGCTAAAGCTGCGCTTAGAAAAGCTGAAAATGGGGGACCCAAAAGAGGAAAGTACAGATATAGGTCCCATCGCCCGGCAGGACCTGAGAGACAATCTTGATCGGCAGGTGCAGCAAACTATTGACGCAGGCGGCCGCTGCCTGCTTGGTGGTAAGATTCCTGAACGGGATGGTTTTTTCTATCCCGTTACTCTGTTGGTGGATGTCACCAATGAGATGCTGGCCTGCCGTGAAGAAACATTTGGTCCTATCGCCGTAGTCATAAAAGCCACTGATGCCGGTGAAGCAATCAATATCGCCAACGATACCGAGTATGGCTTAGCAGCGTCTATATGGACCAATACTGAAAGAGGCGAAACAATGGCACGGGAAATCATGGCCGGCCAGGTTGTCGTTAACGGCATTGTAAAGACCGACCCCAGATTACCGAGTGGTGGCATAAAGCGCTCAGGCTTTGGTCGCGAGCTTGGCCCTCATGGCATAATGGAGTTCGTCAATACTCAGCAAGTCTGGGTTGGCCCTAAAACCGAGTGACTCTCAGTACCAGCAGGTTTTTATAAATACGCTTATCCCGGAGTCACAGACCAAACAAAAAAATGTCCCGAAAGGATTTAGCATTAAATCCTCTCCTTAACCCCGGCGGCTATTCTGCCGGGACTTTTTCAGCAGCGTAAGAACGAAAGTATCTTTGCGGCCCTTTTGATGAAATGCACCTGATAACAAGAAAAACACATTATACAATAGCCCTTATGCGACACATGCTGTAAGCTTCATCACCGCTTTGCGCGGTCCCCTGTATGCACCTTGTGCGCCTGCTTTTTTTATCTATTTAAGAGATCACCGGTTATGAGCTTTGCCGATCTGGGCCTTAGCGCCCCTATTCTTGCCGCCGTCAGCGAGCAGGGTTATGAAACTCCATCCCCGATTCAGGCACAAGCGATTCCGGCAGTAATCGCAGGCAAAGACGTGATGGCTGCGGCTCAAACTGGTACAGGTAAAACCGCAGGGTTCACCCTACCCCTGCTGGAGCGCCTGAGCAAAGGCCAACCAACCAAAAGCAATCAGGTACGGGCACTGATTCTGACACCGACCAGAGAACTTGCCGCACAGGTCGGAGAAAGTGTATCTCTTTACAGTAAAGGCCTGCCTCTGCGCAGCAGCGTCGTATTTGGTGGGGTGAAAATTAACCCACAGATCGCACGGCTGAAACACGGCTGCGATATTCTGGTTGCAACGCCTGGTCGCTTGCTGGATCTTTACCAACAGGGGGCTGTGCGCTTTAACCACCTTGAAGTGCTGGTGCTGGACGAAGCAGATCGTATGCTGGATATGGGTTTTATTCATGATATCCGTAAAATTCTGGCGGTACTTCCGGCAAAACGACAGAACCTGATGTTTTCAGCAACCTTCTCCGACGAGATCCGCAAGCTGGCAAAAGGTATTGTTCATCAACCGGTTGAAGTGTCAGTTGCGCCTGCAAACTCCACCGCACAAACGGTTAAACAGTGGATCAGTCCGGTCGATAAAAACCGTAAATCAGCCCTGCTTTCCCATCTGATAAAAAGTGAGAGCTGGCATCAGGTGTTGGTTTTCACCCGCACCAAGCATGGTGCGAATAAGCTGACCAAAGTGCTGGAAAAGAACGGCATTAGCGCCGCCGCGATTCACGGGAATAAAAGCCAGGGTGCGAGAACCAAAGCACTGGCTGCTTTTAAAAGCGGTGAAATCAGTACGCTGGTTGCCACAGACATCGCAGCACGAGGGCTGGATATTGACCAGTTACCTCAGGTCGTCAATTTTGAACTGCCAAACGTGCCCGAAGACTACGTACACCGAATTGGTCGCACAGGCCGGGCCGGAGCTTCCGGACAAGCGGTATCCTTAGTCAGTGCCGATGAAACTAAACAGCTGAATGACATCGAACGCCTTATTCAGAAAAAACTCGAACGCCATACCGTTGCAGGGTTTGAACCCACAAATGACCTGGGGTCTTCGTCCCCTTCCAGTTCTCATAAACCAAGGCGCTCACGCCCTCAGGGTGAACATAAAGATGGTCAGCGTTCCGGTGAAAATGCCCGAGGCCATAAGCCTGCCGGTAAAAACCGCCGCCATACAGGTCAAGCTTCAGGTGAGAGCCGTGCAGACAGCCGGTCATCCGGCACTCAGGACGCACGTCCGACCCCACGCAATAATACACCTGCAAAAAAAACATCAGCCCAGAGCAAGCCATCTTCACGCGGTAAGCTAAGCGTTAATCATTCGAGCTCAGGCAATACATCTGGCCAGTCTGAGAACAAACCCAAGCGCAGCTTCTCCGCTAACAAGCCGACTTCTCCTTGGGGCAACCGTTAATCCGGCAGATCACACCTCAATACACACGGCTACCAACCTGAAAAAAATGCTCCTGATGGGGCATTTTTTCGTCTGGACTAAAAAAACCAACCGCTGAACAACCACTGGCGTCACACCCAATGACCGACCCAGGAAAAAAGTGATCGTTCTCTCTTATTATGGCGTAAGCTTTGAATATGCATCCAAATGAGGTAACCCATATGCCTACTCAAGCTCTACGACCGTTACAGTTTTTGTTTCTGAGTGCCAGTTTAATATTTTTCTCTCTACCCTCCCACGCAGTCAGCGGCAAGGATGTTATTTATAGGGTTCAAGGACAGTCCTACGAGGGTTATTATCATCCTGCCGCCAAAAGCCCTAACAGCGCGCCTTTGGTTTTGATAGCCCATGACTGGGACGGCCTGACAGGCTACGAAAAAAAGCGTGCAAAAATGCTATCCGATAAAGGCTATAACGTTTTTGCAGCTGACCTTTTCGGCAAAGGCGTTCGTCCAACAGAGGTAAAAGATAAGCAGCAACTCACCGGAGAGCTTTATAAAGACCGGGCAAAAATGCGCAACTTAATGCAAGCGGCGTTACAGGCAGCTAAACAGCAGGGAGCTAATTTGAATAATGCGGTTGCTGTTGGTTACTGCTTTGGTGGGGCTGCCATTCTGGAACTGGCTCGCTCGGGTGTAGATATGAAGGGCTTTGTATCCTTTCACGGTGGCCTGAAAACACCAGAGGGCCAGGACTATTCAACAACTAAAGGTAAAATCCTGATAATTCATGGCAGCGCAGATCGTGTGGTGCCCATCACTGAATTTGCTCAGCTAACCATTGAACTTGAGGATGCAAATATTGAGCATGAGATGACCACATACAGCGGTGCGCGTCATGCCTTCAGCGTATTTGGATCTGATCGCTACCATAAAACTGCTGACAAACACTCATGGAAACGGTTCTCTGATTTCCTGACAGAAGTTAGCGGTCAATAGTAAACAGCATCAATATTACCGTAATAGAAAACCCGCTGAATCCAGGGCGAGAAAAGAGGCAGATTCAGCGGGCTTATTACACTTCAACAGATTAAAACCTGTATTTATTCCAGTAAACGCCGGATCAGAGTCATCACCTCTTGCTGCTCATGATCATTCAGTGCGCCATCTTTCACCCAACGTACCCGGTTTTCCGTATCCACCACAATAATTGCAGAACTTTTCTCTTCCAGGTCCCAGGCTGAGCGTGCAACGCCCTCGTTATCCAGAACCATCATAGACCAGGGAAACTCCTCTTTGCTGCTCTCCAGCTTGCCTTTTACAATACCGCCTGTCCCCCAGATTGCATCATCCGTATTGACTATTGTTACCGTCTGATAGCGATCCTTTGGTAAATTTGCAGCTTTAATACGGTCAATTAAAGGGGCATTCAGAGCCTTAGCTGAGGAGCGGCCTGCTATATGTTGAATCACATATACCTTGCCTGTTAGCTGCTGGCTTTTCCATGGACTGTAGTCAATATTATCAGCGTTAAGCACAAGCTCACCGCCATCCTGTACACTCACCGCAGGTAACGATGTCTCAGCGACAACCGCAGCATAGCTCTGCCAGGATATACCCAGAGAAAGTGACAGAAATACGCTTTTAAGCATCATGGAAAAACATCGGCTCCATAAGCCACTTTGCGTATTTCCCAGATAATTTACACGGAATGCCATAGAAATCTCCTTTCATTTTTATTTTTATCCCGGATGCGTTAATGGCCAGGACTGATCTTTAGGACAGTTCAGCCTAAACCAATTCCATCCAATTTAAAACAGTCGTTTGTTTTAATTGTTGCCAACCACCGCCAGAAGCCAGAAGCCAGAAGCCAGAAGCCAGAAGCCAGAAGCCAGAAGCCAGAAGCCAGAAGCCAGAAGCCAGAAGCCAGAA